>CACMJW010000004.1 GCA_902614125.1 uncultured Pelagibacteraceae bacterium | reverse complement strand
TTATTGTATTTGTCTCAATTTTGCTTTGCTTAAATAAAAATATTTTTTACAAATATTTATTAAGTGGCATTGTTCTTTTGCCAGTTATACTTCTTTTAATCTCCCAGCCAGATCTTGGCCAAACATTATTGATTACTATGGTATGGTTAACACTAATATTTGTTTCAGGAATAAACATATATTTATTCTTTTTGTTTTTTATTTTTACAATATCAATATCAACTTATTTAATATTTTTTGTATCAAAGTTTGAATATATAAAAATAAGACTTCTATCTTTTTTGAATACTAGTAATGGAAATAATTACCAAGCGGATCGAGCAAGTGATGCAATTTCTGGTGGTGGATTTTTTGGTAGAGGGATCGGTGAAGGAACATTGAATTCAAAAGTTCCTGAGGCGCACACAGATTATATAATCTCTGTAATCTCAGAAGAGTTTGGTGCTATTATTGTAATATTGATAATGATTTTATATTTAGTCTTCTCTTATAATGTAATCAAAAAAATTAATAATACTATTTCTGAAAAAAATAAATTAATTTTAATTGGATGTGTAACATTGATATTGTTACAAACATTTGTACACGTTGGAGTAAATATTAGATTATTACCCACCACTGGTATGACACTACCATTTTTAAGTTATGGTGGTTCGTCTATAATTAGCACAGCTTTAGTTTCAGGTATAATACTTAACTTAACAAAAAGAAGATTATCAGATATATGACAAAAATATTAATCGTAACAGGTGGCTCAGGTGGTCATGTAATACCTGCTATTACAATTTTTGATCATCTTAAAAATAATTTTGATGTCCGTATAGCCACAGATGAAAGGGGTACTAAATTTATAAATAAACAAGATTACGAATACAATTTAATTAAAGTACCAAACTTATTTAGTAATATTTGGTCTCTACCATTTAAATTATTTAAATTTATTTATGTAATCTTTGAGTCATATAATTATTTAAAAAAAAATCATATACAAAAAATTATAAGCACAGGTGGGTACATGTCCTTTCCATTTTGTTTTGCATCATTATTTTTAAATTGTGAGATTATTTTATTTGAACCAAATAGTGTAATTGGACGGTCAAATAAATATATGATTAAAATTGCAAAAAAGATTTTATGTTATGATAAAAACTTGAAATTATTTCCTAAAAAATATTTAAGTATATTGATTGCTCCAATTTTGAGAAAAGAAATTTACGAAGTAGAAAAAAATTCTCAAAATTTAGAAAAAGAAAATATTAAAATATTAATAGTTGGAGGAAGTCAAGGATCTATTTTTTTTGATCAACAAATAACTAAATACATTCTGGAATTATCAAAAGAGCTAAATATTAAAGTCAAACAACAAGTTTATAATACAATTGAAAGAAAAAAAATTAATGATCATTATCAAAAATCTAATTTTCAATATGAATTATTTGATTTTGATAAAAACCTTCATACAAAAATTAATGATATAGACATTGCCATTACAAGATCGGGAGCATCTGCAATTGCAGAATTAGCACATTTAAACGTGCCTTTTTTAGCAATACCATTCCCATTTGCTAAAGATAATCATCAATTTTATAACGCCAAAGTATACGAAGAAAATAATTGTTGTTGGTTAATAAAGCAAAATGATCTTAACAGCATAAAATTCATAAATTTATTTAAGAATAAGAAAGATCATGAAGAAAAAAAAAATAACCTATTAAAAATTACTAACCAAAACAGTTGGAATAATGTAAATAAAAAATTGATAGACCTTATCAATGAAAATTAATTTAGGAAAAAGAGAGCTAATTCACTTTATTGGAATAGGCGGGATAGGCATGAGTGGTCTAGCTTTAATTATGAATGGTCTTGGTTTTAGGGTGCAAGGTAGCGATATCTCAGAAAATAAGAATATAGATAGATTAAAACAAAAGAAAATACCAATTTTCTTAAATCATAATAAAACAAATTTAAAAAATAGTACTGTTCTTGTAATTTCAACTGCAATTAAAAATAACAATCCTGAATTAGTTCAAGCAAAAAAATTAAAGTTACCAATCTATACAAGGGGAGAAATGCTTGGTCATATTGTTTCTTTAATGAAGAATATTGTAGTCACAGGATCTCATGGAAAAACAACTACAACATCACTATTATCTAGTATACTTAGTAATGCAAAATTAGATCCAACGATAATTAATGGAGGAGTTTTAAATTCATTTGGAAACTCAGCTAAACTAGGAAAAAGCAATTGGTGCCTAATTGAGTCTGATGAATCTGACGGTAGCTTTCTAAAAATACCTTTTACATATTCTATAATTACAAACATCGATTCTGAACACTTAGATTTTTATAAATCTTTAGAAAATTTGAAAAAAAATTTTTCAAACTTTATTGAAAAAACTCCCTCTCTAGGAAAAACTTTTTTATGCATTGACGACAAAAATATTAAAGATGTAATCAAAAAAACTAAAAATAAAAATTTTTATACATATGGATTATCGAAAGATGCAAACTTTCGTATTACACAAACTTTGCAAAAAGTAAAATACTCTGAATTTAATTTAAAAATTAAAATACCAGGTAATAAAAAAGAAATTAAAAAAATTAAGATACCCTTAATAGGTTTACATAATATTAAAAATGCAGCATCATGTGCCGCTATTGCTTTTTTAATTGGTATAAATGATAGGACTATTAAAGAAGGTTTAAAAAATTTTAAAGGCGTACAAAGAAGGTTTAATTTTCTTTTTAAAAGAAATAATGCATTATTTTTTGATGACTATGCCCATCATCCAACAGAAATATCTTCTGTATTGGAGGGAGTAAAAGAAGTTTACAAGAAAAAAGAAATTGTATGCATATTTCAGCCTCACAGAATATCTAGGGTAAAAAATCTTAAATTTGAATTTTCTAGGTCTTTTAAAAAAGCTGATACAGTAATTCTTTGTCCGATTTATAAAGCAAGTGAGAATATTAAGCTAGGGTTTGCATATAAAAAATTTGCTAAATTAATAATTAAAAATTCAAATGTAAGTCTTATTAACATTGAGAATGAAGGAAGTCTGAAAAAATTAATTAAACAAACAGCCTATGGTGAAAAAATTTATATTGGGATGGGTGCTGGAAGTATTTCTAATTGGATGAGGAATTTATAAAAAAAATATTAATGCAAATTGAAGACCTAAAAAACCTGACAATTAATGATGGTGAAATTTATTTTGATTATGATTTAAAAAAATTAAATTGGTTTAATATTGGAGGTAAAGCAAAGATTTTCTTCAAAGCAAATACCCTTAAAGGGTTGATAGAGTTCCTAAAAGTTTATAATAAAAGAGGTAAAATCTTCGTTTTGGGAGCAGGATCGAATGTCTTGATTACAGACGGGATTTTTAATGGTGCAGTAATTAAACTAGGTAAAAGTTTTAAAAATTTAACAATTTTAAACGAAAATTTAATTATCGCTGGATGTGGTATTACACAAAAGAAACTCTCTGAATTTTCTAAAGAAAATAATCTTGCAGGAATGGAATTTTTATCCTGTATACCGGGCTCTGTTGGTGGAGGTATTCGAATGAATTCTGGTTGTTTCGATAGAGAGTTCAAAGATATTTTAATCTCTATACAATGTATTGATTATGAAGGATCTGTAAAAATAATTGATAAAAAAAATGTTAAATTTAAATATAGAGGATCTGATTTACCAAATGATATAATATTTTTAAGCGCAACCTTTAAAGGAGAAAAAAAAGAAAAAATTAAGATTCAAAATAAAATATTAGAAATGAAAGAAAAAAAAGAGAATGCACAGCCTACTAAAGTAAAAACTGGTGGGAGTACTTTTAAAAATCCAAAAGATCAAACAGAAAAAAAAGTTTGGGAATTAATTAAAGAGTCAGTTCCAAAATCTTTAAATTTTGGTGATGCAGCTATATCAGAAAAACACTTCAATTTTTTTATTAATAAAAAGGATGCTTCGTTTAATGATATGAAAAAGTTAATTTCAACAGTAAGAGATAAAGTTTTTAAAAAAACAGGAGTTAAAATTAATACAGAGATAATAATTGTTGAATGAAACAAAAAATCTTGTTAGTTGCAGGTGGTTATTCAAAAGAAAGAGAAATTAGTTTAAAAACCGCAAAGAGCGTACATAAAGAACTTAAAAAAAAAAAAAATTATATTATTGAATTTGTCGAGCCAGATGGAAACTTTATAAAAAAAATTAAAAGTTTTAAGCCTAGTATAGTATTTAATTTGTTACATGGTAGATACGGTGAAGATGGATATATTCAAGCTTTATTAGAGTCACAAAAAGTTAAATATACTCATTCTGGGGTGCTCTCATCATCATTAGCAATTGATAAGGAAATTTCAAAAAAAATATATGTAAAGAATAAAATATTAACTCCAAAATATATTAAATATAACTTCAAGTTTCCTAAAGAAATAAAACTATTAAAATTAGTAGAAAAAAAACTCAATTTTCCTGTTGTTGTTAAACCTATAAATGAAGGTTCAAGTGTAAAAGTCTTCATATGTCAAAAAAAAAATTTTTTAAAGAATTTAAAAAATTTGAGAGACTACGACGAAATCCTGATTGAAAAATTTATTCCAGGAAGGGAAATACAAGTTGCAATTCTTGGAAATCAAAAACTTGGTGCAATAGAACTTAAGCCAAAGAGAAAATTTTATGATTACGAGGCCAAATATAATCCTAAAGCTAAAACTGAACATGTTATTCCTGTAGATTTAAGTAGAGAAAATTATAATAAAATTACTTCTATAGCTTTAAAAGCTCATAAATTATTAAAGTGTCGTGGAATTACAAGATCAGATTTTAGGTTTTATAATAACAAATTTTATTTATTAGAAACAAATACCCAACCAGGTATGACGTCCCTTTCGTTAGTCCCGGAGATAGCAAGGTATAAAAATATCTCTTTTGGGGAATTGATTAATAAAATTATTAAAGATGCATCAATTAATAAATAAAAAAAAAATCTATCTTTATTTTTTGATTTTTATATTTTTAACAACTGCCATCAATACAAATTATAGTACGAGTTTCTCAAAATATTTTGACGTAAAATCTATTGATATAATTGGTTTAAATTTTGAGGATCAAAATAGATTAGAAGAAAATTTAAGTATCCTTAAAAACAAAAACATTTTTTTTATTAAAAATAACGAATTAATAAATATTCTAGAACAATACAACGAATTTGAAGATTATAAAATTCAGAAGATTTTTCCATATAAACTAAAAATTCAAATAAGAAAAACAAAGTATATTGCAAAAACTATAATAGATGGAAAAGAGTTTTTGATCGGAGAAAATAAAAAATTTATAGAATTTGAAAACTATATGTTAGATCAAAATTTGCCTGTTGTATTTGGAAATTTTCCAATTCAAAGCTTTATAAATTTACAAGAAAATTTGAAAGAAATTAACTTTGACTTGGATAGAATTGATAGTTATTTTTTTTTTAAAAGTGGAAGATGGGACATAGAGATGAAAAATAATATCACTATTAAACTTCCATCTAAAAATCAATCTGCATCTTTAAAAAGTTATAATCTTTTAGAAAAAAAAAAACAATTAAAAGCAAATAGTATTATCGATTTTAGAATTAAAAATAAAATAATCGTTTTGAATGATAAAACAAAAAATTAACACAGTAATTGATTTCGGAAATTCAGCAATCAGATTATCCATATTTGATGAAAAAAATAAAAATATTTTTTCACTTATTGAAGAAATTGAGTATTTATCTGAGGAAAATAATTTATCAAAATCCTTAAAAAAAATTATTAGAAATTCTGAGAAAGAAATATCAAACCATATTGATAATATTATATTATTAATTGATAAATCAAACATTTTAACCCTCGATCTTTCAATTAAAAAAAAAATCGACCAAATTCAATCACCTGATGAAATTCAGCAATCTGCTATTTTGGATTGTAATCAAATTGTAACAGAGTCTTATAAAAATAAAAAAATAATCAATTTTTTTATTAATAAAATTTTTATAGATAATATAGAGATAAAAGAGTTACCAAAAGATTTAAAAGACAAATCTTATATATTGTTTCAATTTAAAATTTTATGTCTACCAAAAGATAATTTATTAAATATTAAGAGAGAATTTAAAGATAATAATATTAATATAAAAAATATTTTTTGTTCCAGTTTGGTTAGATCAAATTCATATCTCAATTATTTCAAAAATGAAAAATATACCGCATTTTTGGATATTGGACTAAATAGAAGTACTTTAATTTTATATAAAGAAAAAAAACTTGTATATATAAATAATGTTTCAATTGGCAGTCACAACATTACAAAAGACATCTCATATATATTGAAGCTAAATTTGGATGAATCTGAACAAATTAAAAAAATATTCAACAAATCTGAGTCAGATTTTTCATACTCAGATGAAGATTACTCTGATGAAAAGATTTATAAAAAATTAATTAATAAAAAAATCCCAATTGATCTATTAAAAAAAGTTATTTTAGCAAGAGTAGATGAAATATTTAATCTATTGTTTAGCGATATCCAAAATTCAGTACATAATTTATCAAAGGAGAAGCTTTTACTTGTATTAATCGGAAGAGGTTCTAAATTATTTGATAAAAACACTTTCAATTTTGATAGCATAGAAAATTTTAAAGATATAATTTTTTATGAGGAAAATGATAGGGAGATTTGTAAATTAGGTTTAGAATATGGTTTTGAACAAAACCTCGAGCTAGAAAATAAAAAATTTGGCAAAAAACAAGGTATTTTTGAGAAATTCTTTAATTTGTTCCAAAAAATTTGAATTGTATTTTGTTGTAATAATACGTGTATGTCTAATTAGACCTGTATTAATTATACATCTGATGTGTCGTTATTAACTCAAAAAACAATTAATAAAAAATTCTCAGTAAGTGGAATTGGAGTACATACAGGATTAAAAGTGAACATGAACGTTCTCCCAGCTCCTGTTAATTCTGGAGTAATTTTTAAAAGAATAGATATAAAGAATAATAATACTGTAATACCAAATTACAGAAATGTTGTTGATGCAACCTTATGTACAACAATTTCAAATGAATATAACGTCAAGGTATCGACAATAGAACATCTAATGGGTGCTCTTTATGGTCTAGGAGTAGATAATGTTATCGTTGAGTTAGACTCGCAGGAGGTACCAATTGTAGATGGTTCGGCTAAGAAATTTGTAGAGTTAATATTGGACTCGGGATTTAAAAATTATGAGGAACCAATAAAACTAATTAAAGTCAATTCAAAAATTGAATTTACTGAGGGTTATAAAACAATATCAATCGATAAATCTAATGTATCTTCAGAAATTGACTTTGAGATTAAATATAATAATCCTTTAGTAAAAACTCAAAGAAATAAAGTCAGTCTTTTTGAGGATGATCTAAAAGACATTTACAATTCAAGAACATTTTGTTTGTACGAAGATATTAAAAAATTAGAAGCACTCGGTCTTGGTAAAGGTGGTAGTTTAGATAATGCAATAGTGGTAAAGAACAATTCAATTTTAAATAAAGAGGGCTTAAGAAACAAATTAGAGTTTGTAAATCACAAGATTTTAGATTGTATGGGTGACTTGTATTTATCGGGTTATAGAATCATAGGATCATTAAAATGCTCTCAAGGAGGACATAGTTTAACTAACAAACTATTAAAAAAATTATTCAGTGATAAGTCCAATTACTCATTGATAGAAATCAAAGGAAAAAATTTACCACACTCTTTTGCTGATAGAAATCAATTAAGATCCATAGCATAATAATTAGAAATTTTCAAAATTTCTGTTAAAATTTTGAGATGTCTTTTTTATCTAAAATTTTAATTTTTATAATTTTCATTAATTTATACTCTTGCGCTAAAAAAGATGAAAAAATTTCAATAGTAGAGGAAAAGAGTTTAGAAATACAAATGATCGATGCTTACAATCAGGGTCTTGAAGAATTAAAAAAAAATGATGTTATTTATGCAGCTAGGAAATTTAACGAAGCTGAACTTATTTACCCACAATCAATTTGGGCTCCAAGAGCAGCATTGATGGCTGCCTATGCTTATTTTTCACAACTATATTATGATGATACAATAATAGAACTAGAAAAATTTTTACAAAAATATAAAAATCATCCTAGAAGAGATTATGCTTATTATTTGTTAGCATTAAGTCATTACAATTTAATAGTTGATGAAACTAAAGATTTAGAGGAAATACTAAAAGCTGAAGAATATTTCAAAATTGTTCTTAAAAATTATCCAAATACAGAGTTTGCCATAGATTCAGAATTTAAACTTGAACTTATACAAGAAATACTTGCTTCAAAGGAAATGTATCTTGCAAGATATTATGTAGATAGAGAAAAATGGATACCTGCAATTAATAGATTTAAAACAGTAATTAATGATTATGAAACAACTATATATGTTGAGGAGGCACTTCATAGATTAGTTGAATTACATTTCAAGCTAGGTTTAATTGATGAAGCAAAAAAATATGCTTCTTTATTAGGCTATAACTACCAATCTAGTGAATGGTATGAGGAAAGCTATAAAATTTTAAATAAGAACTATGTTAAAACAGCAAATAAAGGAAATTCAGAAAAAGAGCAATCAATATTGCAAAAATTTAAAGATCTACTTAAATAAGTTGATCAGATGAACAAGGAAGTTGAAAAAATATATAAAAGAAAGATTAAAGAGCTCCAAAAACATAATAAATTATATTATGACCAAAGTGCTCCAGTTATTTCTGACAGCCAATTTGATCAACTCAAAGCAGAAATAACAAATTTAGAAAAAAAATATTCTTATCTTAATAGCATTAAATCTCCATCTAATACTGTGGGCTTTAAACCTTCTAAAAATTTTAAAAAGTTTAAGCATAAAGTACAGATGTTATCTTTATCTAACGCATTTGATAGAGAAGATTTAATTAATTTTGAAAAAAAAATTCTAAATTATCTAAATGAAAAAATTGCATTAGAATATAGTGTTGAGCCAAAAATTGACGGTATTTCTGCATCTTTGACATATATCAATGGCAATTTGACTTATGGTGTTTCTCGAGGTGATGGAAATGAAGGCGAATTGATAACTAACAATCTAAAAACTATTAAAGATATTCCACATAAAATTTTAAAAAAAAATATTCCAGAGGAGATAGAAATAAGAGGGGAAGTTTTTATTGAAAAAAAAGATTTTGAAAAAATAAAAGATAAATTTGCAAATCCAAGAAATGCAGCATCAGGATCGCTTAGACAAAAAGATCCTAAAGAAACATCTAAGATTTCACTTAAATTTATTGCATATACATTTGGATTTATTAGTGAAAATAAATTCGAAAATCAGTCTGATTTTTTAAATGAGCTAAAGTCCTGGGGATTTTTAACAAGTGATTATAATAAAGTAATAAAAACCACTGAGGAGCTAGTAGTGTTTCACCAACAATTTGAAAAGAAAAGATTTGATTTAAAGTATGATATTGATGGATTGGTTTATAAAGTAAATAGTTTGCAATTACAAAAAAGATTAGGATTTACCTCAAATGCCCCTAGATGGGCAATAGCACATAAATTCTCTGCAGATCATGCGTATTCTGAAATTTTAAACATCGATATCCAAGTTGGACGAACAGGAGCTTTAACACCTGTAGCAAAAGTCAAACCAGTAAATATTGGAGGTGTAGTGGTATCAAATGCAACCTTGCACAATGAAGATGAAATTATAAGAAAAGATATAAGAATTGGTGATACAGTAAAAATTGAAAGAGCAGGAGATGTTATACCTCACGTTTTAGAAGTAGATCTTAAAAAAAGAAAAAAAACACAAAATAAATTTATATTCCCAACAATATGCCCTTCTTGCGGATCTAAGACAGAAAAAGAATTTAATAAAATTACTAAAAAATTCGATGCAGTGAGAAGATGTGCTAATGATGGATACACCTGCAATAAAATTGCAATAGAAAAAATTAAACATTTCATATCAAAAGATGCAATAAATATTGATGGGCTAGGTAAAAAAGTAGTCGAAAAATTTTGGGACTTAAAATTTATAAAATTACCTCAAGATATCTATAATTTAGATTACCAGAAAATTTCCTCTCTTGATGGATGGGGATCACAATCAGCCTCAAATCTTAAATTTTCAATTGAAAATTCAAGAAAAGTTACATTAGATAAATTTATTTTTTCTTTAGGAATAAGACATATTGGAATAGAAAATGCTAAAATAATCGCTGATTTTACAAAAAATATAAAAAGTTTTTTAAATTTATTAAAAAAAGATAAAATTAAAGAATTAATTAACATTGATGGAATAGGAGAAACTCAAGTTAAATCTTTGGAAAAATTCTTTCAAAATAAAACAAATATTAAAGTTGTAGAAAAATTAAGTGAGATATTGAGCGTTAAAGATAGAGAAGTTAAAAGTAAAGGTAAATTAAAAAATGTTTCTTTCATGTTTACTGGCAAACTTCAAAACATTAGTCGTGCAGAGGCTAAAAGTTTAATTGAGGAACATGCTGGTAGTATTGTTAGCAGTGTAACAAAAAAATTAGACTACTTAGTAATTGGTGAAAAACCAACTAATAGAAAAGTAGAACAGGCTAAAAATTTGGGAATTAAAATACTTACACAAAAAGAATGGTCTGATTTATTGAATTAGTTTTGCAAGCCATACTCTTTCTTTATTATTGAGATGTGCTGATATTTTTGAGTAAGTTTCTAAGTGGTAAGAAAAAATATAATCTTTTTCAATTTTTGTTAACATATTTTCATTTATTAAATCTTTTTCAAGAGGAGCAAAAGTTAAGTTTTTAAAAAAAAGATTTTTATTATTTCCATCTATATAGACTAAATTTTCAATTCTTATTCCAAGCTTGTTTTCTAAATAAATACCTGGCTCATTGCTAACGATCATACCTTTTTTGAGTTTTATAAAGTTATTTTTAGATATACTTTGTGGACCTTCATGGACATTCATAAAAAAACCAACTCCGTGCCCGGTTCCATGTCTGTAGTCTAAATTTACAGATTTAAGATTTTTTCTTGCAAGTTTATCAATATTATTTCCATTTTTTAATTTATCTATTTTTGACATTGCAACTGCTATGTGACCTTTCAAAACCCTTGTATAAAGCTCTTTAGTTTTCTTACTAGGATCACTAAAAGATATTGTTCTTGTAATATCAGTTGTACCCCATTTGTATTGTCCACCTGAATCTACTAACAAAAGATCATCTTTATTAAGTTTACGGTTTGATTTTTTATTTGATCTATAGTGAATTATTGCACCGTTTGGTCCTGACCCTGCAATTGTATTAAAACTTGGAAATAAATAATTCTTGCTTTGCTTTCTAAAACTTTCCAATTTTTTTTCAACTTTAATCTCATCTAATTTTCTGATATTTGAATTTTTTATCCAGTATAAAAATTTTGTAACTGCAACACCATCTTTAATATGTGCTTCAATCATATTTTTAATTTCAGTATTATTTTTAACAGATTTTAAACCATTAATTGGATCTATTTTTTTTTTAATTAAAAATTTTGAGTTAATTAATTTTTCATTAAAAACTGAACAGGTTTTGCTATCTATGCAAAATGATTTTCCTTTTAAAGAGCTCAGTATTTTAAAAAAATCATCTTTTTCATGAAAAGAAATTTTGTTTTTTAATAATTCTTTTTTTATATTTTTTAATTTTTTTATACTTCCAAAAAGTATTATTTGTTTATTACTAGTTAAAATAGCTTGAAAATTTGCTATCGGAGAATTTGGCAAATCTTTACCTCTAATATTAAGTAGCCAGCAAACATTTTCCCCTGAACTGATAAATAAATTATCTAACTTTTTACTTTCAAGAATTTTGCTCAATCTATTAATTTTATTTTTCGAGCTTTCCCCAGTAATTGAAGTATTTATTTGGTAAACTAAATTATCTTTATTAATTATCTCAACTTTGATTTTAAATAAATTAGAACTCACAGGAAATAGATTGCAAGAATTATTGAAATATTTTTCCAGTGTCTCTGTTGTAAATAATTTAGGGTCAAAACCAATTTTAAGTGAGGCATTTTTTTTTAATATATCTTTAGGCCATCTGAAAGGTATTTCATGTATTTTAAATTTTTTTCCTGATTGTTGTTTAGCTTGAATTGTGTATCTGCCATCAACGAATAAATGATTTGAGTTTTTTAAAATTAATATAAAACCTGCAGATCCAGAAAAACCTGCAACAATTTCAAGTTTATTTATTTTTGAATATTCTGTGAAAAATTCGTCATTTTTTGGTACTATGTATCCATCTAGATTATTAAGATTAATTAGTTTTTTAATTTTATTTATCATTTAATTTTTTTTGATATCTCAACCAACCAGGACTTCTTATTGGTTCATCAAATTCAATATCTTGGTTAAATTCAAAATCATCCTCGTTTTCATCAATAAAATTGTTATTTTTTTTTAAATTTTCATCTGGCAATTCATCAATAAACCTAGATGACATGCTATCAATCCAATCACCTTGATAAAATCTGTTCATAGAAAAAGATATTTTTGCTATTTTTTTTGCTCTTGTGATACCTACATATGCAAGTCTTCTCTCTTCCTCTAAACCATTTTCACCTTTTTCTTCAATGCTTTTTTGATGAGGAAATAAACCTTCTTCCCATCCCGGTAAAAATACAACGTCAAACTCTAAACCTTTTGATGCGTGCATGGTCATTAAGTTTACTTTTTCACTCTCCCAATCTTGATCTAACGATGTAGCAAGTGCTACATGATCTAAGAAACTTTCAAGATTATCAAATTCTTTCATTGCATTTAATAATTCTTTAATATTTTCTAATCTATTTTCATTTTCTAAATCTTTCTTATTCTTTAGCATTTCACTGTATCCAGATTCATCTAAAACAAGTTGTAAAAGTTTATTATGATTTATTTTTTTTTTTAAGTCTTCTCTCCATTTTTGTAAAAGATTTAGCAATGAATTTAATCCTAATTTAGTTTTTGGTTTAATTTTGTTATCTTCAATAAGCTTTCTTGCTGCATTTTCTAAAGAAGTGTTATTTATTTTTGCGTAATCATTTATAATTTTAATTGTTGTATCTCCAATAGACCTCTTAGGAACGTTAATTATTCTTTCAAAAGATAAATCATCAGAAGGTTGATGAATAACCTTTAAATACGCAACACAATCTTTAATTTCAGCCCTTTCATAAAATTTAATTCCCCCGACAATTCTGTATGGCAGTCCTATTTTTAAAAATCTTTCTTCAAACTCTCTAGTTTGAAATATGGCTCTAACTAAAATTGCTACTTCATTAAGGGAGAAATTTTTTTTAAGTCTCTCAATTTCTGAACCAACTTCAGTTGCCTCGTCTTTAACATTTCTAAAACAACTTAAACTTACTAGCTCTCCATCATCATGGTTGGTGAACAAAGTTTTCCCTACTCGATTTTGGTTATTCTCAATCAATTTAGATGCCACGCTCAAAATATTTTGTGTTGATCTATAATTTTTTTCTAATCGGATAACTTTTGTATTTTCATAAACTTTATCAAATTCTAGAAAGTTTTTTATTTCTGCACCTCTCCAACTGTAAATTGATTGATCATCATCTCCAACACAACAAATATTTTTGTTATAACCTGATAAATGTTTTAACCACTCACTTTGAATAAAATTAGTGTCTTGATATTCATCAACTAAAATATATTTAAATTTCTTTGAATATAATTCAGCTATATCATGATATTTTTCAAATATTTTAACAATGTGTAATATCAAATCGCTAAAATCTGCTGAATTCAAATCTATTAATTTTTGCTGGTAAATCTTATAAATATTTAAAAAATTTTTCTCTAATGGATCTTTTCTTTTTAAAATTACATCTTGAGGGTAAAAACCCTTATTCTTCCATTTGTCAATAATTGCCAAAATATATTTTGGAGATATTTTTTTAATATCTATATTTTCACCTTTACATATATTTTTGATAAGTCTTACCTGGTCATCTTGATCTATAATTGAAAAATTATTTTTTAGTCCAGCTGCATCAGCGTGTTTTCTAAGCAATTTTGCACTAATTGAATGAAATGTCCCAAGCCAGGGTAATCCTGTAGCATCTTTTTTCAATAGTTTTGAAACACGCAACTGCATCTCCTTTGCTGCTTTATTTGTAAAAGTGACAGCTAAAATTTGATTAGGAAAAGCTTTATGTTTACAAATTATATGTGCAATCCTAGAAGTGAGAACTTTAGTTTTGCCTGATCCAGCACCGGCTACGATCAAAAGAGGACCATCTAAATATTCGACCGCTTGTCGCTGATTATCATTTAAATTATTTAAATATTCTGAATTTAACATTTAATTATTTGTAGTATAAGCCATTCTAATTAATATGAGGAAAAGAAAAAAAATAGACTCTTCCACAATTGTTTTGTCATCAATTATAGTTATTTTCACTATAATTATATTTTTATCCTTACCAGTTTTATTTAATTATAAAAGTATACAAAATGAGATAGAGAATAAATTTTTTTCAGATTTTAAGATTAATCTAAAAATTTTAGATAATATTTCGTTTAGAGTTCTTCCAAGACCTCATTTGTTGATCAAAAAAGCGAATCTTGATTTTAATATTGAAAATGAAAAATCAGCAATTGCTGAAGTAAGAAACTTAAAACTTTTTATTCCAAGTAATAAAATCTATTCCAAAAAAAATATAGTTATTACTGATATGAAGTTTGAAAATGCGAACTTAAATATTAAAATTAACGATTTAAAAGATTTCAGGGATCATCTTTATTTCAAAATTAATAAGCCGATTACAGCCACGAATATAAAAGTATTTCTTAGTGACAGTGAAAATAATGTAATTTTAATTTCTCCTATTAAAAAAATTAATTATCAGATAAATGAAAATTTTACAGCTAAAGAACTTAAATTAAAAGGATCTATATTTGATATTGATTTTACATCTTATTGGAAAAGAAATTACAATGAGCCAAAATCAACTTTGAATGAAATAAAATTAAAAAATCCAAATGTTTTTATTAAAAATTTATTTATATATGAAAATCAAAATGAATTCAGAGGTAGTAGCTCGATCAAGTTTTTAAATGAAAGTATTTTATTTGATTATTTTTTTAAAAATTCAAAAATTAAAGTATCTTCACCTGATCAAAAAAATAATCAGAGTATTAAATTGAATTCATCGATTGAGCTCAATCCATTCTACTTTAATGGTGAAATAACTTTTGAGAAAAAAAATATTAGTTTTATATCTGATTATATTTTAAATTTCATTACTAATGCCGAAAGAGAATTTCTCGAAAATCTGGATGGAGACTTAATATTAACTTTATCTAACTTAGAGGATAAATTATTAAAAAATGGAAAAATTTCACTTTCTATAAATCAAGGAAAAATAAAAAATTTAAATTCATATTTGGAAATGGATGAAATAGGTGTCGTAAAAACAAATTATATTTATACTATCAAAGAAGGTGAACTTATTTTTAAGACTAAAAATGTGTTAAATGTTACAAATCAAAAAAAATTAGCACAGAAATTTCAACTTAATATAAAAAAAATAGAAAATATTAAAAAAGTCTTTTTTGATTTAGATAGAAATATAGATACAGGAGATGTTTATTTATCGAACATACATATTAATGAAAAGGATTCTCAAAATCTATTAGAGGAAATTGTAAAAATAAATAATATGATAGTTCTTAAATCTACTTTAAGAGATATTCTGCCTTAATCAGGTTTTGTCATTTGAAGAGGATTTACAATTTTATCATACTCCTTTTCATTGATTAAGCCTGTCTTTAAAGTTTCATATTTTAGTTTGGTCCTGTTCTTTAAGGCCATCTTGGCAATTTTAGCAGCATTATCGTAACCAATTTTTGGTGCAAGAGCTGTGACGAGCATTAATGAGTTTTCTAAATGCTCTTTTATTTTTGATTTATCTGCTTTAATTCCGTTAACACAATATAAGCTAAAGTTTTTTATACTATCAGCGATTATGTCAATTGACTGAAGTATATTATGAGCAATTAATGGTTTAAAGACGTTTAATTCAAAATGTCCATGTGATCCTGCTACAGTAATACCTGTGTGATTGCCTATTACTTTTGCACAAACCATTGTTACAGCCTCGCATTGAGTAGGATTTACTTTGCCAGGCATAATAGAAGAGCCAGGTTCGTTTTCCGGTAAAATTAATTCACCATAACCTGCTCTGGGCCCAGACGCCAAAAATCTTATATCGTTTGAAATTTTCATTAATGCAACGGCACAAGTATTTAGTGCCCCAGAAAAATTAACAATTGCATCATGTGCAGCGAGTTCAGAGAATTTATTTGGCGCAGGTTTAAATTTGATTTTACAAAATTTTCCTATTTCTTTAACAATTTTTTTATCAAAGTTTTTTTTTGTATTTATTCCTGTTCCTACCGCGGTGCCACCTTGCGCTAAAAAAAGAATGTCATTGAGACAATATTTTATTCTATCCAAACATTTTTTTATTTGTTCATGGTACCCAGAAAATTCTTGCCCTAAAGTAAGTGGTGTTGCATCCTGTAGATGAGTTCTTCCGATTTTAACAATTTTCTTAAATTCAACGGATTTTTTCCTTAAAGAATTTTCTAAAATTTTTAAATTCGGAATTAACTTTCCAATTGTTTCTTTTGCTATTGAAATATGCATAGCAGAAGGAAAAACATCGTTTGTAGATTGTGATTTATTTACATGATCATTTGGGTGAACAGGTTTTTTTGATCCTTTTTTACCATTAAGAATTTGGATTGCTCTATTAGCAATAACTTCATTTACATTCATATTTGTTTGAGTTCCTGATCCTGTTTGCCAGACTTTTAAAGGAAAATTTTCATCTAACTTTCCAGCAATAACCTCATTTGAGGCTTTAATTATTGCATTAGCTATTTTGTTTGAGATAAATTTATCTCTTTTATGAACTATTGCAGCAGATCTTTTAATTATTGCTATTGATTTAATTATTGATAAATCAACTAGTATTTTTCCAATATTAAAAAACTTATTTGATCTTTGGGTAGATGCCCCCCAATACTTATTATCAGGCACATTTATGGATCCAATGCTATCGTATTCTTTTCTTGTTTTCATTTAATTGAATAAAGTTAAAGATAATTTATATACTAGAATTGAACAATCTTACAGGAGTAAAATGACAAACTTTCAAAAAGTAAAAACATTTATGCAAACATTTGGCCAGGAAATAAAATCAAAACCTTCTTTTAGCACTGAAAAAATAAATGATTTAAGATATAATTTAATTAAAGAGGAACTAGATGAATTAAAGCAAGCAATGGATAATAAGGACCTATTAGAAGTTGCTGATGCTCTTACAGATATACTTTATGTTACTTATGGGGCAGGAATAGCTTTTGGTATTGATTTAGACAAATGTTTTGAGGAAGTTCAAAATTCTAATATGAGTAAATTAGGAGAGGACGGAAAACCGATTTATAATGAAGCTGGAAAAGTAATGAAAGGACCTAATTATTTTAAGCCAGATTTATCAAAATTTGTTAAATAATACTTAACCATTGGGGTTTTTTAAATAGCACCGTTGCGTTTTCACAACTAAGCTCTTTATCAAATTCAAATTCTTTTTCTTTTATTTTAATTAGTGCAAAAGGCATGCTATTTTTGATTAAAATTTTTCCAATTTCAGTATTATTTACTTTAAGGACTCCATCATCTATATGTCCTTCTAAAAGTGTAAACGGAAGTATTCTCTTACTCAATTTGTTTTTATGTTTAATTCTAGCTGTATTTTCCTGTCCAACATAACAACCTTTCTTAAAATCTATTCCTTTTAATTCCTCAAAATTACATTCAATACCAAATAATTTATTTTGTAGTTCTTTTGTGTCTATTTGAGGAACTCCTAGAGAATGACTTAAGTTGTAATATTCATCAACATTTGATGATTGTAGATTTAATTTTTTTAAGGAAAGATATAATTTTTCAAGATTAATAATTAGTCTAGCACCCAATTCAGTATGCCTTGGATCTAAAAATATAGTGTCCTCTCTAAATTTTGTTGTATATCCATTTAGATCTTTAGTATTTTCTAACTCAAGAAATTTATCTTTATGAAGCGCTGCTATAACAAACTCATTGCTGAGATTTAAAATTTCGACTTTAGATCTTAGTTTATATAATGTTAATTGCTTATACAATTCATCTATAATTTTTTTTTCGCAATCTAAAAAATAACCTGACTTATGCTTTATAACTATAAAGTCATATAAGTATTTTCCTTGAGGACTTAGTAAACCAGCAAAGCATGAATTTTTCTCTGATACTGCATTAATATTATTCGTAATAATATTTTGAAGAAATTCTTTTACATCATCACCGCTTACGTATAGTAAACCCCTGTCTTCTAAAATATACACATTATTTTTATTCATAATTGATAGATCTAATATATTAATATAATAACTTTTCTGAAAAATGTTAGATTTAATAATAAAAAATGGGTCCTGCTATATTGATGGAAATCTAACTAAAACAGATATTGGTATATCAAATAGCAAAATCTCTCATATTGGAAATCTTGAAAATAAGAAAAGCAAGAACATTTATGATGCAAACAATTTAATTGTTTTACCTGGTTGTTTAGATACCCAAGTGCATTTTAGAGAGCCAGGATCTACAGATACGGAGGATCTTCATTCAGGTAGTAGAGCAGCAATTGTAGGAGGTATTACTGGTGTATTTGAAATGCCAAATACAAACCCGCCAACCTCAAATAAAAAAGAATTTCAAAGAAAGCTAGATCTTGCAAAAAATAGAATGTACTGCAACTATGCTTTTTATTTTGGCGCAACAGCTGATAATGCAAATGATTTAGCAAGTTTAAAAACATTAGAAGGATGTTGTGGGATAAAATTATTTGCAGGATCTTCAACTGGAAATTTATTAGTCGCTGAGGAAGAGGATATTGATAAAGTTTTTCAAAATAGTTCTAAAGTTGTTGCAGTCCATTCTGAAGATGAAGCAATTTTAAATACAAATAAAAAACTTATTAAAAATGGAGATGTTCACACACATCCAGTTTGGAGAAGTGTGGAATGTGCATTATCATCAACAAGAAGAATTGTAAGAATCGCTGAAAGATATAATAAAAAAGCACACATTCTTCATATAACAACTAAGGAAGAAGTGGATTTTTTATCTCAACACAAAGGAAATATTACATTTGAAATTACCCCCCAACATTTAACACTTTATGCTCCGGACTGTTATGAAAAACTTGGAACCTATGCTCAAATGAATCCCCCTTTAAGAGATAAACCACATTACGACAGATTATGGTATGGCGTTAGAAATAATTTTAATGATACGATTGGATCCGACCATGCGCCACATCTAAAAACAAACAAAGATAAAGAATATCCAAATTCACCATCAGGAATGCCAGGTGTACAAACTTTGTTACCTGTAATGTTAAATCATGTGAATGATGGAAAATTATCCTTAAATCAACTCATGAATCTTTTGTGCGAAAATCCAGTCAAAATTTTTGGAATTCAAAATAAAGGTTTTATTAAAAAAGATTATGACGCCGATTTTACAATTGTTGATATGAACAAAATAATTGAAATACAAAATGAAAAGGTTGAGAGTAAATGTGGTTGGTCACCATTTAATGGATACAAATTTAAAGGTACACCTGTTGCAACAATTATAAACGGGAAAATTAAAATGAAAGATGGCAATATAATTGGTGATCCTGAGGGAGTTCCTTTAAAATTTGAATAAAAGTGAAACGATTAACTGAAATAATCTTTCTTTTACTTTTAATACTATTTTCTATAGCTGGAGTAAGCGATAAACAAAGAACAATAATTGATAATCAAATTTTTTTAATAAAAGAGGGAATGATCTCAAAAGATCAAGTTTTTAAAAAAGCAAAAAAGTTTGATGATACTGGAGTTTTTGGAATTGGATCAGATGAAATGACTAAAGACGAATTTGAAGATTATTTAAAATCAAAAATATTTACAATTCACGATTAAATTAATAACTTTTTTCAAATAATGATTAAAACGAAATTGTTTTATTGGAGTATATATTTACAAGCGTAACTCCTAAAACGATTAGAAACATGCCAAATATAGCCTGCCAAGTTAATGTTTGTTTAAAAAAAACATATCCTAAAACTGCAATTGTAAAAATTCCTAAACCACTCCATGTCCCATAAACTATAGCAATTGGCAATTTATCAACTACAAAAGTGAGCAAATAAAAAGCTGATAAGTAAAAAATTGCTAAAAAGACTGTTGGCGTTATCTTAGTAAAGTTTTGAGTAACAGGTAGCAACATTGTTCCACAGACTTCACAAATAATAGCTCCTATCAAAAAAAGATATGTTTTGATCATTAATTCAAAATTTTATTTTCTATTAAACTTTCTTTAATTTCATCAAGAATTGCAGGGTCATCAATAGTTGCTGGCATTTTATAATTTTCTTTATCAGCAATTTTTCTCATTGTGCCTCTTAAAACCTTGCCAGACCTTGTTTTTGGCAATCTTTTTACAACTATAGCAATTTTGAATGCAGCAACTGGACCAACCTTATCTCTCACTAATTGAATACATTCTTTTGAAATAGCCTCATTATCTTTTGTAACTCCAGCTTTCAAAGCAATTAATCCTACTGGTAATTGGCCTTTTAGTTGATCTTTAATTCCTATCACTGCACATTCAGCAACAGATTGGTGTTCGGATAATACTTCTTCTATTGCGCCAGTTGATAGTCTATGGCCAGCAACATTAATTATGTCATCAGTCCTTGACATAATCCAAATATATCCATCGTCATCAATGTGACCAGCATCATAAGTTTGATAGTAACCTTTATAATTAGTCATATAATTTTCCACATATCTTTTGTCTGCATTCCATAAAGTTGGAAAAGTTCCTGGAGGGAGTGGAAGTTTAACTACAATATCTCCCATCTCATTGGGTTTTGCAATTGTCTGATCAGGTTTTATAATTTTTACATCATACCCAGGCACTGCCTTACATGCTGAGCCGTATTTAGTTTTTTGCATTTCTATTCCTGTGCAATTTGAACTAATTGCCCAACTCGTTTCAGTTTGCCACCAATGATCAATCACAGGAACATTTAATAAATTCTCTGCCCATTTAATCGTATCTGGATCTGCCCTCTCTCCTGCTAGAAAAAGTGATTCAAAAGAGCTTAAATCATATTTTGAAAAAAACTTTCCCTCTGGATCTTCTTTTTTAATCGCTCTAAATGCTGTTGGAGCAGTAAACAAAGATTTTATTTTGTGTTCAGAAATTACCCTCCAAAAAACACCAGCATCTGGAGTGCCAACTGGTTTACCCTCAAATAATACAGTGGTACATCCTTTAAAAAGTGGGGCATACACAATATAAGAGTGACCAACAATCCAACCAATATCACTTGCTGACCACCACACATCATCTTCATTAATGTTGTAAATATTTTTCATTGTCCATTTTAAAGCAACGATGTGTCCACCAATATCTCTAACAATCCCTTTAGGAACACCAGTAGTACCTGATGTGTATAAAATATAAGCATACTCATTTGAATCCATCTCAACACAATCTTTATCTTTTGCATTTGATAATGCCTCATCCCAACTGATCTCCAAGGGTGCGTTGAGTTTTACCTCATAATCTTTTCGTTGAAATAAAATTAACCTTTTAACTTTATGTTTTGCTAATTTTAAAGCTTCATCAACTAATGGTCTGTATTCGACTGTTCTTCCAGGTTCAAAACCGCACGATGCAGTGATTAATAAATGTGCTTGACTATCATCAATTCTACTAGCAAGCTCGTTTGAGGCAAATCCACCAAAAACAACTGAATGGATAGCGCCAATTCTTCCACAAGCTAGCATAGCAATTACAGCCTCCGGTATCATTGGCATGTAAATTATAACTCTGTCTCCTTTTTTAACTCCTTGATTATCAAGAGCGCCCGCAAATTTTGATACTTTGTCTTTAAGTTGGTTATAAGTGAATTTTGCTTTGTTTCCGGTTATAGGGCTATCGTAAATTAATGCTGTCTTATTTCCTTTTCCATTATCAATATGAAGATCAAGTGCGTTGTAGCAGGTGTTTGTTGTTCCATCCTCAAACCATTTATAGAAAGGAGGATTAGATTTGTTTAAAATTTTATTAGGTTTTTTGAACCAAAATACATCTTTTGCAACTTCACCCCAAAATTCCTCAGGATTTTCTATGGATTGATTATAAATTGCACTGAAATCTTTTTTCACTGTGATTTGTTTAGATTTGTCATTTTATTGATATTTTATGTGTCCGGTTGTATTTAATTTTAAAAAGTTAGTAAAATCAACACTTTTTAGAGGTCAAAAAGTCTTCTATTACCTCCCTATATTTGCTATGTAGCCCTAACTTTGGAAAGACTTTCGAGTCGATCCGTAGTTTAAATTTAAACTAAAAAAAACTAACTGAGAGGGAGTTTTTTATGAAAAAACTTAAATTGTTTGCTCTTGCAACTGTAGCTTTCTTAGGCTTTTCAGGTGCAGCAAACGCAGAAACAGTCCTTCTAGCATCTGATGACTTCGTTGGGATATCTTTTTGGATAATCGCAATGGGTATGGCAGCTGCAACTGTATTCTTCTTCATGGAAAGAGGAACAGTGCATCCTGGCTGGAAAACGTCAGTAACTGTAGCTGGACTAGTAACTGGTGTAGCATTCGTTCATTACATGTACATGAGAGAAGTATGGGTAATGACTGGAGACTCACCAACTGTGTACAGATATATTGATTGGTTAATTACTGTACCGTTACAGATGATAGAATTTTACTTAATTCTAGCAGCAGTAAGAAAAATCCCAGGAGCTATCTTCTGGAGATTGCTAATTGGTTCACTAGTTATGTTAATTGGTGGATACATGGGAGAAGCAGGTTACATCAATGCTATGCTTGGTTTCATTATCGGTATGGCTGGATGGATCTACATCTTATATGAAGTATTCTCAGGTGAAGCTGGTAAATTAGCAGCTAAATCTGGTAATAAGCCATTAGCTACTGCATGGGGCGCTATGAGAATGATCGTAACAGTAGGTTGGGCAATTTACCCACTAGGATATGTTTTTGGATATCTAGTAGGTGGAGTTGACGCTAACTCACTAAACGTGATTTACAACTTAGCTGACTTCATAAACAAAATTGCATTTGGACTAGTAATCTGGTCTGCTGCAGTTTCACAAAGTGGAGCTAGAGCAAAATAATAGCTTAAAGCTTTAAAAAATACTGGGGCGAGTGTGTTTCACACACTTGCCCTTTTTTTTTGCATAATTATATAAAAGACATGGCAAGAATTACATACATAGAACATGGTGGTCAAAAACACGAAATAGACGTTGCAAATGGTTTGACAGTAATGGAAGGGGCTGTTCAAAATGATATTCCAGGAATTGATGCAGACTGCGGTGGGAGTATGGCTTGTGCTACTTGTCATGTTTATGTGAAAGAAGATTGGTTTCCAAAATTACCAAATAAAGAAACTGGTGAAGATGATATGTTAGACCAAGCATATGAACCAAAAGCAAATAGTAGATTGAGCTGTCAAATAACAGTTTCAGATGAATTAAATGGCTTGGTAGTACATTTACCGGAGAAACAAGTTTAATGATTAAAACCGATGCATTAATAATTGGAGCTGGACCCACAGGTCTTTTTTGCGCACATCAATTAGGTATCATTGGATTAAAATGTGAGATAGTTGATAACTTAGATAAAATTGGTGGACAATGTATAGAACTCTATCCAGATAAACCAATTTATGATATTCCCGCAATCCCAGAATGTACTGGCGAAGAGCTAACAAATAATTTAATTGAGCAAATAAAACCATTTAATATTAACTTTCACTTAAGCGACAGAGTTCAAGAAATTAAAAAAGAAAAAGAGAATTGGAGAGTTAAAACGTTAAATGGAAAAGAATTTTTAACGCCAAATATTGTAATTGCAGGTGGAGTAGGTTCGTTTGAGCCAAGAAAATTTCCAACAAAAAGCGCGGATAAATTTGATGGGAAAACTGTTCTCTATTCAATTAAAGATAAAACAATTTTTAAAGACAAATCAGTTGTAATATTTGGTGGAGGCGACAGTGCTTTAGACTGGGCAATTGAATTATCAAAATCATCAAAAGTTACTTTAATTCATAGAAGAGATGAATTTAGAGGAGCTCAATCAAGTGTTGATAAAATAAAAGAATTACAAAAAAATAATAAATTGGAAATTTTTACCAAATACTCCATAAAAGATATCAAAGGAAATGGAAAGCTAGAGTCTGTTGAAATTAAGGATGATGATGGAAATTCAAAATTGATATCTGCTGATTATGTATTAGGTTTTTTTGGTTTAATAATGCAGCTTGGACCAATTTTAGATTGGGGTTTAAATATTGATAAAAAAACAATTCCTGTAAACACCGAGACATTTGAAACAAATAAACAAGGAATATTTGCAATAGGAGATATCTGTACGTATCCAGGAAAATTAAAATTAATTCTTTCAGGTTTTCATGAAGGAGCCTTGGCAGCAAGAGGATGCTTTAAATATGCTAGACCAGATGAAAAGTTACGTTTTGAATTCACCACAACTTCCAAAGCGGTTCAAAATAGACTTGGTCTAAAAAATGATTGATCTCTTCTCATCTGATACACCTAACGGAAAAAAGATAAGCATTATGCTTGAGGAAATAGGTTTTGAATATGCTGTTAAAAAAATGGATTTATCTAAAGGAGATCAATTTAAAAAAGATTTTAAAGAAATAAGTCCTTTTTCAAAAATACCAGCCATCATTGATCATTCAAACAATAAAGAAAGCGTGTTCGAATCCGGTGCTATATTAATTTACCTTGCTGAAAAAAGTGGAAAATTTTACGAAAAAGAAAATAAACTTAAAATTGATCAATGGCTTATGGCTCAAATGGGGTCAATCGGTCCTTTCATTGGCCAATATCACTTCTTTTATAAATTTAATAAAGGATTAAGTGAAGTTGGTGAAAAGAGATATTTTGAAATGACCAAAAAAATATACGAAGTGTTAGAAAATCATTTATCAAAAAATAATTATCTTGCAGGAGAAAATTATTCTATAGCTGATATTGCAACTTGGCCATGGATAGCAAGACATCAATGGCATGACATAGGTTTAAAAAATTATGATAATCTTTGTGATTGGTATATTCGTATTGCCGATCGACCAGCGGTAGTTAAAGGTTATAAATTTTTAGATAAAAATTCTGAAATACCTAAGCCTTAATCATCAGCATAAACTTTTTCATCTTTTTCATGCTTTTCTTGTGCAGCTATACATAAAGTTGCAACTGGTCTTGCCATTAATCTTTTTAAACCAATTGGTTCACCTGTATCTTCACAAAAACCATATGTTCCATCTTGTATTTTTTTTAGAGCTCCATCAATTTTTGTTATAAGTTTTATTTGTCTATTTATTGCTCTCATTTCCACATTCTTCTCTGTATAAGAACTTGCTTGATCGACAATATCTGCTGATGCGCTGTTATCATCCATAGATGCTTGAGCAATTGCCTCATTATTTGATTTTTTAAGATCTTTTTTCCATTCATTTAATTTTATTTTAAAATATGCTAAATGTTTAGCACACATATATTTTTCTGTTTCTTTTGGAACGTAAGTTTTCGAGATCTTTACCATACTTAGTTTTTGAATTTGGTGAATATATTCATGAATATTGGGGTGTCAAGAAACGTTTAATTGTATAGATTGTAAAAAATGGCTTTAAATAAAAAGAATTTAAATAATTTATTTTACATATTTATTACATCTCATCTAATAATTTGGACACTCGTTCCAACGTTTACAAATCATAATTTACCATTAGATACAATTGAACATTTAGCATGGGGAAGTAATTTAGATTGGGGTTATGATAAACATCCACCTTTGGTGGCCGTATTTCTTGAATTTTTTTATCAAATGTTTGGCCCACAAGATTGGGCGTATTATTTTTTAAGTCAAATTTTTGTTATTATAAGTTTTTTCACTATTTATAAATTTTCTATTGAAATATTTGATAATAAAATTTTAGGTTTGTTATCTGTTTTAGCAATAGAATCGATTTACTTTTATAATTTCACCACTCCAGAATTTAATGTAAATGTTTGTCAATTACCCTTTTGGTCATTAACTGTTTATTATTCCTGGAAAATATACAAAGGTAATAAAATAAGTTTTTTTGATTGCCTCTTAGTTGGATTATTTGCTGGTTTTGGCTTTCTTTCAAAATACCTTTTTATATATCTTTTAGTTTCAATAGACATTCTGTTTATTTATTTAATATTTATAAAAAAAAAAAAGAAGTTTGATTTTAAATACCTGATTAGTTTTGAGGCTTTTATAATTATCCTAATTCCACACCTAATATGGTTATTTAATAACAACTATGTCACTATAAAATATGGTTTATCCAGGACAGGTGTTGAAGAAGCCAGCGTTATAGATCATTTAAAATATCCAATTATTTTTGTAATTAAGCAAGCTGCGATTTTAATACCATTTTTCGTCTTGATCTGGGCTTTAGTAAAAAAAATCAAATTAAAATTAAATTTTAAAGATAAAAAGCTTATTTTTTTATTAACAATTAATTTAATTCCAATTTTTTTAATGATGATTACATCTTTAATTTTGGGATCCAAAATTAGAACAATGTGGATGACACCTTTTTATTTGTTTTGGGGTGTTTTATTTATTTATATTTTTCAATCTCAAATAAATTTGAAAAAAATAAATACTTTTTTAATATCATTTTTATTTATATTTTTTCTTTCTCCAGTTTTATATGGATATGTTTCATTATCAAAAGACAATAAAAGAACTGACTATCCAGGTAAAGAAATTGCAGATTTAGTTGAGAGAAGATGGGAAAAAAACTTTGTAAATGAAATTAAATATGTAGTTGGAGATGAGTGGCATGCGGGAAACTTATCTTATCATATCTCTAGTAGACCTATTTGGTATGAAACAATAAAAGGTAAAACTAATGAACTCGATCCCGATGGTGGCATCATTTATACTGGTAATGCAGATATTCTAAAAGAAATATGCCCAGGGGATTTTGGTAAAATTAAAAAGCAAGGTTTTTGCATGATAGGTGTGAAAAATAGATGAAAAAAATTTTTATTTTAATACCAGTTTTTAATGATTGGGAGTCTGTTTCTAAACTTATTAAAGAAATTAATTTTTGTATTAAAGATCTTGAAGCAGAATTTTCAATAATTGTTATTAATGATGCATCAAATAACCAGCAAAACTTAAATTTAGAAAATATAGATAGCTTAAAAAATATTAAAATTATTAATATGAAAGAGAATACAGGACATGCAAGATGTATTGCAACTGGTTTAAAATATATTCATGAAAAACAAGATTATGACTATATTATTCCAATGGATGGCGATGGTGAAGACAGACCTGAGGAAATAATAGAGTTCACAAACAAAATTAAAAAATTTACCAACAAACCCATAGTAGGAAAAAGAGTAAAGAGAACTGAAAAATTAATATTTAAAATTTGTTATGAATTACATAAACTGATTACATTCACTTTTACTGGAAAGTCAATTAAGTTTGGAAATTTTACATGTCTTCCAAAATCAACAGTCGAAAAAATGATCAATGAAAAAGCAACCTGGAACAGCTTTTCCGGCTCACTAATTAAACTTGAAAAAGATTTGATAGAAATACCATCAACAAGAGGCGTAAGATATTTTGGACCATCTAAAATGAGTTTTTTCAATTTAATAAAACATTCACTTTCAATAATCAGCGTATTCAGAAAAACAGTTTTAATTCGATCTGCTTTATTCATTGTTGTTTACATACTTTTAATTAAGAGCAATGCCTCAATTTTAACCTCAATGCCACTTTTGTTGTTATTAATCATGATCTATTCAGTCTCTAGCTTAGCCTTAAGAGAAAATATGGACGAATTTGATCAGGCTCTATCGAATATTGATAATATTGATACGGCTAAATAAAAAATATTTATCCCTAATTTTTATATGATAGTGCCATTAGTATTTATATCCTTATCTTTGGCAAGGAATAAAAATCAGCAGTATCTATTTTAGAAGAGTACTGTCTTCTCATATTCCATTTTTTATGAACACCAGCACTTGCAAGACTTAGAGTTGCTCTACCATATCTATAATTTGTATTATCCATAGATCGCATTAGACTATTAATCTTTTCATCCTTTTCAGATGAGAACAAATTCTTCTTACCATCTGCATTTGACAACCCTGTAAGCATTACTCCTGCTTTTTGATAACGATAACCATTTTTAAATATGCTTTCTAAGCTTGCAACAGCAGTTTTAACTGTTTCAATACTGTTGTTTGTTGCAATTGGAAAATCAACCGTCTTTGAATTTGAATAATATCCAAAATTTCTTTGAAAAGGGCTAGTTCTAACAAATACTGTGATTGCTTTTGCAACCAAAGACTCTGATCTAATTTTTTCAGATGCGTTTAAACAATAATTTGCAACAGCTTCTTTTAATTCTTGGAAAGTCTCAATTCTTTTTCCAAAGGACCTTGATACAACACAACTTTTTCTTTTAGTTTGAGTAGTCTCGATATCAATACAGGGAACTCCTCTAAGCTCCATTGCAGTTCTTGAGCTTAAAACATTTGAGCTTTTTTTTATCCATGTATTTGATTTATTTTTGAGTTGTTTTGCATTGTAAATTCCATTTTTTTGATAAAATTTTGTAAGTTGTCTACCAACACCCCAAACATCATTAATTTCAACTTTCTCTAAGATTGGATCTAGATTTTCAATACCTATCAAGCTTGTAACACCTGACTGTTTTTTCTTTGCAATATGATTTGCAACTTTACTCAACGTTTTTGTTTTAGCAATTCCAATACTGGTTGGAATTCCAGTCCATTTTAAAACTGTTTGCCTTATTTCTCTTCCTACACTTTCAACCTCTGTATCTGTATAATTAGATAAATCCATGAATGCCTCATCAATTGAATAAACCTCAATATCGGAATTAAATCTTTTAAGGGTTCTCATTACTCTTCTAGATAAATCTCCATACAATGAATAATTTGATGAAAATACTTCTACTTTATTTTTCAAAATAATATCTCTTGCTTTAAAATAAGGTTCACCCATTTTAATCCCTAAAGCTTTTGCTTCATTAGATCTTGAAATAATACAACCATCATTGTTAGATAAAACAACAACAGGTTTTTTTCTAATTCTTGGATTAAATAATCTTTCACAAGAGACGTAGAAAGAATTACAATCAACTAATGCTATTTTTTTAGAATACTGAGTGGATGACATAAGTTACTACTCCCCATATAAAAACATCTTGTTCTTCATTAATTAAAATTCTGTCTGTAAATTCTTTAGATCCAGATGTTAGAAATTTTTTATCTCTCTCTTGAACTAAAGTTTTAACAACAAGTTCGTCATGAACGTTTGCAATAACAGTTGAAAAGTTTTTTGGTGTTAAGCTTTTATCAACAACTAATAAATCTCCATCGTTTATTCCAACGTCCACCATAGATTTTCCCTGAACTCTAATGATGAAAGTTGCTGGAACATTTTTGATCAAATGCACATTTAAATCGATATCTTCCTCAATATAGTCTGTTGCAGGCGATGGAAAACCCGCGCCAGCCTTATGTAAATAGTAGGGTACAGTTAGCTTCATAAATGTTCTTATTTTGTTCTAATTAATACATAAGTTTCAGAATAGTGTCAAATAGGTTGTATTTTGAGTCTGTAAGTGAATCAAAAGTGAATCAAAAGGAGAACATTCAAACTAGATTTTGTATGGTTGTGGAAAACTTTAACAACAAGTAGTTTATTAAAAACAAAATGGAAAGTTTTAAAACATTAAAAGGCAGTTGTGGTTGTGGGAAAGTAACATATCAAATCAAAGACAAACCTCTCATAACTCAAGCTTGTCACTGTAAAGATTGTAAAAAATCAACAGGATCATCATTTGTAATTCACACAATGGTATTTAAGGATGACTTTAGTGTTGATGGCAATGTTTCATCTACGGAACTGCCTACAGGAAGTGGTAAAGGAATGAGAGCTTACTTTTGTGTAATTTGTGGTGTTTATGTGTACTGTCAATACAATATTTCATCAGGTAAGGGCGGAAGGATTGCTGTTAGAACAGCTACTTTAGAAAATCCCATTACTCCTGATGCACACATTTTTGTTAAGGACAAAGACCCTTGGATTGATATAGTTAATAAGAATATTTGTTATGATGCAATGTATGACAGGGATAAAACTTGGTCTGAGGAAAGTTTGAAAAGATTAAAAGAAAAAATGAATTAATTAAAATGTTGTCTTTAAAAAAATTAACATGTCATTGTGGAGCAGTAGAAATACAGGTCAATCTTAACGATGACATTGATAAACTTAAAAGATGCAATTGTTCAATGTGTAAAAGAAAAGGAACTATGGTTGCTACAATTGAAAAAAAAGATTTAAAAGTTATAAAAGGAGAAAACAAAATTAAAGTTTACCAATTCAATACTAAAGTTGCTAAGCACCATTTTTGCTCAGAATGTGGAATTCAAACACATAATCAAAGAAGAAGTGATCCTAATACTTATGGTATAAATATGGGTTGTATAGACGATATAGATGTGAATGAATTATTTAAATTTAAAACATTTATTAATGACGGTCAAAATCATATAAAGGATAGGAAATAAAATGAAAAAATTAATATGTCATTGTGGTGAGGTTGAACTAGAAATTAAAGAGTCTGAAGGAGCATTGAATAAATTTTTAAGATGTAATTGTACACTGTGTAAAAAAAAGGGATACATAATGACCTTTGCTCCTATTACAGATGTAAAAATTAAGAAAGGTGAAGATAAACTTAAACTTTACCAATATCACACAAAAGTAGCAGAGCATTATTTTTGCTCAGAATGTGGAATTTATACGCATCATAAAATGAGAAGTAGACCAGATACATTTGGATTAAATGTGGGATGCATCGATGATATTGATCAGTTTAAATTAGAAAATGTCGGTTTGAATGATGGTCAAAATCATCCAATGGACCAAAAAAAATAAATTCAATGAACACTGCAAGTGAATGTTTTGATAAGGTAAAAACTGATTGTTTTAAATTTATAAAATCTCAAGAAACATCGAAAGAAAAATTTAAAGGAAAAGAAAAGATGTTAAAATCTTTTTTAATTCCCGCTTGTTTTTGGATATCATCAAAAGCTAAAAGCAAACATCCTTTTTTTTTAGGGTTAGTAGGCGGCCAAGGAACTGGCAAAACAACAACAAGTTCAATATTAGAAATAATATTAAAAAAATACTTTAAATTGAATGTCTTTAAGATCTCAATCGATGATTTTTATAAAACAAGAAAAGAAAGATTAAACCTTTCAAAAAAAATTCATCCTTTATTGATGACAAGAGGTGTTCCAGGCACCCATGATATAAATATTATGTTAGATTTTTTTAAAAAATCAAAAAGTAGAAATTTTAAGCCTTTTAAGTTACCAAAATTCAATAAAGCCATTGATGACAGATGTAAAAAAAATCAATGGTACACTTTAAAAAAAAGACCAGATGTAATTATATTTGAGGGTTGGTGCGTTGGTGCGAAAGCAGAGAAAAATAGTACCTTAAAAAAAAGTATAAATTCTATGGAAAAATCAAAAGATACCAAGTTGATATGGAGAAAATATGTAAATAATGAATTGAAATCAAAATATAAAAAATTATATGACCAATTGGATTGTTTAATATATTTAAAAGCTCAAAGTTTTTCCTTGCTTCAAAAATGGAGACTGATCCAAGAAAAAAAATTATGGTTAAAGAATAAGAGTAAGAAAACTAAAAATAAAATTATGACAAAAGAGGATGTGCTAAGTTTCATGCAAACCTATCAAAGAGTAACTCAAAACATGTTTAAATTTGCTCCAAAATATGCTTCAATCATTTTTAATTTAAACAGTGATCATCAAATAAAATCTGCAATATACAAAAAATAAATGAAAAAAATTATTCTATCATTTTTATTATCTACTTTATTTTTTAATAATGGAAATGCTGTGAGCTTATATCAGGCATTAAACGAAACTTATAAAAATAATACGCAACTAAATGCTGAAAGAGAAAATATAAATGCTGCTAAAGAAGATATCAATATATCTAAAGCAGATTATATGCCTTCACTTTCTTTAAGTGGATCAAAAAGTTTTGAAAATACAAATGAGTTAACAACTCAAAGTGGGACAGATACAAGTATTGATGACGTAAACCCACTAAGTTCCTCAATTAAATTGGAACAAAAATTGTTTGATCAAGGAAGAGATTTTACTCATCAGAAAAATATTGTTGGACTAGAACTTGCAAAAGCAAGGTTAGTTAAGAAAGAACAAGATATTTTATATAGTGCTATAGATGCATTTACTGGATTAATTCTTGCAAGGGAAAAACTTAATATTAATAGAAGAAATTTAAATTTACTTATAAGACAAGTAGAAACTGACAAAGTAAGACTGGATAGAGGACAAATTACAATCACAGATTTATCACAATCAGAATCTTCATTAGCAGGAGCTCAAGCACAGTTCACACAATCAAAAAGTGATCTTTTAATCAGTAAACTAAACTATGAAAATATTATTGGAAATATTGATGACCCAAGTAAATTAAAAAAATCTTCAAATTCAATTGTTAAAATTCCTGAAAATTTATCAAAAGCAGTTTCACTTTCGAAAGAAAATAACCCAGATATAAAAATTGCAGAGCTAGAATTAATTCAATCAGAAAAAGATATAGAAATTTCAAAATCAGATTTAAGCCCAACAGCAAGTTTGTCTTTAGAGAGATCTTATAATTATGATCTTAGCACTACTTATGATGAAAGAGAAAAGGACGTTTTAAAAGCAACTGTTAATTGGCCGTTTTATTCAGGTGGAAAAAAACGTTCAAAAGTTAAAAAAGACTCAAATTTAAATTATAGAAAAAGATTATTACTAGAAGACACAATTAAAACTAATGAAACGAATGTTGCAAGTGCATGGTCAAGTTTAGAGGCCTCTAAAGGATTTTTAAATTCTGTTCGAGCACAAGTAAGAGCAGCCAATATTGCATTTGAGGGTATCTCTGCTGAATATGAGAGAGGCTCTAGAACAACATTAGATGTAATCCAGTCCAATTCGCTACTTCTATCTGCCCAAATATCTTTAGCTAATTCGGAGAGAAATTATCTTTTATCTCAATATAGCCTTCTTAAAGCTGCAGGGCTTTTAAACAAAGAGTATTTAAACCTTAAATAATCACTATTTTTAAAGAAATATAATTTATATATTGCCAATGAGAACAAAATGTGTACATTTATTTCATGATTCGACTGTTAAAAAACGTAAAAAAAGAGGCAAAAAATGACGAAAAATAACCTAAAAGTGGTGAAATCCACGAAAGATAAAGAATTGGAAAATAAAGAAAAAAATAAAGCACTAGACGCAGCAATCAGTCAAATTACAGATAACTTCGGAAAAGGCTCTGTAATGAGACTTGGCGAACAAAAAGCTATGGATGTTGAGTCTATTTCAACAGGATCTTTAAGCTTAGATCTTGCGCTTGGAATTGGTGGACTTCCAAAAGGAAGAATTATTGAAATTTATGGACCAGAGTCTTCTGGAAAAACAACATTAGCATTACAAGTTGTTGCTGAGGCACAAAAAGCCGGTGGTATTTGTGGATTTGTAGATGCAGAGCATGCATTAGATCCAGTTTATGCAAAGAAACTAGGTGTAAACACAGAGGAATTATTAATTTCTCAACCTGATACCGGCGAACAAGCTTTAGAAATTACTGACACATTAATTAAATCTGGCTCAATGTCAGTTCTTGTTGTCGACTCTGTTGCAGCATTAACTCCAAGAGCAGAAATAGAAGGAGATATGGGTGATACTCATGTTGGTCTTCAAGCAAGATTAATGTCTCAAGCATTGAGAAAATTAACTGGTTCAATTTCCAGAACTAACACAATGGTTATATTTATTAACCAAATTAGAATGAAAATTGGTGTTATGTTTGGAAGTCCAGAAACTACATCAGGTGGTAATTCTTTAAAGTTCTATTCATCAGTTAGAATGGATATTAGAAGAATTGGAGCTATCAAAGACAAAGATAATATCATTGGAAATACAACAAGAGTTAAAGTGGTTAAAAATAAAGTTGCACCACCATTTAAAGTTGTTGAGTTTGATTTGATGTACGGAAAAGGAATTAGTAAAGTAGGGGAACTAATCGATCTAGGTGCCAAGGCAGATATCGTTGAGAAGTCTGGTGCCTGGTACGCTTACAAGGGTGAAAAGATTGGTCAAGGTAGAGAAAATGCTAAAGTTTACCTTGAACAAAATCCAACTGCTGCTGCTGAAATTGAAATGGCAATTAGAGAAAAAGCAGGTGTTATTTCAAAGAAAATCGAAGGCAATCCTTTGAATGACGATAAAGTAGAGGCAGAAACAAAAGAAGAAGTTCCTACTAAAAAAAATTAGCAGAATAACTTTTAGTTATTAAAAAGGCGCTTGAAAGAGCGCCTTTTTTCCCTTCCAAGGTGTAGACAACATTCAAAAATGCTGTATTTTAAAAAAATATGGCAAAAACCCTAAACGAGATCAGAACTACATTCCTAGATTATTTTGAAAAAAATGATCACAAGATAGTTGAGTCTTCAAATTTAGTACCAAACAATGATCCTACCTTAATGTTTGCAAATTCAGGAATGGTTCAGTTTAAAAATGTTTTTACAGGTTTAGAAAAAAGAGATTATCAAAGGGCAACTACCTCTCAAAAATGTGTGAGAGCAGGAGGTAAACATAATGATTTAGAAAATGTTGGTTACACACCAAGACACCACACATTTTTCGAAATGCTTGGCAATTTTTCTTTTGGGGACTATTTTAAAGAAAGAGCAATTGAACTTGCATGGAATTTAATCACAAAAGATTTTGGATTAGATAAAGATAGACTTTATGTAACTGTATTTCATGAGGATGATGAGGCCTTTAATTTTTGGAAGAAAATCGCGGGTTTTAGCGACGATAAAATACTAAGGATTGCAACATCAGATAACTTTTGGTCGATGGGAGAAACAGGCCCATGCGGTCCTTGCTCTGAAATTTTTTATGATCATGGGGATCATTTATATGGTGGTCTTCCTGGAACTAAAGAAGAGGATGGGGATAGATTTATTGAAATTTGGAACTTAGTCTTTATGCAATTTGAACAAGTTTCAAAAGATAAACGAATTAATTTACCAAAACCATCTGTTGATACAGGAATGGGATTAGAGAGGATAGCAGCTTTACTTCAAGGCACACATGATAATTATGAAACAGATCATTTTAAAAAATTAATAAATTCAACCTCAGAGGCTGTAAAAGTAAAACCGAACGAAAATAATTTATCAAGCTTTAGAGTTATTGCAGATCACCTAAGAGCAAGTTCTTTTTTAATTGCAGAAGGTGTTCTTCCATCAAACGAAGGAAGAGGATATGTCTTAAGGAGAATTATGAGAAGAGGTATGAGACATTCTCATTTACTCGGATCAAAAGAACCAATTTTTTACAATATTTTTAAAACTTTAATGGATGAGATGAAAGGGAATTATCCTGAAGTTGAAAGAGCAGAGTCTTTAATTCGTGAAACATTAAAGATGGAGGAAGAAAAATTTTTAGTACTTCTTGATAGAGGAATAAAAATTTTAAATGAAGAAATTTCAAAAATTGATAAAGTTTTACCTGGTGAAGTTGCTTTCAAATTATATGACACTTATGGTTTCCCATTAGATTTGACCCAAGATATTTTAAAAAGTAAATCTTTAACAATTGATAACGATAAATTTAATACTTTAATGCAAGAAAGTAGAGAGCTTGCTAAAAAAAATTGGAGAGGTTCTGGAGATAGTGCTGTTGATGATATTTGGTTTGGAATAAGAGAAAAGTTAGGCGCAACAGAATTCTTAGGTTATGAAACAAATCAAGCTGAAGGAGTAGTGCTTTCTTTATTAAAAGAAAATAAAGAAGTAGATCAGATTCACTCTGGTGACGAGGCAATGATTATTATCAATCAAACTCCTTTTTACGGAGAGTCAGGTGGACAAGTTGGCGACAGAGGAGAAATTATTTCAGGTGAATTTGTTTTTGAAGTTGAAGATGTACAAAAAAAACTTGGAGATTTATTTGTTCACTATGGAAAAGTTAAAAAAGGATCAATTAAAAATAATGAAAATGTGGAGATGAAAATAGATATCGAAAGGCGAGATAATGTAAGAGCGTATCATTCGGCAACTCATTTATTACACGAGTCTTTAAGAAGAGTTTTAGGCACACATGTTACTCAAAAAGGCTCATTAGTTGAGCCTGACAGATTAAGGTTTGATTTTAGCCATATGAAACCAATTTCTAGCGATGAAATTGAGAAGATAGAAACATACGTAAATTCAATGGTTAGTAATAAATCTGAGGTTAAAACAAGGATAATGACACCTAAAGAGGCAGTAAATAATGGAGCATTAGCTTTATTCGGTGAAAAATATGGAGATGAGGTGAGAGTTTTATCTATGGGAAGTGAAAAAGATAAATATTTTTCAACAGAGTTATGTGGTGGCACTCATGTAAGAAATACTGGGGATATAGGAAAATTTAAAATTGTGAGCCAATCTTCAATTGCAGCAGGTGTAAGAAGAGTTGAGGCTTTAAGAGACAAACAACTAGATGATTATTTAAAAAATAAAGAAAAATTATCTGATTTATCAGCTCAAAAGGATGAACAAACTATAAAAGAAATTTCAGAAAAAATCATTAAAGCAGGAGGAAAACCAGATTTAAGTAATATAGATCAAAAAGGTTTAATAAAAGATCTTTCCAAACAACTTGAACTATTAATCGTGAAATCAATTTTGGAAGACAAAAACAAAAATGTAATAAATGATGAGACTATAAATGGAATAAAAATAAGATTACAAAAGGTTGATGGATTGCCGCCAAAAGATTTGAGAAAATTGGTGGATAATGGAAAAAAAGAATTAACAGAGGGTATTGTAATCGTATTTGCTAACAAAGATCACAAAGTAGGGTTGGCAGTTGGTATTACAGATAATCTGATTGAAAAATATGATGCTGTAAAATTTGCAAAATTAGGTTCTGAAATAATTGGTGGCAAAGGCGGTGGAGGTAGAAAAGATTTTGCTCAAGCTGGAGGTACTGATCCAGGTAAAATTGATGATGCTATAAGTAAATTAAAAGAGATAATTTAATTTCTTTCAATAAACTCAATTATTTTTTCACTAGATAACTTATCTATAGAAGTGCTTTTTAAACTACAGTCATAGATAACACTATTGTCATTCAATGGTTGAAATTTTTTTGATGAATTATTGTAGAAGATATAATTTTTATTATCTGAAAAAGAAAGCATATGTGAAATACCATTATCAATAGTTATATTAAATTTAGTTAATGACCCAAGAGCTGTAACAAGCATAGGTTTTTTATATTCTGCACTTGAATGATTTTCTGGAAAATGCGCTTTTTTTACTTTTTGCTTTATTTTTGCAATTAATTCTTGAAATTTGTTCTCAATAAAAAAAGTAGGAATAAATCTATCTGAAAAATAATTAGCAACCTTAATAATTTCATCAAAATTTATTTCTTTTATCCTTGTTGGATGACCTGCTGTAATTGAAAAGCCAATATAATTTTTATCAGGAATTAATTTTTTTGCTTCGTTAATAAAATTGTATGGAATTATAATTTTGTAATTTGGTTTTATGTTTAATTTTTTTATTTTATTAAAATAATCAATTATTCTATTTGCAAAAACTTCTCTCTTTCTCATAAATGTAATAGGCTTGCTCATCAAATAGTTTAAGCAGGGAGAAACATAGTATTTATGGGGTATTTTTCTATAAATTAAAGTATTTTTAAATCTTGTTTGATTATCAATTATTAAGTCAAACCTATCAAATTCAAAATTTTTAATAACATTTTTAGATACTTTCATATGATGATCTCTAAACCCAAAGTGTTCTGGAAAACTTTTAACAGTAATTAAATTATCAGGCTTATATTCCTGAAGTTTTGTATCAAACCAAAAATTTCCTAAATCAGTTGAAAAATAATACAGGTTTTTAGGCTTAAGGTTGTCATTTATATAATTGAGCGTTGGTACGGAAGTGAGCGCATCACCTATGCCTCCACCAGTGTTAATAAATAGAATATTATTTAAATTATCCAATTAATTTAGTTTTTTTTCTAAATTTGATTTTATTACTTCTAAGAACTGATTTGTAGTTAAGTATTTATTTGATGGACCTATCAATATGGCCAAATCTTTAGTCATATGACCTTGTTCTACAGCATCAATACATACGGTCTCTAAACTTTGAGAAAATTTAATAAGCTCTTCATTGTTATCTAATTTTCCTCTATGCGCCAGTCCTCTAGTCCATGCAAAAATTGAGGCAATTGGATTTGTTGAAGTTTCTTTTCCTTGCTGATGCATTCTAAAATGACGAGTGACTGTTCCGTGGGCAGCTTCTGCTTCCATAGTTTTTCCATCAGGTGCTAACAGTACACTTGTCATAAGTCCTAAAGATCCATATCCTTGTGCAACAGTATCAGATTGAACATCGCCATCATAATTTTTACAAGCCCAAATATATTTACCACTCCATTTCATTGCACAAGCAACCATATCATCAATTAATCTATGTTCATAAATAATATGGTTTTTTTCAAACTCAGATTTAAACTCATGCTCGTAAACTTTCTGAAAAATATCTTTAAATCTTCCATCATATTTTTTTAAAATTGTATTTTTAGTTGATAGATAAACTGGCCATTTTTTTATTAGTCCATAATTGAAACAAGACCTTGCGAAATCTTCTATCGATTTATCCAAATTATACATTGAAAGTGCAATTCCTGGACCTGGAAAATTAAATACTTCATATTTTTTTTCATCACTACCATCCTCTGCAGTCCATTTGACTTCAAGCTTACCTTTGCCAGGCACTACAAAATCTGTTGCCCTATATTGATCTCCGAAAGCATGTCTGCCTATTATTAATGGATCAGTCCAAGATGGAACTAGCTTTGGAATATTTTTACAAATAATTGGTTCTCTAAAAACTGTTCCTCCAATAATATTTCTTATAGTCCCATTTGGAGATCTCCACATTTTTTTAAGACTAAATTCTTTAACTCTTGCTTCATCTGGAGTTATTGTTGCACACTTTATTCCAACACCATTTTTTTTTAATTGCATTTGCACAATCAATAGTAATTTGATCATCCGTATCATCTCTACTTTTCATACCAAGATCATAATATTCAATTCCTAAATCAAGATATGGGAGAATTAATTTATTCTTGATAAACTCCCAGATCACCCTGGTCATTTCATCACCATCCAATTCAACAACTGGATTTTTTACCTTAATTTTACTCATTTTTTTGATGTATCTTATTAATTGAATTTCTGCATTTTATATACATATTAATCAAAATTTATCAATTAATCGAGTTAGCTATGTTTGAGAAAATATTCCCAAAAATTCATAACGAAGGTTACAAATTTATTGTAATTTTTGTCTTTGGAACAATAGTATTGTATTTCATTCATGGATTTTTAGGTTTTGTTGGTTTGGTTTTATCTATCTGGTGCTATTATTTTTTTAGAGATCCAGAGAGAATTTCAATCGGCGATGAAGATTATCTTACAAGTCCAGCTGACGGAGTTGTTCTTCAAGTTTTTGAGACTAATGGTCCAAAAGAACTTGGTTTAGAAGATAAAAAATTTACCAAAGTTAGTATATTTATGAATGTATTTGACTGTCATGTTAATAGAATTCCTTGTTCAGGAAAAATTACAGAAATTTTGTATAAGCCTGGAAAGTTTGTTAATGCGTCTTTAGATAAAGCAAGCGAAGACAACGAGAGAAATTACTACAAATTAAACAATACATTTGGTGAAGATATTATTGTAGTTCAAATAGCAGGTTTAGTTGCAAGAAGAATTGTAACAGAAACATCAGTAGATCAAGATCTCAAACAGGGTGATAGAATAGGAATGATAAGATTTGGAAGTAGAGCTGATTTATATTTTGAAAATTATAAACCTTTAGTCAAGGTTGATCAAAAAATGATAGCAGGTGAAACTTTAATAGCTAAAAGGTAGGATGGAACAATCAAAAGAAAACTTAAAGTTAGTATCGAATAAAAATTCGAGAATAATTTTACCTAATATTTTAACATTATTTGGTGTTTGTATTGGTTTAAGCTCTATAAAATTTGCTTTTGATGGGAATTTTGAACTAGCAATTATAGCTGTAATTGTTGCAGGAATTATTGATGGCTTAGATGGCAGAATTGCAAGACTGATAAAAGCTACATCAAAAGTTGGAAAAGAACTTGATAGTTTGACTGATGTAATAAGCTTTGGTGTTGCACCTGCTTTTATAATGTATTTTTGGTCATTAGTTGAAATTGGTAGATTGGGTTGGTTGGTTGCATTAATTTATGTTGTCTGTGTAGCATTAAGGTTAGCAAGATTTAATGTTTCATCCAGTGAAGAACCATCATGGAAAGATAATTTTTTTGTTGGTATACCATCTCCTGCAGGTGGGATTTTAGTTTTAATGCCCTTAATTTATAGTTTAAGTGAATTTCAAATATTTAATCCAAACTACCAAATTTTAGTACCATCTCTATTTATTATAATTTCAATTTTACTCATTAGTAAAATTCCAACTTACTCATTGAAAAAAATTGTAGTTCCTAGGAATACTACAATTTTTCTTTTATTTTCTGTTATACTATTTTTTGGTCTTTTGTTTATTTATACTTTCAATACAATTGTAATTGCAGGAACAGTTTATTTATTACTTGTCCCAGTAAGTGCGTTTCATTTCTACTCAATTTTAAAAAGCAAGAAAATTGAGGAAATCGAAGATATTGAACATCATGAAGATGTTTTGTAATAAAAATTAATTGAAAAAAAATAAAATCTCAAAAAATTGGATAAATAAGCAAAAAAGAGACATTTACGTAAGACAATCAAAACTAGAAGGTTATCGTTCTAGGGCAGTTTATAAACTTCAAGAGATACAAACAAAGTTTAAAGTAATTAATAATGGCATGTCTATAGTTGATCTTGGAGCTGCTCCTGGAAGTTGGAGTGAGTTTATTTCCAGAAAATTCAAAAATATAAAGCTTGTCGCAATTGATCTGAAAGAATTAGACAAAATTGAAAATGTTACTCATATAAAAGGTGATTTTACAGATGAGATTACTCAAAAAAAAATTGAAAAAAATTTTGATGAAAAAATCGACTTAGTTGTCTCTGATATGGCGGTAAATACCACCGGTAATAAAAATGTAGACTCACTTGTTACAGGGGAGTTAAGCATTGAGGCCATGAATTTTTCCCTAAAAATTTTAAAAAAAAGCGGTATTTTCGTCTCAAAAATCTTTATGGGATCAAGTTTTAATGAAATTGTTGATAGTGCTAAGAAGAATTTTAAAGAATTTCATGTCTATAAACCTCCCTCAAGCAGAAAAGAATCAAAAGAAAATTTTATAATCTGTAAAAATTTAAAGTAGCTACCTTTTAATTTTCAAAGAATCGTTTATACAAGGACATGGAAATCATTAAAGAAGCACTCACATTTGATGACGTAACCTTAGCACCTAATTATTCACAGGTACTACCATCAGAGGTTAACACATCTACCAATCTATCAAAAAATTTATCTCTAAAGATACCTTTATTAACATCTGCAATGGACACAGTTACAGAGTCTAAAATGGCAATAGCGATGGCTGAACTTGGAGGTATTGGCGTAATACACAGAAATTTGACCATCGAACAACAAATTTCAGAGATAAGAAAAGTTAAAGCAAAAAAATGTCTTGTAGGAGCAGCTGTTGGAGCAAGTCCACAGGAACATTTAAGAGCACAAAAAATTTTAAAAGAAAACTTAGATTTAATTGTTGTTGATACTGCACACGCACACACAAAAAAAGTTGGAGAGATAATAAAAAAAATTAAAAGACTAAAACCTAAAAAAACTACATTGTGTGCTGGAAATGTTGCAACTGCTGAAGCTGCAAAATACTTAATTAAATTAGGTGTAGATATTATTAAAGTAGGTATTGGTCCAGGATCAATTTGTACAACAAGATTGGTTGCTGGAATTGGTGTCCCCCAACTAAGTGCTATTTTAAGTGTTAAAAAAGGAATGGGAAAAAGTAAATGTACTTTGATAGCTGACGGAGGAATAAAATTTTCAGGAGATATTGCTAAAGCTTTAGCGGCTGGTGCTGATGCAGTTATGATTGGGTCTTTATTTGCAGGAACTGATCAAGCTCCAGGTAAAATTATAAAAAGGAATGGAAAATTATTTAAAAGCTTTAGGGGAATGGGTTCTATTGGTGCAATGAATAAAGGATCAGCTGATAGATATTTTCAAACTAAACAAAAAAATACCTCAAAATATGTTGCTGAAGGAGTTGAGGCATTTGTAAAATATAAAGGATCAGTAAATAAAATAATTTATCAATTAGTAGGAGGGTTAAAGTCATCCATGGGATACCTTGGATCACCTAGAGTTGTAGATTTAAGAAAAAAACCTAAATTTGTTAAGATAACCAAAGCTGGATTTTACGAAAGTATGGTACATAATATAGATGAATTAAAAAAATGATTTTAAAAATATTCACCTTTTGCATATTTATACTTGGTTTAAGCTCAATAGCTAATGCGAGCGAAAATAATTTTTATGATAAAGGTAAGAAATTATTTGATGAAGAAAAATACGATGAATCAAAATTTCAGTTTGAGAGAAGCATTGTATACAATCCTAAACATTCAAATTCATATCTTTATTTAGGAAAAATTTTTAAAATAGAAAAAAATACTAAAGAGGAAGAAAAAAACATTAATACTGCCTTGTTATTAGATCCAAAAAATGAGGAGGCAATGTATATTTTAATTGACCTAGAATTAGAAAGATCAAATTTTTCAAAGGTTCAAGATTTAAAAAAAGATTTTAAGAAAATCTGTAATACATTATGTGAAAAATTAACTTCTATAGATACAAGACTTAAAGATTTTGAAAAAAAAGATGCTTCTTGAGAACAGTCTTAAGAAAATCTTGATAATAGATTTTGGTTCACAGTTTACACAACTAATAGCAAGAAAAGTAAGAGAACTTGGGGTTTATTGTGAAATTATTAGCCATCACAAATCAAATAATATTAAACTGTTAGAAAAAAATGTTAGTGGGCTTATATTATCTGGAGGGCCTTTAAATGTTTATCAAAGTAAAAAAGTAAAATTTAGTAAAAATTTACTCAATTCTAATATTCCAGTGCTTGGAATATGTTTTGGTCACCAAATAATATCAAAAGAATTAGGCGGCAAAGTTAAACAATCAAAATCAAGAGAATTTGGTTTAGCTAAAGTTAAAAAAGTAAAAGAGAGCATCCTTACAAAAGATTTTTTTACAAAAAAAGAAAATAATGTCTGGATGAGCCATGCAGATGAAGTTACCAAATTACCAAAAGATTTTAAGGTAATAGGGAAAACAAATAATGCAAAATTTTGTATAGTTGAAAATTTTAAGAAAAAATTATTTGGTATTCAGTTTCATCCAGAGGTAACTCACACAAATAGAGGAAAAATTATCTTAAGAAATTTTGTATTTAAAATATGTAAAATTAAAAGAAACTGGTCTTCTAAAGATCAGAGAGTAAAGCTTATTGATCAAGTTAAAACTCAAGTTGGTAATTCAAAAGTCATTTGTGCCCTCTCGGGTGGCGTAGACAGCAGTGTTGTTGCAAAATTACTATCTAATGCAATTGGTAACCGATTAACTTGCATATTTGTAAATACAGGACTTTTGAGAAAAGATGAGGAAAAGCAAGTTGTTCATACATTTAAAAAACGATTTAAAATTAATCTAGTTTATGTGAATGCAGAAAAACAATTTTTAAATAAATTGAAAAATATTTCTGACCCTGAAAAGAAAAGAAAAATAATTGGTAATTTATTTATTAAAATTTTTGAAAATTATGCAAAAAAAATCAAAAACGTTCAGTTTTTAGCACAAGGAACTTTATACCCAGACTTAATTGAAAGTAAATCTGTAACTGGAAGTCAAACATCAAAAATTAAATCTCATCATAATGTTGGAGGTTTACCAAAAAAAATGAATTTAAAATTGGTGGAGCCTTTGAAATATTTATTTAAGGATGAGGTTAGAAAATTAGGGCTAGAGCTTGGATTGAATAAAGAGATAATATCAAGACATCCTTTTCCAGGACCTGGTTTAGCTATAAGAATGCCAGGAACTATAACAAAAGAAAAAATTAAAATTTTAAAAGAGGCTGATCATATTTTTATAGATGGATTGAAAAAAAATAATCTTTATCATAAAATTTGGCAGGCCTATGCCGCCTTGCTACCTGTAAAAACTGTTGGTGTGATGGGTGATAATCGAACATATGAATACTTATGTTTATTAAGAGCAATAACATCTGAAGATGGCATGACTGCAGATTTTTTTAAATTTGAAAAATCTTTTTTACAGAACATTTCTAACCAAATAGTAAATAATATTAGAGGAATTAATAGGGTAGTATATGACGTCACTTCTAAACCACCTAGCACCATTGAATTAGAATAATAAGAATGTATTAATTAATTACACAATATGTGCATAATGCTTTATTAAATTATTATATCTAAAGAGACCAAATGTTCGATAAAGTAAAAAAAATAAAACAAAAAAAAAACAAGTCTAAAATTGTTTGTCTAACAGCATATTCAAAAAATATTGCAGAAGAAGTAGATAAATTTACAGATCTTATTTTAGTCGGAGATTCTCTTGGATCGGTTCTTTACAATTATAAGTCTACCAGACAAGTCACACTTGAAAAAATGATAGAACATTCAAAAAGTGTTAGATTGGGAATATCTAAAAGTCTAATGATTGTAGATATGCCATATAATACTTATAGAAATAAAGCTGAGGCTTTAAAAAACTGCATAAAAGTAATGAAAGAAACGAAATGTGACGGAGTAAAATTAGAAGGCGGACTAAGAATTAAAGAAATAGTTAAACACTTAATTAAAAACAAAATACCTGTTTTAGGCCACCTTGGTATAACTCCTCAAACTGTTAGAGGAAAATTTAAATCAAAAGGGAAGTCTGCACGTGAAAGAAACCGTCTTTTAAGTGATGCCGAACTTTTAGAAAAATCTGGAGCATTTGCAATAGTTCTTGAATGTGTAAAGAGCGATTTATCAAAAGAGATTACTAGAAAAGTTACAATTCCAACAATTGGAATAGGATCATCTAATAATTGCGATGGTCAAATTTTAGTCACTGATGATATTTTAGGATTAACTCAATCAAAAATAAAATTTGTTAAAAAATATATTGATTTAAGACGTTATATCCGAGAAGGAATTAGCAAATTTGCAAAAGAAGTTAAAAGTAAAAAATATCCTAGTAAAAAATATTCTTATTAAAAATATTTTTTAAATTCCTCATTTATATTTATTATCTCTAAATCAACCATTCCACCTATTATTAATTGAATGGCTACTAGCAAAATAAAACCTAAACCTATATAGGCAATCCATAAATGTTTTTGAATATAATTTGCTAAGTATGTAGCTAAAGCACCAGTTAATACTACTGATAAAACTAATCCAAATATCATAAACCCAAAGTTACCTTTTGCAGCTCCAACAACTCCAATAACATTGTCAAAGCTAATTGTAATATCAGCAAATAGAACCTTGTAGATACTTTTAATAAATGATGGTTCCATTGATTTTTTTTTTGGCGATTTAATTTTTTGAATTTCAAATAAATCTTTTCTTAAATCATTCACAATCCAAATTAAAAGCAACCCCCCTAAAATTTTGATGAAATAGAATTTAAAAAGGTATGTAGCAAATATTGCAAAAACTACTTTAAAAACAAGCGCACCTACAACACCCCAAAAGATAATTTTTTTTCTATTTTTGGGAACAAAGTTTGCAGCAATTAAACCAATTATAATTGCATTATCTGCTGCTAAAATTATATCAATAAAGATAATTTGTAATAGTATTAAGGATTGTTCTATCAATTTAAATTTTTTACTTTTTTTCGGCTATTAGGTTACACTATATAAATAATTTTAAGTATTTTGCTAACTAAAATTTTTTACGTATTAAGTTTATTATAATATCTGTTAAAGATTTGTTAATACTTTGACTTTTCACCAGCTATGACAGCTTTAAGTTGATCATATTCCTCACAACCACAATCTTTTAAAACCTCAAGTCTTTCAACAGCAAGATTATGTCTATTTGTTGCAACATATAATTCACCTAAATATTCGTTTATACCTTTATGTTTTGGATCAATAGCTAAACCTTGAAGGTAATATTTCTCTCCGTTCTCAAAATCACCCAATTTTCTAGTTGTAAAACCTAAATAGTTTAGAGTATCAGCTTTATTTGGTTTACTCTTATTTGACTTCACTAAAAATTTTAAAGCTCTTTCATATCTTTTCTTTGCCTTATCAACTTTTCCGTCTATTTCATACTTTTTTGCAGCTTTTATAAGTTTTACAGCTTTATCATAATTGGATTTTGTATCCATATCCCCAGACCCACTGCTAGATGATGATGATCCTGCAGCAAGCGAATTAGAAGTTAATCCCAAAGTTAACAAAAGAACGATAAGAATTTTTTTCATTTTTTAAATTTCTCCATTTTATTAAGTGCTTTTAGTTCAAGACCATTATCCAGCAAGTTTTTTTTAATTAACTTTGCTGTCCCTAATGAACTAAGATTATCCCCATGTATGCATACGGAGTCTATTTCACAAGGTATCTGCTTTCCACTGTGACAATTAAGTGACTGATTTTTTACCATACTTAATACGTGTTTTTTGGCTTCTTCAGGGTCGGTAATAAGAGCATGAGATTTTTTTCTAGAAACTAAGTTTCCATCATCTTCATAGTTTCGATCAGCAAAAATTTCACACGCAATGTTCATATTTAACTTTTTTGCAGCTATTTCCATTTTAGAACCAGTTGGAACTAAATAAATAATATCATTACTAATTTCATGTACTGCTTTTGCAAGAGTAATAGCTAAGTCCAAATCTTCACATGCCATATTATTTAATGCACCATGTGGTTTTATATGTGTAACTCTTTCTCCATGATCAGATGCAATTTTTTGTAAAATTTCATATTGATCTAATATTAATTTTCTTATTTCATTAGATGATAAATTCATTCTTTCTCTTCCAAAATTTTCTGGATCATTAAAAGATGGGTGGGCACCAATACTTACATTATTTTTTTTAGATATTTTTATAACATCATTCATCGTTTCTTCATCGCCAGCATGATAGCCACAGGCTATATTTGCAGAATTTACTATCTTAAGTAAATCAGGATCATGTTTATTTGAATGATGTTTGGATTTTTCACCTAAATCACAATTTATATTAATTTCCATAGCAACAAAGTTTAAAGTATAACATGGCATGATAAAAAATATATCAAATCTTGGTGACGCAGCAGTTTACTGTGATTTTGGCAATGAAGTTAATAAAGAAATAAATTCAAAAGTAATTAATTACTTTCAAAATTTAAAAGACTGTGAGTTTGAAGGAATTACAAATTTAACTCCATCCTACAACAAGCTAATAGTTTCATTTGATTTATCAATTACGAATTTTGAAAAAACTAAAAAAATAATTGAAAATTTAGAGATAAAAAAAAATCATAGTATATCTAAAAAAAAAATACAAATTCCAGTATGTTGTGAGGATGAATATGCATTAGATCTTAAAAAACTTGAAAGAAAATTAAATAAACCAACTGATGAAATTTTAGATACATTTTTTTCAAAAGAATATTTCTGTTACATGACAGGTTTTATTGCAGGTATGCCTTTCTTAGGAGATATTGATAAAAATTTGCATGCCAAAAGATTAGAAACTCCAAGAGTTAAAGTTCCAAAAGGTTCAATAGGTTTAACAGAACAATTTTGCAATATTTATACTTTTGAAAGTCCAGGTGGTTGGAATATAATTGGCAATACACCCTTGAATGTTTTTGACTCACTGAACGAAGATAATCCAAACCTAATTAATCCAGGTGATACTGTTAGTTTTATTAAAATCAATAAAGAAAAATATAAAAACTATAATGAGTGAAAATTTTTTCAAAGTCATAAGAGCAGGGATTAATACAACTTTTCAGGATTTAGGTAGAAATAATCTAAATCATATTGGAATTCCAATAAGTGGCGTAATGGACAAAAGAAATTATATTATATCCAACAAAATTCTACATAATGTTCCAAGCCATCCAATAATAGAATTTGCATATCAAGGACCAAGATTAGTGTATCACGGGGATCCTTTAAATATATCAGTTTCAGGAGACGTAAAATTTAAAATTTTTAAAAATAAAAACGAGATTGAGGGTAAATGTTATGAAACAATTACATTAGAGGATCATGATGAAATTGATTTAATTTCAACAAATAAATCTGTTTATGGTTATTTGGCAATTGGAGCTGACCTTAACATAGATTATCAATGGAAAAGCTGCTCTATAAACACAAAAGCTAATATCGGCTCAAACAACGGTAAAAAAATACAAGATAATCAAAAAATTCAAGTTTCAAAAATTAAAGAATTATCAAGAAGAAGATTAGATCACATTAATTCTAAAATTGAAAATATAAGAGTCATAAAAGGAACTAATTTTCATTATTTCTCTAAAGAATCTCAAGCTAAATTTTTTAAAAAGGAATATAGCGTGACCAAACTTACAGATAGAATGGGAATGCGTTTAGAGGGAGAGAGATTAGACAATATTATTAATACCAATATTAAATCTGAAGGGCTTGTAAAAGGAGTTATACAAATTCCAGCTGATGGTAATCCTATTATAATGCTTGCAGATCATGGTACGATAGGCGGGTATCCAAAAATAGCCACTGTTATAAGTGCTGATTTCGATAAACTCTCACAATTAACACCTGGATCGAAAATAAAGTTTAAAGAAGTGAATTTAAAAGATGCAGAAACAATTTTTAAATTATATGAAATGGAAACGAATAATATAATTTCAAAAATCTTGTGAATATAATTTCAAAAATACCAGGTCCATTATTAGTATTTTTAGGCGCCTGTAGCCTTAGTTTTGGCGGTATGATTGTAAAGTCATTTGAAGGATCAACTTTATGGCAAATATTATTTTGGAGATCTCTTTTTTTTATAATTGTTGTATTTTTGTTCTTAATAATTTCTTATAAACAAAAAATTTTTAGTGTACTTATTAAATCTGGTATTCCAGGTTTGTTTGGTGGTTTAATTCTAGCAGTAGGCTTTGCAAGTTATGTTTTTGCAATGTACAATACTACTGTAACAAATACTAATTTTATAATTCAGACACAAACGATATTTCTTGCTGTATTTGGTTATTTATTTTTAAAAGAAAAAATATCTAAAATCACTTTAGCTTCAATCATTTTGGCAATAGCTGGTATAATCATGATGGTGGGTAATTCTTTATCACCTGGAGAAATTTCTGGAAATATAGCTGCATTTCTAATGCCAATTTCATTCGCAATTTTAATTTTAGTAGTTAGAAAATATCCAGATGTTGACATGGTCCCACTTCAACTTGTAGCAGGTATTTTTGCAATGATTATTGGATACTTGATGTCACCAACTATTGCAATTTCTAGCCATGATATTTTTTTAGGTTTCTTAGCTGGTTTTTTTCAATTGGGATTTGGATTTATTTTTATTACAGTTGGTGCAAGATCTACACCTTCTGCATTTGTTGGAATTATTATGCTTACTGAGGCAGTTTTAGGACCTCTTTGGGCATGGATGTTTGTTAATGAAAACCCTCCTTTTATTGTTTTAATTGGTGGGTCCGTGGTTATATTCGCAGTTCTATTACAGTTTTTAACTTTATTTTTTAAAAAAAAATCTGCATAAATATTTATATTTTATAATAAATTGTGTTATAAGAACTCACGGGAGAGACTACTCAATGTAGCGCCGAAGGAGCAAATACCCAATAATCTCTCAGGCAAAAGGACCGTACGTATTAACTCTGGAAAGAGATTAAGTTCTCGCCGAAGGAGCAAAACTCTCAGGCAACAAGACAGAGGGGATTAAAGAGTTAATATGAATAAAAAAACACCTTTATATAAATTACACATCCAACATGGTGCAAAGATGGTTGAGTTTGCAGGTTACCAAATGCCCATACAATATAAGAATGGAATAATCCAAGAACACAAATTTACTAGAGAAAATGCCGGTATATTTGACGTATCTCATATGGGACAGCTATTTATAAACGGTTCAGGTCATCTTACAGATGATCTAGAAAAAATATTTCCAGTTAATTTTAAAAATTTAAAAACTAATCAAAGTAAATATTCTTTTTTAATGAATGAGCAGGGAGGAATTTACGACGATTTAATTATTACAAAATTAAAAAATAGCTACTTAATTATTTTAAATGCAGCATGCAAAAAGCAAGATCTTGAAATAATAAAAAAAAAATTAAATGGCAAATATGTTTTAAATTTAGATGAAAGCCTATCTTTGATTGCAATACAAGGACCAAAAGCAAAAGATGTATTAGGAAAAGTAGTTTCAGATATAACTAATCTTAAATTCATGAATGGAGGGGAATTTGAATATGATAATTCAAATATTTACATAACAAGATCTGGTTATACTGGTGAAGATGGTTTTGAGATCTCTTTAGATAATAAAAAAGCTGAAAAATTTGTAGATCAATTAATTAATCATGGTGCTAAACTTATAGGGCTTGGCGCAAGAGATACGCTAAGATTAGAAGCTGGATTATGCTTATATGGTAATGATCTTGACGAAAAAACAAGTCCGATTGAGGCAAACTTGAAATGGGCAATACCTAAATCAAGAGTTGGTAGTGATTACCCTGGTTCAGATATTATTAAAAAACAAATTGATAATGGAGTAAAGACTTTAAGAGTTGGTATCAAACCTGAAACAAGAGTTATAGCAAGAGGAAATACTAAAATTTTTGATCAGAACGATAAAGAAATAGGTAAAGTTACAAGTGGTACATTTGGACCAAGTGTTGAATGCTCAATTGCAATGGGGTATGTCGAAAACAATTACTCACCAACAAATACAAAGATCTTTTTAGAAGTAAGAGGAAAAAAAGTTCCAGCCAATGTTTGTGATTTACCATTTTATAAAAAAAACTATGTAAAAGGAGAAAAAAATGTCTGAAGTTAAATTTTCCAAAGAGCATGAATGGATTACACTGGAGGGTGAGGTTGCAACTATTGGAATTACAAAACATGCAACTGAAATGTTAGGTGATATAGTTTTTGCTGAGTTGCCAGAAAAAGGTACAAATGTTGAAAAAGATGGAACTGCAGGTGTTGTAGAGTCTACAAAAGCCGCAAGTGACGTTTACACACCTATCAGTGGAGAAGTAGTTGATATAAACCAAATTATAGTAGATGACCCTGCAAAAATTAATGAAGATCCCGAAGGTGCTGCATGGTTTTTTAAATTAAAAATAAAAGATGCCTCTGAATTAGATTCTTTAATGAACAAAGAGGAGTATGAAAAATTTGCAAAGGAGACATCAAGTTAATGTTACATAATTCACAGAAAGACTTTATAAGAAGACATATTGGTCCTTCAGATAATGACCAACAAAAAATGCTTAAAGATCTTAATTTTAAGTCATTAGATGATCTTATAAATAGTACTGTTCCAGAAAAAATACAGTTTAAAGGTGAATTAAATATTGGTGAATCTAATTCAGAATATGAAGCACTTAGAAAATTAAAAGCAATCTCAAAAAAAAATCAAATTTACTCAAATTTTATTGGTATGGGATATTACGGGACTTATACACCATATGTAATTTTAAGAAATATTTTAGAAAATCCGGGCTGGTATACATCATACACACCTTATCAGCCAGAAGTAGCACAAGGAAGATTAGAAATGCTACTAAACTTTCAACAAATGGTTGTTGATCTTACAGGAATGGATATTGCAAATGCATCTTTACTTGACGAGGGAACTGCAGCAGCAGAGGCCATGGGCTTAAGTCATAGACTTAATAAAAGTGATAGTAATTTAGTTTTCATTTCAGAGAATTGTCATCCACAAACAATCGACGTTGTTCAAACTAGAGCAGAACCTATGGGTCTTAAAGTTCTTGTTGGAAATGAGGACAAAGTTTTAGATCAACTAAAAGAAGATGTTGTTTGTGGAATTTTGCAATATCCAGGAACTTTGGGTGACATTAAAGATCCAAGTGAACATATAAGTAAAATTCATAAAAAAAATGGTAAAGCGATCTTGGCTTGTGATTTGTTGGCACTTGCCAAACTAAAAACTCCTGGAGAACTTGGTGCAGATATAGCGGTTGGTAGCTCACAAAGATTTGGTATTCCAATGGGTTATGGAGGACCGCATGCAGCCTTTTTTGCAACAAAAGATGAATTTAAAAGATCAATGCCTGGTAGAATTGTTGGTGTTTCAGTTGATAGACATGGGAATAAAGCTTACAGGTTATCACTACAAACTAGAGAGCAGCACATCAGAAGAGACAAAGCAACAAGCAATATTTGTACGGCACAAGCATTACTAGCGATTGTATCAGCAGCTTATGCAATTTATCATGGACCAGACGGAATAAAGGAAATTTCTGAAAGAGTTTCACAATTAGCAAAAAATTTTGCTGATAAAATAAAACAATCTGGATATGAATTATATTCAGATTATTTCTTTGATACTGTAACTATTATTACTAAAGAAAAGACCGATCAGATTTTTAAAAATGCTTTAGATCAAAAAGTAAATATTAGAAAAGTAAATTCAGAAATGCTTGCCATTTCTTTTGATGAGAAAAAAAATGTTTATAGAGTTAATCAATTATTAAAAATTTTTAATGCAGCGGAGTCTATTAAAAAAGAAGATCCTACAGTGAGTTTACCTAACTTACCAAAAAATTTATTGAGAACTTCAAAATACTTAGAACATCCTGTTTTCAATTCTTATCACTCTGAAACAGAAATGCTTAGATATCTTAAAAAGTTAGAGGATAAAGATATCGCACTTAATAGAACTATGATTGCATTAGGGTCATGTACCATGAAGTTAAATGCTACTGCAGAAATGATCCCTATTTCATGGAGAGAATTAGCCGAGCCCCATCCATTTGTTCCAGTTGAGCAAATGGAAGGATATAGAGCTTTGTTCACTGATCTTAAAAATTGGCTAAGATCAATTACTGGTTTTTCTGGTGTCTCACTTCAACCTAATGCAGGTGCTCAAGGAGAATATGCTGGATTAATGGTGATAAGAAAATACCATTTAGATAGAGGTGAGCAAAACAGAAATATATGTTTAATCCCAAGCTCAGCACATGGGACTAATCCAGCAAGCGCACAGATGGTTGGAATGAAGGTGGTAGTGGTTAATTGCGATAAAGAGGGAAATGTTGATTTTGAAGATTTGAAGAAAAAAGCTGAAACCCATTCGGAAAATCTCGGAGCTTTGATGGTTACATATCCATCCACACATGGAGTATTTGAAGAAAAAATAAAAGATATATGTGAATTCATTCATAAACATGGAGGCCAAGTTTACATGGATGGTGCAAACTTAAATGCACTTGTTGGTATAGCAAAACCAGGAAATTTTGGTCCTGATGTTTGCCATATAAACCTACATAAAACATTTTGTATTCCTCACGGTGGAGGAGGCCCTGGAATGGGACCTATTGCATGCAAAAGGCATTTACAGGTTTATCTTCCCAATCACCCGGTCGTTAAAGATTGTGGGCCTTCAACTGGAATTGGACCTGTTTCTGCAGCACCTTGGGGAAGTTCAAGTATTTTATCAATTTCTTGGATGTATATTAAAATGATGGGCTCCCAAGGATTAAAACTTGCAACACAAATTGCGATACTAAATGCAAATTACATAGCAAATAGGTTAAAAGATCACTATCCAATACTTTATAAAGGCTCAAATGGTAATGTGGCTCATGAATGCATTATTGATATTAGATCAATCAAGAGTGAAACAGGTATTACCGAAGAAGATATTGCTAAAAGATTGATAGATTATGGTTTTCATGCACCAACAATGTCATGGCCAGTTGCTGGGACAATGATGATAGAACCAACTGAAAGTGAGAGTTTATCTGAGCTGGATAGATTTTGTGATACCTTGATTAGCATTAAATCAGAAATTGAAATGATCAAGTCAGGTAAATTTGATAAAGTTGATAATCCAATAAAAAATGCTCCACACACCGATTTTGAATTAGCTTCAGATGAATGGAAACATAAATATTCAAGAGAGCAAGCTGCTTATCCCGCAAAATTTTTAAGAGTAAATAAATTTTGGCCTCCAGTTGCAAGAGTAGACAATGTTTATGGAGATAAAAATATATTTTGTACCTGTCCTAGTATTGACGAATTTAAAGAAGATGCTGCATAAGTTTTAATGAAAATTGGAGTTGTTGGATCAGGCATCTCAGGTCTAAGCGCAGCTTACTATCTTTCAAAAAAACACCAAGTTGATTTATTTGAAAAAGAAGATCATTTTGGGGGCCACTCACACACAATTGATTTATTAATCGAGGAGAAGAAAATATCTGTTGATATTGGATTTATAGTTTTTAACCACAAAACTTATCCTAACTTAATTAAATTTTTTGATGAAAATAAAGTTCACATAGAAAAAAGTGATATGTCTTTTGCTGTATCAGTTAAAGATACTAAATTTGAATATTGTGGAAGAGGTCTGAAAGGTATTTTTGCAAATAAATCGAATTTATTTAATAAATCTTTTTTAAAAATGTTTTTTGACATTTTAAAGTTTTATAAAAACTGTGAAAGAATAAATCAATTTGATCAAAAAATTACCTTAGGAGATTATTTAGTTAAAAATAAATTATCTGATTCATTTATAAATTTTCATTTAATACCAATGGTTTCAGCTATTTGGTCTATGCCACCGTATGAAGCTAGTAAAATGCCTTTAAAATTTTTCCTAAAATTCTTCCAAAATCATGGTTTATTTAAATTAAAAAACAGACCGCAATGGTACACAGTCGCCAAAAGAAGTCGGACTTATGTTACAAAAGTACTTTCAAACATAAGTGGTGAATATTATAAAAATTATAATGTTAATAGATTAATAAGAAGATCAAATGGAATTGACTTATATTATGGTGATAAAAGTGAATTCTTTAGTTATGACAAAGTGGTTTTAGCTAGTCACGCAGATCAAGCATTATCAATACTTGATGAGCCAACAAAAGAAGAGCAAGAGATTTTATCTAAGTTTAAATACAGAGAAAATATAGCCGTCATACATACAGATGAAAGTATAATGCCTAAAAATAAAGATATATGGAGCTCTTGGAATTCAAGCGTAGATAAAAATAACGTAGAAAATAATTCTATAACTTATTGGTTAAATCTCCTACAAAATTTAGATTTCAATAAAAATATATTTTTAACCTTAAATCCAAATTTCAAAATTAATGAAGATAAAATATTAAAAAAAGTAAATTTTACTCATCCATATTTCGATCAATCAGCACTAGATAACCAAGATAAATTAAAAAATTTACAAAATAAAAAAAATTTACTTTTTTGTGGGAGTTATTTTGGATATGGTTTTCATGAAGATGGAATTAAATCATCCATTGAAATGATAAAAGCCATAGATGATTAAGAATTCAAAAATTTATACTGGAAAAGTAATACATAAAAGATTCAAACCCAAAGAACATTATTTTGAATATAATGTATTTTCACTATTAATAGATTTAAATGAGCTGGAAGAAATTAACAAATATATAAAATTTTTTTCATACAATAAATTTAATATTATAAGTTTTTATGACAAAGATCACGGAGACAGAGATGGGTCCTCGATAAAATTATGGGTTAAAAAAAATCTCAGGAATATTGGAATTATGACAGAGGATATAAGTATAAAATTGTTATGTTATCCAAGAATCTTTGGTTATGTATTTAACCCTTTAAGTACATATTTTATATATAATAAGCACTCAGAATTAATTTCTATTTTTTATGAGGTAAAAAATACTTTCGGTGAGCAACATACATATATTTTTAAAGCTCAAGATGAAAAAAAAATTCAAAATAAATGTAAAAAAAAATTTTATGTTTCGCCATTTATAGAGATGGATTGTGAGTACCATTTTAAAACACTTAATCCAAGAGAACAACTATCAGTAGTAATTAACCAGAATGATAAAGATGGTAAACTTTTGTTTGCCTCTCAAGACGGTATATCGAAGGATTTTAATAATAAAAATTTAATATTATCTTATTTAACTCACCCGTTAATGACTTTTAAGATCATTGGAGCTATTCATTATGAAGCATTTAAATTATGGGCAAAAAGAATAAAACTCATAGCAAAAAAGATTAAATTAAAAAATAATATTACAATTGAAAGTAAATGAATTTAAATAATTGGTCAGATAAAATTGTTTTTAGTTCACTTAAACTAATCAAAAAAGGACATCTAATTCTGACAAATTATGATGACGAGAAATATTTATTTGGTGATCCAAGTCAAAAACTTAAAGTAAAAATTAAAATAAACAAACCTGGATTAACTTATCAAATTGTTAAAAGTGGCAGCACAGGACTTGCAGAAGCTTACATGCGTGGTGATTTTGAGACAGATGATTTAACAAATTTAATTGAATTAACAGCTAAAAACATAAATCTAGTATACAAATTTTCAGGATTATTAGACTTTTCGATATTTAATAAAATAAAAAATTTTCTTTTAAAAAATAATAAATCAAGAAGCAAAAAAAATATTTCAAAACACTACGATTTGGGAAATGAATTTTTCTCTTTATGGCTTGATCCAACCTTAACTTATTCAAGCGCTATTTTTGATCAAAAGGACAATGATTTGGAGAAGGCACAAATTAACAAGTATAAAAAATTAGTTGAATTAATTAAACCAAAATCAGGAAATAAAATTTTAGAAATAGGATGTGGTTGGGGCGGTTTTGCAGAATATGTAGGTAAAAATCATGATGTAAAACTTGATTGTATAACTATTTCAAAAAAACAATTTGAGTATGCATCAAATCGAATATTTAAAAATGGTCTAAATGAAAAAATTAATATTCAATTTAAGGATTACAGAGATGTAAAACAAAAATATAATTCAATTGCATCAATAGAGATGATTGAGGCTGTTGGGCAAAATTATTTAGAAAATTATTTTAAAACAATAAAGACTAATCTCGTTAGTGAAGGTAGTGCAGCTATACAAGCTATAACAATAGATGATAATTTATTTGATAGATATAAAACTAAAGAAGATTTTATTCAAAAGTATATTTTTCCTGGTGGTTTCTTGCCATCAAAAAAAAAATTATATGATTTGTCACAAAATAATGGTTTAGCTATCAATCAATATAATTCTTATGGACTCCATTATTCGAATACACTTAAAATTTGGCGTGATGAATTTTTTAAAAAATGGGAAGAGATCTCTAAGCAAGGATTTGACAATAAATTTAAAAGAATGTGGCACTTTTATTTATCTTATTGTGAAGCAGGGTTTAAATCAAAAAATATAGATTTGATCCAATTCTCATTACAAAACAGATAAGATACTTATGATTATTTTTTCTAATATTAAATCAATTTTATTGATAATTTTTTTTGGATTGATTACAAGTTGTTCAAGTAATCAATCTATGAAACCTCAAGATTTTAAAGATAAAAAACCAAGACTTGTAATAGAAGAATATTTGTCAGGCAATGTAAAAGCATGGGGTATTCTTCAAAACAGATCAGGTAAAGTTACAAGACAATTTTCAGCAACTTTAAATGGAAATTGGGATGGGAAAAAACTTATATTAGATGAGAAATTTAATTGGGATGATGGTGAAGTACAAGATAGACAATGGCATATCACAAAACTAGACGAGCATAATTATGAGGGCACAGCTTCCGATGTAGTTGGAAAAGCAAAAGGATATTCTTATGGTCCTGCTTTTAAATTTGAATATGTTTTATTAGTCCCTGTAAAAGGAAAAGAGATAAAAATTACCTTTGATGATTGGATATTTATGCAAGATGAAAAAGTTGCAATCAACAGAGCAAAAATGACAAAATTCGGTTTTAAAGTTGCTGAACTAACTGTTTTTTTTTGTTAAGGAATAATTATTTTTTTTGAAACTTAGTAAGCTTTTTTACAAGATAAAAATATATCTTGTATGGCAAAATACTAAAAAATTTTAGCGTTAAAGTTAATTCTTTTGGAAAATGTATTTCAAAATTATTTTTCTTTATTAATCCATCATGAATTTTTTCTGCAGCATACTCAGGAGTTTTTAAAAAAGGCATTTTAAAATCATTTTTATCAGTCATAGGTGTCTTTATAAAACCTGGAGAAACTAAGGAAACTCGTACATTAAATCTGCCAAAATCAAAATAAAGACTTTCAGCAAGATTATTTAAAGCAGACTTTGAGGGGCCATACCCTGTTGAATTAGGTAAACCCCTGTAGCCTGCAATAGAAGATACAATTACAATTGCACCATCTTTCTTATCTTTATAATATTTTTCAACAGCTTTAATTGAATTAACAGTTCCAAAAAAGTTTACTCGAAAAACATTTTCAATTTGCTCAACGTCTATATCCTTTTCTTTTTTTGGGTCCCATGTTCCAGTTGAAAAAAAGCAAATATCAACTCCTCCAAACTTTTCAACAATTTGATCAAAAATAATTTTACAATCATTTTTACTTGTTACATCTAAACTAAAATCATAAATATTTTCAAACTTTTCTGATAATTCTTTTAGTAAATTTTCACGTCTTGCAGATATAGCAACATTCCATCCTTCATTAGCAAACTTGATGGCTAATGCTTTTCCAATTCCAGTGCTACCTCCGGTAATCCAAATTGTTTTTTTCATTATATTCTGTTGTATAGTATTTAAATGCTTAAAAATAAATTTATATCTTTATTTCTATTTTTAATTGTTACATTTACCGCATCTTTTACAGGAGGTATTTTAACAATAAAATTCAAAGATCCTTGGTATTCTCTATTAAACAAACCATTTTTCAATCCACCAGATTGGATATTTGCACCAGTATGGACAATCTTGTATTTTTTAATGGCCCTAGCAATTTGGAACATTTGGATAAAAAGTAATAAGCTAAACCTAGTTTACTTATATTTTATTCATCTAATATTTAACACAACTTGGAGTATCGTTTTTTTTGGGTTTAAAAATATAGAACTAGCTTTAATAAATCTAATTGTGATAATTTTATTCATTGTAATTTTGTTTCTAAAATATAAAGATATAAGTAAGCTTAGTGCGTATTTAATGATACCTTATTTTTTGTGGTGTAGTTATGCACTTTTGTTAAATTTAAATTTAATGATTTTAAATTAATTATGGATGATGTAGTTGTTATTGGTGGAGGTATTATTGGTGCTGCAACTGCTTACTTTTTATCTAAGGAAGGCAGAAAGGTAAAAGTCATTGAAAGAGACCCAACTTATAAAACTGCTTCTTTCCCTTTATCACTTGGAGGATTTAGAAGACAATTTTTTCAAAAAGAAAATATTTTACTAGGAAAATTTGCTAAAGAATTCATATTCAGTATACCCGAATTGTTAAAAACTGAAAAAAATCCTAATCCAACAGCAAGCATGGTACCAAATGGATATCTACTTATGTTTGGTCCAGAACATGCGGAAGAACAATATAGAGCTCTCGAAAATCATAAAGCTTGTGATGCAGGTACCAAAAATATTAAGGGATCAGAACTTACTAATGTATTTCCTTATATAAACAATGAAGGAATTGAAACAGCAACTTTTACAGATAATAAAAGCGAAGGGTGGATCGATCCTTTTCTTTTTCATAGCGCACTAAAGTCAAAGGCAATTGATCTTGGAGCTGAGTTTATCAAAGGGGAAGTAAAGTCTCTTTCTGAGATAAACGCCAAAACAATCGTTTCAGCTGCAGGGTGTTGGACAAAAGAATTACTAGAAGATATTCCAGTAGTTCCACAAAAACACACAGTTTTTAGAGTTAAATGTCCAAAACATATTCCAGAAATGCCATTAACAGGAGATCTTACAACGGGTGTTTATTGGCGACCTGAGGGAAAAGAATATCTAGCTGGATCACCAATATCAGTCTTTGATGCAGATGATCTAGAACCAGCCTGGAACGATTTTGAGGAATATGTATGGCCGGCTCTGGCTAAAAGAATACCCATTTTTGAGGAATTAAAACTAACTGGCGGTTGGGCAGGGTATTACGATTGTAATAAATTAGATAATAATGCTGTGGTTGGAAAGCATCCAAAATACGAAAATGTTTATATGGCTTCAGGTTTTACCGGAAGAGGATTAATGCAAGCGCCAGGAATAGGAAGAGCTTTAACAGAATTAATTACAACAGGAAGTTATCAAACAATTGACATCAGCGTATTTGCTGTTGAGAGAGTTTTGCAAAGTAATGCAAGACCTGAGCCTTACGTATTATAATTTCTTAATAAATGTTCCTAATACTCCATTAAATATTGAGACTGAAATTATAATTACCTGTCCTTTAAATGAGTAAAAATCAAAAGAGGGATAAAAACTAATTGCAATGCTAAAAAAAATGTATGTGATTAAAAAAGGTCGATAAAATTTTTTCAATTTATTAAGTAACATTACATAAAGTTATATCCTATTCTTAAAGCAACAAAAATAACCAGCAATGATGTAATTAAAGCAAGAATTTTTGTCGGAAATATTTTTATATTTAAAAAATTCCCAATTTGACCGCCTATTAATACAGCTACTAGCAAAATAATATAATTTTTGGTTTCGCTAATTTCTATACTTTTTGTTATTTGACCCAAAATTCCTAAAACTGAATTTATTAAAATAAATAAAGATACCATTACTGTAATATTCTTTGGGTTTGCTGCACGAAATAAATATAATATAGGACTTAAAAATATTCCTCCTCCAATACCCACTAAACCAGAAACAAAACCTAAGACTATACCTATAGGTATTGAAAAATAGATTGCTAAAGATTTATATGTTTTTGAGTTATTTCCATAAGATCTAAAATTAAATAACAACAATATTCCCGCAATACCTAAAACAAAAAATAATATTATTTCAAAAATATCTTTCTCAATATTTAGAGAACCTCCTATAAATGCAAAAGGAATAGATCCAATTAAATATGGAATAAGTGACCTAAAATTTAAATTTCCCTCCCTTAAATAATTAATTGAATTTCCTGAAACTACAATAATATTACAGGTTAACGCTATTATGGGAAAGATAGAGTACGGAACTCCCCAAAGAAGTAACAATGCAAGATAAGTAGAACCACCACCAAACCCTACACTTGAATATATTATAGCAGTTACAAAAAATAAAATAGGTAATATAATCATCTAATTATTATGAAAGTAAATATAGCACTCTTAACTGTAACAGATACCAGAACTTTAAAAACAGATAAATCTGGAAATATATTGGTAAAAAAAATTAAAAAAGCTCAACATAATTTGGTGGAAAGAGAAATCTGCAAAGATAGTAAAAAAGATATTAAAAAAATATTAAAGGGATGGCTGAAGAAGAAAAAAATTGATGTAATTATTACAACTGGCGGAACAGGTTTAACTGGAAGAGACATAACTCCAGAAGCAATCAATGATATTGCAGATAAACATATCCCAGGTTTTGGGGAAATTTTTAGATATATAAGTTTATCAACGGTTGGTACTTCATCTATTCAATCAAGAGCTTGTGCTGTATTAGCTAAAGGAAAATACGTTTTTGCTCTACCTGGATCTTCAGGTGGTGTTACTGATGCATGGGATAAGATTTTAGTGCATCAATTAAATATTAAACATAAACCATGTAATTTTGTTGAATTATTCCCTAGATTAAAAGAGAAATAAAAAGATATCTTCCAATTTTACCAATACTCACTAGCAAAATAAAAATTGAAAATCTTATTTTCATAGTGCCAGCAATGTAGGTTAATGGATCGCCCACAATAGGAACCCAAGCAAATAATAAAGACCACTTTCCATATTTGTTAAACCATTTAGATGCCTTTTCAATTTGAGATCTTTTAAATGGGAACCATTTTTTATCCTGAAACTTCAATGAATAAACTCCTAAAACCCAATTGAATGAGGACCCGAGTATATTTCCAAAACTTGCAAAGAATAAGAGTAAAATCTTTTTATAATCATCTGTTGTAAGTAAAGTTGCGAGTATTACTTCTGAAGAGAATGGAAGAATTGTTGCTGCTAAAAAAGAAAATGAAAATAAACTTAAATAAGCTAGCATTAAAAAACTAATCTAAGTTTACTTTTGATATTTTTTTTTCCAATCAGAGTAGGGCATTCCATATACGTGCTCTCTAGCATCAGGATCTGAAATCTCTATTCCTTTTTTTTGAGCTTCTTCGCGATACCATTTAGAAAGGCAATTTCTGCAAAACCCAGCAAGATTCATAAGATCAATATTTTGAACATCTTTTCTCTCTCTCAAATGTTCTATAAGTCTATTAAATACCGCAGATTGTAACTCATTCTTAATTTTTTCGTCCATTAGATAAATATAGTCTTTTAATAAAAAATATGAATAAAAATATTAATTGACTGATTTTTTCTTAAATGAAAATTTAATAAAATCTAATCTTAAAGTTAAAAGAGTTATCAGAATTATTAAGTATACCAATGGCTCAAAAAAAATTGTCTTAGATAACCAGATAAAATGTAGAACAGCAAAAATACCAACCAAATACGACAGTCTGTGAATTTTTTTCCAGTTTTGTTTTAAGATAAGTACCATTTTTTGATTTGAGGTAATAGCAAGAGGCAACATCAAAAGCCATGCAGCAAATCCTATAAAAATAAATTTTTTATTTAAAACATCATCAATAATTGGATCTAAATTAAACTGATAATCAAAACCAATATAAGTAAGCAAATGTAAAGTTCCGTAAAAAAAAGCAAATAATCCCAACATCCTTCGATATTTTATCCAATGTAAAATTTTTGTAATTTTTTTAAGAGGTGTCATTGCTAGAGATAGTAAAATAAATCTTAAGGTCCACTCTCCTGTATGATGAGTTACTTGTTTTACTGGTTCTGCTCCTAGTTGATTAAATAAAATTTGATAAGCTATTATTATAAAAGGAATTAAACACAATACAAAGATTGTGGGTTTGAAAATTCTTATCATTTAATTAAAAATTTTTTCTTAAATCCATTCCATCATAGAGACCTGCAACTTCATCTCCATAACCATTAAACATTACTGTTTTAATTCTTGGTGAGTAAATATTCTCACCAATTACTCTTTCAGTTGCTTGAGACCATCTTGGGTGTGATACATTAGGATTAACATTAGAATAAAAACCATATTCTTTTGGTGAAGCATTCATCCAAGACGAGACAGGCATTTTCTCAACGAATTTTATATTAACAATTGCCTTGGCGCTTTTAAATCCATATTTCCATGGCACTATCAATCTTAAAGGTGCACCGTTTTGATTTGGTAATTCTTTTCCATAAAGACCAGTAACCATTATCGTTAATGGATGCATGGCTTCATCAATTCTCAAACCTTCTTTATATGGCCAGTTCAATACTGGAAATCTTTGTCCTTTCATTTGATCTGGATCATATACAGATGTAAATTTTACAAATTTAGCCTTAGATGTTGGCTTAACTTTATTTAATAGTTTGTTAAGTGGAAAACCTAGCCATGGGACCACCATCGACCAACCTTCAACACATCTAAATCTGTATATTCTCTCTTCACTTGGGATCATGTTTTTAATTTCCTCAACTGACAAAGTAATTTCATTTTCAACTTCGCCATCAATTTTAATATCCCATGGCTTTGTTATAAAATCTTTAGAGTTTTTGTGTGGATCAGACTTACTTGTACCAAATTCGTAATAGTTGTTGTAAGTAGTTACAAATTTATAAGGAGTTATTTTCCTTTCTGTTTCAGGGGTATAAGATAAAGTAGATGTAATTATATTTTGAGAAGCGAAAGCAGTTCCAGTTACAATACCCATTTTCTTAAGGAATTTTCGTCTATTTATATAAAAATTTTCAGGAGTTATTTCCGAAGATTTAAATTTATGCAATTTCATGTTGTTAACGAAATACCTTTGAGCCATTCACTATCCTCATTTTCATAATGTTCTTTTTTCCATATAGGTGATCTTTTTTTTATTTCTTCAATAATAAATCTTGATAGTCGATATGCCTCATCTCTGTGCTTACAAGCTACTCCTATTAGTATGCTTTTTTCAGAAAGTTTGAGGTGACCCTTTACATGTTCAATAAAAACAGCTTTATTTTTAATTCCCAGTTTTTGCTCTGTCTCATTATAAATTTCCTCAAAACTTTTAAGTACCATTGAATCTTTTGCATCGTATGTAATTCCATTAACCTTTTTATTTTCACTATCATCTCTAACAACTCCAACAAAATAAATTACTGCACCAAATTTATCTGATTTTAAAAAATGTTCTGCTTTGGAAATTTCAATTTTTTCAATCGAGGAGTCTATAATTTTTGCATGGAGCATTAACCACCTCCAATCGGTGGAATAATTCCAATTATTTGATTTTTATTCAAAATTTGGTTTTCCTTTATTAATTGATCTTTATCTGAGCAAAATGCCGAATTTTTTATAATCTCTTTATAATTTAAATTTCCATTAAATTTATTATCAACATGCTCATAAAGTTTTTTTTTAATGTCAATTATTTTACAAGATTTTGAAAAATTAAATTCTAAGTACTTTGTTTTGCTGAATTCTCTTGCAGCCCCAAACAACTCAACAGATATTTTCATTAATTAAATATTTCTTTTAAAAAATCTGGCAACCCATCTGGATTTTTCCATAATCCTTTTTTGCCACCTTCTTTAATTAATAATTTTATGTCAGAAATTTTTAAATGTGGATTTACTATTTTGCTTAAATCATAAATGGTTATTAAAGCACTATTTACACCCATAATTGCCTCCATCTCTACACCAGTTTTAGAAAATGTTGAGACAACACAAAAAACGTCAAGTGAGTAAGTTTCATCATCCAATATAATTTTTGTCGAAATATGATCAATTGAAAGAGGGTGGCATAATGGAATAATTTCACTTGTTTTCTTTACACCCAAAATAGCTGATACTTCTGCTAAAGAAATAGGATCCCCTTTAGGCATTTGATTTGATTTAATTAATGAAAAAACTTCTTCACCTACAAAAATTTTTCCTGTTGCGAGCGCTCTTCTGAAGGTTTCTTTTTTTGAGGATACATCAACCATTTTATACGAATTTTTTTGAAACAATTCCTCAGCCCAATCTTTTAAATCATTTTTTTTAATTATTTTTAAATTTTTCATTATCCGCCAGTTACTGATAGGTTATTAGTTAAACCAGTTTCACCAAGTTCTAAGTAATGAGATTCTTTTTTAAAATTTAATTGTTTCAAAATTAAATCCTTTAACTCTTCAGTTTGGTCATCTCTTTGAATTAAGTGTCTTATATTTATTCCAGTATTTCCGAACAAACACAATCTTAAGTCTCCTCTAGATGTAATTCTTAATCTATTGCAGGATTTGCAAAAATCTTTTGAATAAGGAGCAATAACTCCAAATTTCCCTTTAAATTCTGGATTTATATAATTTTTAGATGGACCAGCATCTTTACCTAGAGTTTGTATTATCCAATTATTCTTAATTAAAAAGTCAGTGAATACTTTTGAGGATATATGATATTTTTTAAAATAATCCAAATTATCTCCTGTTTGCATCAATTCGATATATCTAAAATCCACTTGGTTTGATTTTATGTAATTAGACCAACTGTCAAAATCCTTATCACTACTGTTTATGCCTTTTAAAAGAACAGCGTTAATTTTAATATTTTTAAAATTAAGTTTTTGTAGTTTTTCAATGCCGTCTAAAATTTCATTAAGTCGATCATGACCTGTGATTTTATGAAACTTGTTTTTATCTAAGCTATCAATACTTATATTAATTCCATCTAAACCACTTTCTACAAGCTGTTCTGCAAATTTATCAAGTTTATATCCATTAGTAGTGATTACAGTTTTATTTATTCCTGAACTTTTTTTTATTACTTTTACAATATCATAAAAATCTTTTCTAATTGTAGGTTCTCCTCCAGTTAATCTAATCTTACTTACTCCTAATTCAGATAAACCTTTAGCCAATCTTTTAATTTCTTCTAAACTTAAAAAAGTTCTATTGTCACTTTTGTCAATTTTGAAGCCATTAGGTAAACAATAGCCACATTTAAAATTACATACATCTGTTATGGATAATCTTATGTAGGGAAATTTTCTGCCAAATTTGTCTTTTAATAATTCCATATTTAGATAATCATAGTTTTGTGACTAAATTCAATAAGTCTTTTTACAATTCAAAGTTGAATTCAAAATAACACATTTACAAGATCTAATTAACAGTCTTAAATTAATTTATTATAAATTTGGATTTTAAAATTATTCAGTCTTCAATCTCTTTTAAATTCAAAAACGACTGAAATAAACAAGTTAATTTCGAATTTATATACTTATTGTACTTAACTTAAGGAGGAAAAAATGAGTGCAGAAGCATTGAAAGTGTCATCAGTACTAGATACTTCTCATTTAAAGGTTAAATTTCCATTTAAAGCTAAATATGGAAACTATATAAACGGAAAGTTTGTAGAACCTAAATCAGGCAAATATTTTGATAATGTTAGTCCGATATCAAATGAGAAAATCTGTTCTGTTGCAAGATCAAACGAACAAGACGTAGAGGCAGCATTAGATGCTGCTCACGCAGCTTTCACCGAATGGGGAAAGACAGACATCACAACAAGATCAAATATTTTGTACAAAATTGCTGATGTTTTAGAAAAAAACCTAAACTTACTAGCTGTAGCCGAATGTTTAGACAATGGAAAACCTATCAGAGAATGTATGGCAGCAGATTTGCCTTTAGTGATAGATCACTGGAGATATTTTGCTGGTGTAATTAGAGCAGAGGAAGGATCCATTGCTGAGATTGCGAACAATCAATACTCATATAACTTTCATGAGCCATTAGGTGTTGTTGGTCAGATAGTTCCATGGAATTTTCCATTATTAATGGCGACATGGAAATTGGCTCCAGCACTTGCAGCAGGAAACTGTTCAGTTTTAAAACCAGCTGAGCAAACTCCAGCTTCAATTATGGTAATGATGGAACTCATTGGAGATCTATTACCTCCAGGAGTTGTAAATATTGTGAGTGGTTTCGGTTTAGAAGCAGGTAAACCTTTAGCATCATCAAAAAGAGTTGCTAAAGTTGCATTCACCGGTGAAACAACAACTGGAAGATTGATTATGCAGTATGCAGCACAAAACATTATTCCAATTACACTAGAATTAGGTGGAAAATCTCCTAATATTTTCTTTGAAGATGTCATGGAAAAAGATGACGACTTCTTCGATAAGTGTATAGAAGGTTTTGTGATGTTCAATCTAAACCAGGGTGAAGTATGTACTTGTCCAAGTAGAGCTTTAATTCAAGAATCTATCTATGATAAATTCATGGAAAGAGCGATTGCAAGAACAAAAGCAGTTGTACAAGACAATCCTTTAAAAATGGAAACCATGATTGGAGCTCAAGCATCAGTAGAGCAAATGGAAAAGATAAAATCTTATCTAGAGCTTGGTAAAAAAGAAGGTGCTAAAGTTCTTACAGGTGGTGACGTAGCTAAACTAAATAGTGGTTTAGAAAAAGGAAACTATATTCAACCAACTGTTTTTGAAGCTAAAAATGATATGAGAATTTCTCAAGAAGAAATTTTCGGACCTGTAGTATCTGTAATTAAATTTAAAGATGAAGCAGAAGCATTAAAAATTGCTAATGATACTCTTTATGGTTTAGGCGCAGCTGTATGGACTAGAAATGGTAATATCGCTCACAGAATGGGTAGAGCAATACAAGCAGGAATAGTATGGACTAATTGTTATCATGCTTATCCAGCTCACTCTCCATTTGGTGGATATAAACAATCAGGAGTTGGGAGAGAAACTCATAAAATGATGCTTAATCATTATAGACAGAATAAGAATCTTCACGTTTCTTATGCTGAGAAAAAATTAGGCTTCTTTTAATCAATAATATATACTGGCCCATGATTCTAAATCATGGGCCGTACTTTAAAAATGAAAGTATCTGCAACAAATTCAGCGTTAAACTTATTATCTGAACTCCAGGAAAAATATGGGGAAAATTTAATGTTTCATCAATCAGGTGGATGTTGCGATGGTAGTGCACCTATGTGTTTTCAAGAGGGTGAATTTCCTCTAGGTGATAATGATATTAAACTAGGTGAAATCGGAGGAGTGCCATTTTATATGAATGGTGACCAGTATGAAAAATGGAAACATACTGATCTAACAATTGATGCTGTTAAAGGAATAGGTGGAATGTTCTCATTAGATAATGGAACAGGTCGCAGATTCCTGACTAAATCAGAAATCTGCCTAGTCGTAGATAACGACGAAAAAAAATAATTACCTATTGTCCTGGAGGTTTATAACCTATCTGACTTGCTTTAGTTGTAGCTTTAGTAAAGTCTATTGCCTCCAACATTGTCATATTCTTAACAGCACCAGATGCTTCAACAACTAATTTAATTGCAGCAAAATTTTCAAACGCACCAATATCAGTCACAACAATAAAATCATATGAACCTCTAACGATGTCCATACTATGAATTGTTCCACCAACTGCTTTTGTTAATTGTTCTACCACTGCTTTTCTATCACTTGTAGGATCCTTCATGAAACCTTGAAAAGCTTTTTCTGTGTAGTTACCCATTATATATGCTTTCATTATAACTCCTTTTTTTTAAAAATATTTTAACCTAAAAAATAAAATTTTAAAAATTTTTGGAGAATTTTTTAATTTCTTACAATTTCAGCTTGTTTTTCGGATGGAGAAATTTCTGTTTTAAATTTATTTGATATTTTTTGAACTTGAACTGCAGAAACTTTATATTCTGCGCATTTTGTCTCTTCATCTTTACCATCACCTGTAACCATGTTGACCATGTGTTCTGGAAAATGGAAAGTTGTGAAAACAATTCCCTCTTTTACTTTATCTGTTACCTCAACTTTTAATGAAACCTCACCTCTGCCTGAATAAAGTCTTGCTATATCACCGTTACTTAATTCTCTTTCTTTAGCATCTATAGGGTTTACTAATAATATATCTTCATCCACAATATTTAAATTTTTAGTTCTTCTTGTCATAGTTGCTGCATTGTAATGCTGTAAAACTCTACTAGTGGTAAGAATAAGTGGATACTCTTTAATATTATTTTTGATTTCTGTAGATTCTTTCCAATCAAAAGACTTTAATCTTCCTTTTCCAAGTTTAAACTCTTTTTCATGTAAAATTTTTGTATCTGTTCCGTCTTCTTTTACAGGCCATTGTAATCCAAGTTTACCTAGTCTCTCTCTAGTAATCCCCTTAAAGAACGGAACAACATCTGCAACCTCTGCTAATACTTGATCAGCATCATAAGTTGGCTGATCATATCCAAGCTTTTGCATCATCTCAGTAACAATGACACCATCTGGTTTTGTGCCTGGTAAAGGTTCAGCGGCTTTATTAACTCTTTGAACTCTTCTTTCTGTGTTTGTAAAAGTACCGTCTTTTTCTAAAAATGTTGTTCCTGGCAAAACGACATCTGCTAATTTTGCTGTTTCACTCATAAATATCTCTTGAACAACTAATAAATCTAAAGATTCCATTGCTTTAATAACATGCGCACTGTTTGGATCAGTCTGAACAATATCTTCTCCAATAATCCATAATCCTTTAACTTCCTTATTTATTGCTGCATCAAATATTTCTGGGATTTTCAATCCAGCTTTTGTTGGGTGGACTGCACCATATTTTTCAGTGTAAAAATCTTGAATTTTTTTATCAGCTACTGGGAAATAACCAGCACCTTGGTGAGGTTGGCACCCCATATCTGCAGCCCCTTGAACATTGTTCTGACCTCTTAAAGGATTAACTCCAACACCTCTTCTTCCTATGTTGCCAGTAATCATTGCAAGGTCTGCAATCAACATCACAGTTTTAGAACCTTGTTCGTGCTCAGTAACTCCTAAACCATGGAACTCCATAGAATTTTTTGCTGTTGCATATGCAATGGCTGCTTCTTTAACTAATTGTTTATCAACACCAGCAACACTTGCTAGATGATCAATATCTAAACCATTAATGTGATTTAAAAATTCATCAAACCCTTCAGTTCTGTTTTCAACAAAATCTTTATTTAATAAGTTTCCTTTAACAATGTAGTAAAGCATCATGTTTAGTACAGCAACGTTTGTTCCAGGTCTTAATCTAATATGATAGTCAGCAAGTTTAGCAATATCAGTAGTAATTGGATCAAGCACAATTAATTTTTTACCTTTCATAACCTGTTGTTTAATTTTTGCACCAGTTACAGGATGAGCATTTGTTGGATTTGCTCCAATGACTAAAAATAAATCAGCATGATAAATATCCTCTGTGGAGTTAGTTGCTGCTCCTGTTCCAAAAGTTTGTTGCATTCCCCATGCAGTAGGTGAATGACAAATTCTTGCACAGCAATCTATATTATTTGTTCCAATTGCTGCTCTTATCATTTTTTGAAACACATAATTTTCCTCATTAGTGCATCTAGCTGAAGAAATACCAGCAATAGCATCTGGGCCACTCTCATTTTTAATCTTTTCTAATTTTTGCTTTATATATTCGTAAGCATCATCCCAAGAAACTTCTTCAAATTTTCCATTTCTCTTAATCAAAGGACTTCTCAGTCTGTCTGGATGATCATAAAAACCAAATGCATATCTTCCTTTGATACATGTATGACCTGCGTTTACTTCAGTTTCTTTTGGAGTATCTATTGCAACAACTTTTCCATCTTTTACAGAGGTCTCTAAATTACAACCAACACCGCAGTATGAACATGTAGTTCTAACTTTTTTATCTACTTTTACTGATTTAGATTGAAATACATCTGAAATAGCATCTGTTGGACACGTATGAGCACAAGCACCACAAGATACACATGATGAGTCTCCAAAGAGCATATCATTATCAGTAGTAATTCTAGACTCAAATCCTCTTCCACTCATTGTCAAAACAAATGAACCTTGAATTTCATCACATGCTCTTACACATCTTCCACAATTTATACAGTTGTCCAAATTCATTCTCATGTAAGAGTGAGAAGTATCTTTGGGAGTTCCTTTATGTTGTTTAGGGTTATTATATCTATGGTCGCTTATTCCTAAGTCATTTGCTACAGTTTGAAGTTCACAATTTTTATCTACTTCACAAGTATCACAATTCATCGGATGGTCTGTTAAAACTAACTCAACAATATTTTTTCTTAAATTTTGCAATCCATCATTACTTGTAAATATGTGTTGGTTTTCTCCAACAGGTGTATGACATGATGCAACTACTTTAGTTGGACCGTCTTTTTCTAGAGCAACTTCAACAGAGCAAACTCTGCAAGCACCATAAGGTGCAAGGTTAGGGTCGTCGCATAGTGTTGGTACCTTCTTTTCTCCCAAGTAACTTTTTACAAATTTTAAAATGGATGTATGATTTGGCCCTATTTCATAGGGTTTTCCATCTATATAGGCAACTTTTCTTTTTTCCGCACTCATTAATTATCTTTTACTATATCATTTTTAATTTCATCACCAAAATAATTTAATATGTTCATTATGGGTGTTGGTATCGCTCCACAAAGCGCACACAAGCATCCTTTTTGCATGGTAACTAATAATTCATTCAAAAGTTTAAGTGGAATTTTAGATGTTCCTTTCTTTAACTGATCAAACATTTCTTTTCCTCTGTAGGATCCAATTCTTCCAGGAAAGCATTTTCCACATGACTCTTCAGCTGAAAACTCAAATAAGTGATGAATGTATTCAGCCATATTAAAATCTTTAGGAATACTAACAACACTCGCATGACCTAACATAAAACCTGCTTTAGTAAATTCTTGGAAATCTAAATTTAGTTTTTCGATTTCTGATATAGGCACTACTCCACCTAAAGGTCCACCAATTTGGAATGCTTTTACATCTTCTTTGTATCCACCACCATATTCTTCAAATATTTTTTTCATTGGTGTTCCCATATCAATCTCATAAACACCAGGATTATTAAAAAAACTATCTAGACAAACTAGTTTTGTTCCAGCAGATTTTTTATTTCCAACTGATGAAAATTTTTCTGCTCCATTTAGTAAAATTCCAGTTGCAGCTGCTAATGTTTCTACATTGTTAACTACAGTTGGTTTTTTGTATAATCCTTCTGTTACAGGGAATGGAGGCCTTACATCTACTTCTGCTCTTCTACCTTCAATAGATGCTATTAAAGCTGTTTCTTCTCCACAAATATAAGCACCTTGTCCAATACAAATATTCAAATCAAAAGAAAATTCTGTTCCTAATATTTTTTCACCTAATAATCCTGCTTCTTTTAATGAATTAATACATCCATTAATTGCTTCAATTGATTTTGGATATTCACCTCTTATATAAAGTACTCCTTCATTGCTACCAATTACATAACCACAAACTATCATTCCAAATAACACTTTAAGTGGTTGATCTTCCAATAAATATCTATCTGAGAAAGCACCAGAATCTCCTTCATCAGCATTACAAACTACATATTTTTTTTCTGATTTTGTTTTACTACAGAAATCCCATTTCATTCCTGTTGGAAATCCTGCGCCACCTCTACCTGTAAGATTAGAAGATAATAACGAGTTTATGATTTCTTTTTTATCCGTTTTAATAAATTTTTCTAAATGCTCTTTGAATTGATCAAAGTTTGATAATTTATCATCCATTAAAAAACTTGTTGTTGCAAAACTTTTTGAAAAGAATTTTTCTTGTTTTATTTTTTCACCTTTAATGATTTGATCTATTTGATTGATGTCATTACCTGCATAATTTTCTCCATCATAGTGAAACGCATGATTTTCATAGCAATGGCCAAGACAAAACATCTCGCCAACTTTATCGTCACCTAATTTTTCTTGTAATTTTTTCTTTAAAGGCTCTTGTGTACCTGCGCACATACAAGCACTTCCATTACATACGAATGCTTTTTTCTCTCTGTGCGAGGGTCTTAAAAATTCGTAAAAACTTTCCGCTCCGTGAATAGTTGAAACACCCATTTTGTATTCTTCAGCTATTTCCTTTATCCCTGCATCATCTTTAGAATTTAAGGATCTGTCAGATAGCTTTTGAAATAGATTATTTTTTAAGCCTATTCTTCCGGATAAATTACTTATGTTTTTAGACATACTCTTTATAAATTAGCTTAATACTATCCTTTTTTTATTATTATATATATTAAAGCCACTTTCTTTTACAAAACCTAATAGAGTCATGTCAAAACGTTTAGCTAGATCCACTGCGAGACTCGTAGGCGCACCCACACCAGCCATAATACCAATATTTGCCATTAATCCCTTTTGAACTAGCTCGAAATTCAACCTTCCAGAGCAGGCAATAAACTGAGCCTTTATATTAAGCAGTCCATTTTGAATAGTATGACCTAACAATTTGTCTAAAGCATTATGTCTTCCAACATCTTCACGGGTCGCTATTACCGTACCTGCTTCATCAATTAATGCACTAGCATGAATTCCACCAGTTTTTGCAAACTCAGACTGTTCATTCATTAATAGACTTGGAGATTTTAAAATTATCTCCTCTTTTATTTTTGGAAAATGCGAATCTAATTTATCATTTTTTAATACTTCAATTGAGTCTAATGAAGTTTTTCCACATACTCCACAGGAGGAGTTTGTTACGAAGTTTCTTTTTAATTTACCAATATCTAAATTATCTGTTTTATTTATTGTAGCTTCAATAACGTTATGTAAATTGTAATCTCCAACAGGATCACCTATATATTGAATGCTATCTATTTCATCTATATTCTCAATTATTCTTTCATTAAATAAAAATCCTCTAATTAAATCTTCATCATTTCCAGGTGTCCTCATTGTTATAGATATATTTTGCGTTTCAATTTTTCCATTCTTTTTATATTTAAGGCGCATTTCTAAAGGTTCCTCAACAGATACAGCATCTTTTACGATTTCCTCTTTTGAACCTTTAATTTTTGATACGTTGTATTTTATATCCATTTTTGAGGGTACTTTTTTTTTAATAAAAACTTATTGATAACTATCCCAAATACTAAAACAATTATTGATCCAAGTATAATTGGACTTAACAAATAATCGTAAGAAACACTTCCAATGATTACTATAATTGGATTTCCACCTGCTGGTGGATGAGTCACATCTAAAAGGATCATTAAACTAACTCCTAAGCCCACACCTATTGGAATAGTTATATAAATTGGAAGTGGTACAAAATTTAAAACAATAATTCCAACAACAGATGTTAAAAAATGACCAAAAAATATATTTTTAGGCTGTGCAAAAGGACTTTCTGGAAATCCATACAATAAAACCATTGACGATCCAAATGATGCAATTAAAAATAAACCAAATGTAGTTTTGTAAGTTAAATAAGTTAAAGCACCTATTGTGATTGCAGAAAAAAGTCCTGCTAGTAAAGATTTAATTAATTTATCTTTTTCCATATGAAGACTTTAAGGCCTTTGCCAATGTTTTGAAAGGTAACAGAAGGCACTCTTTTCTTGAAATATTTTTTTTATTAAAAAGTTTTTCTAATATTTTCCACTCTTTTGGAAATTTTTCAGATGCATTTTCAAAAAAATTGTTAGCAATAGCTATAATTTCTTTTATTTTTTTAATAGACTTATTAATGGATGTTTTTGACAAAATACTTGCTGAAGCTTGGCAGTAAATACATGATTTACATTCATAAGCAAAATCCGTAATTTTCTCACCTTTAACCATAAGACTTACATTCATTTCATCTCCACATAATGGGTTTTTAAATTTAGCAAAATGAGAGCTATCTTTTAAAACTTTATGATTTTTAGTATCTGAAGCAATTTTTAAAATTTCTAAGTCCATTTATTGATCTTTATTAAAACGATATATGACTTATATTTAATTTGATGAGCGAAAACAATGTTTTGCCAGTTATATTAGCTGGTGGAAAATCAAGACGGTTTGGTGGGAATAAAGCAAATGCCAAATTGGGAGACATAACTTTAATTGATCATACAATTCATAAACTTAAGAATAGATTTAAAGAAATTTTAATCATCTCAAATGAGGAAAGTAACAAATTAATAAGCAATGTTTTTTACTCAAATGATGTTATGGATGGACAATTAGGACCTCTAGTTGGTGTGCTATCTTCAATGGAATGGATAATAGATAATTCAAAAAACTATAAGTGGATTATGACATTTCCTTGTGACACACCTTTTTTCAAAATCGAAATTATTGATCAAATGATTGCCGCTCAAAGACAATCTAGTAAAAAATTGTTTTTTTTAAAAAGTGGTGAAAAAAGACACAATATTTTTGGCTTATGGTCAGCGGAGCTTAAAGATCAATTAAGAAAAGACTTAGAGGCAGGGGATAGAAAAGTTGAAGATTGGGCTAATAAAATTGGAACAGAAATAATTGAATTAGATCCTAAAGACGATAATAGTTTTTTAAACATAAATACTAAAATAGATTTAGAGGAAGCATCTAAAAAGATATGAATTCTTATAAAGCAGCAATAAGTAAATTGAATAAAAACCCATTAAAAATTGGCAGTGAAATTGTTTCAATAAAAGATGCTTTAAACAGAATATCGAGCAAAGATGTGATTGCTAAATCTGATTATCCCGCTGATGATAATACAGCGTTCGATGGTTATGCAGTAAATTCAAAAGAAACAAAAAATACATTTCAAAAATTTAAAATACTTAAAACTATTGCAGCAGGGGATAACCCTTATATTAAAAAAGTTCCCAAATTATCATGTATTGAGGTAATGACAGGTGCAATTATTAAAAAACCTTTTGATACCATTATTCCAATTGAGGATATTGAGTTTTTTCCAAGTAAACAAAATGCAAAATATATAATTATTAATAAAAAAATTAAAAAATCAGAATTTATTAGACCAAAAGGCTCAGATTATAAAAAAGGAAATAAAATAATTAGAAAAGGAGAATTAATAAATCCTGCTCACATCTTATCTTTAAAAACGTTAGGTATAGATAAAGTCTTAATTAAAAAGAAAGTAAATATAGTCTTTTATCCATCAGGAAATGAATTGTCTGATAAAAAAAATATACCTTCGTGGAAAATAAGAAATTCAAACACAATTTATCTATACTCTTTAATCAAAAGTTTACCTGTAAATTTCACTGTTCAAAAAATCTTAAGAGATAAAGATCAAAAATTATTTAAAAAACAAATATCTAAACAATTAAAGTCTAAAACTGATATCCTAATTACTTCTGGAGCTGTCTCTAAAGGAAAATTTGATTTTATTCCAAGTGTTATTCATCAATTTAAACTTAAAAATCACTTTAAAGGAGTTGCAATTAGACCAGGAAAACCAATCATGTTTGCAAAATTTAATAACAACAAATGTTTTTTCGGTTTACCAGGTAATCCCATTTCCTCAGTTGCTTGTTTTAGATTTTTTGTAATCCCGTTGTTATTTAAATCTTTAGGTTTAAAAGCAGAAAAACCAATATTTGCAAAACTAAAAAATAAATTTTCCAAAAAGAAAAAATTTACAAGATTTGTTAAAGGAAAATTAACCTTTGATAATAAAGGCCTCGTTCAATTTGAGGTATTTGAAGGACAAGAGTCTTATAAAATCGAGCCTTTTGTTAAATCTAACGCTTGGGGTGTATTTAAAGATGGTGTTTCAGTATTCAATAAAGGAAATTTAATAGATGTTTACTCAGCATCAGGTCTTAATGAATTTTTGATCAACTAATCGTATTTTCTTGTCTCAAATTTAAAATAAGATTAAAAATTCGGGATGCTCGATCTAAAAAATCCAAAAGTTGCAATCCCAATAGTTCTTTTTGCTGGACTATTATGGTCTTTTGGACCGTATGTTGTAAGGCATATTGATCAACCTCAATTGGTTCCTTGGCAATATTTATTTACAAGGGGATTAGTAATATTCATTTTATTAAATCTTTATCTATATTTTGAAGAAGGATTAGATTTTTATAAAAACTATTTTAAAGTTGGTATTTCTGGTGTTTTAGGTGGCATTGGATTGGGTACGGCTATGATGACTTTTATATGGTCAATCACAAATACTAGCGCTGCAGTAACCCTTTTATGTTTAGCCGCAATGCCATTTATAACAGCGTTGTTAGGGTTTTTATTTTTAAGAGAAAAAATTTCACTTACAGTTTGGGTGGCAATTTTAGTTGCAACATTTGGAATTGTTGTAATGGCGTTTGGAACAGGTGGAACAAACTCTCTTCCCGGTCTTGTCTTTGGTTTAGCATCTGCTCTTGGATTTTCTGTTTTTTCTGTAACTTTGCGTTGGAGAAAAGAAACACCTAAATTTACATCAGTAGCAATTGCAGGTTTATTTTGTTTTTTATTTTCATCGGTAATGTTGATTTTAAATGACAGTCAATTTTTATCTTCTAGTAAAAATGAAGCTTTGTTTGCAACTCATGGAACTTTAGTTTGTGCAGGTTTAATATTATATTCAATTGGTTCAAAAAATATTCCTGCTGCAGATTTAACTTTGTTATCTTTAACAGAGGTAATTGGAGGAATATTTTGGGTTTGGTTACCATGGTTAGGTATCAATGAAGTTCCAGCAACAAACACAATTATTGGTGGCTTTTTTATATTTATTGCAGTTTTCTATTACAGCATGATCATGCAATCCAATAGAAGATTTATTGGTTTAAATTAGTTTTTTATGGAAAGACCAGATTTTTTTGAATTGAAAAATGGTGAAAAAGTAAAACTTCCTTTTTCAGATATAGAGTACAAAAATAGAGTATCAAAACTTAGAGATGTTATGTCGAATAATAACATGGATATGGCAATTCTAACCTCGATGCATAACATTGCTTACTATACAGGGTTTATTTATTGTTCATTTGGAAGACCATATGGATGTGTAGTCACAAAAGATAAAATAGTAACTATTTCTGCAAATATTGATGCAAGTCAACCTTGGAGGAGATCACATTGTAATAACGTAATCTATACTGATTGGAAAAGAGATAATTTTTTAAGAGCTATTGTGTCTATAATTGGAAGAGATGATCCTCCAAAAACAATTGGAATTGAAAATGATCATGTAACTTTAGATATAAAAGAAAAATTAAACTCGATTTTTAGTATTGCTATTTTTAAAGATATTTCAAAGCACTTAATGAAACAAAGAATGATTAAATCAGATGAAGAGATTTCAATAATTAAAAATGGTGCTCGTATTGCTGATTTAGGTGCTGAGGAAATTGTAAAACACATAAAACCTGGTCAATCAGAGTTAGAGATTGCAATAGCTGGAAGAGATAAAATGGAGAGAGAAATAGCAAAGTCTTATCCTGATGCGGAATATATGGATACTTGGGTTTGGTTTCAATCAGGAATTAATACAGATGGAGCGCATAATCCAAAAACAAATAGAGCATTACAAAATGGAGATATATTATCTTTAAATACTTTTCCAATGATCTCAGGTTACTATACAGCTTTAGAGCGAACATTGTTTGTTAATGAAATTGATGATGCATCTTTAAAAGCTTGGGAAGCAAATGTAAAAGTTCATAAACGTGGATTAGAATTAATCAAACCAGGGGTAAAGTGTTCTGAAATTTGTGAGGAGTTAAATAATTTATTTGCTGAATTAGGTTATCTTCAATATCGAACGTTTGGCTATGGTCATTCATTTGGAATGCTCTCACATTTTTATGGAAGAGAGGCGGGGTTGGAACTTAGAGAAGATATTGATACTGTTCTTGAAAAAAACATGGTGATATCAATGGAACCAATGATTATGATTCCAGAGGGAAAGCCTGGTGCAGGTGGCTATAGAGAGCACGATATTTTAGTGATCAAAGAAGATGGCGCTGAAAATATTACTAAATTTCCGTTTGGACCTGATCATAATATTATAAAAAATTAAATGCCAGATAAAGTAATTGTAAATAGCTGGAATGAATGGGATCCATTAAAACATGTAATAGTTGGACGTGCTGATGGGACTTGTATTCCTGCTCCTGAACCAGCTTTAGATGCAAAAGTTCCTGAAGATAGCGATATGAGAGGTCAGTTTGGCCCAAGAACAAAAGACACGGTTGATAAAGCAAATGAACTTTTAGATAATTTTTCATCCATGTTAGAAAAGCGTGGAATTAAAGTTGATAGACCAACGCCTTTGGATTTTAATCAACCTACTTCAACACCAGATTGGAAGGCTGAAACAATGTTTGGATGTATGCCGCCAAGAGATGTTTTGCTTACAGTTGGGAATGAAATTTTAGAAGCTACGATGAGTTATAGATGTAGATGGTTTGAATACCTTTGCTACAGACCTTTATTAAAACAGTATTATAATGAAGATCCAAACATGAGACATGAGTCAGCTCCAAAACCAAGATTAACAGATGCAGACTATAGAAAAGATTATTTATCAGATAAAATTGGAGTACAAAAAAGACTTGAGTGGACTGAACAAAAATATTTTGTAACAACTGAAGAGGAACCTTTGTTTGATGCAGCTGATATTTTGAGATTTGGAAAAGATTTAGTGGTTCAGCACGGTTTTACAACAAATTTAAAAGGAATTGATTGGATTAAAAGACATTATAAAGATCATAGAGTTCATGCAGTAAATTTTCCAGGTGATCCTTATCCAATCCATATTGATGCAACTTTTACACCAATTAAAGAAGGATTAATTATAAATAACCCTCAAAGAAGATTACCTAAAGATCAAAGAAAATTATTTGAGGATAATGGATGGGAAATAGTAGATAGTGCACAACCAGCTCATAACGAACCACCTCCACTTTGTTATTCCTCAACTTGGCTATCCATGAATGTTCTTGTTCTTGATCCAAAAACAGTTTGCGTTGAGAAAAGTGAAGTTTATCAAGCTGAACAATTAGATAAATTAGGTATGGAAGTTGTACCTGTCGAGCTTAGAGATGCCTATGCGTTCGGAGGAGGTCTTCATTGTTGTACTGCAGATGTGTACAGAGAAGGAACATTAAAAGATTATTTTCCTAAACAATAATGGCAACAATTAAAACAAAAAGAGATAGAGTGAAATTTGCATCTGACAATGTTACAGGAGCATGTCCAGAAGTATTAGATGCTATTTTAAAAGCTAATGATGGAGATAGAACGCCTTATGGCAATGATGATCTCTCAAAGAGTTTACAAGATAAATTTTCAGAAATATTTGAAAAAGAAGTAATTGTTTTTCCAACTTCCTCAGGGACAGCAGCCAATGCACTTGCTTTATCTACAATGACACCTTCATTTGGAAATATTTATTGTCATAGACTTTCACATATCAATGTTGATGAGTGTGGGGCTCCAGAGTTTTATACAGGTGGAGCAAAGTTAGTAAATCTTAACGGAATAGATGGAAAAATTACAGCTGAAGAACTTAACAATTCAATAGGTGGAAAAGGAATTGTCCATCACACACAACCCTCATCTGTAAGTATTACACAACTATGTGAAACAGGAGAAGCTTATAATTTGGATGAGATTAAAAATATTTCTGAAGTAGCTCATAAACATAAGCTCAATATTCATATGGATGGAGCTAGATTCGCCAATGCTTTAGTCTCATTAAATTGCAGTCCAGCAGAAATGACATGGAAATCAGGTATTGATGTTCTTTCATTTGGAGCAACAAAAAATGGATGTTTAGCAGCTGAGGCAATAATTTTTTTTAAGCCAGAATTGGTTGGAAACTTACCTTTTTTAATGAAGAGAGCGGGGCATTTACTATCAAAAATGAGTTTTGTCTCTGCACAATTAGATGCATATATTTCAAATGATGTTTGGATAAAAAATGCTAAACACGCAAATGCAATGGGAAAAAAACTAAGCCAAGGTTTGGAAAAGCATAAAAATATAAAAATTGCATATCCAACAGATGCTAACGAGGTATTTGTAAAAATGCCTAAAGATATAATTGATCAACTTAATTCAGAAGGCTACACCATAAACGATGATGAGTGGGATGGTAATGCGGTTAGATTAGTAACAGCATGGAACACAGATCCAACTGATGTTGATACTTTTTTAAACTATATTAAATCTTAGTTAGCTTGGATTTTCCTTTAAAAATTCAATATACTTAATTACATCATCTAACTGATCATCAGGTATATCTTTGTAACTGGCATTAAATTTACTTTTCACACAAATTGCAACATGAGCGTAGGGGTTTCTTCCCTTAGGGTGATTTGGGTGATCAGGTAATTGTCCCACCAAATAATCGCCAGCATCCTGAATAATTTTCCAGAGTTTACTTGCGTTTTCTTTGTTCATGCCACTTCAAAACTAGTATTATCTCAAATATATCTAGTCGTATATCTAGTTTAGCCCATTTTACAATAATCCTAAATATTCGTTTCAATAAATAAAACTAATTTTTAATAAATTTATTCAATCCTAGATTGAAATAATTTTAAAATATTTTTTAATTATTTGTTGCTTTTTATTATCATATATGATTAATATTTTACAAATATTTAAATAATATTAGAAAGAGATAAAGTAAATATGAGTAAAAAAAGTGATAAATTCAAAGAACTAGCTGAAAACAGAGTAAGAAAAGCTATTAAACTTTTAAAGCTTATTGGAAACTTAGCTAACAAAACTCACTATGATTATTCTTCACATGATGCGAATAAAATAATTTCTGTTTTAAGAAATGAAGTTAAAAATATTGAGACAAGATTTAAGTCAAAAAACTCAACAGATGATAATGATTTTAAACTTTAGTAAATTATGAAAAAATTAAGTGTTATTGAAATTTTATTGCAAGGAATGTTTTCATTAGGAGGAGTTCAAAAATTTCTAGAAACTGAGGATATCGCAAAAAAATCATATAAAATTTCACCAAATACTTTTTGTTGGAAAAAATATAGAGATCAAATTGATATAAGTAAAGTTAGAGTAAATCTTAATTTAGCTAAAAATAAAGGTTACGTATCTGGAAATGAAAAAAAAGGATGGATGTTAAATCACAAAGGTTTAGATGTAATTAATGCTTCAAAAAATAAACTTAACAACGGTTTTAAATTAAGAATACTTAAAAAAGATAAAATAGAACAACAAAAAGAAATTTTAAGAATATCTAGTTCCACAGCTTATAAAAATTTTATAAACGAAAAAATAAAACCCTCATACAGACAAATGGAAGAGGTTTTTAATATTAATAGCTATGTAATAGGCGAACAGAGAAAAAGGAGAATAAATAAAGTAGTTAATTTATGTAAGCAAGAATTAACTATTTATAACTTTTTAAATAAAAATAAAAAAATCTTAAATAAACGAAAGGAGAAGTAAAATGGGTCAGGTTATCCCAATAAAAATAGAGAAAACAAGAGCGGTTGTTCAATCAGCAAATTCATTTGGGAGTATTTCAGTAGTTATATGGGAATATATTGCTAATGGCATTGATTATATAAACAAGGGCACAAAACCTCAAATGGAGGTGATCATTGAAAAAGATAAGATTATTTTTTCTGATAATGGAAGAGGTTTGGATACCGAAGATCTTCAAAATTTCTTTACAGCCTATGCTGAAAACAGGGATAGAGTTTCAGGAAATTACAGTTTTTTGAGAAGAGGATATTTTGGAACTGGAGGATTTTCAGTTTTCAAAATTGCCAAAAGTTTAAATATTACGTCAGTTAAAAATAAAAAACTTTATTCAGGCAAAATATCATTTGAAGATATTAAAAAAGATAAAGGTTTTGAACTTGATATAGTAGGTAAAAAAACAGATCTTGCAAATGGTACTAAATTTGAGGTGTCTGATTTTTATAAAGAAATTACAAAAAAGCAAATTGTAGACATTAAAGATTACGTTCAAAAACAGATGATGAATGTAAAAGGTGCTGAGGTTTGGATAAATAATGATTTATTAGAGTACAAAGAACCAGCAATCGAAAAAGAATTAACAAAAGTAATAAAATCTAAAGATACAGTTTTTTATGACGATCTAAACGATTTAGGTTTTGGTGCTGGAAATATAACACTTACTCTTAAAAAAACAAAAAAACCTCTTCCAAAAGGAGAATATGGGGTTGCAGTTTTAGGCGACGGAAATTTGCTTGAAGTATGTTCACCTGGAATAGAAACTAAAAAATATTGTGATTATATAATTGGTGAAGCTGAAATAGAAAATATTTATCAAAATTTGGAAAAATTTGATCCACCATTGTTTGATCAAAGTCGACGTAGAGAATTAAGTTTAGAAAATAAATATGTTTTAAAACTTAGAGCTTTTATTGGAATTGAATTAGAAAAATTTGAGAAAGAAGTTTCAAATGTAGAAAAAGAACGAGAACAATCCAAAATGGATAAAGAGCTCAATAAAAAACTTGATCAACTAAGTCAAAAAACAAATGAAGTATTAAATAATGTATGGGATAAACTAAATCTAAATTCTTTAAATAGTCAGAATTTATCTAAAAAAAGTAAAAAACTTACTGCATTAAAGGATGTTATTACAAATATTACAAAAAAAGGAGAAGACTTTTATTTATCAAATAAAAATAAAAATAAAAAAGATAAAAAGGAGTCAAAACCATTTGATAAAAAGATAAACAAAAAAAATAATTCCAAAGAAGAAGAAGATAAATCTAAAACAAATAATTCTGGTGGACTTTTAATTAAACAAAAAGGATTAGGAGAAGATGAAGGCAGAGCTTATTTTGATGAAAAACGTGCAACAATTTTTATAAACACTGACTTTCCTTTAATTAAAAGATTTATTGAAAAAGGGGATTATGAGAATAAACAATTTGATTTATTACTTAAGGAAATAGCTTTAACAGAATTATCTATAGCAATTACAACTATCTTACAAAGAGATGGCTATTACGGAGATGATAATCTTACAGCATTAGTTGATTTAAGAAACAGAATTAATGATTTTTCAATTAAATTGGATTCTGTATAATAATGTCAATGAGTAACTACACTGAGAAAGAATTATTACCAGCAGCTGTTGAAGTTATTAATAATCATCCAGGTGGTATAGATACTCAGAAATTAATAAGAGAATTAAGATTTAAACTAAAACCAAATGGTGAAGATGCAGTTATCCTGCTCAACAGATCAGATGATAAATTTAGTCAAAAAGTAAGGAATCTTAAGTCGCACAAAACATTAGAAAAAAAAAATTTTGTCACTTTTTCGGAAAATAAGTTTTTTATAACTAATGATGGTAAAAATTATCTAAATAGTAATAATAATGAACCAAACTTAAATGATGATAAAATATTATTTAATTTTATCCCTTTGAAATATTTTAATTTCCCAAAAAGATCTACAAACGCTCTCAAAGCAGTTAAATGTGAATATGTTTATGATTTAAATTTACTAACTAATTTCGGTTTTGATTATAAAAGTTTATTAAAAGTTCCAAATTTTGGAAGAACATCTATTAAAGATTTTGATAGATTTTATTCAAAATACTCAAAATTTATTACATCTGATATTTTTGATATTGATTTAGATCATAAGACTATTTCCGAAGCCAATATAAAGAAAAAAAACAAAATAAATCAATTTGTTATCAATAATATTGAGACTTATGTTTCAAATTTAGAGTCAAAACAAGATACATCTAAATTTAACCATATAAATCAAGAAACAAGAGAAACTAAATTAGAAAAAATTCTCGACGTACTAATAAATAAATCAACAAAATCAGACAGGGAAATTAAAATATTTTATGAAAGAATCCTTGGAGATAAAACCCTAGAGGAAATAGGTTTAGAGGCTGGCGTCACAAGAGAAAGAATTAGGCAACAAGAAAAAAAAATATTAAGAAAAATAAAAAGATCGATCACTGTCAAAGACTGTCTTGAAAAAATATCGATAATTATGAGAAAAATTATACTTGAATCAGATGAAGATTTCATGAAAAAATTAATATCAAATAATTTAATTGATGGCAGAATTACTGTTTATCAATTAAAAAAACTTTTTTCACAGTGTGATTTTGAAGACCAAGCAAACAAGATTCAAAAAATCAGAGCTCATTTTTTCGTAGTAGAAAGTGAAAAATACAGAAGTCATCTTTTAACTTTTATTAGAAAATATTTTCGAGAGACTATGGTAAAAAATGGGATAATTAATATTCCTTTAATGCTTAAAGAAATTCAAAGAAGACAATTTAAAATGAGTAAAACATATTTAATGAAAATTATTAGTCCTATTAAAAATAAAGGAAATTCAATAATAATTGAAAACGAATACTATTTACCAAATTTTAGGGGTTCTAAGAAGAGAAGTTGGAACAGATTGATTGGAGGAATTCATTCAACGATGTCTGTAACCAAAAAAATAGATACAGAAGAATTAATCGAATGCTTAAAAAGATATAGGAGAATAGATAATTTTTCTCCTCCACCAAAAATATTAAAAATAATTTGTCAAAATATTGGATATGAAATTGAAAGTGAATATATTGTTAATCCAGATTATAGCCTGAATAACAACTATCTAGTAGGTGTTAGAAAAAAACTTTTCCAAATGTTTATCGATAATGAAAGAGTAATGACTTACGAGGATATTCTAGATCAGTATGAAAAATATGATCTTAATATTAACTCAGTTCATGTAATGATATATGAAAATCTTTTTACACTTCCTAAAAAAGGTATCTATGTACTTGCAGGCACAGAAATCTCAGAGGATAAGTTGAATGAATTAGACGAAAAAAGACAATTTAAACTAAAAGAATTAGCTAAAGAAACAGAGCTTAATTTTCATCATGATGGCGATGTTGTAGTAAAATTTAATAAAAAATGGTTTTCTAAACACTACATATGGCTGAGTCCTTCATTTATAAACCAAATTCCTATGGGCAACTATGAAATACTGATTAATAATAAAAAGTCTATAATAAAAATATTTAGCTCTAGGTTGTGGACATCAAATGAATTAAGAGATCTCATGAAAAAGCTAAATTCAGAAACCATTTCATTAAAATTGAATTTAATTGAAAAAAGAGCTGAAGTATTAAGTGAATAGTAATTTTAGATATCAATTAGAGGAAAGATTGGTTTATTCAAAAGAGTGGGCTATTAATTTTTCAAATAAATTAAAACATTTTGAACTAACAGATAGAGTAGAAAGGGAACTTAATAAACAAAAGCCATTTACGTCATTAATTAGGAGAATATATTATTTGCCTTTGAATATTTTGAAATATTATAAAAAAAAACAATTAATTAATGAGTATGAATGGACTTTAAAAGAAATTGAAATTTTAGAAAAAGAATTAAAAAATTTTTAAAAATAAATAAATATTTATTGATTTATCTCAAATATATCTAGTCGTATATCTAGTTTGTTGCTTAAATTTAATGAGTCTCGAAGCGATTTATTTTTTATGAAAGTTAAATAGTCCGCATAAATAGTGTGAGCTAGTGTGAAGTAGTGTGTACCTCTAGCACCCCAAATAATCACCAGCTTCCTGAATAATTTTCCAGAGTTTGCTTGCGTTTTCTTTATTCATTATTCTACTTAATATTATTTTAGTATAATTAAATTATAAATGCCTAAAGATAAAATTAAAATTCATATAAGAAACAATCATTGGAAAAAAGGATCTTTGCCTTGTGACTTAGAAGGCGAAAAAAATAGCAGTGTCACAAAAGATTTGTTTGAAAGTAAATTAAGCAAGTATCCTGGAATAAAAGATAAAATTTCATATTTAATTGACTGGGATGATGATAATTGGAAATCCTCCATGAAAGATGCCGATATCCTACTTGCATGGAATTTTCCAACAAAAGCTTTAAGTAAAATTGCACCTAACTTAAAATGGATTCACATTGTATCAGCTGGAGTTAATCATCTCTCTCCATTTAATTGGGTTAAAAAAGATTTAGTTTTAACTAATAGTAGGGGAATACAAGCAAAAAAAGCTGGTGAATTTGGATTAATGAGTATTTTGATGCTTCAAAACCAAATGACAAGAATAATTACTAATCAAAAACAAAAAGAGTATGTCACCTTATTAAGCAACCCAATTGAAAATAAAAAAGTTGTAGTAGTTGGAACTGGTTCATTAGGAGGTTCAATGATTAAACATATTAGTTCACTAGGTGCTAATGTAATTGGTGTTAATAGACGAGGACGAAAAGTTGATGGATGTTCAAAAGTAATTAAATTTGATAAAATTGATAAAGTTTTGCCTGATGCTGATTTTCTATATTTAGCAGTTCCAGAAACTAATGAAACAAAAGGAATGATAAACAAAAAAAGATTAGATGCTTTAAAACACACTTGTGGAATTGTTAACATTGGACGTCAATCTGTTATGGATTATGAACATCTACAAAAAAAATTAAAAAAAAATGAAATTTCTGGAGCAATTTTAGATGTTTTTTCAGAGGAACCTATAAAAAGAAATTCCAAATTTTGGAATACCCCGAATTTAGTAATAACACCTCATATATCTTCAGATAGCAAAGGAAAGTACATTGAAATGGTTTTAGAAAAGTTTTTAACTAACTTAAAATTATTTATTGATAAAAAAGATTTAATTAATCAAGTAGATCCTGAACTAGGATATTAATTCTTCGATTATTTTAGGATATTATTTTATTTTTTTCATTATCCACAATAACTGGACTTTCATAATATGTGATTTCTGGCTTAGAGTATCTTTCAGTGATCCACTTAATTCTTTCTTCATCAAACCATTTTTTGGCGAACTCTATTTTTGTAAAAGTATAAACACCACCAGCATAGCCTTTTTCAATATCTGCTATGTAATTTTTTCTCAATAATCCTTCGACGTCTACATATAATGTAGAAGTTTCGATAAACTTTTCTTTTAGAGTTTTTAAATTAAGTTCATTAGATATTTTAAATTTAACTAATACTGTAATCATTATTTTTTAAATTTTTAAATTGTATAAATGTTTACTCACCCTTTTTCAAAATGTTATTGTTAATCTCTAAAATTAATAAAATCTATAGGTAGGCCAATATCTATTGCTTTTATTGCAGAAATTGCTTCTTGAAGCTCATCTTTCTTTTTACCATCCACTCTTAATTCCTCTCCTTGTATTTTTATTTGGATTTTAAGTTTCATTTTTTTTATATCAGCAATAATTTTTTTTGCATTCTCTTGGCTAATTCCTTCTTTTAACTCACTTACTTGTCTTATTGCTCCTCCAGATGCACCTTCAGAACTTTTAATATCAAATACTCTTGGATCTACTTTTCGCCTTATAAGATGAGTTTGTAATAATTCATTTACTTGCTTTAATTTGAGCTCATCAGGCGCAAGTGTAGTCACATTTTTTTCTTTTCGCTCTATTGTTATATGAAGCCCTTTAAAGTCATAACGATTTCCAATTTCTCTTAAACAGTTAGCAAGAGCGTTGTCAAACTCTTGGTAGTTTATTTTACTTATCACATCAAAAGAGGGCATATTTTATTTTTTGAATTTTACTTTCTTTTAGCTCTGGTTTCTTCGTTTATTTGTCTTCCATATTCTCTAATTTGCATTCTTTCTAAAGCTTCAGACTCTTTTGTCTTATCTTCACTTTTCTTTTTTCTAGAATAATAAATTGGTAAAACAATTGATAATATGACTATAAATATAGCTAAAATAATTTGCCAAGTTTCCATGATCATATATTCTTACAATTATTTAAATAATCAATTTAAAAATGCAAAAAACTAATTGGAATTATCCGACAACAATGTGGGTAGGCCAAGATAGAATTAAAGATCTTAGTATTGCTTGTAGAAATTTAAATATAAATAAGCCCTTATTAGTAACAGATAAAGGTCTTGCAAACTCAGATATTATTCAAAATAGTTTATCTAACTTAAAACAAAATAGTTTTGAGGTTATTTTATATTCAAAGGTTATAGGAAACCCAACAGGCACAAATGTACATGAAGGTGTTGAAATTTATAAAAAAAATAACTGTGATGGTGTCATTGCCTTTGGCGGAGGAAGTGGAATTGATGTAGGTAAAGCTATTGCTTTTATGTCAGGTCAAGATTTACCAATTTGGGATTTTGAAGATGTAGGGGATAATTGGAAAAAAGCTAAGTCAAATAGTATTGCACCAATTATTGCAGTTCCAACCACAGCAGGCACAGGATCAGAGACAGGACGAGCATCTGTTATTTTAAATGAGGATACTGGAATTAAAAAAATAATTTTTCATCCAAAGTTTTTACCATCAATTGTGATTTTAGATCCATTGTTAACTAAAAGTTTACCTCCAGATATAACTGCTGCAACTGGAATGGATGCTTTAGCTCATAACTTAGAAGCTTATTGTGCCCCAGGTTATCATCCGATGGCAGATGGAATTGCATTAGAGGGCATAAGAATAATTAATAACTGGCTCTTAGTTGCAGTTGAAGATGGGTCAAATATCGAAGCTAGAATGAATATGTTAACTGCTGCGAGTATGGGATCTACTGCATTTCAAAAAGGACTTGGTGCAATCCATTCATTAAGCCATCCAGTAAATGCATTAAATAATATCCATCATGGATTATCTAACGCAATCTTTATGCCTTATGTTTTGACATTTAATAAAAACGTAATTGAAAAAAAAATTGTTAAAATTTGTGAATATTTAGAGTTTCAAAACAAAACATTCGATGAATTTTTAAATTGGACATTAAACTTGAGAAAAAAACTTAAAATTCCACACAAACTTGCAGATGTTATTGAACCAGACAAAATTGATATTGATCGACTTTCAAAAATGGCACTTGACGACCCATCAACTAGCGGAAACCCAAAGAAACTTTCTTTAGAAGATATGAAAATTATGTATCAACACAGTATTACTGGCGAATTGTTCAAATAAGAGATTAAAATTTATCTATTCTTCCATTTAATGACATAAGACTTAATTCTACTTTAAGTCTTGGATGTTTTTTCTTTAAATTTAACTTTATTTTTTCAAACGAGTTTTCATGAATTTTCATTTCATTGTGAGGGGTAAATTCTTTTTTTCCATTTACAATTTTTGCTGCACCGCAATCTTTATGATTTATAACTATCAACTTTTCAATTCTATGTATTTTTATTGATGTATTTAAATTTTCCCAGAAAGTACTGTGCCACTTTTTAAACTTTGAAGCTGTAACACCAACCGCAGCACCAGCAATTGTAAAAGCACTATATTTACCGTTTAATTTTCTTCTTTTTAAATAATTTGAAACTTTAGTTTGAAATCTTGGGTCCATACAAGAAAGAACCATAGCTTTATATTTTTTTTTCATAATTTAATAATTTCCTTTTTTATTGGCCCCTCTATAAAAAATTTCTTGAAGATTGTCGTTTTCTTGTTTTTTAGTTTTTATGTCATCTGCATCTAATAATGATTTAGGTCTTCCTATTTTATGATGAAAATTATATTTATCTTCTCCCCTTGCAAGCTGAACACTGTTTTTTCCTATAACTTGTTTTACATTACTTCCTATGTAACTCTGTATAACAAAACCTATCCTTCTATCATCGCTTTTGTTTAAACCTGAGCCATGCACCGTTTTAGGATGATGTAGTGACATTTGTCCTGCTGACAGTATTAATGCTTTCGTTTCATGTTCGGGAACATCATTTACTGTTTGACCTCTAGTTAATAGATTTCCATCATTAAATTTTTGATCATGGTCTTTAAGGTTATCTTTATGAGATCCTGACCACATTCTCATACATCCATTCTGCTCATTTGAATCTGTTATCGCAACCCATGCAGTAACCCAATTATAAGGCTCTAATCCAATGTATTTTGCATCCTGATGATAACTTACAAATCCCTTTTCTTTTGGATTTTTTATAAATAACGTTGTTCCACAAACGAGAATATTTTTACCAATTAAGGATTGTACTGCATCTAATATTTTTGAATTATGCGTTACTTCATCAAGCAAAGGAGAGATCAGGTGAGCATTGTATCTTCCTGCTTTTTCCAATTCTCCAGGCAATCTTCGTTCAATAGTTTCAATTTCATCTCTAATTTCTTTTGCTTTGTCTTTTGAAAAAATATCTATAGGTGAAACAAATCCCTCATCCTTGTATTGTTGAAGTTGATTTGATGAAAGATAAGTCATACTATTTTGAATGCCTGAAGTTATTAAAATTGGAATTACAGAAAAAAACAATCAAAAAATTCAAGAAGTAAAGACAGTTAAAGTAATTGCAAATCAAGGCATAGTAGGGGATAGGCACTTCAAAGAATTTAACGACCCATATAATCAATTATCTCTAATAGAGTCTGAGAACATTGATTATTACAATATTAAATACGGTTTAAATATTCCATATATTGATTTTAGAAGAAATATAATTACCAAAGGAATTAAGCTGAATGATTTGGTTGGAAAAAAACTAAAAATTGGATCTGTTCAAGTTGAGGGTATGGATTTATGTAGACCCTGCAGACATCTTAATGAATCATTAAATCAAGATAATGTTTTAAAGGAATTTTTAAGAAAAGGTGGTCTTAGGTGTCAGATTTTAACATCTTCAAGTATAAATACTGGAGATAAAATTGAAGTTCTAGATTAATTGAATTTTATCCAAAAGTTTTTTGGGTTTCATCAGCATTTGAATTTTGATCTAATGTTGCAGGTGCATCAGGATCTAACTCTAATCCTGCAGGAGTAATAGTTGCTGGTACTGGGGTAAAAGTTGAGTCTGGATTTTCAACAGCTTCTCTCACTCTCATTCTATAAAGTCCAAATACCCCGATTAAACTGTGAATTAGTATTAGAAAAACAAAAAAACCGTTTAAACCAAACCAACCCATAAAGATAGAGCAAAGAATTGGACCACTTATTGCACCAAAACCAAAAATTAATTGTAAACCACCTCCTGCTGCAACAAATTTTGTCTTAGGTACAAAATCATTAGTGTGAGCAAGGTTTAAAGAAAATAATGGAAGACATAAACTTGCATATAATCCAACAGCAACAAAAAATACTATTTTTCTGAATGCTAATTCATTCATGTAATATATATTTTGTAACGGATCATTTGCAGTAAGAATTGATAAAATTGCTAAAGCTGAACTTCCAAAAGTTGAAATAACAATAACTGTTCGTCTATCATATTTATCAGATAAATATCCAATAGGCCCTTGACCCAGCACACCAGCTATTGTTGCTATAAATAAAAGTACTGATGTTTCCAAAAGAGATAATTTTGCAAGTGTTGCATAAACTGAAATTAAAGAAAAAAATGCTGCATGAATTACACCAGTAAAAAAAGAGCTGAATGTACCAAGAGGAGAAATTTTATATAATTCCACAATACTTATAGTTTCAATTTTTTTAAATTTTGGTGCAGGTCTTTTTGTTAGTAAAATTGGAACAAGAGCAATTGATAATAACACCGATACTAAAATAAACGGTTCATAGTTTTTAGGTTCGCTAACATTAAGCAACAACATACCAATTGCTAAACCAAAAAATATAACCATCATGTAAGCTGAAAGTAATTGACCTCTATTTTTATTTGTGGCTCTATCATTTAACCAACTTTCAGTTACCACATAACAGCTAACTAAACTTACCCCTGTTACAAATCTACTGACAGTCCACATTATTGGATTGACATAAACCACAGCTAATAATGCACTTAAAGATGCAAGTGATGCAAAAGCCGCAAACACTCTTATGTGTCCAACTTTTGATACAAAATTAGGAGTGGTTTTTGATCCAATAAAATATCCAACATAATATCCTGACATGAAGATACCAGTTGTTAAAACACTAAAACCTTCCAGAACTGATCTAATGCCCATCAATTGCATTTGCAATCCATGAGCAATCATCATTACCCCAATTCCCATAAAAAGAGCCCAGGACTTTTTTACTTCTTTTTGCATTTATATATTTAATGTCAGTTAAATCTGGCGGCTAAGTAGTTTTGGTTTGTGTTTTTTTTATGGCTAATAATGAATGAATTGCAATCGTAATTATAATTACAATCCCCCCTAATATAGTTTGAGTTGAGGGCTGTTCTTTAATAATTAGCCAGACCCATATTGGCCCAATAATTGTCTCTAAAAGAAAAAAAAGGTTAACTTCGGCTGCAGTTATAAATCGTGGGGCTATAGTTACTAAAACAAATGGTATTGCAACACACATAACACACATAATAGGTATAAAAATCATATCTGTACCAACAAGCGCAAAGTCTTTAACGAAGAAAAAGGCAAATATAGCAACACATAATTTACCGATCACTGCAGAGGGGACTAAATCAGTAGATTTTGCATATCTTGCTAAATTAGCATTACAAGCTAATCCAAAAGCGGTAATTAACCCAAAAAGGTCACCGTAGAAATTACCAAGGCTAAGTGAGTCGTAAAATATGTAAACACATGCAGTAAAGGTGATGATTATTGCGACCCATGTTTTCTTTTCAGGTTTTTCTTTTAGAAATATTGCTCCTAATATCGCTGAAAGCATCGGGGCAAGCGCTATCATTAATAATGTATTTGCTACATTGGTATTTTGAATTGAGATTATAAAAGTAATATTACAAATCGAAAAACTTATTACATAAAATAATCCTGGATAACCAATTTTGAACAAAGCATTAAAAAAATTTTTTTTATAAAAAATTATAAGACCAAAAAGCACAACTAGAAAAGGTATTGCTCCTCTATAAAAAAGCATGCCCCAAGTTTCTATGTTTGATAATCTAATAAAAAGAGAATCTGGCGTTATAAACATAACACCAATAAAAGCCATTAAAGAGCCTTTTTGCTGATTGGTGAGATTTTTCAAGCTCTCAAACCTTTCCAGAAATAATCTGCAAGGTTTATATTTGATAAATCAAAAAAAGTTTTTAAGCCTGTAGGCGAAGTAACGTTAATATCTCCATTTAATTTTTCATCTATAAAATCAATTCCTGCGAAATAAATGTCCTCTTTCACAAGATCTTTTGCAATTATATTTGAAATTTTAATTTCTTTTTTAGTTAATTTAATCAATTTTGGTTTCGCACCTTTACTCATATTACTTAAAATTGATCCCTCTTTGGGCACTCTTGAAATACAGCCACAAATCTTACCATTGATTATAAAAACTCTTTTATCTCCAAATTTTATTTTTGGTAAAAATTTTTGACACATTATGTGTCCGTGTTTTTTAATAAACTTTAAAATAAGTTTTTTGTTTAATTTGTTATTTACATAAATAATATCATTACCACTGTAACTATGAATTGGTTTAAGTATTATTTTCTTGTATTTTTTATAAAAATACAAAATATCTTCTACTTTTTTTGTAAATATTGTATCAGGCATAAAATTAATAAATTTCATTGAGTATAATTTTTCTGAAACATTTCTTATAGAAGTAGGATTATTAATAACTCTAACTTTATTTTTAATTGTATCTAAAATGTAGGTTGTAGATATATATTCAAGATTGAATGGTGGGTCTTGACGAACTAAAATAAATTTTACTTTGGATAAATCAATATTTGTTTTTTTAATTATTTTAAAAAATTTTCTTTTAGAGTAATCAATTTTAATAAAACTTCCATTTGCAAAAACTTTTTTATTTTTAATTGATAGATTTTCTGGTTCATAATAAAAGATTTTATAGCCTCTATTTTCCCCGCTTTTTGCAAGAAATATACTAGTATCTGTTAATGGATTTAAGTTATTTAAGTTATTACCTTGAACAGCAATAATTTTATTGGTCATATAAGTTTGCTAAATTCTCATCTTTAGAAAATTTATACAACATATGATCTGCATTTGTTTTTTTATTTTCAATAATTCTAAATAAATGATCTATAAATTTTTCCTCGTTCATACCTTTTTTGTTAAGTATATTTCTGTTTGTTAGTCCTTTTTTGGAAATATTTAATATTACTGAGGACCAATACAATAGATCTTTGCCCATCAGAGAAGTAGATAGTCCTTTTTTTGGTGCATTGCTGTAAGCCTCTAAAACTTCATTTACATCCCATTTTTTCACAACGTCTAAAGCTTCATCTAAATTTCCATAAAGCAGTCCTGTGTTAAAAGCAGGACCGGAGCATAAACAATCCCAACCACAAGCATCCATAGATCTTAATTCTATATATTTTTTTAATCTGTTTTCTGTAAATATTGTTCCAAGATGCGTACTCAATTCTGCCTCTGTTGGTTGTAAATTTTTAATCTCATTTATTTTTCCATCCATGAAGTCCTTAAATATATATTTTTTTCCTGAAATATATTTCCCATCAGATTGTAAAAATAATAATGGCATACTCATTATATATTCGGCATAATTTTCAAAATTTACTTTTTCTAAAAAAAATTTAGGAAGGCCACCACGTGATGTTTGTTGCCATACATGCGATCTATATGAAAAGTAATTACTATTTTTTTTTTCAATGATTGAAGAATTTGCAAATAAAGCAATATTAATTGGGACTAAATAATTTGCTAACCTAAACTTTTTTGAAAAATCTTCCTCAGAAGTATAATCAATGTTTAATTGTGTGCCGCATGTTCTATACATCATATCTAAACTTAATGCTCCACCTTCAGGCATGTCTTTAGTCATGACCTCGTATCTTTGTTTTGGGTTGTTTGGTATTTCTGAAAGTTTGGATATAGGATCAAATCCCGCACTTATAATTCTAAAATTAAGTTTTTCTAAAACTTGTTTTAATTCAAATAAATACTCATGAGACTCTGAACACGCTTCATGAATATTACTTAGTTTTGCTCCAGATAATTCAATTTGGTTTCCTGGCTCAAGTGTAATATTTTTATCTTCTTTGCTAAGACCAATTACTTTATCATTCTCCTTAACTGGCTTCCAACCAAACTCATAGAGATGGTCAAACATTTTTGTTATAGACGAATAATCAATTCTCTTGTTATTTTTTTTATTAAATATAAATTTTTCATGTTCAACACCAATTTTTAGATTTCCTTCTTTTTTGATGCCATCTTCAAAATATTTAATAATTTGCTCTTTGTTATTTATCATTTTAATTACTTATACCCTTTAAATAATCATTTATCTTATTAATACTAGATATTTTGTTTGAACATGTCTGATTTTTACAAATAACAACACCTGAATCAGATTTATTTTCTGTGTTGTAAATAAATATGGCTCTATCAAAATAGTTTTTTAATAAATAATTTTTTATCTCTTTGTTATCGCCATAAAATGTAAAAGAAATAGTTTCGTGATACATATCTAAAGCTTTAACAAAGCTAAACATTTGAGAAAAATTTGAGTTTAAAACTTGGTGAAATGATTGTTGAAGTATACGTGATTTTTCAGACCAGTGTTTATCATTTGTTATGTAATATAATTTATTTATTTGGGTTAAATAAACACTATTACCATTAGGTATATTATTATCATTTAAATCAATTGGACTAGCGAAAAGATCATTTATTTTAATAGGATTTTTTTGAAGAAGTTTTGATTTGTCATCATAAAACATATTCCATGCTTCAACCATTATTTTGGAAGCTTCATCTAAATATTCTTTTTTTCCCTCAATTTCGTATAAATTTAATAATAATTTTGAATAGAAAACATAATCTTCTAGAAAAACATCAATTTCCTCTGTCTGATAACAATGAAATAATTTGTCTGACATTTTCTCTTTAAGTATTCTGAACTTTTGAAAAGCAATTTCTTTAATATTCTCATCTTCCAAAACAATCGATGCATTTAATAAAGTTGTAATTAAAAATGCATTTTGATCTGTTTGAGATTTATCATCAAATAATGGTTTAACCCTTTTGTTTCTGATTAGAATTAGATCTTTCTCTGCTCTTTCAATAATTTCTTGTTCTTTTTCATCCAAATCATTATTTTGCTCAACAAGAATATTTTTCCCCTCAAAATTACCTTCATTAGTTATTATGTATTTTTTGGCAAATATATCTAAATTAGTTTGTAAAATCTTACTTAGTTCATCAAAAGACCATGTGTAAAATTTTCCCTCCACACCTTCACTGTCAGCATCATATGCAGACCCATATAATCCAATGTCATTTACAAATTCTGTATTTATATAGCTTATGGTTTGAATTAATTTACTTTTAAAGTAATCAGATTTTGTGCTTTGATAAAATTTTGATAAAAGGCTTATAAACTGAATGTTATCATAGAGCATTTTTTCAAAATGTGGAATGATCCACTTATCATCAACTGTATATCTGGCTATGCCACCGATTAATTGATCGTAAATTCCTTTTGAACAAATATTTTTTAGCAATGTTTCCACTGGTTTAAGATATTTTTCATCATTAGTTTTTAAATAGAAATAAAACATGGCATCAAATAAATAAAATTGAGGAAATTTTGGAGCGCCTTTGAAACTCCCATGTTCCTCATCTAAATATGAAATAATTTTATCTACAAAAGGTAAAAGAGGTTGATTTAAAACTGCAGATCTTTGGTTAATTTTAGAAAAAATATTCTGCATTTGTGAAGCTTGAGCAATTATTTTTTCTCTATTATCTCTATAAACATCTGAGACATTATTTAAAACTTTTCTAAAATCAGGTCTTCCTTGCATTTCTTTTGGAGGAAAATAAGTACCTCCAGTAAAAGGCACACCATTTTCATCTAAAAACATAGAAAGAGGCCAGCCTCCTTGCGTACCAGTTAAAATTGATAAACTTCTCTGAAAAACGTAATCAAGATCTGGTCTTTCTTCTCTATCAACTTTGATATTTATAAATTTTTCATTCATTATTTTTGCCGTTTCTTTATCTTCAAAACTTTCATGAGCCATAACATGGCACCAATGACAACTGGCATAACCAACGCTTAGAAAAATCGGTTTTTTTTCATCCTTAGCTAATTTTAAAGTTTCACTTTTCCAAGGATACCAATCAACTGGATTATTTTCGTGTTGTTTTAGATACGGACTTTTCTCAGAGGTCAGTCGATTAGTCATATGAAAATTTAGTGATGATAAAAAGGATCTCTTGCGAATATTTTCCTTACCATGGGCTCAAATTCTTTTAATGTCATTGATTTATAATCTGGATCAAAGGAACATTGGTCGTAATTCTCACAAAAATCAATAGTTGCTTGATAATATTTATGATCTTTATATCTTTCTCTAGCATTTTTATCTCCACCCAAATGCTCTGCTGAATAATAAGTTTGAAATAAACCATGTTTTTCAATGATCCAATGTGTTTTTTCAGATACATAAGGTCTTAATATTGATGCAGCATATTGAGAGTGATTCATTGGAGCTAACTCATCCCCAATGTCATGCAATAAAGTTGCAACAATCATTTCCTCGCTTTCACCATTTTTAAATGCTCTTGTAGCTGATTGTAAAGAATGCTCTAATCTTGAAACTTTATATCCTTCAAGTGTACTATCTAGTTTTGAAAGATAATTTAAAATTCTATCAGCAGTTTTTCTTTCATATTCTTTTTCGTGTTTGTCCAAAAGAGCATAATCCTCTTTGGTTCCATACTTCATTTCAGTAAAACTTACTTTTTTCATCAGTTATTTGAACCTGTACTTAAGAGTGATAATTGAGTAACTTTATCCCCACCTAATTCATCAATTATTTTTACTGGATAATCACCAGTAAAATAATGATCTGTTAATTGAGGATAGTTATCATTTCTCTTTTCAAATCCCATGGCTTTATACAGCCCATCTAAACTCAAAAATTTCAAACTTTGTGCACTTATAAATTCTTTTATTTCATCTACAGTTTTGTTAGCAGCCAAAAGTTCTTTCTTTGTAGGGGTATCTACACCATAAAAATCAGGATATTTGATTTCAGGACTAGCAATTCTAACATGCACTTCTTTAGCTCCAGCATCATATAACATCTTAACTATTTTATAAGAGGTTGTACCTCTAACCAGCGAGTCATCGATTAATATTATTTTTTTATTTTTAATTACTGATAAGTTAGCATTTAATTTCAATTTTACTCCAAGGCTTCTAATTTGCTGAGAGGGCTCAATAAAAGTTCGTCCGACATAGTGGTTCCTAATAAGACCTAAATCAAATTTTACTTTTTTTTCTTGAGCATAACCTAGTGCTGCAGCATTTCCAGAGTCTGGCACCGGCACAACTAAATCAGCATCAAAAGTATCCTCTTTAGCTAATTGTGCACCAAAATTTTTTCTATACTCATAAGCAGTTTTTCCACTTAAAATACTATCGGGTCTTGAAAAATAAATGTATTCAAATATACAAGGCCTTACTTTTTTTGGTGGAAAAGGTTTCAAACTTTGTAATTCATCATTTTCAACATAAACAATTTCTCCATTTTCCACTTCTCTTATAAATTTTGCACCTATAATATCCAAAGCACATGTCTCTGAAGTAAAAACATAGGAATTTTTTAACTTTCCAATAACGAGAGGACGAATACCAAGTGGATCTCTAACTCCTATTAAGCTGTTTTGAGTCATCATAACCAAAGCATATCCTCCTTGAATTTGGAATATAGCATCAATTATTTTATCAATTGTTCTAACCCTTTTTGATTTAGCAATTAGTTTTACAATAGTTTCTGTGTCTGAAGTTGTGTAAAAGATTGATCCTTCTTCAACCATTTTATTTCTTAAGGTGATAGCATTAGTTAAATTTCCATTGTGAGCTACACCAATACCTCCAGAATTTGTATCTGCAAAGAATGGTTGTACGTTTCTTAAAGCAGTACCTCCTGTTGTTGAATATCTATTATGCCCAATTGCAAATTTTCCTGGTAAATTTTTTAAAACTTTTTCATCATTAAAATTGTCCCCTACAAGACCAAATCTTTTTTCCGAATGATATTTTTTGCCATCAAATGAAACAATCCCACAACCCTCTTGACCTCTGTGTTGCAGAGCATGCAAACCTAAAGCTGTTAAGGTAGATGCTTCTGGAGAGTTGCTTATTCCAAAAACACCGCACTCTTCCTTGATTTTTGGACTATATATCCTGAACTTTTTCTTTAGCGTCTTGATATTCTTTTTCATTGGGAAATTCTTTTATAAGGTACTTACTACCTTTTTCAACCATTGGAAATGTAAACGAATCCCTCAAGTTTAAAGGCCATTTTTCATAATTATAAACAATATTAGCAGCTGTAAATAAACAAACCACAATTACATAGGATTTAACGATTCCAAATATTAAACCAAAAAATTTATCTATTGTTCCAATACCTGAATAGGTTACAGCTTTACTTATTGCTTTATTAATCATCAATATTAAGAAAATTATTAATACAAATAAGCTAACTCCCAAAATTATATCTAATACATATTCGTTATCTAAAATATTTTCTACATAAGGTTTGACTTTTGGAAAAATAAAAATTGTTAAAATATATGCCAACACCCATTTTGCTGCTGATAGAATTGATAATACAAATCCTTTAAAAGCCCCTCTAATCATTAACAAAATTGTTAAAATTATATAAGAGTAATCAAATACTGTAATTTTTTCTAAAATATCTTGAATATTATCAATCACTTAATTGAAAATGGTTTAATAACTAATAATAAAGACGGAAGAAGAGTTAGTACAGAAATCATCGCCAATAACATTGCAATACCTGTAAATATACCGAAATAAATAGTTGGAATAAAATTTGATAATACTAAAATAGAAAATCCAAACACAATTGTAATTGAGGTATTTAATATAGCAACTCCTACAGTTGAGTGACAAACTCGAAGAGTTTTGTCGTAATCTTTGATTTTGGCAAATTCTTCCTTAAATCTATAGATATAATGAATACTGTTATCTACAGCAATACCAATAGTTATTGCAGCAATAGTAATTGTCATCATATCCAATGGTATACCTGCCAGTCCAATAATTCCTAAAATAAAAAAAGCAGCTATAAAATTTGGAACAACCCCAATTAAGGATAATTTGATATTTCTAAATAAAATAATGAACATAATAAATATCCCAACCATAACAAAACCAAGAGTTAATATTTGAGACTTAAACAAACTTTGTAACAAGTTATTAAATAGAATTAGAACACCTCCCAATTTGAATTCATCTTTTTTAAGTCCCAGTTTATTTTCTAAATCGAAATTAATTTGATTAATTAAGTCATTCCTTCTTAAATCTTCTAAAGAGTCTTTTATTCTTAAACTTATTCTTGCCTCTGAGTCTTTTATTGAAATATAAGGATCAACTATTTCTTTTTTAATTGTATCAGGAATTTTTGAATACAATACACCCATCTCTAGTGTTCCTAATGGCTTGTTGTTATTTAGTTGAGTTGCAACTTCAATTATAGAGGAAAAAGAAAGTACTTTGCCTACTGGCTCTAAGCTGTCTAAATAGTTATGCACATTATTAATTTTATCAATTTTATCTTTAGTAAACCAATATTTGTCATTATTTTGTTCTTCATCACCCCAATCATCCTCAAAATCATCATCAGACCTTTTCTCTTCATTTTTCGGGAACTTAAGTATTACCTCCAAAGGAGTTGTGCCACCTAACTTTTCATCAATTAATTTCATGCCTTTATAAATTTCGGTGTTTTTATTGAAGTAATTGATGAAACTATTTTCGACCTCTAATTTTGAAATACCAGTTACGCTTAGCATAATAATAAATACAGTCGTTCCAAAAATAATATTTTTTCTATCAATTGCAAAATCACCAAGAAAATATGTAAATTTTGATTTTTGATCTTTTTTTATATTGATATTTGAGCTTTCAATAAAATTTAGCAAAGTTGGCAGAAGCGTAAATGTGATTATAAAAGATGTAAGCAATCCCATTGTCATCATCCAACCAAAATCAATGATTGGTTTAATTTCACTAAAAATTAAAGATAAGAACGCACAAATAGTTGTAAGAACAGTATAAAGTATAGGCCAATACATATTACTTGTAGTCATTAATAGGATACTGGTTTTTGTTTTTTTTGGAAATTTTTTTGAGAGTTGAAGAAATCGAGTACTCATATGAATATTCATTGCCATTGTAAGGATTAGCATCATAGCTATAAAGTTTGAGGATATAACAGTGACTTTCCATCCAACTAAACCTAGAAGTCCCATCATAATTATTACAGAAAAAAAACAACTGCTTATAGGTACTAAAATCCAAATTAATTTTCTAAAGACAAACCAGAGTGTTACAATAATAAAAATTAATACTCCAAGTCCAAATACAATGATATCGTTTTTTATAAACGTCATCATATCATCTGCAATCATGGGAATACCGCCTAAATGAATTTTACCAATATTACTAAAATTTTTTATTACTTCTCTGATCTCTAAAATATTTTCATGATTTTGTTTTTTGATCTGATCTTTATATTTTTCTAACTCTTGCTTGTTTTTAAATTCTTTGTTTTTTTCCCTGGGTTTTAGATAAACAATTATTCCACTAGTTTTACCATCTTCACTTATTACAAAATTTCTAAATACAGGACTATTTTTAATTTCTTGAAAACCTCTGATTTTATCAACATCATTATCTTTTAATGATTTAAAATTTTTTAATCTTTCTAAAAGAGGTTGATCTGTACTATTGAGAAGAGGTATGTCTAAAAGAGTGATAACAT
>CACMJW010000003.1 GCA_902614125.1 uncultured Pelagibacteraceae bacterium | reverse complement strand
TTATTTTTAATTACATTTGATAAGTAAAAAAATAAATATCTTGAGTAATCTCCTTCAGCAGAATTAATTAAATTTAAAAAATGACTATCTGTTTTGTTAGAATTCAGATAGCAATTTTGAAAAGCATTCACTATCAAACTTAACTTTCCAAAATCACTTGTTGAAGATTGTAATTTTTTATTTTTAAATAAAATATTAAAGCTTTCTAAGGTTTTAATAATTATAAACTCGTAGGTATTTTCGTTTGATACATTAAAACTCTTTATAGTATTTGAAGCTTGTATATATTTTTTCTTATTCATCAAATCTAAAACTAATAAAAGTTTACCTTCAAAAAAATTTGAATTCTTCAAGTTACGCGATGATTTTATTTGATTTACAGCCTTTTTTATTTGGCCATCTAAAACAAGAGAATACACGTATTCTTTTAAATAGTTGTCATGTTTTTTTTTGAGATATTTTGAAGACTCAAAAAATTCTAAAGCTTTATTATTTTTTTGATTATCAAAAGAAACTAGCGCAGAAAAATAGCTTGATAGGAACTTATAATTAAAATCATTTTTATCGTTTATTTTAGTATAACCTGTAGTTTGATATATAAGAGCAAAAATAATAAAAAAAAATTTTAATAACATAATTTAATTTATGACTTTAGAGGAAAAAAATCAAAATGACATTTTAGATGAATTCAATGATACCAACGACATAGAATTCATCTTTAACGATAAACCAATAAATAGATTTAAAACTAAACCAGAAGTAGAAGATAAGATTTCTCTTCTAACAAAACTTAAAAATAATTTACAAAATATCAAAAATTGTGAACTAAAGGAAAGTGCTAAAAAACTTGTATTCGGTGATGGAAATTCTAATAGCAAAATAATGATTGTTGGAGAAGGACCTGGTCAAAAAGAAGATGAGGTCGGCAAACCTTTTGTAGGAGATGCAGGCTTATTATTAAACAAAATGCTAAAAGCAATAAATATAAATAGACAAGATATTTATATTACAAATGTTGTAAATTATAGACCTCCTAATAATAGAAAGCCGGAGCCTGCTGAAATAACACGATACTCAGAATACTTAAGAAAACATATATCAATAGTAAATCCAAAAATTTTAATTTTAATGGGTAGCACTGCAATGGAGTCGTTATTTGGATCAAAAATTAAAATTTCAAAAGAAAGAGGAAATTGGAAAAATTTGATTATAAACAATAAAAGCTACTTAACAATGATTACTTTTCATCCAGCGTATCTTTTAAGGCAACCAGAGCAAAAAAAATACTCTTGGACAGATCTTAAAGAAATAAGAAAAAAAATTGATGAATTAGAGATAAACTTATAAATTAATGATGGGACTGTATAAAAAGTACTTAAATTTTATAAAAAAAAATTTAATCTTTCAGATTATAGTTTGGTTTTGATATCTTTCTTCAAAGGTTTATTTATTGGATTAATTATTTATCATTTTTTTTTTAAATTATGAAAAAGGTAGCTGGAGTTGATGAAGTTGGAAGGGGGAGTTTAGTTGGTCCAGTATATGCTGCTGCAGTAATATTTAAAAAAAATATAGATAAAAGTAAGATCAAAGATTCTAAAAAACTTTCAAAAGAAAAAAGAAATATTTTAGAAAAATATATTAAAAAAAACTCTATCTGGAGCATTGGATCTGCCTCTTTAAAAGAGATTGAAGAATTAAATATTTTAAATGCATCTTTATTGGCTATGAAAAGATCAATTAAAAAACTTAAAATAAAGCCTACAATAACATTAATTGATGGAAATAAATTACCAGAAATGAAAGATTACAAACTTAAGTCTGTAATTAGGGGAGATCAAAAAATATCTGAAATATCGGCAGCATCTATAATTGCTAAGGTTGCAAGAGATCGGCTAATTACAAATATGTCAAAAAAATTTAAAGAATACGCTTGGGATAAAAATGCAGGATATGGAACTAAAGAACATCTAAAGGCAATTAAGAAATTTGGTGTATCAAGGCATCATCGAAAAAGGTTTAGGCCTATACACAACATGTTGAGTCATAAATAAAACTTACAACAAATAGAGTCTATTTTTTTCAATCTCTGGTTGACGCAGAATCTTCCCTGGAGTCTAATTACTTTTTTAAAAATGGTAGTTAAAAATTTACATAATAAAATTATTAACGGGGACAGTCTTAAAGAATTAAAAAAAATTCCTGACGAAACATTTGATCTAATTTTTGCAGATCCGCCTTATAATTTACAATTACAAAACAGTTTAATTAGACCAGATAGATCTAGAGTGAATGCGGTGAATGATAAATGGGATCAATTTGAGAGTTTCAAATCTTATGATGCGTTTACATACGAATGGCTAAAACAATCAAATAGAGTATTAAAAAAAGATGGGTCTCTTTGGGTCATAGGCAGTTATCATAATATTTTTAGAGTCGGAAAAATAATTCAGGATCTTGGTTTCTGGATTTTAAACGATGTAATCTGGAATAAAAATAACCCTATGCCAAACTTCCGAGGTACCAGGTTTACTAATGCTCACGAAACATTGATTTGGGCATCAAAAAGTAAAAAGTCAAAATACACTTTTAATTATCAATCAATGAAGTCATTTAACGATGATTTACAAATGAGATCTACATGGAATTTACCAATATGTAACGGTAAAGAAAGATTAAAAGATAATGGAACGAAAGTACATTCAACCCAAAAACCAGAAGCTTTACTACATAGGATAGTATTAGCCTCTACTAACAAAAATGATTTTATTTTAGATCCTTTTTTAGGATCAGGCACAACAGCTGTGGTTTCAAAAAAACTAGGACGATCTTATTTTGGAATAGAAAAAGAAAAAAAATATTTTGAAGCTGCGAACAAACGGATTAAGAATACTAAAATTATCAAGGATGAATATTTAGATACACTCCAAAATAATAAATCAAAGCCGAGGGTGCCCTTTGGTTCATTAATTGAATTAGGTGTTATTAAGCCTGGGACAGAAATTTACGACCAAAAAAAGAAAGTATTTGCAAAAGTTATGGTTGATGGAAGCATTAAGCATAAAGAGAATGAGGGATCTATTCACAAAGTAGCTGCTCAGATATTAGGTGCTGAAAGCTGCAATGGTTGGACCTATTGGCATTTTCAAGCAGGAAATAGTTTAAAGCCTATTGATGAGCTTAGGCAGCGTCTACGGCCAAGAGCTTAATTCTTATAAATTTTACCCAAATAATTTTCTAAAAAACTTTTATTTTTAGAAAGATATTTAAGAAAAATATTTCTAAAAAAAACACTTATAGGGTTTGCAATATGGAATGCATAGTGATTTATTGAAGATCTAGAATTTATCTGTTTTGTCTTAAGAACTCTTTTTTTATAATAATTTGATAAATTATTATTTAGATCATCAAAAAGATCATTTGCAGATTCAATTGATTGTGATGCTCCTTGCGCAAAAGAGGGTGGAAATGAAAAGAACGCATCACCCATTAAAAAAATATTTTTATTACTAGGTATTTTAATTTTTTTACTCACAAAAATCGGATAGCATTTAACTTCATTTACTAACTCAGTTAAATTTAAATCTGATTTTGAGGAAATCTGGCTCATTAAATTACTTATAAAGCTTTTATCTTTAAATAGACTTCTATTTGTAATCTCAGAATCTATTAGTTTTTTCCTTATTATAGATATAAAATTAAATTCGTTATTTTGATTGATGGGATAAATTACAAAGTGAAAATTTGACCCTAAATATAGTGAAATATCTAAATTTTCGAAGTTCTGAATATTCCCTCTTAGTGCAATTGAATTAAAATACTTTGGTGTACCCTCTTTTTTAAATAAAATTTCTTTTGTTCTAGAATAAACTCCATCAGCTGCAACCATATAATCAAACTCCTCTTTACTATTATCACTGAAAGACAATTTCAATTTCTCATATTCCTCAATATTGATGAGATCCGAGTTAAAAATTATTTTATCTTTTGGGATATTTCTCAACAAAAATTCTATTAATTTTGATCTTTTTAATGTTGTGTATCTGTTATTCTCAAAGTTAAATTGAGACAAGTCAATATCGCATATCTTTTCTAACACTTTAGCATCAAAGAAATTTACTTTTTTTGGAAAAAATACTTCGCTCGCATTCATTGTTTGAAATCCAATTTTATTTAGAAGATGAATACTGTTTACTGATAACTGTATTCCATAACCATCACTAAAATCTAATGAAGGTTTCTTTTCAAAAATTTTATAAGAAAAAGACTTATTTTTTTCTAAAAGATTTGCGAGAAAAAGACCAGAAATCCCAGATCCAATTATTGCAATACTTTTCATTTTATCGTGATACTGAATTTAATATTTTTTTTGTAAACGAAGGTAAAATATAATTTTTGATATTTTCTTTGTTCAACATTATACTGTTATTTGTTTTTTTAACTTTTATATTTTTATTAATAATAATTTTCATATCCATATTTGACATTTTTACATTTATTTTTTTTTGAGTTGAATTTTCAAATTTATTCTCATCTATTTCTATCATTGGAAAAATGATCAAATTTTTTAAAAAATTGAATTTTTTATTTTTAATTAATAAATAATTATTTTTATATTTATTAACATTTGCCTCAAAGTATTTTATTTTGTTAAACTTATTTTTGGATTTGATTAAAAAATCTTTTTTCTTATAAGATTTACAATTTTGTGTAAGTGGACAGCGGATGCAATATGGTAATGAAGGTTTACAAATTAATGCTCCTATCTCCATGATTGCTTGTGCATAATCACTTGATCTTTTTGAAAATCCAAAAAAAGATTTTTTTTTTTTTAAGTTTTCTTTTGATATTTCATAATCAGTTTTAAGTAAAAAAACTCTTTTTAGTATTCTTTCAACGTTTCCATCCATTGGAATATAAGGCTTATTATGTGCAATTGCTAAAATTGATCTAGAAGTATACTCACCAATTCCTGGGAGAGATTTAAGTGTTTCAATATCTTCTGGTAACTCACCTTTATAGTCCTTTAATAGTTTTATTGCAGTTTTTTTCAAATTTCTTGCTCTAGAATAATACCCAAGTCCTTCCCAGTTTTTTAAAATTTTGTGATCACTTGATTTAGCCAATAATTTTAAATTTGGAAATTCTTTTATAAACTTTTCAAAATAAGGGATAACAGTTTTAACCTGTGTTTGTTGAAGCATAAATTCACTTACAAGAGTAAAATAGTCTTTTTTTTTTTTCGAAACTTTTTTTCTCCAAGGTAGAGTTCTTTTATTATTATCGTACCAATATAGAATTTTTTTTGGTATGTTTTGATTTATCATATGAATATTAAATACAATACTAAGCAGAGATATAAATCCATTCAAGGTTTAAGATCTTTTAAGGATACTTTGCCCAAAGAGGCAAAAAGAATTCTTAACAAAAAAGGGGATGTTTATAATAAAACTCTTGATAATTGGAAATATATAGTTGGCAAAGAATTATTCAAAGAATGTTATCCAAAATCATTCAAGGGATCAAACAAGGTAAAAAATAGTTGTTTGAATATAATGGTTAAAAGGGGATCTGAAGTGAACTTAGAGTATTCTAAAAATGAAATTATAAAAAAAATGAATGCATTCTTCGGATATGAAGTTGTTCAAACTATTAAACTAAATACATTTGATGGATTTTTGGAAAAAAAGCTCAAAAAAAGCACTGATAATGCGACAAAAAACAAACACATAAAAGACATAAGTAATATTAAAAATGAAAAAGTTAGGAACTCTTTGATAGAGTTAAGTAATTTATACAAAAAAAAATGAAAAAAATTTTATTAACTTTTTTACTATCCTTCTTTTTATTCCCAAGTATCTCAAGTTCTGAAGTAAAACCAATAATTGATGGAAATGTTGATGCAAAAGTCAAACTAGTTGTATTTGAATCATTGACTTGTGGTTTTTGTGCAAACTTTCACAAAAAAATTTATCCAGAATTAAAGAAAGAGTTTATTGATAAAGGTTTTGTTTCAATTGAATATAAAAACTTTCCTTTAGATATTGCGGCATTTAATGCAGCGAAAATTGCTCATTGTAAAAACGATGGTAATTCTGAGGTCTTGCACTATCTTTATGAAAAGCAAAGTGAATGGGTAAGAGGTGGTTCAATAGATGATGCAAACAAAAACATTAAAGATCTTGTAGAAAATTCTAGCTTCGAAATAGATATTGAGAGTTGTTTAGCTGATAAATCTGTAGAAGATCATATACTTGAGGACCGAATCAATGGTGTAAAAAAATACAAAGTTAAAGCAACCCCTACTCTAATAATTAATGGTAAAAAGTTTGATAATCCAACAGACTATAAAAAATTAAAAAAATACATAGAAAAACTGATATAAGTTAGCGAATGGAATTTAAAAAAATCCAGCTTACTGGATTTAAATCATTCGCAGAAAAAACCAACTTTCTTATTGAAGAAGGTTTGACAGGTATCGTTGGACCTAATGGTTGTGGAAAATCAAATATTGTAGAGTCTTTAAGATGGTGTATGGGAGAAACATCAGCAAAAAGTATGAGAGGCTCTGGGATGGAAGATGTTATATTCTCTGGAACATCAAATAAACCATCAAAAAATATTGCAGAAGTATCTATTGCTTTGAGTAATGAAAATAAAGACGGACCAATACAATACAATGAGCTTGAGGAAATAGAGATCAGAAGAAAAATTGAAAAAGATAAAGGATCGAAATTTTACATAAACAATAAGGAAGTTAGAGCAAAAGATGCGCAAATGTTTTTTGCAGATTTATCCACTGGAGCACATTCGCCTTCTATAATCAGCCAAGGCAGAATTGGAGCTTTGGTTACAGCTAAACCTGCCGACAGAAGAGCAATACTAGAGGAAGCAGCAGGAATTGCAGGTTTGCACGTTAGAAGACACGAGGCAGAACTTAGATTAAGTGCAGCAGAAAATAACTTGAAAAGAGCAGACGAATTAAGAAGACAACAAGAAAGACAACTTGCAAATTTGCAAAAGCAAGCAGAAGAGGCTGCTAAATATAAATCGGTATCTGAGGAAATTAAACGAGTTGAAGCAGGTCTGTATTATTTAAAACTTAAAGATATTGATCATGAAATTAAACTAGAAAATGAAATAAATACTGAGGCGGAAGATCAAGTTAAAGAGTTTAATTCACAATTAGAAAATTTAGAAAAAAGAATTACAGATGAAACTAACAAGGTAACACCAATAAGGGAGAGAAATATTGAAAATCTATCTAAAATTCAGAGACTTAATTTAGAATTGAAAGGCCTTGATGAGGAAAATGAGAGAATTGATGAAGAAATAAAGTCTTTAAAAAATTCAATAAAAATGATCGAAGAGGATATTGATAGGGAAAAAAGTATTGTAATTGACGCAAACTCAAATGAAAAAAGACTTAAAGAGGAGAAAGGCGAGTTAATAGAAATAGATTCCAAATATTACGAAACTGAAAAATTATCTAATCAAGATTTAGATGTTGCAAAAGAAAATTTGAAAAGAGAACAAGATAAAGTAGATAGAATTTTAGATACATTTAGCTCAGTAAATTTAAAGAAGAATATTGAACAAATAAATACAATTATTGATCAGATAACATCTGCAAAGAATTTAATAAATGAACAAAATAGTTCTGCTGCCTTAAAAGTTTTGGATGAATGTAAAGAGAACTTATCTTATTTAAATATAAAAATTAAAGATGCAGAGAAAGGTGACAAAATTACAGTATTGAATGAAACAAATGAAATAATTAAAAAACTTCAAGAAAAATATGCTGATATTTATAGCAATAACCAAAATATTAAAAAAGAGTCCGTGAAAAGAAATGAAAGAATTCAAAAGATAGATCTTGAAATTGAAAGTTGGAAAAATCTATTAACTAACTCTGAAAAAATGGTTAGGGAATTAAATGATAGAAGAAATAAGCAAACATTAAAATTAAATGATCTTGAAAAACAACCCCAACTGCAAGCAGAGAAAAAAGGACAGATTTCCGAAAGTTTAAGAATTTCAGAAAAGGAACAAAATGAAAATGAGTCTATCATTGTAGAAATAGATGATAAAATATTAAAATTAAGTAATGAATTAAAAGATACCAAAGAAAATTCTATTGAGATTAGAGAGAGAAAAGCTAGCTCGGGTGCTACTATAGATGGTTTGAGTAAGAGAAGAAGTGATTTACTAGAAAGAGTAAATTCAGAATTAAATCTAAGTGAAGAAAAATTGTTAGAGTTCTCAAATTTAGAGAAAGAAGTTGAATTTCCTGATGTAGTTACGCAAGAAGAGTTGCTTGATGAGAAAAAAAGGCAAAGGGAAAAGTTAGGATCAGTAAACTTAAGAGCAGATGAAGAAACTTCAAAATATGAAGTAGAAATTAAAAAAATGGAAAAAGACAGACAAGATCTTGTAACCGCTATAATTAAACTAAAAGAAAGTATTTCTGAGCTTAATCAAAAAGGAAGAGAGAGATTGCTCGAGGCTTTTGAAAAAGTTAATAGAAAATTTAACGAAGTTTATACTAAATTATTCAATGGTGGAAATGCAAAACTTGAACTTGTTGATTCTGATGATCCGTTAGATGCTGGACTAGAAATGTTAGTTAGTCCTCCTGGTAAAAGACTTCAATCAATTACTTTGTTATCAGGGGGAGAACAAGCTTTAACAGCTCTGTCTTTAATTTTTGCAGTATTCTTAACTAACCCCTCTCCAATATGTGTCCTGGATGAAGTTGATGCGCCTCTTGATGATGCTAACGTTACAAGATTTTGTAATTTGTTAACTGAATTAACTAAAATAACATCTACAAGATTTATAATTGTTACTCACCATGCTTTAACAATGTCAAAGATGGATAGACTTTATGGAGTTACAATGCCAGAAAAAGGAATAAGCCAACTTGTTGCTGTTGATCTTCAAAAAGCTGAGAGCATGGTTGCTTAGGACAAATGCCAGAAGATGAATTCAAATCTCGCTTAAAAATTGCAAAAAATAAAGCAGAAGTTCATAAGGATCAAAAAAATCCAAAATCTAGCTCTAACATGGGAACAGCGTTCAAAATGAGCACAGAATTGGTGTCTGCAGTAGCTGTTGGGACAATTATTGGGTTTATTTTAGACAATTGGTTTGGTACTAAGCCATGGTTAATTTTAATATTTTTTTTTGTAGGGGTGGCTGCTGGAATTATGAACGTGGTTAAAACTGCAAAAAAAATGCAAAAATAGATTACAGATGGCAGCAAATCCAATGAACCAATTCAATGTTTACCGGATTGGTCCAGAAATAAAATTAGGTAACGTTGATATTTCATTTACTAACGCAAGTTTATTTATGGTTATTAGTACAATAGCTATTTTGATTGTTTTAAACTTAGGAGCTAAAAAAAAATCACTAATACCAGATAAAGTGCAATTGCTTGCGGAATTAAGTTATTCATTTGTATCAAAAATGATCAGTGACACAGCTGGAACAAAAGCAAAACCATATTTCTCATTTATATTTTCACTTTTTATGTTCGTTCTCTTTTGCAATATGTTTGGAATGATCCCTTATTCATTTACGGTTACAAGTCACATAATTGTTACTTTTGTGCTTGCAGCTTTTATATTTATTGGAGTTACAATTATTGGATTTATTAAACACGGCCTTGGTTACTTAAAATTATTTGTACCAAGTGGAGTTCCAATGGTTCTCTTACCATTAATTGTTGTAATAGAAATTATTTCTTATCTAAGTAGGCCGATTAGTTTGTCAGTAAGATTATTTGCAAATATGATGGCTGGTCATACTATGATGAAAGTATTTGGAGGATTTGTTGTTAGTCTTGGAATAGTAGGAGGATGGCTACCATTAAGTTTTTCAGTTGCGCTAACAGGTTTGGAGATACTAGTTGCTTTTCTTCAAGCTTATGTTTTTGCAATATTAACGTGCATCTATTTAAATGATGCATTAAATTTACACCATTAACAACTTATAAGGAGGATATAATGGAATTAGAAGCAGCAAAAATGATTGGAGCAGGACTTGCAGCAATAGCTCTAGCGGGCGCTGGAGTAGGAATAGGAATAATTTTTGGAAACTACCTATCAGGTGCAATGAGAAATCCATCTGCAGCTCAAAAACAATTTCCAAATTTGCTTTTAGGTTTCGCATTAGCCGAAGCAACTGGATTATTTGGTCTAGTAGTTGCACTGATTATTTTATTCGCATTTTAATTAATGCTAAAAAAAATAATTATTAAATTTCTTTTTAGCTTTGTACTAATTACTAAAGTACAAAGTGCTGAAAGTGGAGGTATGCCACAATTAAATCCAGAGTTTTGGATATCTCAAATTGTTTGGTTAGTCATAACGTTTGGTGCTTTGTATATTATTTTGTCGAAGGTAATACTGCCAAAAATAAGTGATAATTTAGAAAGTAGAAGGTCACAAATTTTGGAGAATATAGAGATTGCTGAAAAACAAAGAGAGGAAAGTGAAGATAAAATAAAAGAATTTGATAAAATTATTTTAAATAGCAAATTAGAAGCAAAAAATTTATTTAATGCGGCTCGTCAAAAAGTACTGGATGATATAGATAAGAAAAGATCTGAATTAGAAAAGAATTTAGAGGAAGAAATAGAAATTGCAGAAAAAGAAATTCAAAATTTAAATAAAAGTTCAGCAGAGAATATCAAAAAAATAGCCACAGAAACATCATTAGGTTTGATAAAGCAACTAATTGGAGAAGAGATGAACAAAGAAAATATCTCATCAATTGTAAATGATCTAACAAATAATTCTAAGGAGAATAGAAAAAATGTTTGATTCAACTTTTTGGGTAGCTGTTTCATTTGTAATATTTTTCGTAGGTTTGATTTATTTAAAAGTTCCTCAAAATGTGAATAGTTTGCTGACGAAGATGATCCTTGACATAAAAAACGAAATTGATGAGAGTGAAAAATTAAGGTCTGAATCAAAAAAACTGTTAGATGATGCGCAAAGCAAGTTAAATTCTGCAGAACAAGAAAAGAAAAAAATTATTGACCAAGCAAACATTGAAGCTGAAAAACTTACAAAAGATATGAGTGAAAAATTCTCAAAATCAGCGGAAATAAAGAAAAATTTAGCTAATATAAAAATTTCTCAAATGAAAGATGCTGCAATTAAAGATATCAAAGATACATCCATAAATATTGCAATTGAAGCAGTTAAAAAAACAATATCAACCTCAGTAGATAAATCAAAGTTAGATGCACTATTTGCAAAAAATCTTGAGGAAACCAAAATTGAATTAAAAAAGGTTAATTCGTAAACGATATTGTAAAGTTCGTTTTTTTTCAAAAATAAGATAAATTTAAGAGATGAATTCAGTAGTAATTGGATCTGGTTTTGGTGGTATAGCTTCGGCGCTTAGACTTAGAGCAAAAAATCATAATGTAACTTTAATTGAAAAGCATAATGATTTGGGTGGAAGAGCGCGAGTATTTAAAAAAAATGGATTTACGTTTGATGCCGGTCCAACAGTTATTACAGCCCCTTATTTAATTGAGGAACTTTTTGAATTATTTAACAAGACTTCAAAAAGCTACATTGATTTAAAGCCTTTAAATGTTTGGTACAGATTTGTTTTTGAAGATGGTAGTGAATTTGATTACTCAGGTAATGATGAGAAAATGAAAGTTCAAATTGAGAAAATAAGTAAAGAAGATTTTATTGGATATAAAAACTTAGTAAATTTTACAAAAAAAATATTTGATAAAGGATTTACTGAATTATCAGATGTCCCATTTGATAAACCTTTATTTATGTTTAAACAAATACCATCATTGCTTAAACTAAAAAGCTATAAATCAGTGTATAGCTTGGTATCTTCTTATGTTAAAAATGATAAGTTGAGAAGATTATTGAGCATGCATCCTTTATTGGTAGGAGGAAATCCTTTCACCACGACATCAATTTATGGATTAATATTATATTTAGAAAAAAAATGGGGAATTCACTACTCCATGGGTGGCACTGGTCAAATAGTAAGTGGTTTGGAGAAGCTTATGCTCGAAGAAAAAATTAAAATTATAAAAGGAAAAGAAGTTGTGGAAGTCATTACAAAGAATAAAAAAATTAAGTCTGTAAAGCTTGATGATGGAAGTGAATTAGATACGAATAATGTTATTTGTAATGCAGATCCTCCAGCAGTTTATTCAAGTCTAATGAATGAAAAATTAAGTACATTTTTTAAGTATAAGATGAAACGTATGCAATATTCTATGGGTTTATTCGTGTATTACTTTGGTACAAAAAAGAAATATGAAAATATTGAGCATCACACCATAAAATTTGGAGAAAAATATGAGGAACATTTAAATGACATATTTAATAATCAAATATTGAATAAAGATATAAGCTATTATCTACATAGACCTACTGCTACTGACGAGGCGATGGCACCAAAAGGCCATGATTGTTTTTATGTTTTGGTACCTGTTCCTAATAATCAGTCTGGTATTAATTGGATTGAGAAAGGCGAGGAAATGAAAAATCTGGTAATTGATAAAATGCAAAATTTGATGCCGGATCTTAGAAAAAACATTGTAGAGGACTTCTATTTAACTCCTGATTATTTTGAAAAAGAATTAAATACAAAATTTGGATCTGGCTTCTCAATACAACCAAAATTTACACAGTCAGCATATTTCAGATTTCACAATAAATCTGAAATATTTGATGGTCTATACTTTGTTGGAGCAGGAACACATCCCGGTGCAGGTGTTCCTGGAGTTTTGTCTTCAGCAAAAGTACTAGACAAGATACTCTAATGGATAATCAAAACTATTTATCAATTTATGCAAAATCATTTAGTTGGGCAGGATTTTTTTTAAATAAAGAGACTTATCAAAAGTGCTCTGATTTATACACTTTTTGCCGATATTTAGATAATATTGCAGATGAAACAGGAGCATTAGAAAATAAGAAGTTAAAATTTAAAGAATTTAAAAATGATTTTAAATCAAGAAATTTTACGAATCCAATAATTGAAAAAATGTGGGAATTAATTGCTGATACAAATATTTCTACAAATATTATTTATGATTTATTTGATGGTGTTGAAAGTGATTTAGAGGAAAAAGTAGAATTTAAGACTGAAAAAGAATTATTGATATATTCGTATAGAGTTGCTGGAACTGTTGGATTGATGATGGCAAAAATTCTTAATGTTAAAAAAGAGAGTGCCTTTAAAGCTGCAATTGATTTAGGTATAGCTATGCAATTAACAAATATATCTAGAGATGTAATTGAAGATCAAAATCTCAATAGATATTATATTAAGTCGGATATTAAAGAAATCAAAAATACTTTAGAACTTGCTGAAACTTTTTACAGAAGTTGTTTTTATTACATAAAAGATATTCCTTTTCGTTTAAGATTTTCAATTTGTGTTGCAAGAAGAGTGTATAGAGAAATAGGATTTCAAATTAAAAAAAAAAGTAATTTTGAAGAGTATAAAAATTCTGGGAAAATATTTGTAAATAATTTTGGGAAAATAATCCAAACTTTAATATCTTTATTAGATATGATTAGGCTGAGCTTAATGACTAATCAAGAAGCAAGTTATACTGAAAATAAACACAAAATTATCATGGAAGAAATTAATTTAAATGAAAGAATTTGATATTGTAATTATTGGAGGGGGTTGTAGTGGATTATCTTTAGCCTATCAATTAGAAATTAATTCAAAATTAAAAGGTAGATCCTTAGCTATAATTGATAATAGAGATAAATATTATAGAGACAAAACTTGGTCCTTTTGGAGAGTAAATGAGCATGATTTTGAAGACTGTGTGATAAAAAGTTGGAAACAGTTTTCAATTAATTCTAAAGATGGAACTTTATACAAGGATTGTAAAAGATATCCATATCAATCAATAGATAGTGGTTTGTTTTATGATAAAATTTTAAATAAACTAAAACAAAATAAAAATATTTTTTTTTTTAAAAGCAAAAATGAGATTAACACAAATTCTTCTATAGTTTTTAATAGTGTTCCAGAAATTAGTAAAACTGATGATAAGCTTTGGCAACACTTTTGTGGATATGAAATTGAAACTGATAAAGAATTTTTTGATGAAGAAATTATGAATCTAATGGATTTTGATTGTGATCAAAAGGACAGTGTTCATTTTTTTTATACTCTTCCATTTTCAAAAAATAAAGCTCTAGTTGAAACCACATGGTTATCAACAATGAACAATCAAGAAGAGGAAGAATACGACCAACAACTTATAGATTATATCAAAAATCATCTTAATCTTAAAAATTATAGGATTAATTATAAAGAAGTTGGTAAAATTCCTTTATTTAGAACTTCTAATATAAATAATCAAAATTTAGTAAATATTGGAACTGCAGGTGGCATGACCAGACTAAGCACGGGATATACCTTTTTAAACATTCAAGAACAATCAAACTACTTAGCAAAAAACATAGAAAAATTTAGTTCTAATAAAGCCTTCAAAATAGGAGCAAAATACGAGTTTTTAGATAAAATTTTCTTAAGAGTTTTAAAAAAAAGTCCAAAAATAATGCCTAATGTATTTTATAATATGTTTAGTTCAAAATCAGAGGCAATTATAAATTTTTTATCCAACAAAAGTCACTTTGGTGAAGATATGTCAATTATATCAAAAATGCCAAAAATAATTTTTCTAAAAGCTTTGTTTAAAAATAAATGACAAATACAATCAATTACTATCATTCTTTAGTATTTTTTATATCTTGTATTTTTTTTTCATCTTTTGAGTACTTGAGATCAAATTCTTTTATTTTAATATGTTTTTTTCTAATCTTAATTTTAGGTGTCTCACACGGTGCTTTAGATAATATAAAAGGAAAAAAATTAATTAAAATTTATAAGATCAAAAATATTACTTACTTTTATTTAATTTATATTTTATTTGGTTTAAGCATAATTAGTTTATGGATATTATTTCCACGAAGTTTATTATTATTATTTTTAATTGTTGCATCGTATCATTTTGGTAAAGAAGACTCAGAATTTATTCATAAAAATAAAGCAAACTTTTTTTTGATAACTTTAAAAGGCTCAATAATAATAATTTCGCCATTATTATTTAATCAGGACAAAACTTTGAAAATATTTAGTTCAATCAATTTTGATTTATCAAATTCACTTTTCATTCAAAGTGAATTGTTAGTTTTAATGTTAATTTTATCGTTTATTTCGAATTTGATTATATCTTTGAATAATAGTTATGATGAAAAATCTATTTTATTTATGGATTTTTTTTCAATAGTAACCTTAAATATTTTTTTTAATCCTCTCTTTGCTTTCACAATTTATTTCTGTTTTCTCCATTCCTTTAGACATTCGATTAAATTAATTTTTAAATTAAATAAAAATTTTAAAAAAGGAATTTTTCTTTTTATTAAAAAGGCACTTCCACTCACTGTTTTGACTGGCGTTATTTTTTTAGTTTCCTTAATATTTTTACAATCTGAAATAACACTTAATGAAAGTGTGAATATGGTTATATTTATTGGATTGGCGTCGCTAACATTTCCACATATATTAGTTGAATATTTTATTGAAAAACATGAAAAATAAGAAAATAAAGATTTTTTTAGCAGCACCAAGGGGGTTTTGTGCTGGTGTTGATAGGGCAATTGAGATAGTTAAAAAAAGTATAAAAAAATATGGATCCCCTGTTTACGTTAGACATGAAATTGTTCACAATAAGCATGTTGTGGAAAATTTAAAAAAAATTGGTGCAGTGTTTGTAGAAGAGCTAGACGAAATTGAGGACAAAACAAGGCCAGTAATTTTTTCTGCTCATGGAGTTCCAAAATCAGTCTCAAAAAATGCTTTTAATTTAAATATGACTTATGTGGATGCCACTTGTCCTTTGGTTTCAAAGGTTCATAGAGAGGCTGAAAATATTAATAGACAAGGAATGCACATACTTCTTATTGGCCATAAAAATCATCCTGAAGTAATTGGTACAATGGGTCAATTACACTCCGGTGCAATTGATTTAATAGAAAATATTGAGGATGCATCACGATATGTAAATAATTCAGGAAAACAACTTGCGTACATAACTCAAACAACATTGTCTGTTGATGACACAAAAGAAATTATTCAAGTCCTTAAATCAAAGTTTCCGCAAATATATGAACCAAAAAAAGATGATATTTGCTATGCTACAACAAATAGACAAGAGGCTGTAAAAAAAATTGCACCAAAATGTGAGATTTTTTTTGTGATTGGCAGTCGAAATTCCTCAAACTCTGTGAGACTGGTGGAGGTAGCAAAAAAAAATGGATCAAAATATGCAGAATTAATACACTCAGAAAGTTTTATACCATTTGAAAAAATAGAAAATTGTAAAACTATAGGTATTTCATCTGGTGCTTCAGCACCAGAAGTTTTAGTAAAACAATTTTTAGATGAGTTAAAAATGCGTTTTACTATTGATATAGAAGAGGTAGAAGTTAAAAAAGAAAATATATTATTCAAAGTTCCAAAAAAATTAAATTAGTGGCTATTTATACAGTTTTAAATAAAGATGAAATAACTTCAATATTGAAGAATTATAATATTGGTAGCTTAGAAGATTATTCTCCAATAGAGGAAGGAATTGAAAATACAAACTATAAGATATTAGTCGACAAGAAATATTATATTCTTACCATATACGAAAAGAGAGTTGACGAAAGCGATTTACCATTTTTTTGCTCTTTAACATCAGAGTTACACAATAAAAAATTTAAGTGTCCACTTCCAATTAAAAATAAAATGGGAAAAGAAATATCAGATTTTAGAAACAAAAAATTAACTATTCTTTCTTATATTCAAGGAGAAACAATAAAAGATTTAACTGATGATATGTGTTTTAAAATTGGTACAGAAACTGCAAAACTTCACTTGCTTACAGAAAAAATGAAATTATCTAGAAAGAATTCATTATCTGTAGAATCATGGATAGATATGTATTCCAAGTTAGAAAAAAAACTAAATCAAAACGACAAAAAATTAATTTCATTTAATTTATTGAATGTTGAAAATAATTGGCCTCAAAATCTGCCCATTGGAATTATCCACGGTGATATTTTTTGGGACAACATTATATTTTTTAATAACGAGTTAAATGGAATAATTGATTATACTTTTTCATGTAATGATTTTTATGCATATGAAATCGCAATATGTATCAATTCATTGGGATTTGATAAAAAAAATAATGAAATGGAATTTAACAAAAGCAAAACACTAGGTTTTTTAAAGGGTTATGAAAAAATTAGAAAAATTAATCAAAATGAGAAAAATGCCCTACAAATTCTTTGTCAGGGAGCCTCATTAAGATTTCTTTTAACCCGATTAATTGATTATAATATTAAAAATGATGATGCGATAGTCACAGTTAAAGATCCTAATGAGTTCTTAGATAAATTAAAGTTTTTTCAAAAAAATATAGTAAGTGAGATTATATTTAAGTGATTTGTAGAATTTATACGGATGGATCGTGTATCGATAACCCTGGTAAAGGAGGCTGGGCAGCAATTATATTAATTGATAAAAAGAAAATAATAATATCTGGCAAGGAAAATAATACTACAAATAACAGAATGGAATTGCTCGCTCCAATTAAAGCTTTAAAAAAAATTGCAAAAGGTAGCAAAGTTCAAATATTTACAGACTCTAAGTATGTAAAATCAGGAATTACTGAATGGATACATAATTGGAAAAAAAATGGATGGAAAACTGCTAATAAAAAGGATGTGAAAAACAAAGAACTTTGGAATGAATTAGACAGTTTATCGAACTCTTTTGAAATTAAATGGAGCTGGGTAAAAGCCCACTCATCAGATAAGCTTAACAATGAGGTAGATTTATTGGCACGAACTTCAGCAAATATCTAGGTGCATGAAGAGAACTGCCATCCAATTTATAATATATCTAGAATACCCTCTGCTGAAGATAAACCACATTCTTTAGTCTCTTTTTCAACTTGAATATTTGATACTTCCAGGTTTTCAATTACCATAGAATATCGATTTGATCTTATTCCCATGCCTCTAGAATTTCTATCAACCTCTGCACCGATTGCCTTTGTAAATGATAAATAAGGATCAGAAAGCATTGTTATTTTATTTTCAATGTTATTTGCTTGTCCCCAAGCATCCATCACGTATGGATCATTAACAGATATACAAAATATATTATGTATCCCTTTCTGTTTTAATTTATCTGCATTTGCCACATAACCTGGAAGGTGAAATTTGGAACAGGTTGAAGTAAAAGCACCAGGTAGCCCAAATAGAATAATTTTACCTGTGCCAAGTATTTCTTTAATTTTTCTTATTTTTGGTTCACCCTCTACTAAATGGAAAATCTCTATATCAGGAATTTGATCTTTTATTTTTATTTTCATATTGAATTTATTACATAATTTTTTACTTTTTCTAAATCATTTGAAAGGACTTCAAATTTTTCTTCCTTATCATAAACATATCCTAGGCTTTCAGGTAGTTTTTCAGTTTTTGAGATTGCATCCTCTATTGCTTTTGGAAATTTACATGGATGAGCTGTTGACAATACAACGCAGTTTTTTTCTAATCTTAGTTTTTTTGCGGCTCCAATTCCAACTGCGGTGTGAGGATCAACTACTATTTGATAATTTTCATGGATATCTTTTATCATTTCAATAGTCTCGTTTTCATCTAACATTTCAGAGATAAAATTTCTTTTAATCTTCTCTAAGTCATTATTATCAATTTTGTATTCATTATTTTTTATTTTACTCATAGCATCTTTTGTAAATTCTGAATTACAGTCTTTCACATCATATAGAAGTCTTTCAAAGTTACTTGCTATCTGAATATCCATACTAGGAGTATTTGTTTCTTCAACTTTCTTTTGAGTATAATCACCTCCAGAAATTGCTCTATGAAGAATATCGTTTTTATTTGTTGCTACTATAAGTTTATCAACAGGTAAGCCGAGTTTTTTCGCTAAATAACCAGCATAAATATCTCCAAAATTACCTGTTGGAACTGAAAATGATAAAGGCTGTCCATTACCTGTTTTAAAATATGCATAAAAATAATAAACGGCTTGAGCAATTATTCTTGCCCAATTTATTGAGTTTACTCCTGACATGTTGATTTTGTTTGAAAAATTTTGATCATTAAACATGGCTTTTACTAAATTTTGACAGTCATCAAAGTTACCCTCAATTGCTATATTAAACACATTTTTATCTTCGTGAATTGTCATCAATCGTCTCTGAACTGGTGAAATTTTATTATAAGGATGTAATACAAAAACATTTAGATTACTTTTGCCTTTCAATGCATCAATAGCTGCAGCCCCTGTATCTCCTGAAGTTGCTACAATAATATTCATTTTTTTCTCTGAATTTTCTAAGTGATATTGGTAGAAGTTACCTATCAATTGCATCGCGATATCCTTGAAAGCAAGTGTTGGACCATGAAACAGTTCCAAAACTTTAAAGTTTCCTAAGTCAGAGATTTTTACAACATCTTCACATCTAAAATGTGAATAGGATTTGGATATTAAGAAAGATAACTCATCTTTAGTCATAAAATTACCAATAAATGGGAAAATTATTTCAGCTGCCAATTCGTTGTATTTGAGACTACTAAGTTTGATTAATTCTCTCCTGCTAAATGGTTTAATTGATTTTGGCACAAACAGACCGCCGTCATCTGCTAAACCTTTAAGAAAAACGTTTTTAAATGAGAAATGCTCTGAATTATTTCTGGTACTAATATATTCCATCAGTAATTTTTTTTTCTAAAATATAAATATATTAAAAATATGGAAACAGCTAATGAAAACCAAGTTAGGGCATATTTTAAATGGTTGTTAGAAATATTGGCTCCCACTTGTTTTGACTTTGGATAAATTCCTTCTTGCTTGCTGATGTTGTTTATAATGAATGGAGAAAATTGGTTACCAGTATAATTTAACAAATCCTCATCTTTTAATGTAAACCAATAGTTCTTGTTCAAATCATTATCTGGCTTAAAATAATTAAATTTACTTTTCAGTTTTAAAATCCCCTCAAATTTAATTTCATCTGAAAAGTATTTTTTTGATTTAAATTCTCTAGGGATCCATCCCCGATTAATCAAAAAACTTTTATTGTTAATACTTATTGGATTCACAATATCGAAACCTGGCTCTCCTTTTTCGCTCAAACTATACAAATAAATGATTTTTGAATTATCTAATATTCCTTCAAATTTAATTTTTTTAAAATTAGTTGGATTGTTACCATTAAACTCTATTGGTTCACTTTTTAAAGATTGTTCGATTGAGTTTATTAATTCAAGTTTCCAGTTTAATCTTATTATTTGCCAAGTGCCTAAGGCTAAAAAAACTAAAATAAAAAAATAAACAAATAATGAAAACGATAATTTATTTTTCAAACGATTTTAACTTCCCCAAATGTATATGGCTGCAAATAAAAACAACCACACTACATCGACAAAGTGCCAATACCAAGCTGCTGCTTCAAAACCAAAATGATGTTCTTTTGTAAAGTGACCCAATTTTCCCCTCCATAGACATACTGCTAAGAAGATCGTTCCAACAACCACATGAAAACCATGAAACCCTGTCGCCATGTAAAAAGTTGCTCCATAAATATGACCTGAAAAACTAAATGAAGCATGTTGATATTCATATATTTGTAAAACTGTGAAGAATGCTCCTAGAACAACTGTACAAATCAGACCATTAATAAATCCTTTTCTATCACCTTCTAGTAAAGAGTGATGAGCCCATGTAACTGTTGTACCTGATAAAAGAAGAACTAGAGTATTTATAAGAGGAATATCCCATGGATCAAAAGTTTCTATATCTTTTGGTGGCCAAACATTACCAGTAAATTCATTTGGAAATAAACTTGCATCAAAATAAGCCCAGAACCAAGCAACAAAAAACATTACCTCAGAGGCAATGAATAAAGTCATTCCATATCTATGATGGAGTTGCACGACTGGAGTGTGATGGCCTTGATATTCGGCCTCAATAACTACATCGCGGAACCACATAAATGCACAATAAATTAAAAGTGCAAATCCAAGCAACATTGCCCACATTGCTTGTGCATGCAAATAATAAACTGTTCCTAGTGCAGTAATTAATGTAGCGAAAGAAGTAGCAATCGGCCACGGACTTGGGTCAACTAAGTGGTAATCATGCTTTTGAGCTGAAGACATTTTTAACTCTCGTTTTTCTCAACCTTATAATAGTCAGAGGAGAAAAAAGTATAGGACATAGTAACATCCTCTATATTTTTAGTTTTTGGGTCGTTTACTAATTCAGGGTCTAGATAAAATACTAGATCATAAGATGCTTTTTCTCCTGGTTTAAGTGTCTGTTTTTCAAAACAAAAACAGCCTAATTTATTAAAATACTGACCAAAGGACGAAGGGGAAACATTGTAGCTTGCAACTGCAGATGAAGTTTGGTCACCCAAATTTTCAACATTAAATTTAATTTTATAAACTTTGCCTGGTTTTACATCCAAAGTTTTTTCATTAACTGCAAAATCCCAATCTAACTGAGAATTAACGTTTGTATCAAGCCTTACATTTACTATTTTATCTAATACTATCTTTGGTGCTTCCTTAGAAATTTGAGTAGTACCTCCAAATCCTGTTACTCTACAAAACAAATCATAAAGTGGTACTGCCGCAAATGATAATCCCAACATAAAAACGAAAATTCCAGCTAGCAAAAGAGGTGTTAATGTATTTTTTTTTATCATATTGATCTCTCAAAAACGCCTACATTATATAAAGTAAAAACAAATAATATCACGATAAAAATTACAAGACCTAGTGCTGTCCATAAATTTTTTTTTTTTGTTTTTTCGTCTCTTATCATTAAATTAGTTTGTCTATTAAAAATAATACAAAAATTAAAAATAAATAAAATATTGAGTAAGCAAAAATATGTTTTGCAATTTTAATCTCAAATTTATTTTTTTTATAATTATAAAGCTTAAAACAAAGATAATTATAATAAATAGTTAAGGTCAATCCAAGTGTTAGAAATAATTCTGATGTAAATCCAATCGCATATGGAAGCGCTACGGTTGGCAACATTAACAATGAATATATAAATATATTCTTTTTTGTATTTTCAATTCCATTAGTGATTGGTAGCATTGGAATTTTCGCTTTTTTATAGTCTTTAGCCTTATAAAGGCTTAGGGCCCAAAAATGAGATGGTGTCCAAACAAAAATTATTAGAAAAAAAACTATAGGTTCAATTGATAAAGAGTTCGTTGCTATGGTCCAACCAATAACAGGTGGTAGCGCTCCTGCAGCACCTCCAATTACTATGTTTTGAGGAGTTCTTCTCTTCAACCAGATTGTATAAACAAACAAATAAAAGAAAATTGTGAAAAATAATAAGAAAGCTGAAATAGCATTTGTGAAATAATATAAGCTTAAGACTGAAACTATTGATAATGTTGTTCCAAAATAAAAAGCTTGCTTTCTATTAAGTTTACCTCTTGGGATTGGTCTTAAACATGTTCTAGTCATTAATTTATCAAGATCAGCCTCATACCACATGTTTAATGCACCTGCTGCACCTGCCCCAATAGCCACTATGAGAATACCAATTGCTGCTTGAGTAAACGGTATAGAATTTGGTGCAGTAAGCAAACCAACTGCACAAGTAAATATTACTAAAGACATTACTCTTGGCTTCATAAGTTTTATTAGCTCTGAGATAATTCCAAGATCTGTGTTAGATCTTTTTTCTCGTAAGATAGTAGACTGCATTTTAATATTATATATTTTTAGTAGAATCTAACTACTAGATTTTTCTGCACCCTCAACGTTTTCGAATTTAGGAAGCTCTTCAAAAGTATGAAAATTAGGCGGTGATGGAACTGTCCACTCTAGAGTGGTTGCCCCCTCGCCCCATGGGTTTTGAGCTGCTTTTTTCTTTTTCGCAAATGCATAAATTAAGTTTGCAAAAAATACTGCTAATCCTACGATCGATATATATGACCCTATGGACGAAATATAATTCCAGTCAGCAAATGCATCGGGATAATCTGCATATCTTCTTGGCATACCTGCTAAACCTAAAAAGTGTTGTGGGAAAAATACTATATTTACACCAATGAATGTAAGCCAAAAATGAAGTTGTCCCATCCACTCTGAATACTCATAACCTGACATTTTTCCAAACCAATAATAAAAACCTGCAAAGATTGCAAAAACAGCTCCAAGCGATAGAACATAGTGGAAATGAGCAACAACATAATATGTATCATGTAATGCTGTATCAACTCCAGCGTTTGCTAAAACAACTCCTGTTACTCCACCGACTGTAAATAAAAATATGAAACCAAGTGCCCAAACCATTGGGGTTTTAAATGATATTGATCCACCCCACATAGTTGCGATCCAAGAAAAAATTTTTATTCCAGTTGGGACGGCTATTATCATAGTCGCAGCTAAAAAATATGCTTTGGTATCAGTATCAAGACCTACTGTGTACATATGATGAGCCCATACCACAAATCCAACAATTCCTATTGCAACCATTGCATATGCCATACCTAAATATCCAAACACAGGTTTTTTGGAAAAAGTAGAAACGATATGACTTATCATTCCAAAACCTGGTAAAATTAAAATATAGACTTCTGGATGTCCAAAAAACCAAAATAAGTGTTGAAACAAAGTTGGATCACCACCTGATTGAGCCTCAAAGAATGCTGTTCCAAAATTTCTGTCTGTTAATAACATTGTTATTGCTCCAGCTAAAACTGGTAAAGATAACAAAAGTAAAAAAGCAGTAACAAGTATAGACCAAGCAAATAATGGCATTTTATGTAATGTCATACCTGGCGTTCTCATGTTTAAAATTGTAGTTATGAAATTTACTGCACCTAAAATAGATGACGCGCCCGCAACATGTAAACTTAAAATTGCCAAATCCATTGCTGGACCTGGTTGACCTGCTTTTGAAGATAACGGTGGATATATAGTCCAACCTCCTCCAACACCTTGTGCCCCTGGAGGTCCATCAACAAATATTGAAGCTAGAAGTAAAATAAAAGCCACAGGTAGCAACCAAAAAGAAATATTATTCATTCTTGGGAATGCCATATCAGGTGCACCGATCATTATTGGCACAAACCAATTACCAAAACCGCCAATCATTGCTGGCATCACCATGAAGAAAATCATTATCAATCCATGTCCTGTAACTAGAACATTATATAAGTGATAGTTACCTCCTAAAATTCCATCACCAGGATGCATTAACTCTATTCTCATTAAAACTGAAAATGCAGTTCCGATTACCCCTGCAATAATTGCAAAGATTAAATACATTGTTCCTATATCTTTATGGTTTGTAGAATATGCCCATCTTTTCCATCCAGTTGGTGTATGGTGGTCGTGACCGTGTAATGTTGCTGTACTCATTATTTAATTACTCGCTATTAAATTTTTATTAATTAAACTCTCGTCTTTTGCAAACTTTATTTTCGCATCTGACAACCACGCTTGATAGTCCTCATCAGAAACTACTCTTACTTCAATTGGCATAAATGCGTGCTTTATTCCACATAATTCTGAACATTGACCATAGTATGTTCCAACTTTTTCTGCTTTAAACCATGTTTCATTAATTCTTCCTGGCATTGCATCTCTTTTAACCCCAAATGAAGGTAAGGCCCATGCATGCAATACATCATTTGCTGTAATTAATACTTTTACAACTTTATTTACTGGCACCACTACAACGTTATCAACTGCTAGTAGTCTTGGTTGACCCTCTTTTAAATCCTCTTCTTCAATCATGTATGAGTCAAAAATTATATTTTCATCTGGATATTCATAGCCCCAGTACCACTGATATCCAATTGCTTTAATAGTTACATCCGCTTTTGGAATTGTATCTTGAGAATACAAAACTTTAAATGATGGAACAGCCATTACTATTAGAATTAAACATGGAACCAATGTCCAAATTATTTCCACTGCAACATTATGAGTTCTTTTTGACGGATTAGGATTTCTAGACTCTCTAAATCTTACCATCACATATAACATCAGAAACAACACAAACGCACTTATTGCAACAATAATTGGAAGCAACATATAGTCGTGGAACCACACAATATCTCTCATTGTCTGAGATGCAGGCTCTTGAAAACTCAATTGCCACTTCTCCGGTTGATTGGCAAAAGCAGGCAATGAAATTAATGATGTTAATAAAGTTGTTATAAATTTTTTCATTTTCAAAAGTTTATAAAGCCAAAAATACAAAAAAACACTAGAGATTTCGCGACAATTTATCAATTTTTTAGAAAATTGATCACAGATAAAGCGGATATAACTGCAGTTTCAGTTCGAAGAATGTTATTACCCAATTTTATTGATTGTGTTCCACCATATTTAAGAATCTTTTCTCTTTCGACCTCAGTGTAATCACCTTCGGGGCCAATTAAAATACATAAAATTTTTTTGTTATTTATTTTTAATTTTTTATTATCTGAATTTAAATCTCCAAATATAAGATTTAAATCTTTATTATTTTTAAAAAACTCATCTAATTTTTGTATTTTATCTATTTCAGGAATACTTAATCTATTACATTGTTCTGAGGCTTCTGTAACAATTTTTATTAGTCTTTCATAATTTATGTTTCTTACAACAGTCCTTTCTGTAATTACTGGAATGAATTTTGTTACACCTAATTCTGTTGCTTTTTGAATCATGAAATTAAAAAAATTTGATCTAATAGGAGAAAAAGCTAACCAAAGATCAGTTTCATTTTCTTTATGTCTAAGTTGCTTAGTAACTTTAAAAGTTAAATCATTTTTTGAAATTTTTTTAATTATTGTTTGCCATTCACCAAGTTTATTAAATAAAGAAAAATTACCACCAATAGGAGTTCTCATCACTTTAGTTAAATAATGAGATTGTGCTTTATCTAATTTTCCCTCTAAATTAATTGATAAACTTTCTGGATAAAATAACCTAATATTGCTCATTATATTTAAATTAAATTATGAAAAATATTAAAGCAATAATATTTGATGCTTATGGAACTTTATTTGACGTCAATTCTGCTGCAGAAAAATGTAAAGGAAAAATAGGTGATAAGTGGGAAGATTTCGCAAATTATTGGAGAACCACACAATTAGAATATACTTGGCTAAGGAGTTTAATGAATAGACATAAAGATTTTTGGAAAATTACTGAAGACAGTTTAGACAAATCGATGAAATTTTTTAAAATTGATAACTCCATGAGAAATGATTTATTAGATTTGTACAAAGTACTCTCACCTTTTTCTGAAGTTAAAGAAACTTTAAATAAGTTGAAAAAGAAAGATTTTAAGTTAGCAATTCTTTCCAATGGTACTCCTAGTTTGATGGAAAATCTGGTCAAAAATAATAACTTAGAAAATATATTTGATGATATTTTTTCAGTTGAAGAAGTGGGAATTTTTAAGCCATACTCAAAAGTTTATGAATTACCTGTAAATAAATATAACATTAAAAAGGATGAAATTTTATTTTTAAGTGCAAATACATGGGATGTTTCTGGGGGTGGAAATTATGGATATAATTCTGTTTGGGTAAACAGGAATAAAAATATATTTGATAATCTTGACTATCAACCATTAGATGAAATTCACGATTTAAGTGAGTTACTTGAAATTATATAGTTAAAGTATATATCGATCGAATGAAATCAATAGAAGTTGAAAAAGTTATTGAACCTATATCAGCATCAGATGGTGCTGGTGTAAAATTAAAAAGAAGTATTGGAGTTGAGCCAAATTATTTTGATCCATTTTTAATGTTGGATGAGTTTGGGTCAGAAAATAGTGAAGATTATATTGCAGGCTTTCCACCCCATCCTCATAGAGGCATAGAAACAGTAACTTATATGTTAGCGGGAGATTTTGAACATAAAGATAGTACTGGTGGACAAGGTAGAATGACAGCAGGAGATGTTCAGTGGATGAAAACAGGAAGTGGTATTATTCATTCAGAAATGCCAGCAATGAAAGAGGGTAAACTTCATGGTTTTCAATTATGGATAAACATGCCAGCGAGTATGAAAATGGATAAACCTGAATATCATTATATTGATGCTGACAAAATGAGTGTACATAAAGATAGTGATAAGCAAATAAAAGTTATTGCTGGAAAATTTCAAAAAGCAAAGGGACCAATTAAAAAGCATAATGTAGAACCTGTTTATTTTGATGTTGAGCTTAAAGAAGATAAGGAATTTAATTTTGAGATACCCTCCTCTCACAATAGCTTTATTTATTTAATTAAGGGTGAAATAAAAATTGGAGAAAAAAGACATGATAAAGTCAAAAACTCTACTTTAATTCTTTTAACTAATGGTGAAAAACTAAAGGTAACTGCTTTGACTAAGGCTAAATTTTTATTAATATCTGGAAAACCAATTGGAGAACAAATTGCAAGAGGTGGACCATTTGTAATGAATACAAAACAGGAAATACTTCAAGCAATTGACGATTACCATAACGGTAATTTTGTAAAAAAATGAAAAAAATTGAAATAAAAGAATTTGGTGGACCTCAAGTATTAGAAATAAAGAATGTCGATATTGGAAAACCTGGCCAGAATGAAGTGTTAGTTAAAAATTTATCTATTGGTATAAATTATATTGATACATACCACCGTTCAGGTCTTTATCCCATCCCACTGCCAAGTGGTATTGGACTTGAAGCTTGTAGTATTATCGAAGAAGTAGGTTCTGAAGTTAAATTATTTAAAGTTGGAGATAGAGTAACTCGTGCTTCCATGCCAATTGGAACTTATTCTGAAAAACAAATAATACCTGAAGATAAGTTAGTAAAGGTTCCAGATAATATATCTGATGAAGTTGCATCGTGTATTACTTTAAAAGGTATAACAGCCGAGTATTTATTGCACAGAACTTATCAAGTTAAAAAAGGTGATAAAATTTTATATCATGCAGCTGCAGGAGCACTTGGTCAAATTTTCTGTCCGTGGGCCAATGCACTTGGTGCTGAAATAATAGGGACGGTCGGTTCAGATGAAAAAATAGAAATAGCGAAAAAGAATGGATGCCACCATGTTATAAACTATAATGAAAAAAATTTTGTTGAGGAAGTTGAAAAAATTGTAGGAAAAAACGGACTTGATGTAGTATATGATGGAGTAGGAGCAAAAACATTTGAAGGTTCAATAGAAGTTTTAAAAGTAAGAGGGATGATGGTTGCTTTTGGAAATGCATCTGGTTACGTTCATACATTAGATATAAAAAAACATATAAATGCAAAAGGTCTTTTTTTTACTAGACCTTCAATCGCTCATTACACGATCATAAGAAAAGAGCTTGAAGAAGCGGCTGAAAAAGTTTTTGAAGCAATATCTAAAGGTAAATTTAAAGTTGAAATTTCAAAAAAGTATTCTTTAGATGAAGTTAGAAAAGCTCATGAAGATCTTGAGGGAAGAAAATTACTTGGTCCTGCAATAATTTTACCAAATTAATCTATTTTTACATCCATGTCAGACATGTGTAAATTGAGTGCATTTGTGGATATTTGAATTTCTCTTATAAAGAAAATAATCGATATTATCATTGATAAACAGCACGAACCAAAAATTACTCTCGCTAAGAATAATTCATTTAAATAAAGAGCAAAAACTGTAAGCATATTAAATAAAAATCCAAAGGCAGCAAACATTATAGTCCACCTTAAAATTGAAATTCTTCTACTCAAGTTAATAAATTGTTTTTTCCATTCTGCGGGAATATGTTTTTCATATACATGTTCATCATGAAGTTCTCTAATCAACCTACTTAAAGTATGAAATCTGTTACTATAAACCCCCATTAAAAGAGGAATTGCAGGAAACATTAAAGCTGTAACTGTATAATCTATATTCATTCGAATCGAATTGATTATGAAACTAGCCTTTGTTATTTACAAGTAAATTAATGTTAAACGTTAAATTATTTATTGAACTTACAAGATTGAATAAACCCATAGGTTACATGCTTCTTTTTTGGCCTTGTATTTGGGGTATTACAATTGCCTATGAATTTACTAGTGAACTTGAAACATATTTTTTTTATATCCTGCTTTTCTTTCTTGGGGCTGTGTTAATGAGATCGGCTGGCTGTATAGTAAATGATATAACAGATAAAAATTTTGATAAACTTGTTGAAAGAACAAAAAATAGACCCATTGCTTCAGGTAAAGTATCTGTAAAACTAGCAAGTTTTTACTCATTTATACTGTGTGGGATTGCTTTTTTGGTTTTAATTAATTTTAATTTTTTTACAATTTGGATGGCACTATTATCGATGCCACTTGCATTCTCTTATCCTTTAATGAAAAGATTTACATATTGGCCACAATTGTTTCTTGGAATTACTTTCAATTATGGTCTTGTATTGGCATGGATCTCTGTCACTAACGAAATCTCAATACTTCCAATAATTTTCTATTTTGGAGCCATATTTTGGACACTGGGATACGACACTATTTATGGATACCAAGATATAAAAGATGATGAAATTATAGGAGTTAAATCTACTTCAATTAAATTTAAAAATGATCCAAAGAAATTTATTTCTTTTTGTTATTTGATCTTTATTGGAGCTCTAATCTTAGTAGGCCTTTTAATGAATTTTAATTATTTTTATTTTTTGTTTTTATTTTTACCTATTGGGCATTTGATTTTTTTTCAAATATACAAACTTAATGTAAAAGAACCATTAGACTGTTTGTTTAAATTTAAAAGTAATAATTTTTTAGGTTTGTTAATATTTATAAATATTTTAATTGGGAAACTTTTTTAATTCATGACTAATTTAGAGATCTTAAAAAGATTATACAACGACTATACGAAAATTTTTATTATTAAAATTTTGTTAGCTGTATTTTTCTCTATCTTGGTTGCAGGAAGTACATCTGCAACTGCTTGGCTTTTAGATCCTGCAATAGAGAAAATTTTTATTAATCAGGATCAAACTTTAATATTTGTAATTCCTATTTTAATTGTTTTAGCTTTTTCTACTAAAGGAATTTCATTGTATATGGCAAAAGTAATAATGATAAATGTTGCAGAAGAAGTTAAGAAAAAAATTCAAATTGATATGCTTTCATCTTTTATTAAAGCAGATACTCAACAAATAGAGAACAAACATTCTGGAAAATATATTTCAAATTTAAATTTTGATGTAAATCAAATTACTGGAATGTTGAGCAATTCATTTTTGAGTTTTTTTAAAGATGGTTTAACTCTTATTGGTCTATTAACAGTAATGTTTCTACAGAACTGGAGATTGTCACTAATAGCTATAATAATGATCCCAATTGCTTCGATTACAGCAAAAAAACTTGGGAGACGAATGGGAAAAGTTGCAACAGAAGCACAAGAAAAATCAGGTGACTTAAATAAATACTTAATTGACTTATTTAAAAATCATAAAGTTATAAAAATTTTTCAAAGAGAAAATTTTGAAAATAAGAGGTCTGAAAAATTTGTTGATGATCTTAAGAAGAAATCTATCAAAATAGCAACTGTATTTATAAGAGCTACTCCAATAATGGAAATACTAACTGGTATAATGATAGCAATTTTAATCTTCTACTCCGGAAAACTTATTATGAATGGGCAACTCAATATTAATAATTTTTTTTCTTTTCTCGCGGCAATGATGTTAGCTTATCAACCTGTAAAATCTTTAGCGACTATTAATGTAGGAATTTTTCAAGGTTTATCTGCTGGTAAAAGAATTATACCAATAATAGATACTAAAAATAATATTTCATCTAATGAAAGTTTAGGAGAGCTGAAATTAAATGAGGGCTCAATTAATTTTAATAATGTAAATTTTAATTATGTAAGCAATTTAGATAACCGTGTACTGAAAGATATAAATATAAATATTGCTGGAAATAAAATGACAGCACTTGTTGGTCATAGTGGTTCTGGAAAGTCTACTTTATTAAGCCTAATACCAAGAATATACGATCCTATTTCTGGAAAAGTCGAGGTAGATGGTCAAAACATAAAAGAGGTAAAACTTTCCTCTCTTAGAAAAGAAATTTCAATTGTCGATCAAAACACCACTTTATTTGACGATACAGTTTTAAATAATATTAAATATGCAAAACCTGATGCTTCAAATGATGAAATATTTAAAGCTGCAGATATGGCAATGTGCACAGACTTTATAAACAAACTTGAAAATAAATTTGAGACCAAAATTGGTGAAAATGGAATTAAATTATCCGGTGGTGAAAAACAAAGACTTTCAATTGCGAGAGCTTTTTTAAAGAATAGCAAAATTATTCTTTTAGATGAAGCAACATCTTCATTAGACTCTGAAACTGAAGAAAAAATTCAAAAGGCCTTGGAAAAATTAATTTCAAATAAGACAACTATTGTAATTGCCCATAGGCTTTCAACAATTCTAAATTCAAATATTATTTATGTTCTTGATAAAGGAAAAGTTATAGATCAAGGTAAACATAATGATTTACTGAAACATTCTGAGATTTATCAAAATTTTTATAATCGACAAATTAAAGAAAACTAATGTTTTTTTTTTACGAAATTTTAGCAATAACTTTTTTATTATTTTCACCAATAATATTTGCTGTAAGAATTATAATCGGAAAAGAGGATTTTAACAGATTTCTGGAAAAATTTTGTATCTATAAAAAATATAATAAAAACCAAACGATTTGGTTTCATGGAGCAAGTGTCGGGGAAATTATGAGTATTCTTCCTATAATTAAAATTTTAGAAAAAAATAATAAAGTTCAAAAAATTTTACTCACATCTACCACTACAAGTTCTGCATCGGTTATTAAAAAAATAAAATTTAGAAAAACCGAACATGTATATTTTCCAATAGATGAATATTATTTGACAAATAAATTTTTAGAATTTTGGAAACCAAAAGTGGCAATTTTTATAGATTCAGAAATATGGCCAAACATGATTAAAAATCTAAAAAGAAAAGATATACCCATAGTTTTAATTAATGGAAGAATCACATCAAAAAGTTATAAAAGATGGTTAAGATTTCCAAATTTTGCAAAAAAAATCTTTAGTAGTATTACTTTGGCACTTCCACAAAATAAAGAGTCAAAACTTTATTTGAGTAAACTTGGAGTAAAAAATATAAAAATTGCAGGAAACCTAAAATACTTTGGAGAAAAAAAAACGAAGGTAAATTCTGATGTAAAAAAGATAATTAGAGATAGAAAAATTTTTTGTTGCGCAAGTACTCATGACAATGAAGAAGATTTAATTTCTGAGGCTCATAAAAAAGTAAAAAAAAGTATTAATAATTTGCTTACAGTTATAATTCCAAGACATGTCTATAGAACTGATAGAATAGTTAGACTGTTAGAAAGCAAACAATTAAATGTAATTACAAGATCGTCTAGAAATAAAATAAGTAAATCCACAGATGTATATATTGCTGATACATATGGAGAAGCTCGTAAATTTTATGAAATATCTAATTTATGTTTTGTTGGAGGATCATTAATTAATCATGGAGGCCAAAATCCTTTAGAGCCTGTAAGGGGAAAAAATTATATTATTTTTGGGCCATTTGTTCATAATTTTAAAGAAGTATATGACTTATTATTAAATCTTAAAATTGCAAGCAAAGTAAAAAGTTTAAATAATGTTTGTGAATTAATTAAAAAAAAAATTAATTACAATCATTCAAGAAAAATATTAAAAAAAATAGACGAAATGGGTAAAAGAGTTCTTAAAAATAATATTTATGAAATAGATAAATTTATATAATGAAAATTAAGAGACCAATTTATCTTGATACTGTTAATTTAATTTCAATTATTCTTCTTCCATTAACTTTCTTTACGTTTTTATTTAATTATTTGAAAAAATTATCACCAAAGGTGAAATTTAAAGTTAAAACTATATGTGTTGGTAATATATATTTAGGTGGAACAGGCAAAACTCCGTTGGTTATTAAAATAAATAGTCTTTTAAAAAAAAAATATAAAACCACAATTATAAAAAAAAACTATGTCGATCAAAAAGACGAACAAAAAATTTTAAAAAAAAATGGAAATTTATTATGTTTTAAAAATAGAGATATAGCTATTAAAACTGCCGAAAATAAAAATTTCGACATAGCAATTTGTGATGATGGATTGCAAGAAAAGAAGATTAATTACGATTTATCAATTGCTTGTTTTAATAGTACTAATACCATTGGAAATGGTTTTTTAATACCTGCAGGACCTTTGAGAGAGAGCTTATGCGAAATACGAAATTATGATGCTGTATTTTTGAATGGAGAGAAAAAAAATATTAAATTTCAAAATAAAATTAAAAAAATTAATAAAAATATTAAAATTTTCTATGCAAACTATAAACCAACCAATTTAAAATCATTTAATTTAAAAAAAAATTATCTAATTTTTTGTGGTCTAGGTAATCCTGAAGAATTTGAAAAAACTTTAATTAAGTACAAATTTAAAATTAAAGAAAAAAAATTTTTTCCTGATCATTATAATTTTTCTAATAAAGACATTAATGAAATTAAAAGTCTTGCAAAAGAAAAAAGATTGGAAATAGTTACTTCTGAAAAAGATTATTTAAGACTAGATAATTCTAAAAAAAAAAATATAAAATTTATTAAAATTAATCTAAAAATCTCAAATCAGAAAAAATTTGAGAGTTTTTTAAACAAAAACTTATGAAAACCGTTATTTATTTTTTTGAATTTGTTTTAGTTTCTTTATTGTTGATCATATTTAAAATCTTAGGATACAAATTGGCTTCAAACTTTGGATTTTTTATTGGAAAAGCATTTGGACCATTATTTAGATCTAAAAGTTTAGTTATAGATAATTTAAAAAAATCCAATATCTCATTAAAAAAAACTCATGAACAATCTTCGGATGAAATATTTGGAAATTATGGAAGAATTTTTGCTGAATATCCTTTTATTAAAAACTTTAGAAATGGTAAACTTGAAAAGTATATTCAAGTAGAAGGGAAACAGTACCTCGATGAAATTAAATCAAAAAACAAAAAAGTAGTTTTCATATCTGGACATTTTAATAATTTTGAATTGATGGCTATGATGATTGAAAAATATGGGATTGATTTATCTGCTATTTATCGACCGTTAAATAATATTTTCCTTAATAAAACTATGGAAAAAATTCGAATTAAATATATTTGTAAAAAACAAATTAAAAAAGGGCGTTCAGGAACAAGGGAAATAATTGAAAATCTAAAGAAAGGGTCGTCTATTGCATTAATGATCGACCAAAGGGTTCGAGAAGGATCTAAAGTTAATTTTTTTGGTAGCTTAGCAACCACAACTACTATCCCAGCGCAATTGGTTAAAAAATATAAATGTGATCTAGTTCCAATCTACATAGAGAGAAGAAGCAAATTTCATTTTAAAATGTACGTTTCCAAACCTATTAAAGTAGGTGAAAGTAAAACTATTGAGGAAATTACACAGTTTTTAAATACTGTGCTCGAGCAAATGATAGTAAAGAATCCACTTCAATGGATTTGGACCCACGACAGATGGAAAAAGTAAATTAAGATTTTTTTAACCTATCTCTTTTAACTGCGGCCTCTTTATAAGAAAAATATGCCTCTTGTTCTTCAACATTCCAATAGGTCAAATTTTCTAAAAGAATTTTCTTTCCAGATATAGAACATATTACATGGTCGCCTTCCTCAATAATCTCAAAATTATTAGGAAGGTATTTTAATTTAGCTAACTTATTTTGCATTATTGAGATATATAAATATCTATATGAAAATTGCAATTCTCGGAAGTGGTGGAAGAGAGCACGCGTTGGTAAATCAAATGTCATTATCAAAAAAAACCACTAAAATTTATTGTATTCCAGGAAATGCTGGCACATGTCATTTGGCTGAAAATGTTAATTTAAATCTAGACAACTTTGAAAGCATTTATGATTTTATTTTGAAAAATAAAATTGAATTAGTAGTTGTTGGTCCAGAAAAACCTTTGGTAGATGGTATAGCTGATTTTTTGCAAGAAAAAAAAATAAAAGTTTTTGGACCTAATAAAGTACTATCTCAATTTGAAGGATCAAAAACGTTTACTAAAAATGTTTGTAAAAAATATAATATACCTACAGCAAAATTTAATATTTTAAAAAATTTGGAGGAATCTATTAAATATTTAAACCAAGTTAAATTTCCAATAGTCATTAAAGCAGATGGGCTTGCGGCAGGAAAAGGAGTTTATATTTGTGAAAATCTTGAAAAATCTAATGAAGCAGTGAAAGAAATATTTGATGGAAAATTTGGACAAGCTGATCAAATTGTAATTGAGGAATTTCTTGAAGGTGAAGAAATGAGTTTTTTTGTCATTTCAGATGGAAAAATTTATAAACAATTTAACACTGCACAAGATCATAAAAGAGTTGGTGAAGATGATACAGGAAAAAATACCGGAGGCATGGGTGCTTATTCTCCATCAGCTTTAATAAATAAAGATTTAGAAAAAAAAATTATTGATAAAATTATTGAACCTACTTTTAGAGCTATAAAAGATTTTGGAGAGGAGTATATTGGATTTCTTTATGCAGGTTTAATGATTAAAAATAATGAGCCATTTTTAATTGAGTACAATGTGCGTATGGGTGATCCAGAGTGTCAAACTATTCTTCCATTACTAAAGTCAGATTTTTTAGATATAATTAATGCTTGTTGTGAACAAAAATTAAATCAATTTAATTTAGATTGGTCAGATAAAAAAAGTTTATCTATTGTTTTATGTTCAAAGGGTTATCCAGAAAGTTACGAAAAAAACGTTGAAATAAAAAATCTTAATAAAATTAAAAACAACAAAAATAATTTCATATTCCACGCAGGAACAATTTCAAAAAATGACAAAATATTCGCTAATGGTGGAAGGGTATTAAATTTTGTGAGTATTTCAGAGAGTTATTTAGAGGCTAGAAAATCAGCAATTTATAAAATTAAGGATTTAAATTGGGGTGGTGGATTTTTTAGAAAAGACATTGGTTTCAAGGCTATTGATTAGATGCGTGTAATTGGAGGCTACCTTAAGGGACAGAAAATTTTAGAGCCTACCGATAAATCTACTAGACCTTTAAAAGATAGAGTTAGAGAGTCTATTTTTAACATAATTGAACACTCAAATAATGAAACTATAAATTTAAAAGGCGCCAAAATATTAGATTTATTTGCTGGCACTGGATCCTTTGGTATTGAATGTTTGTCAAGAGGTGCTGAAAAAGTTGTATTTTTTGAAAACTATCATCAGTCAAATATGCTTTTAAAAAAAAACTTAGAAAAATTTAAATTATTAAAAAAAGCGAGTGTCTATCAAAGTGACTCTTATAAATTTAATGAGGAAATTATATTTGATAATAAATTTGACATAATTTTTTTAGACCCACCATTCAAGGATAAAAATATTGAAACAATAATTGATAAAATTAAAAAGAAAAAATTAGCTAACAAAAGAACACTATTAATATTGCACAGAAATAAAAAAACCATTGATAAATTTTCTGAAAACTTTTTAATTCAAAGAGAAAAGAATTATGGTATTTCTAAAATAATTTTTGGAAAATTATCTTAATATTTTTACAGTTTCTTTTTTGATTAATTCAACAGAGGGTTGATCAAAGGGGTTTACTTTCATCAATTGGCCTAAAAGAATAGTTTCTAAAATAAAAAAACTAAAAAGCTCACCCATTGTTTCTTCATTTCTATTATGAACATTAAATGACCTGAAAGGAATTTTTTTTTTATTGAAAACATTTTCGGTTGCTTTTTTTTGCGATACTAAAATTTTGTATAAGCTTTTGTTTTTAAGATGACTAAAATTACTGTTCAAATTCGAATTGTTAATTTTAGAGGAATTTTTTTCACTTACATTGAAAAAAGTAAAAAAATTATTTTTTGGTCCATCTAAATAAAGTTGGAGAAGACTATGATTATCTTTTGGCATTGTCGAAATTAATGGTAAAATACCTTTTCCCTTTTTTCCTAAGCTTTCAGCTGTCAATTGTTGATACCATCTAAAAAAGCTATCTGATTTTTCGTCATAATTTAAAATTATAGAGTTAGTTTTTTTGTTAAAAACAAAATGGTTTATTGCTAAAACATTTTCTATTAATGAATTAATAAAATTTTTATTTTTAATTAGTTGATTAAAGTTTTTAAATTTTTTTTCATTTAATCCCATTAATTCTGCAGGTAACATGCCAACTTCAGAAAGCACAGAATATCTTCCACCAATAAAATTCTTGTGCTCAATAACTTCAATTTTTAATTTACTTGCAAGTGTGGTTAAAAAACTTAATTTTTTTTCAGTAATAAAAATATTTTTATTTTTTTTTTCTTTTTGCCTCAAAATATTAAAATTCGAAATAGTCTCTAGCGTATTACCCGATTTAGAGACTAAAATATTAATTTTTTTTTCATTTGAAGAAATAAATTTTTTTGCTTGAAGGTTGTCAAAAAAATTAAAATTTTTTTTTATTCTATGTTTAAAAAAATCGTAAATTGCCTGGGTACCTAAGATTGAACCACCCATGCCAATTAAATTTATTTTTTTATAATTTTTTAATGATTTTATTAAACTTTTGTCATATCCAATTTGATATTCCTTAGTTAAAGATTTTAGCAACGGGAATTCTAAAAATATTTTTTTATTATTTATCTTTTTTAGTAGATTTTTTTTCTTAGCAAGATTTGGTTTAATTTTAAAATTTGAAAAATTTATATTTTTTGTAAACATTATTATTGAATTTTCTCTAAAATAGAGCTTTCAATATCTGTGGAATTTTCATCTTTTTCAACAATTTGGGTTTTATCCTCCTCTATATTTAATATGTCTTTAACTTCATTGTTATCACTAAAAAACTCCGTGGACACTTCTTGATTGCCTGGAGTAGGAAGTTTGTCAAAATCAGGTGGCATTGCTAGTGGATTTTTTTTTTGGACTAAAAATTCATCACTTTGGTCAGATCTTTTTTTACCTTGTAAGGCCTCTGTTGCTGTTTGACATGAGTATAAAAACAGACCAAGCAAAATCAATATAAACGATAGATTTTTATTTTTTTTCATTTGATGATTTATAATTTAACAATTCAGCGAAAATAAGACAAATAATTCCTAAAGTAATAAAGATATCTGCAACATTAAAAATAAACCAATGATATCCATTGTAATTTAAATCAATAAAATCGGGCACTGCTTTATAATATAATCTATCAGCAAAATTGCCTAATGATCCACCTAATATGGTAAGTAAAAAATAAATCTTCACACCTTCTTCTACAAAAATTAGATAAATTATAATAAAGTTAACTAATAAAATTAACAAAGTTACTAAATTATATGCTGTAGTAGCCTCAAATGAAAATAAACCAAATCCAATTCCTTTATTCCAAACTAAATATAAACTTAAAAAGGAGTTAATGTATATATCTACTTTATCTTTGTCCTCTAAGATATTTAGTATAAATAATTTACTAAACCTATCTAAAGCGAAAATTACTAAAACTATTAAAAAATATATTGAAATTTTTTTTACTGATGAACTATTCATTTAAGAAATTTGACAATTAGTTCTCTCACATTTTTTTGATTTTATTTTCCAACATAGAGAACATTTACTTCCTTCAGCTTTTTCTGTAAGTACTTCAACTTCTTTCTCTAAATTTTGATCCTCAACTATTTTACTTTCCGAAGTGATGCAAATTTCAGAAAAATTCTCATTTTTAGTTGCATTGTAAAAGTCTTTATTTAATTTTATTAAAATTTTTGCCTCCAGACTGGAGCCTATTTCCTTGCTAGCTCTTTTTGTCTCGATACTAATATTAGCTTCATCTCTAATTTTTTTAATATTATCCCATTTATGTTCGATATTTTCATTTAACCAATTTGATGGAATTTTAATAAAATTTTCTAAGTGTATACTTTGCTTGTCGCTATTTTGATTTAAAAGTTTGAAAATTTCCTCTGTTGTAAAAGATAATATAGGAGCAAACCACTTTAACAAGCACTGCAGAATAATATTCAGAACTTTGATACAGTCAGATCTTTTATCAGAGTTAATTGGGTCACAGTACAATAAATCCTTCCTGATATCGAAATAAAATGCTGATAACTCAACTGTACAAAAATTTAATAATTCTTTGTAAAGTTGATGAAAGTTGTATGAATGAAAATTTTTATGAAAACTTTGGTTCACTTTAGCTAAACGATGAAGCATATACTTTTCTAGATCTGGTAAATTAACAATTTCTAAATTATTAAAATCATATTCTTCATATTCATCTTTTATATTTCCAAGTAAAAATCTAAAAGTATTTCTTATTTTACGGTAAGACTCTGCATGTTGATCTAAAATTGAATAATCTATTCTTAGATCTTCTGCGTAATTAGATGAAGCAACCCAAATTCTTAAAATATCTGCCCCATATTTTTTTAGAATATCTTCAGGCGCTATAACATTTCCTTGTGATTTAGACATTTTTAGACCTTTTCCGTCTACTACAAATCCATGGGATAAAATGCTTTCAAATGGAGCTTTACCTCTCGTGCCACAGGATTCTAATAGTGATGAATGAAACCATCCTCGATGTTGATCAGATCCTTCTAGATACATAGATGCTGGCCATTTAAGATCAGCTCTTTTCTCTAAAACAAAAGAGTGAGTAGACCCACTGTCAAACCATACTTCAACAATGTCGCTTAGTTTATTAAAATCTTCAGCTTTGTACTTGTTCCCCAATAATTTTTGATAATCATCTGAAAACCAACAATCTGAACCTTCCTTCTCGTAAATCTGTGCAATATTTTCAAAAACATCATCATCAATTAAGACCTTGCCATCTTTCTTTGATATAAAAATTGGTAAAGGCACTCCCCAAACTCTTTGTCTTGAAACACACCAATCAGGTCTGGTTTCTATCATTGACTTAATTCTTTCTTTTCCTTTACTTGGATAAAAAGTTGTTTCATCCAATGCTTTCAATGCTTTTGATCTTAATTCATGACTTTCCATCGATATAAACCATTGTGGGGTAGCACGGTGAACTAATGGAGCTTTTGATCTCCATGAATGTGGATACGAGTGATTTAATTTACCATTTGCAATAAGTTTTTCATGCTCTTTTAATTTTTCTATAATGACACTATTAGCTTTAAAAATATGTAGCCCTTCAAAATGCAAAATATTTTTTGTGTATCTCCCATCATCATCAACCGTTTCAACAGCTTTAATATTATTATTTAGGCATAAATTAAAATCATCTGGACCATGACTTGGTGCACAATGTACAATTCCAGTTCCTTGTTCAGTCGTTACAAATCTCGCCTCTAACATGGGAATTTCGTAATCATACCCAATCGAATAAAAAGGATGACTACAAATTGTACCTTTGAATTCCTTTCCAGAAAATTCTTTAATAATTTTTGTGTTTTCAATATTAGTGTCTTTTTTGAAGGACTCTAAAAGATCTTTTGCAATTATAATTTTTTTTTCGTTATCAATCTCCAATAATAGATAAATTAAACTTTGATTGTAAGCTAAAGCTTTGTTTGCAGGTATAGTCCAAGGTGTGGTTGTCCATATAACAACATTTGATTTTTCTATCTCTTTAAAATTTGTTTTAACAACCGGAAATTCTACGTAAATTGTATCGGATACATGGTCCATATATTCAACTTCAGCATCTGCAAGAGCAGTTTTTTCTACTGTAGACCAAAGAACTGGTTTGTATCCCCTATATAAGCTCCCTTCTTTTAGAAATTTTCCAAGTTCTCTTACTATTTGAGCTTCGGCATCAAAGCTCATAGTAGAATAATAATTTTCCCAATCGCCAATTACACCAAGCCTTTGAAATTGGTCTTTATGAATTCCTATCCATTTGGTTGCAAAATCTCTACACTCTTTCCTAAATTCAATAATAGGAACATCATTTTTATTTTTTTTATTTTTTTTATATTGTTCCTCAATTTTCCATTCTATTGGTAATCCGTGACAATCCCAACCTGGCACATATACAGAGTCTTTGCCATCCATCTGATGAAATTTTGTAATTATATCTTTTAATATTTTATTCAAAGCTGTTCCCATATGAATATTTCCGTTTGCATAAGGAGGTCCATCATGGAGAACAAATTTTTCTTTACCTTTGCTTTTTTGTCTTAATTTCTTGTATAGGCCAATCTTTTGCCAGTAATCTAAAATACCGGGTTCTCTTACTGGTAAGTTGGCTTTCATTGAAAAAGCCGTTTTTGGAAGATTTATATGTTCTTTACTCATAGGATATTATTTTTTTGCAGATAAAATATCTTTATTAATCTGTTTCTTTAGTTGGTCTATATTTTTAAATTTTTTTTCACCTCTTATAAATTTTTTAAAATCTACTGATAGTTTTTTATTATAAAGATTTCCAGAAAAATTAAATAAATTTACCTCTAACAATATTTTTTTTTGATTAAAAGTTGGTCGAAAGCCAAGATTTGCGATCCCTTTAAAAATTTTTTTGTTTTTATCTATTTTCACATTTACAGAGTAAACTCCAGGTTTAGCAATCACATAATTTTTAATATCAATGTTACACGTCGGAAAACCTATTTTCCTTCCTAGCATTCTACCTTTTTCAACTTTTCCCTCTACGGACCATGTTCTCGATAAAAATTTGTTAGCTATTTCTATTTTTCCACTTTCTAAATAATTTCTAATCAATGTTGATGAAACAATTTTATTTTTTTTAATTAAAGGTTTTGGTTTAATAAGATTATAATTAAACTTTTTTTGAAATTTTTTTAAAAGAATAACATCACCCTTACGTTTATATCCAAATTTAAAATTATTGCTTACAAAAAGAAACTTTGATTTTAACTTTTTGTATAAATATTTTTCTATAAAAGAATTACATTCTATTTTTGAAAATGTTTTATCAAATTTTTTGTTTATTATAAAATCAACTTTATATTTATTAAAGTATGTTATCTTTTGGTTGAAATTTGAAATCCTATAATTTTTTATTTTTTTATTGAAAAACATCTTTGGAATAGGATCAAAAGTAACTACTCCAAGGTTTAATTTGAATTTTTTTTTATACCTCAGAGCTTCGTTAAACAATTTTTGATGGCCTAAGTGCAGTCCATCAAAGTTACCAATTAATATAATTGCGTTTTGATGTTGTTTTCTAACATTAAAATTTTTATATATTTTAACTCTCACCATTTTAGTTCTGTTTGAATATAATTAATTTTAACATTGTAAGATTTAGTTAAATTTTCTATTTTTTTATCAGAAATTTCATTTCTGTGAATGCCTCCTGTAATTAGCAAAGCATCAAAATTTTGAACATTGGCACCTTTAATATCTGTGTTAAGATTATCACCTATACATAAAACTTTTTTATTTCTAGTTTCAGCAGATAACTCATAAACAGGGGGGTATGGTTTACCAAAATAGACAACTTCTCCTTTTAAATTTTCAAAAACTTTTGCTACCGATCCTGCGCAATACTCTCTTACATTTCCCTTATCGACTATTAAATCTGGGTTTGTACATATCATCTTTTTTTTTAAATGTTCTTTGAGAAGAGTTTTATAATAATCTAAATCTTTATCATAATTATCAAACAACCCTGTGCAAAGAATATAATCTGCTAAATCTATATTTGTTTCTCTAAAATTTTTAAAAGACGAAAATAAATCAAAATCTCGTGGAGGACCTATGTGGAAAAATTTCTTATTGTTTAAATCACTTTTAAGATACCTCAGAGCTGCCTCTCCCGAAGTGAAAACTTTATCATAATAATATTTTAGGCCCATTTTTTTTAAAAACTCTATTACAGACTCGTTCGGCCTCGGAGCGTTTGTTAAAAGTACAAATTTTTTGTTATTTTGTTCTAAGTTTTTTAAAGTTTCTATAGCTGAAAAATTAAGCTCCAAACCATTGTGTATCACTCCCCATATATCGATATAAAAAAGATCGTAATCAAATGCGATTTTACTAAGCCCTTCTGTATCAAGGTTTGTTATCATGATTGAGATATAGCCTAAAAATCTGATTAATTCTTTGCTTTTTTGGTTCCATAAATTTCTCGAGGGATCTTGAAATACTTATAATTGACCTTTATATGAATGCTAATTTAAAGGAGTTTGTATGAAGTTTAAACCGTTACACGATAGAGTGTTAATCGAAGTATTAGATAGCAGCGAAAAAACTGCTGGTGGAATAATTATCCCTGACACAGCACAAGAAAAACCGCAAGAGGGTAAAGTAGTTGCAGTTGGTGGTGGTGCAAAAACAGAGGATGGAAAAATAATCCCTATGGATGTTAAAGTTGGCGACAAAGTTCTTTTTGGAAAGTGGTCTGGAACTGAAGTCAAAATAGATGGTAAAGAATACAGCATAATGAAAGAATCTGACATTATGGGTATTTCATCAGGAAAATAATAATTAATTAAGGAGAGTTTATAATGGCAAAAATAGTTAAATTTGACTCAGAAGCAAGAACAGCAATGCTTAGAGGAGTTGATATACTTGCAAATACTGTGAAAGTTACTCTTGGACCAAAAGGAAGAAATGTTGTTATAGACAAATCTTATGGTGCTCCAAGAACTACTAAAGATGGTGTATCAGTTGCAAAAGAAATTGAGCTTGAGGACAAGTTTGAGAACATGGGTGCTCAAATGGTCAAAGAAGTTGCAAGCAAAACAAATGATGAAGCAGGAGATGGTACAACGACTGCAACAATTCTAGCACAGGCGATTGTTAAAGAAGGTTGTAAATACGTAACTGCGGGCATGAACCCGATGGACGTAAAAAGAGGTATCGATGCTGCTGTAGATTCAGTTAAAGAAAAATTAATTTCATCTGCAAAAAAAGTTAAAGATAGTGATGAGATTGCACAGGTAGGAACAATTTCTGCAAATGGCGACAAAGAAATTGGAAACATGATTTCAAAAGCAATGCAGAAAGTTGGTAATGAAGGTGTTATCACTGTTGAGGAAGCAAAAGGTATAGACACTGAATTAGATGTTGTAGAAGGTATGCAGTTTGACAGGGGATATCTATCACCTTATTTCATAACCAACGGTGATAAGATGACAACAGAATTAGAGAATCCTTTAATTCTTTTGCATGAAAAAAAATTAACTAACTTACAACCAATGGTTCCACTTTTAGAAGCTGTAGTTCAAGCTGGAAGACCACTAATGATAATTTCTGAAGATGTTGAGGGTGAAGCTTTAGCAACTTTAGTTGTAAACAAATTGAGAGGTGGTTTAAAAGTTGTGGCTGTTAAAGCTCCAGGTTTTGGAGATAGAAGAAAAGCAATGCTTGAAGATATTGCTATTCTAACAGGTGGACAAGTTATTTCTGAGGATCTTGGAATTAAACTCGAAAACGTAAAATTAAATGATCTTGGATCCGCTAAAAGAGTAAAAGTGGACAAAGAGAATAGTACTATTGTAAGTGGAGCGGGTAAAAAATCTGATATCGAGGCAAGATGTGCTCAAATCAAACAACAAGTTGAGGAAACGACTTCTGATTATGATAGAGAAAAACTTCAAGAAAGATTAGCTAAGTTAGCAGGTGGAGTTGCAGTGATCAAAGTTGGTGGTGCAACTGAAGTTGAAGTTAAAGAAAGAAAAGACAGAGTGGAAGATGCACTTAATGCAACAAGAGCTGCTGTAGAAGAAGGTATAGTAGTTGGTGGTGGATGTGCATTACTTTATGCATCTCAAGACCTTGATAAAGTTAAAGTTAAGGGTGATGACCAGAAAGCTGGTGTTGAAATTGTAAAAAGTGCTTTACAAGCTCCAATCAGACAAATAACTAAAAATGCAGGTGTTGATGGTTCGGTAGTGGTTGGAAAACTGCTTGAGACTAACAAATCTTCAAATGGTTATGATGCTCAATCAGAATCATATGTGGATATGTTTAAAGAGGGAATAATTGATCCTGTTAAAGTAGTAAGAACAGCTTTACAAGACGCAGCTTCTATATCTGGATTATTGGTTACAACTGAAGCAATGGTTGCTGATAAACCAGAGGAAAAAGATGCATCTGCTGCTGGTATGCCTCCAGGAGGAATGGGCGGTATGGGCGGTATGGGTGGAATGGGAATGTAATACGTTTCCATTTAGAGAACACTCTAAATACATACACTAAACAAAATTAGAACCCCTGAAATGAAAGTTTCGGGGGTTTTTTTTATCTGAACTAAAAATTTAGTGATGAATATATTGTTGAATGTATTTTTTGAAAAATGTCAATTAATCTTTTTTTTGTGTTTTGAATAGTATTCTTTTTTAATTTTTTTCAATTCTTTCAATATCTTTCTATCTTTCGCCGGAAGATTAAAAAATTGTTTAGCGTTCCAATTTTTTACTTTTTTAGCAGTTATAATTTCATTTTTTTCGTACTTACCAATGGAAATATAATATTTTATTCTTAATTTTACTCCTTCCTTATATTTTTCAAAAAATTTTTCCTTATGTTTTTCAAGAAGACTGTCATTGAAAGAATTGTCTTCGTATTTTATAGTTCGGTTAGATTTACTTTTTTCAACTATAATATTCGCTATATCTTTATTGGTATACTCACTATCTTTACATTGAAATTCAAACTTAAACTCATTTGTTATATCAAATTTTCTTTTAATATTTATTATTATTTTTTCAGGTCTTTCACTTTTGATGGGAAAAATATTCTTATAAAAATATTTCTCTAGTTTATTTTCTTTATTTTTAAGAAATAATTCACTTTTATAAATAATCTTTGATTTTTTATTAGTAATATTCTTCACTTCATTAGAATCTTTTATGCCAGTAATTACTGAAACCTCCCTATTTTTTGATAAATCTTGAATTTTATTTTCTTTCAAATCAATATTAAAATAAAGTTGATTACCACTCAGTCTGAAAATATCTAATAAATATATATTTTGTTTTACAAATACTTCCCTGTCGAGATAGCAAAATACATCTATTTTTTTTGCTTTTGTAATACTTGTAAAGTTAAAAAAAATTAAAACTAGATAGATGTATAGAGATAGTTTTTTCATCAGAACTATTTTAACCCCTCCTCTCAATGAAGTCACCCTTCTCGTTTCCTTCCTGTTTCGTCTGATTCTGCAATGAACTTTGCAATGAACTTCTTGAATAAGTGAGTATTGGCGTACTAGGAATGCGAATGTAATCCCCATTGTTCTCAAACAAAAATTCAAAAAGGGCAGTTTTTACTGCCCTTTTTTTTTATTTATCCGTAAATGATTGGTGATGAATATAGTGATGAATGTATGATGAAGGATACTAAATTTTTGAGTTCAAATTATTTATTTTAACTTTCCCATTAAATATAATTCATAATAATCAATACCCTTAGTTGATGTGTAACAATTGTAGTGAGAGAGAAATAAACCGTCTTTTTTATCATTTTTCATAAGAAATTCAAAAAATTTTAGTCTATTCATTTTTTTTCTTAAAACTTTTTTTACATAATTATTAGTTATGTCATTCCTATAATAAATTGATGGATTATCACTATAAAAACTTTCTCTTTGACAAAATATATATAGATAGTTTTTTTTTAACTTAGAATATATCAAATAATGACTTTCAGTACCAAAATCAAAAAACTGTTCTAATTTAAAATTAGAATTTAAATTAGGCAATAAAGTACCATCAAATTGATACTTATTAATTTTCAATTTAAATTTTTTATTTTCATCTTTTTCCTCATAATCGTCTAGTAATGCTTCATATGCCCAACCATCGCCCTCAAAAGAATTAAATAAAACTTTATAAAACATATTTCCTCCACCAAATTTATCTCCTTCAAGTTTATAAATTTGTTTGAGAAAATTTTTAAAATTGAGATTTTTTTTAATATAATTAAAATTTAATTTAAATTTATTCATATTTGAACTTTACCCTACTTCCAAATGAAGTCATCTTTTGAATTGCTTTTGAATTGCGTTTGAAAAGTGATGAATGATGATGAATGTATCTCTAATAACTCAGTAAATAGTAGTATTTTTGAAACCAGTATGAGAATGTAATACACTTCCATTTAGAGAACACTCTAAATACATACACTAAACAAAATTAGAACCCTCGGAATGAAAGTTTCGGGGGTTTTTTTATGTTAAATTATTTTTTTTCTTACTAGACTTTAAGTAATTTTCAATTTCATCAAGCTCCTCTCCAACAACAAAAATTATTTGGTTGACCGCTTTAATTCTGTTTTTTTCTCTAATCTCTGCCTGCTCTTTTAATTTTCTTTCATACTCTTGTTGTCTTAAAAGTTGAGTTTGTTGATCCATTTTGCTGCCAAGTGCACCAATATTTCTGTTAACATTATTAAATCCAATTTTTAAATCTTTAAATCCTTGTTCAGTGGTCTCGTTAAGCTTCACCATTTCTTTATGAATTTGGTGATTTTTATATAAATTTCCCGCTAAGAGTAAATTTTGTAATCTTCGTTGTTGTTCAGATTTAGTTAAACTAGCCATTATTTAAATTAACAAATTGAGATTTTTAAGTCAAAAAATATTCACCTAAACGATATACGATTAAAACAAGGTACTTGAGTGATACTTAGATAAGTGAATATGATTATGACTAGTTTTTTGATCAAAAAAAATTTAAAAAAGTTGTGTTTGTGATGGTCTTTTTTTAATCCACTTCATGGTGGATGAAAACTTAATCTAACAAATTTATGTAGTCTTTTTCTAATTAACCACATGCTACGAATCTATATTTATACTCAAGTTGTATCCATCACTTAGTAATTGAGAAAAAATGCTTTGTAATATTGTGTTTTTAGATGTTTTAAAAAAATATTTTTTATATATAACGGCGCTCAAATGACAACTGAAATTAGAAACATAACCATTATCGCTCACGTCGATCATGGTAAAACAACCTTAATCGACAATCTGATGAAACAAAGCGGATCTTTTAGAGAAAATGAAGTTGTAGATGAAAGATTAATGGATTCCGGTGAACTTGAAAAAGAGAGAGGAATTACAATTTTAGCCAAACCAGCTTCCATTAATTGGAATAATTCAAGAATAAACATAATTGACACTCCTGGACACAGAGATTTTGCAGCAGAAGTAGAGAGAGTTTTAAGTATGGCAGATGGAGCTTTGCTATTGATTGACTCGGCTGAAGGAGTGATGCCTCAAACAAAATTTGTTTTAGCAAAAGCACTTAAGCAAGGGCTAAAACCAATAGTGGTAATAAATAAATTAGACAAGCCAGATCAAAGAGCAAATGAAGTATTAGATGAAACATTTGACTTATTTGTAAGTTTAGATGCAAATGAAGAACAATTAGATTTTCCAGTTATATATGCTAGTGGTAGATCGGGTTGGGCTAGTAAAGAAATTGATGGTCCTAGGGAAAACTTGCATCCATTATTAGATTTAGTAATTGAACATGTGCAACCAGCAAAATTTGATAAGACAAAACCTTTCGCGATGCTGTCTACCTTACTTTATGCTGATAGTTTCTTAGGTAGAAGTTTAGTTGGAAGAATATCTCAAGGTACAGCGAAAGCAAATCAACAAATTAAAGCGATAAACCTAGATGGTAAAAAAGTTGATGAGGGAAGATTAACCAAAATATTTAGATATGAAGGTACAAAAAAAGTTCCAATAGAAATAGGTGAAGCTGGGGATATAGTCGTTGTAGCTGGTTTAGAGAAAGCAAATGTTGCTGATACTATTTGTGATCTAGATGTAGATAATCCAATTCAAGCTACTCCAATTGATCCACCAACAATGTCAATTAAGATTACAGTTAATAGTTCACCATTAGCAGGTACCGAGGGTAAAAAATTAACAAGTACTCAGATCAGAGAAAGATTGATGGTAGAGGCACAAAATAATGTGGGAATTACATTTTCCGAAAATGAAAATAAAGATGCATTTGAAATAAGTGGACGTGGTGAATTAATGTTAGAAATACTTCTTACACAAATGCGAAGGGAAGGATTTGAACTAACCGTAAGTCCACCGAGAGTTTTATTCAAAAAAGATGATAATGGAAATAAATTAGAACCTTTCGAGGAAATAACCGTAGATTTAGATGAGGAATATTCGTCAAAAATCATTGACTCTATGAATAGAAGAAAAGGTAAGTTGATAGATCTTAAGGACACAGGCAAAAATAAAAAGAGACTTATTTTCCATGCACCTACTCGGGGTTTAATGGGCTATACAAGTAGATTTTTAACTCTTACAAAAGGTACAGGTGTAATAAATAGAATTTTTCACTCATATAGTAAATTTGAAGGAGAGATGGAAGGTAGAAGAAATGGTGCTTTAATCTCTATGGAACAAGGTAAAGCTGTTGCCTTCGCAATATTTAATCTACAGGCAAGAGGTGAGATGTTCGTAACTCATAACGACCCTGTTTACTCAGGCATGATAGTTGGTTTAGCACCAAAACCTGGAGATATGATAATTAATGTCATGAAGGGAAAAAAATTAACAAATATGAGGACACAAGGAACAGATGAAAATGTTGTCCTTACTCCAGTGAGAAAAATGTCAATTGCTGAGCAGTTAAGCATGCTAAACACTGACGAGGCTTTAGAGATAACTCCTAAATCATGCAGATTAAGAAAATCAATTTTAGATCCTCACGAGAGAAAAAGAATTGAAAAAGCAGCTTCTTTAGCTAACTAATTTTATTAACAAAAAATAAACCAAAGGCAACAGCAGGACCTATCCCAAATGCAAATATTAATGTTCCAATACCAACAGTTCCACCTAAATACCATCCAATTAATACAACTGAAATTTCTAGACAAGCTCTCACAAAAGCAATTGGTAAATTTGTAATTTTTGTCAATCCCGTCATTAAACCATCTCTCGGTCCTGGTCCTAAGTTAGCAACTAAATATATTCCACTACCTAATCCAACTAACAATACCGAAACAATTGATAATAAATATTTAGAAAAAAAATTTGTTGGTGGATCAAACAAATGTAAAGTTACATCAATCATTGCAGCAATAATGATAATGTTCATAATTGTTCCTATTCCTGGCTTTTGTTTTAGAAAAATCCACAAAAATAAGACACTCACACTAACAATAAATGTAGCTACACCAATCGATATGTCCGTTTTTTTGGATATTCCTTCAGCAAATACTGACCACGGAGAATTACCAGTTGTTGATAAAACTAAAAGACCTTCTCCTAAACCAAACAAAACTAATCCCAAACAAAGAAAAAAAAAGGTTGAAAATTTAGGCTTGAAATTTAAAGGTTTTTCAGAGCTCCAGGTTTTTAATGGAATTTTTTTAATAGTTAAAAACATTATCAATCAAAGATCATATTGCATAACAGAATTTATGTATAAACAACAGAAAATAAGTTTATCTATATTCTCTTCTATTATCTTCTCACTTTAGTTAAATATTAATTTCTATTAAAATAATTTAATAAATTTTATGAATAAAATCATTTTAATCTTTTTCATTGCTTTAGGAATTTTATTTAAAATAAATGCATATGCTCACACTGATCATTATAAAAATATTAAATCGATTGAAATGGAAATATTTAAAGACAATAAATATATAGGGTTTAGTAAATTTTTTTTTAATAAAACTCAAAAAAAATTTGAAGTAACAAATTTCACAAACTTTGAAGTTAAACTCATGGGTATAACAGTTTTCTCAGTTATTAGTGAAGGTTTGGAAATTTACGAAAATGATCAACTTATTTATTTTAAATCAGATACAGTACAAAATGAAAAAAAAAAATTTGTGGAAGTGTTCTTCGATGAAGAAAATAGAAATTTTAAAATTAATGGATCTTCGTATAGAGGAACTGGAAATTTAGAGAATATAATTGGTAATTGGTGGAATCATAGATTGTTACAATCAGATACTCAAATTAGTCCACTTTCTGGAAGTATCAAAAAACAATCAGTAGAATTTCTAAAAAAGGAAAAAATTAGACTTTATGAAAATGAAATTAATGTTGAAAAATTTAGACTTAAATCTACTGATGAAAGTCTTCCAAAAGATAAGAGACTAGATTTTGAAATTTGGTACGATAAAAAAAGAGCAATTATAGTTAAAATTCGATATAAAAGATTAGGTACTTGGGAGTACAGACTAAAAAAAGTTAATTAGTAATTTTTTTATATAAATCACTGGCGCTTATCCATCCATTTTCATAACGAGGGCCTCCGAACCAATCACCACAAATCCCAACTTTTAATGATTTACTCCATAAAGATTGAATATTTAAGTTTTTTTTGTTTGCAGAATATTTCCAACCATGGATATTTGAAAAATATATTTTATTGATATTTATCTTGGATAGTTTTTTAAATCTATTGATCAAAAAATTCGTAAATTTTTTTTTATTATTTCTATAATTTAAAATATTTCTATTAGCCCATTTAAATGTGCTTTGAATTGTCCAAAGATCGTATTTATACTTAAACCTTTTTTTGCTATTTTCTTTAGCTGCCCACCCTATTACTTCATCATTAAATAAGAAACTTGAAAAATTATTTTTAATTTTATTTGTTACAGTCATAACTGTTATATTTGCCTCCATTTTTACTTTTTTATTCTTGAAGAAATTAGGAAGAAATTTATTTAATAGTTTTTTTGATTGTTCAAAAGGAATTGATATTATTAATATTTCATAATATTTAACATCACCATTTAAAAAACTTAATTTCCAATTTTTTCTTATCCTCTCAATTTTAAATAGCTCATATCCAAAAATACAATTAATATTTTTTAATAAATATTTTGATATTGCATTATTTCCTTTTGCTCCAATAAGTTTGGTATGTTTTTTATTCTCCAAAACTTTACTGTGATCAAAATTATGTGGACCCTGCCATTTTTTTAAAACTCTTTTTTTTTGTAATCCAGAACAAAATTTTTTAAATTTGCTCGTTTTTGGGGAGATATATTGTAGCCCGTGATCAAAACCTAGTTTGTTTAAATACCTTCTATGAGAGCTTCTGCCACCAATTCCTTTTGCTTTTTCATAAACATCAACTTTGTATTTTTTAGATAACAAATTGGCAATTGTTGATCCAGAAATCCCACTTCCAATTACGCATACACTTTTCACCTTCCAGCTACAATCATACCCTCAACTAAAAGAGTTGGCGCATTAGTAGAGTATTTAAATTCTAGATCATTAGCCAAAGTAATATTTTTAAATATGTCCTTAAAATTTCCTGCAATTGTAATTTCACTTACAGGATATATAAATTCACCATTTTCAACCATAAAACCATTTGCTCCAACAGAATAATCCCCTGTTACAAGGTTTGTGCCATGTCCAATAGTTTCTGTAATATATAAATTTTTTTTACTTGATTTAAGTAGTGTTTCAAAAGGCATACTCCCATTTTCAAAATATAAGTTACTTGTACCACCACATCTACCATTTGATTTCAAATTTAATTTTTTTCCGTAATAAGTATCTACTAAATAACTTTTTAGTACACCGTTTTCGATTAATTTAAGATTGTTAGTTTCTACTCCTTCGCTATCGAAATTTTTAGAGCCAAGTCCTTTTTTTATTTTTGGATCATCTATAACATTTAAAGATTTAGGAAAAATTTCTTCACCAATTTTATTCTTTAAAAATGAGGTTCCTCTTGAAATAGCCCCTGCAGATATTGCGCTAGATAGAACATTCAAAATACCTTTCGAAATTTTTTTATCAAATACAATACCTATTTTATCACTTTTTATTTTCTTAGGATCTAATTTTTTTACCGTATTTGCTGCAGCACTTTCACCTATATTTTTAGGGTTAATTAAATCAGAAAAATGTCTTTTAGTAGTAAAGTCATAATCTCTCTCCATTTGGCTATCTTTTTTAGCAACCGCTACACAACTAATATTAAAGTTTGAAGTTTTATATCCATTTATAAAACCATTGCTATTTGCTAAAACAAAATTTGACTTATTTTCAGTAAAGTCTGTTTCAGTGTTAATAATTTTAGTTTCTTTTGATGCAGCTTCCTCAGCTTCTCTTAAAATGTCTATTTTTTTATTATTTGGAACATGAAATTCATCATAAAGATCCAAACTTTCAAAATTTTTTGCCATTAATTCCTTGTCAGGTAATGAATTAAATTCGTCATCAGGAGTTATTTTTGCTGTCTCAATGCATCTTTCTGTAAGTATTTTAATATTATCTTTTGATAAATTTGAGGATGAGATAGTTGATTTTTTTTTGTTTATATAAGTCGTAATGCCTATAGCAAAACTATCAGATCTGTTTGATTCATCTAATTGTTTATTTCTTAAATTTACTGTTTCTGAAATGGAATGAACAACCTCAACATTTACATCTGTGGCACCGAGCTTTTTTGAATACTCAATTGTTTGACTTGCAATACTATTTAAATACTCTTGATCTTTGACCATTTTTTAAAGTTGTGTTCCACCGACTGTCATTTTATTTATTAAAATAGATGGTTGTGCGACTCCTACAGGAACACCTTGTCCAGCTTTTCCACATGTGCCAATTCCAGGATCTAGTTTCATATCGTTCCCAACCATTGAAACTTCTTTTAAAATTGATGGACCGTCACCAATTAATGTAGCGCCTTTGATTGGAGAGCCTATTTTTCCATTATTAATTTCATAAGCTTCAGTGCAATTAAAAACAAATTTTCCAGAGGTAATGTCGACTTGACCTCCTCCAAAACTAACTGCAAATATACCTTTATCAACTGATTTTATCATTTCATCTTGTGAGTATTTTCCACTTAACATCATTGTATTTCTCATTCTTGGTAATACGACATGTTTATAACTTTCTCTTCGACCACTACCTGTAGATTTTGTATTCATAAGCCTTGCATTAAGCCTATCTTGCATAAAGTTTTTAAGTATTCCGTTTTCAATTAACACGGTATTCTCTGTTGGTGTGCCTTCATCATCAATGGTTAGACTTCCTCTTCGAAGATTTAAAGTACCATCATCTACTATTGTTACTCCCTCACTAGCAACTCTTTGGCCCATCAAATTATGAAATGCTGAAGTTTTCTTTCTGTTAAAATCTCCCTCTAAACCATGTCCAATTGCTTCATGAATTAGTATCGCTGGCCAACCTGGTCCTAAAACGACTTTCATTTCTCCAGCAGGAGCTGGTTTGCTTTTAAGATTTACATCAGCAATTCTAAAAGCTTCGTCGCAAACATGTTTCCAGTTTTCATTTTTTAAATATTCATCATAGGACTGTCTTCCACCAATACCATAAACACCAGTTTCTTTTTTTCCATTTTTTTCTAAAACTACTGAAACATTAAATCTAACCAGCGGTCTTACATCTTTTAAAACCTCAGAATTTGATCGTATAATTTCGATTTCCTTGTGTTCACCTAAAAAACTGGCTGTTACCTGGCTAACAATATCTCCTTTGGATCTAATGTAATTATTTACCTCATTTAAAATTTTTATTTTTGAATTTTGTGATTTTTCCTCAATTGGATTTAGATCTTTATAATATTTTTTATTTGATTTCGGAATTTCATGATTGTAGGTACCCTTTTTCGATTTAAGTGTATCTTTAAGATTTTCACTTGATTTTAGAATAGAATCTTTTGAAATATCATTAGAATGAGAATAAGCTACAACTTCTCCTGTAATTGCCCTAAAACCATAGCCTAGATCAGAGCTATAGCTTGAGTTTTTAATTTTGTTATCGTCTAATAAGATTGATTCTGATTTCGAATTTTCTAAGTATAACTCCCCGTCATCACAATTATTTAGTGTATCTGATACGATACTCTCTGCTTTAATGTTATCTAAGTCGCTATTTTTGAAGAAATTTGACATTGAGTTAATGTAGTTGCCATAATTAATATTTCAACAGTCGTTTTATCACATTAAGAAACATTAAAAAAATCATTATAAATTTAATTGATGAAAGTTTATTTTAATAATTCTTGTAGTATTTGTAGAGCAGAAATTAACCTTTATAAAAAAGAAAATATTAGTGAGTTAAACTGGATAGATATAACTAAAAATAAAGAAGCAGAAGATGAAACAAATAAATCTGATAAAGAGCTTTTAAGAAGATTACATGTAGAAAAAGAAGGAAAAATTTATGTTGGCGTTGATGCTTTTTTATTAGTCTGGAAAGAAATCCCAAAATACAAAATTTTATACAAATTTTTTAAATTACCAATTGTTTACCATTTTTTTTATATAGGTTATGAAATTGTTGCTTTTTTCTTATATTTAAAAAATAGAAAACAACTAAAAAACTAACCAGTTATTTTTATAAGAATGTCGCCCATTAATGACATTAAAAAGATAAATGCTAAAAAAACAATAAAGTACATAGTTGTAATTATACTGTTTCTTTTCCGTCTCAATAGAACAAACTCCCTATCATCTAAAATTGAAATATCCCTCTCGCCTACCACGTGATGGTCATAACTATATCTCCAAATGGACTCGCCAAATCTTTTATCTAATTTGTTAAAGTATCTAATCCATGAAGCTACCCAGCTGAATAGTAAAAAAAGTATAAATAAGATTAAAGAAGTTGTTAACATTTTAAAATTTATTATATAATTTTAAAATATTTATGTCTATTTGGGGAAGTTTAATAGGTGGAATGATTGGTTTTTCACTAGGAGGACCTTTTGGTATGCTGTTAGGTTCCTTGATCGGTGGAAAGATATCTAGAGCAAAGGGCTCAATAAATAATTCTTTTGCACAACCACAACAAATCTTTGCGCTGTCTTTAATTGTTCTCTCTGCAAAATTAAGTAAAGCAGATGGACAAGTTAGTAAAGAAGAGTTAATTGCAGTTAAAGATAAACTTAAAATTCCTGAAAATGAAATAGATCAAGTTGGAAAAATTTTTAATAAAGCAAAAAATGAGTCTACTGGGTATAAGCCATATGCAGAGCAAATTGCTCAAATTTATAGAGGAAATTTAAACGTACTTGAGGAGGTTATAAATATTTTATTCTACATAGCTGAAGCTGACGGTAACATAAGTCAAGCCGAGTTGGTTATGATAGAAGATATTGCAAGAATATTTGGCCTCAGTGAAAGTCAATTTAATAGTTTGAGGGAAAGTAGAAAGTCATCTGATAAGCTAAATCCTTATATAGTGCTTGAAAGTAATCCTGATGATAGTCTAACGGAAATAAGAAAAAGATATATTAAACTAAGTAAAGAACACCATCCTGATTTGCTTTTAAGCAAAGGTGTTCCTCCTGAAGTTATAGAAGAAAGTAAAAAGAAAATGAGATCTATAAATTCTGCTTGGGACCAAGTTCAAAAATTAAAAAACTAGTTACTAAAACTGCTCAGATTCTGTTGAGCCTTCCATTGCAGTTGTTGAGCTTTTTCCAGAACTTATCGTGTTAGATACTGCATCAAAATATGATGTTCCTACTTCTCTTTGATGTTTAACGCTTGTATAACCATCTTTTTCTCTAGCAAACTCATGCTCTTGAATTTCGGAATAAGCGCTCATCCCTTTTGATTTATATTTTTCTGCAAGCTCAAATATTGCAATATTCTGAGTATGAAAACCTGCTAAAGTTATGAATTGAAATTTATAACCCATTTTTCCAATTTCTTGTTGGAAAGATGCAATTTCATCATCTGACAAATGTTTTTTCCAATTAAATGATGGTGAACAGTTGTAGGCTAGTAATTTACCTGGAAATTTTTCGTGAATAGCATCAGCAAATTTTTTTGCTTCTTTTAAATTTGGCGTTGCTGTTTCACACCAAATAAGATCTGCATATGGCGCATAAGCTAGACCTCTAGAAATAGCTTGCTCAATTCCATCCTTTACGTAATAAAAACCTTCAGGTGATCTCTCGCCTGTTAAAAATGGTTTATCATTTTCATCAAAATCATTTGTGATTAATTTAGCAGCATTGGCATCTGTTCTTGCAAGTATAATGAGAGGAACATCAGCAATATCAGCTGCCAACCTCGCTGCTTTCAAGTTTCTAACCATTGTGCCTGTTGGAACTAAAACTTTACCGCCCATATGGCCACATTTTTTTTCACTAGCTAGCTGATCTTCAAAATGAACGCCTGCTGCACCTGCCTTAATGAATTTTTTTGTTAATTCAAATACGTTTAATGGACCACCAAATCCTGCTTCTCCATCAGCAATTATTGGCAACATATAATCAATAGAATTTTCTTTTTTCATATCACCGTCTGACAACTCCATATGCTGAATTTGATCAGCTCTGATCAATGAGTTATTCATTGCTTCCACAAGTTTTGGTGCACTATCATAGGGATAAAGTGATTGGTCTGGATACATCTCTCCAGCACTATTTGCGTCTGCCGCAACCTGCCATCCACTTAAGTAAATTGCTTTTAATCCTGCCTTTGCATGTTGAACAGCTTGATTTCCTGATAGCGAGCCTAATGTATTTACATATTTTTCAGAATTAAGTAATTTCCAGAGTTTTTGTGACTGATTTTTACAGAGAGAGTATTCAATTTTGAGCGAACCTTTTAATCTTTCTACTTCTTCTGGAGTATAATCTCTTTTAATGCCGGCAAATCTTTTTAAATCGTAAGAAACATTCTCTGCACTCATTTTTTCCTGTTCTGTAAAGGTCGTTGATTTTTGAAATTGAATATTAAAAGTAAAAAGATCTAATTGTTTTCGTTAATAGGCTTTATTAACTGATCTAATCCACTTGAACCCCAATCACAATGATCGTCTCGCATATAAACTCCTCTGCTATTGTGTTGGTCCAAATCTTCTTTACTAATAATTTTTGCTTCAATTTCGTTGTTTTTAATCTTATCTTTATCCATGTAAATCTTATAATTTACAATATTTACAAATTCCACAAAAAACGTTATATAATAAGGTAAATAAAGGAAATTTTTTGTAAAAATAAATTTACAAAATTTACAAATAGTAAATGAGTCAATTAGATTTTAAATTAGGTCCAAAAATTAAAGCTTTTAGAAGACAAATAGGTTTGCAAGCTAATAAACTTGCTAACCAATTGAATATCTCACCTAGCTACCTAGCATTAATTGAAGGTGGAAAGAGAAAAATTGACGGTGATTTATTAATCAAAATTTGTGATGAATTAAAAATTAATATTTCAGATCTTACCTCTAAATCTGATGTTAACATGATTAATACAATATCTGAACTTTTGGATGATCAACTTTTTGAAGATTTAGATATATTAGGTCCAGAAGTAAAAGATTTAGCTAGCAGTAATCCTAAAATTGGAAAGGCTTTAATTAGACTTGGGGATATTTTAAAAAAAAAAGATCACGAACTTGTAAATAAAATAGAGAAACTTTCAGGGAAAATAGTTGACAGTAGAAAAAATTCATTTCCTGGTGAAGTAATCTCTGATTTTCTTCAAGAAAACAAAAACTATTTTTCGAAACTTGAAAATTTCGCTAATGAAATATTTGAAAAAATTAAACAAAATAATAGAACGAGATATGTTGCCCTATGCGAATTTTTGAAAACAGAGTATGGAATAACAGTTAAGGACATTATTCCAGAGGAAGGTAAACCATTTTCCAAAATTTATAATAAAAAAAATAAAGAACTTTACTTATCAGATTACTTATCCTTGGAAACAAAAAAGCTTCATGCGGCCGCACAAATTGCACAAGAGGGTGCGGAAGATTTAATTAATGAATATTTAGAGACATTTAATTTTCCATCTGAGGAGTCAAAAAAATTATCAAAAGTTGCTCTTTTAAATTATTGTGGTGCAGCAATTTTAATGCCTTATAATTTATTTCATTCGGAGTGTAAAAAACTTAAGTACGATTTAGAGTTATTACAAAATACATTTGCAACTTCTTTTGAACAAGTCACTCATCGGGTAACTTGTTTAAATGATCCAAAAAAACCTGGGGTTCCATTTCACTTTTTAAGAGTAGATGTTGCTGGAAATATTTCAAAAAGATTTTCATTGTCTGGGATTGAAATTCCAAGATATGGTGGTGCTTGTCCACGTTGGAATGTTTATTCAGCTTTTTCAAGGCCTGGAGTAATTCAGGCTGCCGTTAGCAAAATGACAAATGGAGAAAAATATGTTTGTATTGCACGAACTGTTGAAAAAGGAATTGGAAGATATGGCCAAAAGAAAAGTATGCTTTCTATTGGTTTAGGGTGCGAAGCTAAATACGCTAAAGATTTTGTTTATACAGAAAATTTAGATTTAAATGATAAAAAATCTGAAATTCCTGTTGGTGTATCATGTAGAACTTGCGATCGTTTAGATTGCTCTCAGAGAGCTTTCCCACCACTTCACAAAAAATTTGATGTTGATATTAATTCGAGAGGTATTTCAGTTTATGTTAGTGATTAAAAAAATTTTCTTTATTATTTTAATTCTTTCCATATCTTTTTTTAAATTAAATGCAAAAGATTTAAATAATCTTTTCGATGAGTTGCAAAAGGCTGAAAATATTTATGCTGCAGAGTATATTGAGAAAAATATTTGGAGAAATTGGGTTACTCACCCAAAAAGTAAATATTTAACTGATAAGCTAGAAAATGGCACATTTTCAATGAATAACAATCAATACCGTCTAGCACTAAAGTTGTTTAGTGATGTGATAACTGAAGATCCCAACTGGGCTGAAGCTTGGAATAAAAGAGCCACTTTGCTATTTTTAATGGGAAATTATGATGCTTCTTTAAAGGATATTGAACAGGTTTTAAGTTTAGAGCCAAGACATTTCGGAGCATTATCAGGAAGAGCTCAGATTTATTTATCATTAAAGGAGTATGAAAAAGCTATAACTGACTTAGAAAAGGCAAAATCAATTTATCCACTAATTAAAAGTGGTGATAGCATTGAATTAATTAAAAAATTGATAAAAGAGTTACAAGTTTAGTTTCTCTTAGATCTTTTTCTTGCGATTAATTGTGTTAAAGAGTCCACCATCATGTCTGATGCTTTAAAAATTTCGCTAGGTTTGTATTCAAAAGAAAAATTTTTTTCCTCATTTGATTTATCTTCAATTATAATTCCTTTATCTGGAGAATTATCTTTAATATAAATTAAAATTAACCATTCATCATCGATTGTTTCATCCCATTTTATAAATATTTCTCCTGTTTCGAATCTTCTATCTATACACCTAAGTATGGACATATGTTTTGTGATATATCTTTTGTTAAGTTGGAAAACTAAACTATTTGCACTTCTATAAAAGCTTTCAAGAGCCAATTCAATTTTTTGTCTGGCAATATTGTATTCTCTCTCTTTTTTTAAAAGTGTTTCTCTGTCATCTCCTTCTTGGATTTCAACGCCTAGAGCCTCAACTCTCTCTCTAATTTTTTGATCCCTTAGTTGTTGATATTTCTTTTTAAGTTTTTCTATTCTTTCTTGTAAACCTGAATAATCGTCTCTCTTTTCTTTAAGTGCAACTTTTTCTAATTTTTCAAGTTCTTTGATTTCTCTAATTCTAAACTTTTCTATTTGTTGTTCTAATTTTATTTCTTGTAAGAATTTTTTCTGTCTTTCAGCTTGTTCTTTTCTAATTAACGCCTGTTCTTTCCTTAAAAAAATTTTTATATCTTTTGCCCTCTCTTTTTCTAGTCTTTCCTCCTCTTTTAATTCTTTTTGTTTCAGCTTTAATTTATTTTCCTCATCTTCCTTTTTTTGCTTTTGTAAAAGTATTTTTTGCTGTTGAGCTATTTCTAATTTTTCTAATTTAATTCTTCTTTTCTCGTCTGCTCTGATTTCTCTATATTCAATTATTTTTTGGTCTATTTTCTGAAAAAATTTAGCTATAACTCTATCAATAGCTAAAAAATTGATATTAAACTTAAATGTAAATTTTGATTTTATAGTCTCTTGAATTCTTATTGTTTTAAGAATTAAACTTTCTGATTTTTGTTGTGGGAGAATTCTAATCCTTTTTTGTTTAATTTTTCTTTTTTGTCTATTTTTAATTTTTTTACGTATAACTCTTGTTCTTCTTTTTTTTATTTTTCTATTTAACTTAGAAAATCTAGTATTTTTTTTTAATTTAATGACTTTTCTTTTTTTTGATTTTTTTTTTCGATTTTTTTTTTTCTTCATTGAGACGAACTTAAAGATCTATCAGTAATAATTTAATAAATATAGTCTCTAGTATTTGGAACTGAAGTTAATTTTTTTGATAATTGTAACTGAAATACAACCTGATCTCCCCATTTAAAAGCCATTTCACAACTTGCGAGATAAAATTCCCACATCCTCATGAACCTTTCATCAAACATTTCTAAAACTTGATCTTTTTTTAATAAAAATCTTTCTTTCCAATGTCTGAGGGTGTGAGCGTAATGCATTCTTAAAACCTCCAAATCTGTTAGAATCAAACCGGAATTTTCAATAGGGCCAGCGACCTCGCTCAAGCTTGGAGTATAACCCCCTGGAAATATATACTTATTTATCCATGGCTGTGGGTCTCTTGGGCTGTTTACTGAGCCAATTGTATGGATTAAAGCTGCTCCATCCTCATTAAGCAATTTTGCAACTTGATTAAAGAACTTTTGATAATATTTCCTTCCTACGTGCTCGAACATTCCAACACTTACAATTCGATCAAACTTTTCATTTATTTCTCTATAATCAATAAGTTTAAAATCTACTTGATTGCCTAAATTTAATTCTTTAACTTTTTTTTTACTGTATTCTAACTGATTTTCTGAAAGTGTTATTCCAACCACATGAGCACTTGTTTTCTTTGCAATGTCGATTGCAAGAGAGCCCCAGCCTGATCCTATATCCAATATTTTTTGATTTGGTTTTATATTTAATTTTTTTATTATATGATCAATTTTATTATTTTGAGCTTCATCTAAGGTATTATTGTCATCTTTGAAGTAAGCACATGAATATTGTCTTTTTTCATCTAAAAAAAGATCATAAAGTTTTTCAGATATATCATAATGGTGACTGACATTTTTTTTTGATTTTGTGATTTGATTATAACTAGTAAGGTATCTATAGGTTCCTCTAATTTTTTTAAGTATCTTGCTATATGTGCTTATTTCACTTCTCCCTATATTTTTAAATGCTATTTCTAAAAACTCAGTAAGTGTTCCATTCTCTATTATCAAAGATCCGTCTGTATAAGCCTCTCCTAAATATAAATCTGGATAAAACATTAATTTGTAATGTAAAGATTTATCTAATATTCTTAAGTTTATAGGTTTTTCTTTAACAGGTTTGCCTATTTGATATTTTTTTGAATTATAATCAATTAGTATAAATCCATCCTGAGTAAATATTTTATTTAAAAAATTAGCTAAATTCATTATGCAGCTCTTGGTATTTCAATATCAAAATTTAAATTTTTTAATAAAGTTTTTAATTCATGCTCTTGATCTTTGGGTAGTAAGTGAAGAGGTGGTAATAAATTTTTAAAATTATTATCTTTACTCTTTAAAAAGGTATGTAATCCTGAAATTAAATTAAATTTATCAAACGTACTTCTTACTTCACATAACTTTTGATTTTGTGTTTGATCTCTTTTGTTTATAAAATCATCATAAACATTTCTTGCAATTGAAGCTGTAACATTTGCAGTTGCAGTAATAATTCCAGAACAACCAATAGATAGTCCCTCCAGCAGTTTTATTTCAGAGCCAGGCATAATGGAAAAATTATCTATTTTTAGTTTCTTATACAGGTTATATGAGCTATCTTTTACACCAATAATTTGTTTTGGAAATTTAGAGACTAATTTTTCAATACATTCTAAACTAAAAACATAACCAGATAATTTTTCAAAATTATAAAGTATGATTTCACTTTCAGGTAAAGCTTCAATAATCTTTGAGTAAAAATTTATAACATCATCGTCCTGATACTTGTAATAAGCAGGTGGCATTATTAAAAATTTGTTTAATTTATTCGATAGCGAAATACTCATCAAATTGATTGTGTCACCTAGCGAATTTAAACCAGTGCCGATTATAAATTTTTCTTTATGTTGACTGCCAGGTAAATTATTGATCATTTGTATCTTATCGGATAGAGAAATTAGTTGTGACTGGCCTGTACTGCCAAAAAAAACTACACCGTGACACCCTAATTCCATTACATTCTCTGCATGATTAATAGTTTTTTTAATGTTTAGGGACAAGTCATCATTTATTACTGATAGTGTTGCAGCGTATATGCCATTTACCTTACTCATTATAATAAATTAATAGATAATATTTTTTTAGTAAAGATTAAATATCTATACTTTTTATCACAACATCCTTAGCTTCGTTTACAATAGATGCCAATCTTGAAAGTTCAGGACTTACATCTGGATGAATTTTTTTCATAATACTCTTGTAAGATTTCATGACTTCTTCTTTTGAATATTTTTTACTCATATCAAGATTTAAAATTTTAAATGCTTCATCAATTTTCATAGTTTGATTATTGTTGGCTTGATTAAAATTATTAAAATTAAATCTTCCAGAGCTTTTTAAAACACGCAAAAGTCCCCAAATCCTAATTAATTGAAGCAAAGTAATACCAGCTTTTGTTTTAATTAAAGGAAGTATTGCCAACAAAAATGGTAATGAGAAAATATACCTTCCTGCATAAAACATGAGAAATGCTAAAAGAACTGAAAAAAAAATTATAAATAATCTAATATACTTTGAAATTTTTTTTGAAGATGTTTTGGCAAACCAGTTTAGGAACAGATATACAACGATAAAAATAATAAGTATTAAAATAAAATAATTCATGTAATAAATTTCATAATGAAAATACCACAATTACGAAAAAAACTAGAAGTAAAATCTTGTCACGATGTCTCTTGGGAAGATAATTATAGCTGGATACATCAAAAAAATATTTTAGAAGTCCTCAAGGATAGTTCAAAGCTTTTACCTGAAGTTAGAAAATATCTAGAGGAAGAAAATGCATATTTTGAATATCAAATGAAAAATACTAAAGATAGTCAAAAAAAAATATTTGATGAAATCAAAGGAAGAATAAAATTAGAGGACCAATCTTTGCCTTTTAAAGATGTTCGCTATGAGTATTGGACCAAAACAACAGAAAAAGGGAATTATTCAATTAAATTAAGAAAAAAAATTAATACCAATGAAGTAGAGGAAATTTGGAATGGCGATAAGGAAAAAGAAAAATTAAATACCGAATATTTTGGTTTAGGAGATTTAGAAGTTAGTTTTAATGATAAATACCTTGCTTACTCTCTAGATTTGAAGGGATCTGAATATTACACAATTCATGTAAGAGATATAGAAACAAATAAATTAATCACCGAAAAAATACAGGAAACAAGTGGAAGCATCACTTTCAGTTTAGATGATAAGTATATTTTTTACTCAAAACTTGATGAACATCATAGACCAAGAAAAATATTTAGACATAAATTGGGTAGTAGTGTTTTAGATGATGAGCTTATTTTTGAGGAAAAAAGTGAAGCATTCACAGTTGGGTTAGGTATTAGTTCAGATGAAAAATTTTTTTTTATTACCTCTTCTGATCATAATACATCAGAACAATATTATTTTGCAGTGGACGAGCAGGAACCAAAACCAAAACTTATTCAAAAAAGGGAAAGAGGAATAATCTATTCCGTAAATTCTTGGAATGAGAATTTTTATAAACACACCAATAAAGATGCTGAGGATTTTAAAATTGAGAGAGCAAGAAGTTTGGAAGATCAAAATTGGGAAGTATTTATACCAGCAAGAGATGAAGTTTTAATAGGCGGTTTAGTATTTTTGAAAAATTGGATTATACGTTCTGAAACCTCAAATGCATTGAGTAAACTTATTCTTAGAGACCCCAAAACTAACGAAGAAGAGGAGATTATTTTTTCTGACGAAAAAGTTATTGTACCTGGTATCTCTTTAGCTCAAAAAGATAAGAATACTGACGAGGTTCACTTATCATATTCGTCGCCAAAAACACCTGGAAGAACTTATCTGTATAATCTTAAGACTAAAGAGAGAAAATTATTAAAAGAACAGGAAATTCCCTCTGGTCACAATTCAGATGATTACATAGTGGAACGGCTTGAGTGTTCTTCACATGACAATAGATTAATTCCATTAACAATAACTAGGCATAAAAATACACCAGTCAATGGCTCAGCTAATTTACTATTGTATGGCTATGGGTCCTATGGAAGTTCAATGACACCAAACTTTTCTTCAACGAGATTAAGCTTAATTGATCGAGATATAATATGGGTCACTACACATATAAGAGGGGGAATGGAAAAAGGAATGAAATGGTGGAAGGAGGGAAAACTTCTTAATAAAAAAAATACTTTTGAGGATTATATTGCGGTTGCAAAATTTCTTATTGAAAAAAAATATACATCTAAGGGAAAAATAATTGGAATGGGTGGTTCTGCAGGTGGTTTATTGATGGGGGCAGTTGTTAATAAAAATCCGGAATTATTTAAAGGTATCATTATGGCTGTTCCATTTGTAGACTCATTAACAACAAATTTAGATCATTCACTTCCTCTTACTGTAGGAGAATTTGATGAATTCGGAAATGCTAAGGAAAACAAAGAGCATTTCGATTATATTTATTCTTATGCACCTTATAACAATATAAAAAAAATGGATTATCCGGATATATTAATTACGACAAGTTTAAGTGATAACAGAGTTCTCTTCGATGAACCTGCAAAATTTACTGCCAAGCTTAGAGAACTCAAAACAGATAATAATCTACTGCTATTAAAAACTGAAATGAATGCTGGGCACGGTGGCAAGTCTGGAAGAGATGGTGCTATTGAAGAAATTGCACTAGATTATTCTTTTATATTAAAAATTACTGATAAAATTTAATCAATCTTGAAAAAACAAACTTCATTCCTATATGTAATTTGTAAGTCGCCTAATGGGGCTTGCAAAAATATACTTGCTTAACAAAGGAGGAAATTATGACAAGTAAGGATCTATCTATCTTCAATTCATTAAGGCCGTTTTCTATTGGTTTCGACGATATGTTTGACCAATTCGAAAATATGCTAGGAAATGGAGGTTTGAGTATGCAATCAAACTATCCGCCATACAACATCAGAAGAACTGGACAAGACAAATACTCTATAGAGGTTGCGCTTGCTGGCTTCAGTAAAAATGATGTTGAAGTTGAATTTGAAGATAATTTATTAACTGTAAGAACAAAACAAGTTGATAAGTCAGAAAATAAAAACGATGATGGTGAAATAATTCACAAAGGCATATCTCAAAGACATTTTGCGAGATCATTTACAATAGCTGATGATGTAAAAGTAAATGGCGCTCAACTAAAAGATGGTCTTTTAACTATTGCTTGTGAAAGAATAATACCAGAGCATAAAAAAAGAAAACTTATTGAAATCAAATAAGTAAAACCTTGCTTGTGGGGTTAAGCCCCACAGGTTTAAAAACAACCGCTTGAATTAAATCCTATAATTGTACCTGTAGAATTAATCTCGAACTTTCTGTCACAAGGTAAGCCATATTTTTTAGTTTTATAAACTAAAGTTTCATTCCCAAGTTCATTAACAAAATCCTCTGTAGGTGCTCCAAGCTCCATTTTTAATTCACTAACTTGTTTGCCTACGAATTGTCCATATTTCTCATTCTCTTTTTCTGCAACTTCATCTGATTTATTTTTGATTGTTTGACAACCAGATAGGAGAATTAAAGAGAACATAGAGATTAAAATAAATTTTATTTTCATGAACATGTTATGATAAATTATAACCACCAAAATAAGGCAAATTTAAACCCCACAGTTGAAAAATGTTAATAATTCAATCTAAAATCGCGAATTTCAATTAAGAATATAATAAAGATAGTTCTTTAGGAGGAACGAATGTTAGATAATTATTTTAATTATAAAAAACATAAAACAGACTTTCGTACTGAAGTCATAGCCGGTGTAACAACATTTTTAACTATGGCTTACATTATGTTTTTAAATCCATTTATACTTTCAGGTGAATTTGCTGGACCTGAAAAAGGATTTTTTGATTTTGGGGCAGTTTACACGGCAACAATTTTAGCAACCGCGCTTGCATGTTTTATAATGGCATTTTATGGAAAAACATGGCCTATCGGATTAGCACCGGGAATGGGAATTAATGCTTTTGTTGCATTTGGAGTTTGTGCAGGTATGGGATACACGCCGCAGGAGGCCTTAGGTGCTGTACTTGTTGCGGGTGTACTGTTTTTAATTATATCTCTCACACCAATTAGAGCTTGGTTAATTAACTCAATCCCAAGAAGCCTAAAGTTAGGTATTGGAGCAGGTATAGGATTATTTTTAGCGATCATTGGATTACAAATTATGGAAGTTGTTGTTGACGATCCTGTAACTTTAGTAAAACTTGGAGACTTAAGTAATCCATTAGTTTTATTAGGTTGTGCAACTTTTATTGTAATTGTGGTGCTTGAAAAAATGAATGTAAAAGGAAATATTATTATTGGTATTTTAGCGTTCAGTATAATTTCATGGGCAACTGGTCTTGCAAAATTTAATGGTATTGCAAGTGCTCCACCTCCTATGACATACCTTTTTGAATTTGACTTATCTGCGGCTATGACAGCAGGAATGTCGACGGTAATCTTTACGTTACTTTTTATCGATTTTTTCGATACTGCAGGAACATTAACTTCGGTTGCTAATGTTGCTGGCAAAGTTGATAAAAAAGGTAAAGTTCAGGATATAAATAAAGCAATGCTATCAGATAGCGTAAGTACTGTTGCAGGTGCAATGATGGGAACCACTACTGTTACTAGTTATGTTGAGTCTGGTGCTGGTGTAAAGGCAGGTGGGAAAACAGGAATGACTTCCTTAGTTATAGGGCTTCTTTTTATTTCTTGCATATTTTTTGCACCATTGGCAACTAGTTTACCAAAACAAATTGATGGTGCAGCTCTATTATTTGTTTCAGTTCTTTTTGTAAGAAACATTACAGATATTGAGTGGAATGATATAGGTGAGTCAGCCCCAGCAATACTTGCAATGATAACGATGCCATTAACTTATAGTATCAGCAATGGTATTGCCCTAGCATTTGTATCTTATGCATTAATAAGATTATTTACAGGAAAAGCTTCTGATACTTCTCCTGCAATATGGGTTATTGCGGTTTTAAGTTTAATTAGTTTCGTTGTAGCTTAAATAATTATCTAAATGGGCTAGAGTTAATCTCTAGCCCTACCTTGTTTTTCAATTACTTCATCAATAGACATTTCCTCATAATGCTCTGTAGGTTGGACTATCCACGGATCGTTATCGAGCTTAATTGGACAAAAATCTGGTGTAAATTTAGATGATTTTTTCTTCCATAAACAAGCAGTTTTAATTTCTTGAATTTGATTTTTAATTGGTTGGTAATTTTTCAACCATTCTATGCTTTTATTTAGTGTAAGACCCGTGTCAGACAGGTCATCAACTAATAATACCTTTTTAAAGTCCTCATCTTTAGCTATAGAGCTTATATCTCTAGCAAAAACTAATTCTCCTTGCTTATCTTCCATGCCTTCGCCAGAGTAACTTTGGATTACTATATAAGCTGTAGGTAACTTTAAAATCCTCGATAAAATATCAATTATAGGCGCAGCACCTCTCATAATTCCAACTAATACAGTTGGTTTAAAATTATTATTTATTTCTAATGCAAGTTTTTCTACTGTGTCCAGGTATTCTTCAAAACTGATTATTAATTTTTCTGACATAAAATCTGGTATCATAAATTTTAAAATTTAAAAAGGAGAAATATAATGAAAGGATATTGGATAAGTTTATATACAAAAATTGAAAACCAAGAAAACTTAAAAAAATATGCTGAAGCAGCAACACCAATTATTAAAAGTTATGGAGGTGTACCTCTAGTGAGAGGAGGTAAGAGTCAATCTTTTGAGGGAGATAATTTTTTAAGAACAGTTGTTTGGGAATTTCCAAATTATCAAAAGGCAATTGAATGTCATGAATCAGAAGAATATCAAAAAGGTTGGGCCTTAGCTCAAGATACAACTGTTCGACACATGCAAGTTGTAGAAGGATTTAGTACTGAATAGGTTCATCATCTATAGATCTCCATAAATACCATGTTGCTACTGAACAATAGGGGGAAAATCTAATTTTTAATTTTTCTACAAAATTAATTGGTGGCAAATATTTTTTTTTATAATTATTTGATATAGCTCTCAATAAACCAATATCTTGAACAGGCCAAATATTTGATCTGTTATAGGTAAATAAAAGTATCATCTCAGCAGACCATCTGCCTATCTGTCTCAATTCTGATAAATACTCAATGGCTTGCTCGTCTGACATATTTTTTATTAAATTAGGTTTAAATTCTTTGTTAAGCATTTTTTCAGCTAATGACTTAATTCCTTTTACTTTTTGCCTGCTTAATCCACAGCTTTTTAATTGTGTGAAGGTTAATTTTTTAATTGTTTTAGGAGAAATTTTATTTTTACATTTTCTTTTAAACTTTAAAAATACGGAATTAGCAGCCGCTACACTAATCTGCTGCCCAATAATACTTTTACAAAGTGAAAGAAATATATTTTTTCTAGTTGTAAGCGAAGCATCAGAATATTTTTCAATTAAAGTTTTCATTACTCTATCCTTTGATGATAAATATCTCCTCGCTTTATTCCAATATGATGGCGGTTTACTCATGTCTTACAACTGTTAACTGTTTTTTGAGATATATCTCTCTTCTAAAAATAATTAATGATGAAATTATTACTAAACCTGCCCCCATCAAAGTTTTTATTGTTGGTGTCTCTCCCCAAATTAAATATCCAAAAAATATAGCAAAAACTAAAGCTAAATACTTAAGAGGAGTAACTAATGATACCTCAGAATATTTATAGGACTGACTTAACCATAAATTTGCAACACCTCCAAAAAGACCTATAAAAGATAAGAATACAAGGTCATATAAACTTGGCATAATCCACCCATAAGGTATTGTAAATAAACTTAATAAAGTGATTGCTACTGAAAAATAAAGAGAAATTAACCAAACGGGCTCTGTTTTTGACAGCTGTCTAATAGCAATTGCTACATAAGATAATCCCAAACAAAAAATTATTGGGTATATGTAATATATGTTCACTGAACTTAAGCCCGGCTCAGTAATAATAATTATTCCGACAAAACCTATAATGACTGCTAACCATCTAAATATGCCAACTTTTTCTCTCAATAAAAAAATTGAAAATATAGTTGTGAATATGGGTGCAGCAAATGAAATACTTACTACTGTAGCTAATGGCAAATTTCTTAAAGCAATAAATATTGCAACTAAAGCAATTAATCCAAAAGCACATCTTAAAAAATGTAACCCTGCCCTCTTAGTGTAATAAAAATTTTTTCGTCTATCTGATGGTATAATAAATAAATAAAAAATGACGCCAAAAAATCCCCTAAAAAATAAAACTTCACCCAAAGGGTAATGTTGAGACCATTTTACAATTATATCCATTACTGAAAATGCACATACAGATAGAAACATGTACAAAAATCCCAATTGATTTTTAGAGAGCATGTTATTATCTTTAAATTAAATACACTAATTATCAATGGAAATAGCAATTTTAGCACTTGGATGTTTTTGGGGTCCTGAACAAAAATTTAGTAAGATAGATGGAATAATTAGAACAGAGGTTGGTTATTGCGGAGGTAATACTGAAAACACAACTTATAAGGATGTTTGTACCGGAACAACTAACCATGCTGAAGTTGTTAAACTTGAATTCGATGAAAAAACTATCACTTACGAGGATATATTAAAATATTTTTTTGAATTTCATGATCCTACTACACTTAACTCTCAAGGTTATGATTTTGGTACACAATATAGAAGTGAAATTTTTTATTTAAATGAAAAACAAAAAATGTCTGCTGAAAAAATGATTGAAGCTGAAAATAAAAAGTTAAATGGAAAAGTGGTGACACAACTATCACTCTTAAAAAATTACTGTACAGCAGAAGAATATCATCAGAAATATTTAGATAAAAAATTCTAATGTATTTAGTTTCCACAGACTGGTTAATAGGAAATTTAAGTCATGTAAAAATAATAGATGCCTCATGGCATCTACCCTCAACAAATAGAGACGGATTTGAAGAATATAAAATTGAACACATTGAGAATTCAATTTTTTTTGATTTAGATGAGTTTTCAGAAAAAAATACTGATCTTCCTCATATGCTATCAGATGCTAAAACTTGGGCAAAAAATATCTCAAAGCTTGGTATAGAAAACGAAGATAAAATAATAATCTACGATAACTCTGATGTGTTAAGTGCATGCAGATGTTGGTACAATTTTATTTATTACGGTCATAACCCCAAATATGTAAGTGTACTCGATGGAGGACTAGGTAAGTGGAAAAAAGAGAAAAAACCTACAACAAAAGAAAAAGTTAATTTTAAAGAAACGAAATATGAAGCTTTTGAAAATAGAAATATGGTAAAAAATAAATCTGAGATTAATTTAAATATTAAGACAAATGAATTTTTAGTTTTAGATGCGAGAAGTGAAGAAAGATTTTTTGGAAAAGTATCTGATCCTAGAAAAAATGTTAGAAGTGGGTCGATACCTAACTCACACTGTTTGCCATTCACCAATATTATACGATCAGACAAAACATTTAAAAATATTGATGAAATTAAACAAATATTTAATCAAATAAATCCTGATAATAATAAATTGTTAGTTTTTTCTTGTGGCTCAGGAGTTTCAGCTTGTATATTAGCACTTGCATATTCTTTGGTTGATAATAAATATGTGCCTACCATTTATGATGGTTCATGGGCAGAGTACGGAAAAGTAGAATAAAAAATAAATGAAAAGAACATCTAAAATTACAACAGTTATATTTATATTTTTTTTTATTATTGCAGGAGTAATCATTGCAAGAACAATGATTGGAAATCATTTCAAAAAAAAATTTAGTAAAATGCCACCTCCTGGAGTAATAGTAACATACGCTAAAGAAAGGATTTTTGAGAATAATATAAGTACTTTCGGTACTGCAGTACCTATTCAAACTCAAGCATATAAAATAGAAAAATTTGAAATAATTAAACCAATAGAATTTAACCGAAAAGTTAAAAAAGGTGATGTAATAGTCGAATTAAAAAATAGGAAAATTTTTGCTCCATTTGATGGGATTATTGGTAAAAAAGAATTTTCCGAGGACGTTGAAGTTTCAAAATCATCACTTTTAATAAATTTAGATGACTCATCAAAAATATATTGTGACGTTCAAATCCCAGAGATCTATTTTCCTTTTATTGAAGTTGGATTGCCAGTCAAAATTGAATACTCCGGCTCTGCAAAAAAATATTTTGATGGAGTAGTAGATTCCATATCAAGTAGAATTACAGAGGATACAAGATCATTACCTATTAGAATTAAAATAGATAATCAAAAAGGTGAAATTTTACCTGGATCTTTTCTTGAAGTCTCAATTAGATACAATGTAAGAAATAATTTGGGTGCGCCTGATACAAGCACAATTGTAGAGGGAGACAATGTATTTATTTATAAAGTAAACAATGAAAACAAAGCAATTAAAACTAAAGTTAATATAGGTGATCGTTATAAAGGATTTATTGAAATTAAAGACGGCATAAATTCTGGAGACAAAATTGTAGCTGAGGGATTAAAAAAAGTCAGACCAAATTTAGAAATAAAGCCAATTGAAAAAGGTAAAAAACAGAAAGCATCGACATGGGGGAAAAAAGAGAAAACTACTAAAAGTGAAGCGAAAAAAGGAAAATTTGATTGGCTTAAAAAGTTGAATATTTTTAAAAAATCTGAAGCTGAGAAAAAAAGTTAAGATAAACATTTATAATGAATCTTACAGAAATAAGCATTAAAAGACCGGTAGTAGCATGGGTGATGTCCTTAGTATTGGTTATTTTTGGGATGTTTGTTTTCTCAGAACTTCCAGTAAGAGAACTGCCTGAGGGAATTCAACCACCTGTAGTCCAAGTTCAAACAGATTATAAATCAGCCTCTACTGAAATTATTGATGAGGAAATTACACAAAAAATTGAAGATGTAATAGGGGGTGCTGAAGGAATCAAGAACATTGATTCCACTTCTTTAAATGGCAGAAGTAGAATTAATATTGAGTTTAATACCGATATAGACCTAGACAATGCCGCTAATGATATTAGAGAAAGAGTATCAAGGGTAGTTGATAATTTACCAAGTGAGTCTAGTCCTCCTCAAATCTTAAAAAGAGCAGCTGGATTTACTACAACTATGTGGCTAAGTCTTTCATCTCCTACATGGAACGATTTAGACCTTGGGGATTACGCTGAGAGATACCTTGTGGATGCCTTTTCAAGCGTACCAAATGTCGGTAGAATTTTAGTCGGCGGTCTAAGAGAATTAAGTGTTAGGGTATGGATTGATCCAATTAAACTAGCTGCAAACGATTTAACTATTCAAGAAGTTGAAAGAGCTTTAAGAAATGAGAATGTTGATCTTCCTGCTGGTACTTTAGAAGCAGATAATAGAGACTTAACTTTAAACATTGATAAATCTTATACAAATATAGAAACGATAAAATCACTACCAATTAAAAAAGTTAAAGATAAAGCAATATTATTATCTGATGTTGCAAATATAGAATTTGGACCTGTCTCAGAAAAAACTCTGTTTAAAGCACAAAGAAAAAATGCAAAAAATTTAAAAACTGTAGGAATTGGTATTTATGCTAGAAGCGGAGCTTCTACAGTTGAACTATCTAATGAAATTAAAAAAAAAATAAATGAAATAAAACCCTTATTGCCAGACGGTTTAAATCTTGAAATTGCATTTAATAGAGCAACTTATGTTGGAACTGCTATTCAAGAAGTTTATAAAAGTTTAATAATTGCTTTTGTATTAGTTGTATTAATCATTTATTTATTTTTAGGAAATTTAAAAGCTGTCATTGTGCCTGCAATTGCACTTCCAGTAAGTTTAATTGGATCTTTTTTGGGCTTATATATTTTTGATTTATCAATAAATATTTTCGTTTTGCTAAGTTTTATACTAGCAATCGGAATTATAACAGATGACTCTGTTATAATGACTGATGCAATTTATACTCGTATTGAAAAAGGAGAAACGTCTTTAGTTGCTGCATATAAGGGATCAAAACAAATTACCTTTGCAATTATTGCAACAACATTAATTTTAGTGGCAGTATTTTTGCCTCTAATTTTTATAAAGGGTATCTCAGGTACACTATTTCGAGAAACTGCTATAGCTTTATCTTTTTCAATTGTTGTTTCCTCATTTGTTGCTCTTACTCTGTCTCCGATGTTAGGTAGCAAATTTTTAAGTAAAAAAGAAAAAAAAGGTTTATTTGTTAAAAAGTTTAATAATTTATTTAAATCTTTCTCTGAAGGTTACATCGAAACCTTGGGATATTGGTTAAATAAAAAAAAAATAATATCTGGATTTATAATATTTGTAGTCTTAGGGTCTATTTTCCTTTTCAATTTTACCAAAAAGGAATTAATCCCTATTGAAGATCGAGGTGCATATTTAATAATTGGTTCAACAGATGAGGGAAGTTCTTTTGAATACACTCAAGATAAGGCACAAATTATTGAAAGTAGATTATTAAAACTTCTTGAAGCTGAAGATAGCCCTTATGAAAGATTAATTATGCGTGTTCCAGGATTTGGTAAATCAGCAACCACATACAACAGTTTTATTATAATAGCATTACTAGATGAATGGAAAAATAGGAAAAAAGGAAGTCAGACAATTTTAAGAGAAGCTATTGGAAAGATAGTTACAGTTCCACAAGCTTTTGCTTTTCCAATTTCTCCGCAATCTATAAGAGTATCTAATTACAACAAACCAGTTCAAATGGTTATTTATGGTACTAGTTATGAGGAGCTAGAGAAAATTCAAAATGAAGTAATTCAAAACCTTAGAAAAAATAGAAATCTTTCGAGAATTGAGAGTGATTACACAAAAAATAAACCTGAAGTTAAGTTAATTACAAATAAAAATAGAGCGAAAGATTTAGGTGTTTCTACAGAGACAATAGGGAGAACTTTGGAGACTTTTTACGGTGGAAAAAGAGTTACATCATTCAATAGAATGGGAAGAGAATATCCTATTATTTTACAACAATATCTCGCAGACAGAAGAAATAAAGATGGAATTTCAAAAATACATGTTAGATCAGAAACAAGTGGTAAACTCGTATCTTTAGCAAGTTTAGTTGAGTTTGAGGAGAAAGGTACAGCAGAGACTTTACCAAGGTATAATCGACAAAGAGCTGTTACCATATCTGCAGCAATTGACGAAAATTATAGCCTTGCTGAGGCAATGAATTACTTAGAAAATACAATGAATAATTTAGCGCCACAAAATCAAATCACTTGGAAAGGTAAGTCAGAGGAATTGAAGGAAACTAGCAATGAAATATTTATTATTTTTGCTTTAGCATTAATTACTGCATATTTAGTTATGGCTGCTACATTCAATTCATTTATTCATCCATTCATCATAATTTTAACAGTTCCACTTGCTGTGTTTGGAGGATTGATATTTATTTTATTTTTAAATAGTTCAATAAATATTTTTTCACAAATCGCTCTAGTAATTTTAATTGGTATATCTACAAAAAACAGTATTTTAATTGTTGACTATGCTAACCAAATAAGAAGAACAGGTGCAAAAATAGAAACAGCAATTAAAGATGCTTGTAAACTTAGAATAAGACCTATCATTATGACATCTTTAAGTACTATGATTGCAATGTTGCCTTTAGTTATTGGAAATATTGGACCTGGAGCAGGTGAAGGATCAAGATTAGCTGTCGGATCAACAATTTTAGGTGGAATGATAATTTCAACATTTTTTACATTGTACATTACTCCAACAATGTATTTGGCTCTTGCAAAAAATACTAAAAGAATAGATGCCGTAGATTTAGAGCTAAAAAAACAATTAAACTAAAAAATAATATACCTTTTAGTTGATAAGGAATTTTTACATTCATTAAGTTGTTTTTTGTATCTATTTGAATTGTTCTCTACCTTCTTTGCTAATAGGATAACCTTTTGATTTTTTTTGTAATTTTTGAATCCACTCCATCCCTCATGATAAGCAAGATATTGTCTGAAACTATCATCTAACGGTATTTTAAGTATAGATTTTGTTTTGTTTGTGTACCACCCAATAAAATCAACACTATCTTTAAATCTTGCCCTTGATGCAAATTTATTTCCAGTCTCGTCTTTGTATTGCTTCCATGTTCCTTTGACAGCTTGAGAGTATCCAAAAGAACTCGAAGGACGTTTATAAGGTATAACCTTAAAAATTTTTTGTCTTTGTGGCTTTGCCAACCAATCAAAATCTGACTCCATTTTAATGATGGCTAGTTGTAAATAAACTGGGGTACCCCATTTCTTTTCTGTTTTTTTTGCATGTTTATACCAAAAATATTTTTCAGAAAAAATTGAACAACTATTTGCTGTATTCTTTGGTACAGATGAACATGCAGATATAAATAAAAATGAAATTAAAACTATTAATTTTTTTGATCGAATCACTTATTCATTTATAATTTATCTGTTTTTTTTTCTCCATACCCATGGATATTCAAATTTAGTTTTCCATAATCCAAGTTTATTTTTTTTTGCAAAATTTTCATATTCTTGGTACTTTTTTTTTGAGTATTTAGCATAATCAAATGCGTAACCATTTTTCACCATATAAACTGATAAACTTTCATTATTAACAAAACATTCTGCTAGAATTCTATTATATCTATCATTATTTTTCTCAATAAAACATTTTACAATTTGATTATCGATTTTTTGAGTTAGTTTTTTTTTTGAAATTTCGCCACAAAAAATTTTTTGATTTTCAAGCTTACACGTTTGTTTTTTCCCTCTAAAAAAACTTTCTGGAGCATCAATTCCTGAAAATCTGATTTTTTTTTTATTTAAAATAATTGTGTCACCATCTATTACCAAAACATTTTTCGAGGATATTTGTTCTGTATCTGAGAAAGAATTACTACAAAATAAAAAGGTAATTAATAATTTAATTAAAGTCTGCTTTAGCCTTTTCATTCATCTCATTCATTTTACTACGAATTTCGTCATCAGAAATGTTAAAACTTTCTAAATCACTTTTTATTTTTCTAAATACATCTTCATCACCAGCTTCTGCAAAATCTGCTTTTATAACTGATTGTATATATTCCATAGTTTGTTCCTCGCTATATCCCATAATCTTTGATCCCCATTCTCCAAGATATTTATTTCTTCTTGCGCTTATTTTGAATTCTTTTTCTTCGTCATGAGCAAACTTTTTTTCAAAACCTTTTTTTCTATCTTCGAAAGAGTCCATATTTTTTTCTCCAAAAATTAAATGAATTAAATATTATCAAGGATATTATTACACCAATAAGATTTCCGAATAAATCTTTTATTTCGAATGCTCTAATTGGAATAAAAAAATGCATTATTTCTAAAAAAATCGAAATGAAAAATACGTATGCTATTATAATTTTTTTTTCTTTTGAAAATGCAATAAATGCAATTAATCCAAAGATTAAGAAAACAAAAAAATGATTGGATGAAATAATAAAATCTTTTGTCAAACTAGGTTGGGTGTTACAATTATTATAAAATAAGCAACCTAAAATAGAGCCAGGATATAAATAAAATATTATTAAAAGAATATTTATTACATGAAAAGAGGTCTTTAACATTTAGAAATAATCTATATTAAATATATTTAAATGAGTCATCTAATATTAATTAGGCACGGCCAAAGTGAATGGAATTTACAAAATAAGTTTACAGGTTGGGTTGACGTTGAACTCTCCCCACAGGGCAAACTTGAGGCATGTAAAGCAGGTGAACTTATAAAAGAATTAAATTTTAAAATTGATTACTTTTTTAGCTCCTATCAAAGGAGATCTATAGATACTCTTAAACTTATATTAAACACAATCAGAGAAAAAGATGATCAAATTATAAAAGCTTGGGAGTTAAATGAAAGACATTACGGAGCCTTAACTGGTTTAAATAAAGATGAAATGAAAAAAAAATTAGGAGAAGAGCAAGTTCACATTTTTAGACGATCATGGGATACTCCACCTCAACCTTTAAGTATAAATAGCCCTTATCATCCTTTAAATATTGAAACTTATAAAGATATTCCAAGAGAAAAAGTGCCTGATACTGAGTCTCTAAAAGATACATATGAAAGAGTAATTCCTTATTATAAGTCTCAAATCGAAAATAAATTGGATAATAATATTGTTGTTTCTGCCCACGGAAATTCAATAAGATCAATGTGCAAATTTTTATTTGAACTAGATAATGATGAAGTAACTAAACTAGAGATACCAACTGGCAATCCTTTGAAAATAACATTTAATAATGAAAAAAAATTAACTGATGCAATTTATCTAGACAAAAGTAGAGCGAAAAACCTGATCAAATTTTAAGAACTTAATTTTTTATAAATATCAAGATCTGTAACATGCAAAAATTCGTTAACACTTTCGATGCCGTAAAGCTGCTTATTATTAATTTCTTTGTCCCAAACTTCAGAAATTGAAAACTTATCCTTATTTATACTTGTAAAAATACTTTTATTTAAAATTTGGCACCCAATAAAAATATAGTTATTTATATTCTCTTTAGATACTAAATTATCTTTTAAAGTAAAATCGCCTTTGAATCTTTTATCAAAACTTCTAGATTTATTAACAAGCATCAAAATGTTGCTTAAATTGTTGTCAAAATAAAATTTTTTCATTTTTTCTACTTCAATTAAATAATTATCCTTCCAAATTGTATCTGGATTGATAATTAAAAAATTTTCATCAGTATCATTATTTGCCAAATTTTTGATACCTCCTCCTGTATCTAAAATTTCTTTTTCAAAGAATAGTTTTACTTCATTTTGATAATTTTTTTCTTTAATAAAATTCTTAATTTCATCCGATAGATAATGGGTATTAATTAAAATTTTTTTAATTCCAAATTTCTTTAAAAAATTTATAGAATTTTCTAATAATGTGTAATTTTTTATTTTAAGGAGAGGTTTCGGTTTAATATTTGTTAAAGGAGCAACTCTTTTACCGAAACCTGCACATAAAATTATACCTGTTAATGTCTTCATTTATGTCTTTTCTTTTTGGGGATATAATTATTTAGTAAAACATTAAGTTCTTCAAATTTAAAATCTTCTGATCTATCCTGAATTAATTTCCATGCGTATGGAATGAATTTCAAATATTTGTGTTTTTTGTCTCTTAATGATAATCTTGTAAATATACCAATTATTTTCAAATTTCTTAAAACAGATAATATTTCAAAATCATTTTTGAATTTTTCAATATTAATTTTTTTATTAAGACTTAAATATTTTTTAAGTAACTGAGTTTTAAAATTTTGGGTTGTTTTAAATCTAACATCATCAATTAATGATGCTACATCGTAGGCAGGATTTCCATATACTGCATCCTGACTATCAATTAAAAATAATTTATTTTTTCGAAGCATTATATTCGATATATGAAAATCTCTATGAACAAATACCCTTTTTTTTATTTTTAACTTTGATAATAATTTTTTAAAAATTTTTTCAAGCTTGTTTTTGACTTTTTTTATTTCATTTTTTGGAATTTTTGTGGGTAGATACCACTGAGTAAACAAGTTTGCTTCCTCAATTAATTTTTTATCATAATATTTAGGCACTTGGTAATAGCTGTTCTTAAAAGTTAAAATTTTTTTTTTGTTAATTTTTTGAATTTTAATAAGTAATAAAAAAATTTTTTTGTAGATTTCAGACTTATCTTTATTTTTTTTTAAATCTTTTAAAACGGTTTTATCTCCTAAATCTTCTATCTCTATGTAATTTTTATGGTAGTTTTCTTTTAATAATTTGGGTGCATTAATTTTATTCTTTAACAGAAGTCTATTAATTGCGTCATATATTAATAAATTAATTTTTTGGTCCTTTTTACTGTAAACAATGACTGAGTTATTTGAGCGATAAAAGGATCTAAAAGATGCATCTCCAGATAATTTTTTATACTGATTTAAATTCATCAAAGATTTTTAATTTTTCATAACCTGATATTGTTACATACCTTGAATTAAAGTTTTCGCCATACTCAAAGTTAATATCAATTGTATTACTTGGCTTAAGCTTACCTAATATTTCTGGCCATTCAATTAATATAACTTTATTTGAAAAATCCTCAAAAATATTCAAAGTCAAAATATCTTTTTCGTTTTTCAATCTATAAAGATCATAATGATGAATCTCATACTTGTTTAATTTATATTGATTCATCAAACTAAAAGTGGGACTTGTTATTTCTGAAATATTTTTTTTGTCTATTTTTTGAAGATTGTTTATTAAGAATTTAATAAAAGTTGTTTTACCTACACCAACTTCTCCATAAAACAAAATAACATCACCTTTGAAAATAGTTTTTGCAAAAATATCTGCAATTTTTTTGGTATTTTCTAATTTAGAAATATCTAACTTGCTACTTTTAGTAGCGATACGCATCAGGCTTGTAGGGTCCTTCTGTAGTTACACTAATATATTGAGCTTGATCTTCAGATAACTTGGTTAATTTAGCTCCAACTTTTTCTAGGTGAAGTCTCGCAACTTTTTCATCTAAATGTTTTGGTAAAACATATACTTTCTTTTCATACTTATCTGAATTATTCCAAAGTTCAATTTGAGCAGTTACTTGATTTGTAAATGATGCACTCATCACAAAACTTGGGTGTCCTGTTGCACAACCAAGGTTAACCAGTCTCCCTTCAGCAAGTAAAATTATTCTTTTATTGCTGGGTAACGTAATTTCATGAACTTGTGGTTTAATTTCATCCCACTTATAATTTTTTAGTGCTTCAACTTGAATTTCATTATCAAAGTGTCCAATGTTGCAAAGTATTGCTCTATCTTTCATATCTCTCATGTGATCAGCTGTAACTACGTCTTTGTTTCCAGTAGCTGTTACAACAATGTCAGCTTCTTTGATCATATCATCCATTAAAACTACTTCATAACCTTCCATAGCAGCTTGAAGTGCACATATAGGGTCAGTTTCGGTAACCATAACTCTTGCGCCGCTTTGACGAAGTGATGCAGCACTCCCTTTTCCAACATCGCCAAACCCTGCTACGATAGCAACTTTTCCTGACATCATAACATCAGTTGCTCTTTTAATTCCATCAACTAGACTTTCTCTACAACCATATAAGTTGTCAAATTTTGATTTTGTAACAGAGTCGTTAACATTTATTGCAGGGACAAGTAACGTCCCCTCAATTTCCATTTTCTTCAATGCTAAAACTCCAGTTGTAGTTTCCTCCGACAAACCTTTTATATCTTTCAGTAAATCTTTATAATCTTTATGCATCAAGGCTGTTAGATCTCCACCATCATCAAGTATCATGTTTGGTTTCCAACCATCTTTACCTTCAATAGTTTGTTTAACGCACCACCAATATTCTTCTTCTGTTTCACCTTTCCATGCAAACACAGGTATTCCAGCTTTTGCAATTGCAGCAGCTGCATGATCTTGAGTAGAAAAAATATTACATGAAGACCATCGAACTTCAGCTCCAAGTTCAACTAGTGTTTCAATCAGTACTGCTGTTTGGATAGTCATATGCAAACAACCAACAATTCTTGCTCCTTTTAAAGGTTTTTTGCCTTTATATTCTTCTCTCAGTGCCATTAATCCAGGCATTTCTGTTTCGGCTAACGAAATTTCTTTTCTTCCAAATTCTGCTTCTGATATATCTTTAACTTTATAATCTTCCATAGAAAGAGGCTTTTAACAATTTAACAAAATTAATCAATAAAGATTTAAGCTTTAGGAAAATTTATTTCAATTCTGGCACCTTTATCCTTATTATTAGATGCGGTGATTTCGCCCCCATGTATTTCAACTAAGTTTTTCACTATATTTAGTCCTAAGCCTGAATGCTCTCCAAATTTCTCAGGCCTATTACTATAAAACCTATTGAATATTTTATTTGTATCGTTTTCACTGAAACCAACTCCTTCATCTGACACTATTACTGTAATTTTGTTCTCATCCTTTATTGCTAACTCGACATCTATTTCTTGGTTTTTGCCGCTGAATGAAATCGAGTTTTCTAATAAGTTTGCTATAATTTGCTCAATACGATTTTCTATTGCCAAAATTTCATAATTTTTTTGACCATTAGTCTTAAAATTAATTGCTATAGATTTTTTAGTATCATAAACACTATTAAAATCATCAACAACTGATTTAACTACCTCAGCCAAATTGATTCTTTTCATTTTTTCAGATGAGATCGCAGCCTCATCTCTCAACATTTGTGAGTAATCTGTAATTAATCTCTCAATTCTTTCTACATCATGTGAAACAATTTTGACTAATTTATGCCTTTGGGATTTATCCTCAGTCTCAGATATGATTTCTGATGCACTTTTTAAAGATGCCAGTGGGTTTCTTATCTCGTGCAACAAATCTGTTGAATAATTTTCTGCTGTTGTAATTCTTTGATGTAATTCGTCTGTCATTTCTTCTAATGATTTCGACAAAGTCCCAATTTCATCATTTCTGTTTTGTATTGATTTTATATTTGTCTCTTGACTACTTTTCTCTTTTATTAAATTTGTGTAAACAACCAAGTTCTTTATTGGTTTTAAAAAATATCTATTCATAACAAATGAAAAAATTACAATTACTATACCAACTATAATTGCTGTTCTTACTATGAATACTTTACGTTCGTTAATCGCAGCCTTTACATCATTTGCATTTTCAGTGACTGCAATAAAACCAACTTCTCTATTATCTATTATTACATTTTTTAAAGTTGTTAGTAAAAATTGGTCATAACTTTCAAAGGTAAATGTATGTGGTTGTCCATATTTTTTTGATGTTTTATAATTATTAAGAATATCTAAAATTTTAATATTTTTTTTTAAATTTTCCTTTTTATTCTTTGGCTTAATCTTTTGCTCATTTTCATTAAGATTATTCATTTCAACAATATCTAATCTTTGTGAAAAAGCTCTTGGATCAAGATCCAACGAGTCTGTGTCTCCTATTAAATTAAAATTATTATCAAAAAATTGAACCCTATCTAAACTTTGAAATAAAAATCTTGTAGAAAATAGAAAACTCTTCACTTCATCTTCATTAAATTTAATTTGTAATCTATTTAAATTTTTAATTGTATTATCTAATGTATTAATATGATTGAGTGTTTTATTTTTAATTAGAGAGGGTTGAATTTGGTTGAGATAAATTAAGGTAAGTATACCAATAATCAAAAATACTAAAAAATTAATAAATAGAAATTTTTTTAGTATTGATAAATTTTTAAGAAAACGACTCAACATTATTTAACATTCCAACGATATCCACTTCCGTATCTAGTTTCAATCGCTGAAAAGTTAGGATCTATCTTCTTAAATTTTTTTCTTATTCTTTTTACATGACTGTCTATTGTTCTATCCTCAATGTCAGTATCTTCCCTATATGCAACGTCCATTAATTGTGATCTTTCTTTTATAATTCCAGGTCTTTTTGACAATTCTTTAACTATTAAAAATTCTGTTGTTGTTAATTTATCTGGTAGTTCTTTTCCATCCCACTCACACTCTAATTGAGAAGGGTCTAATCTTAATTTACCATGAGAAATGATATTTTTATTTTCTTCAATATTATTATCTTTTTTTCTTAGCTGTACTCTAATTCTCTCAATAAGAACTTTGGTAGAAAATCCACCAGATTTTTTTACGAAGTCATCAGCCCCAAGTTTAAGTCCAAGTAATTCGTCAACCTCTTCATCTTTTGATGTTAAAAAAATTACAGGCATTGATGTTTTTTTTCTTAATTTCTTTAACAGCTCTTCTCCATCCATTCTTGGCATTTTAATGTCTATAACCGCAAGATCTGGTGGGGTTCTTGACAAACCTATTAGGGCACTTTCTCCATCTAAATATGTTTGGATTTGAAACCCTTCTTTCTCAAGAGCAATACTCAAGGTGGTTAAGATATTTCTATCATCATCAACCAGGGCAATTGTGTGTTTCATTTTTAATTTATAAAAATACTAAAATGTTTAAATTTGGGCAATTAAATGTTTCTAATGTAATTGTCCCCAATTATCACCAGAATTTATGTCTACTAATAAAGGTATTGAGAATGAGTGAAGGTTACTATCTTTTACGCTTGTCATTATTTTTTTTATAATTTTTGAACTATTAATTATATTTTTTTCTTCTACCTCAAATATTAGCTCATCATGAATTTGCAAAAGCATTTTTAGATTATTATTTTTTTTATCGCTAATCTCATCATCTAATCTAATCATTGCCATCCTCATTATTTCTGATGCTGACCCCTGAATTGGTGCATTTATTGCTGCTCTTTCTTGAAAATTTCTTACGTTAAAGTTTTTATCATTAATACCAGTGATATGTGTTTTTCTCCCAAAAATATTGTTTACGTATCCACTTTTTCTACAAAACTTTATTGTTTCAGACATATATTCTTTTATCTCAGGGAATTTTAAAAAATAAGAGTTAAGAAATTCCTCAGCCTCGGCGTTTGAAACATTAATTTGTTTTGCAAGACCATATTGCGATATTCCATAAATTATCCCAAAATTAATAGCTTTAGCTTTTCTTCTCATATCTGGATCAACCTTGTTAATTTCAGTACTAAATACTTGGCTCGCTGTAATTGAATGAATATCATCATTATTATTAAATGCTTTTTTTAACTCTTTCACGTCTGCTAGATCTGCTAAGATTCTCATTTCTATTTGATTATAATCTGCAGAAATAAGTTTTTTGTTTTTTTCGGCAATAAATGCTCTTCTGATATCTTTGCCTTCTTCAGTTTTAATTGGAATGTTTTGCAAATTTGGATCACTTGATGCCAGTCTTCCAGTTGTTGTGGCAGCCAAAAGGAAAGATGTATGAATTCTTTTTGTATTTTTATTTATGTGTTCAGGAAGAGTATCTGAATAAGTATTCTTAAGTTTACTTGTTTGTCTCCATTCAAGAACTAATTTTGGAAAATCATAGCCCTTAAAAGCTAGATCTTCCAATACAGAAGCACTAGTTGCAAAACTTCCTTTTTTTGTTTTTTTTAATGAGGCAATTTTTAAGTCATTATACATTATTTCACCAAGCTGCTTGGTAGAGCCAATATTAAATTCTTTTTTAGAGAGCTTAAATATTTTCTGTTCTAGGCTTTTTATTTTTTTTTCAAATTTTGAAGATAGATTTTTAAGTGATTTTTCATCTAATTTAATACCTTCTATTTCCATTTTAGCTAAAATTTTAACTAATGGTTTTTCAAAAATTTCATAAATATTTAAAAGATTTTCTTCTTTTAAAGACTTTGAAAAGTTTTTGTACAATCGATATGTAATATCAGCATCCTCAGCTGCATAATCCTTGGCTATATTCACATCTACTTCTGAAAAATTTATTTGTTTTTTTCCAGTACCTACTAAATCTTTAAATTGAATTGATTTATGTCCTAAATGAATTTCAGCCAGTGTATCCATGTTATGTCTATTTTTTCCTGCATCTAAAACATAAGACATTAACATCGTATCCTCTAAAGAATTAATATCTATTGCTCTTTTATTAAAAATAATATAGTCAAACTTAATATTTTGACCGATCTTTTTAATACTTTTATCCTCTAAATAAGGTTTTAATATTTTTAAAATTTTTGTTTCATCTAAATTTTTGAAATTTTTATGTCCTGTAGGAATATAACAGCCTTTGCCAATTGCATGGGACATTGAAATTCCAACAAGTTTTGCTTGGTGAGCATCTAATGAGTTAGTTTCTGTATCAATAGCAAATTCCCCTTTATCCTGTGCAGCTTTTAACCATTTTTGGAGCTCCTCCTCATTTTTAATTAAATAATAGTTTTCTTTTGTAATTTTTGAATTATTTTTTTCATCATTATTTTTGTTTTTGCTCTTTGAAAAATCAGTTTCGCCGTAAGTTGAAATCGCAGAACTTAATAATCTATTAAATTCCATTTCTCTTAAGAAATTATAAAGTTTTTGTTTATCAATTTCCTTTAATTCAAATTCCTCGATTTTATTTTTAACTGGAACATCCTTTTTTAATGTTACCAGTTTCTTGCTAATTATTGCTTTATCTTTATTTTCAATTAATGTTTCTCTTCTCTTATTCTGTTTAATTTTATTCGCATTTTTTAGTAAGTTTTCTAAATTTCCATACTCTTTGATTAATTCAGCTGCAGTTTTTACCCCAATACCTGGTACACCTGGGACATTATCAGTACTGTCTCCTGCTAAAGCTTGAACATCAATTACCTTTCCAGCTTCAACTCCAAATTTATTTTGAACATCCTCCTCATTAATAAATTTATTCTTCATAGGGTCATAAATTCTCACATTTTTCCTATAAAGCTGCATTAAATCTTTATCAGAGGAAACTATTGTTGCTTTTGCACCTTTTTCTAAAATTTGCTCTACATAAGTTGCGATCAAATCGTCTGCTTCATAATTAATTAACTCAATAGAAGGGAGATTGAACGCAAGTACTGATTTTCTTATATAATCAAATTGTGGAATTAAATCATCAGGAGCATCAGATCTGTTTCCTTTATATTCAGAGTAAATTTCATTTCTGAAATTTTTTCTTGCCGAGTCAAAAATTACTGCAAAATGACTGGGCTTATCTTTATTGTCTTTTGATTTAGCATCTTCTAAGAGTTTAAAAAGCATATTACAAAATCCACTAACAGCTCCAACAGGCAAGCCATCACTTTTTCTTGTTAATGGTGGAAGCGCATAATAAGCTCTGAAAATATATCCAGATCCATCAATCAAATAAAAGTTATCGTCTTTTTTAATTTTTGACATTTGATATTTTAGCTTAAATTAATATAAGTTAATAATTTAAAAATAACTTGTTAACAAAAGTGTAGATTTATTGTTATTATAATTGTATCAATTAAGAATGGAAATAGCTAAAAATATTTACAGTAACAAAATACTTAAATACATCGTAATTGCTTTTGCTGGATCAATATTATTAACTATATCAGCAAAAATTAAAATCCCGTTTTATCCTGTTCCAATGACAATGCAGACTTTTGTCGTAATATTGTTAGGGATAACATTTGGATATAAAGCTGGTGCTGCTGCAGTTTGTTTATATTTAATTGAGGGAATTTCTGGATTGCCTGTATTCTCTAATTCTCCTGAGAAGGGAGTTGGTCTATCGTATTTTATGGGTCCAACAATGGGCTATCTAATTGGATTTATTTTTGCTGCAGTTATCGCTGGATATTTGAAATATAACAAAAGCTATTTTTTTAATTTTTTTAAAATTTTATTTTCAATTTCAATTATTTATCTATTTGGTTTATTGTGGCTTGGCACCCTTATTGGATGGGATAAACCGATATTTAAATTAGGCTTATTGCCATTTGTTTATGCGGAAATACTTAAAATACTTCTGCTTACTTTGATTGTTAATAAAGTGAAAAATTTTAGAAAGTTTATCTAGGTGATCTTTTAGAGAGAATTCTTTGTAGAGTTCTTCTATGCATTTTCAATCTTCTTGCAGTTTCAGAAACATTTCTATTACAAAGCTCGAAAACTCGGTGGATATGTTCCCATTTTACTCTATCTGCTGACATTGGATTTTCTGGTGGAGCTGCTTTTTTGTTAGGATCTGCAAGCAATGCTTTTTCAACATCATCTGCATCGGCTGGTTTTGCAAGATAATCAATTGCACCTTCTTTAATAGCTGCAACTGCAGTTGGAATATTGCCGTATCCAGTTAGCATCACTATTCTACTCTCAGAATTATTTTTTTGAATTTCTTTTACAACTTCAAGTCCATTTCCATCATTTAATCTTAAATCTACAACTGCAAAAGCTGGCTTTTTGGATTTTACAGACTCTATACCAATTTTTACACCTTCAGCTTGTGAAACGGAGAAACCTTTCTTCTCCATTGCTCTTGCAAGTCTTTCTCTGAATGGGTTATCATCGTCTACAATTAATAGAGATTTATCCTTAAATTCTGTTATTTTTTTTACTATTTCAGCTTCAGGCATGAGCCTTATATGGAAACATTCTAAATTATTTCAAGTATATATTTTTACTTTACATTGGCTCATTTATTGCATAAATGCTCGTTTTATATAAACTTGCATAGCAGTTATGCGAGTTTTTTTTGTTAAATTTTTTTTTGGAGCTTTAAATGCAAAAATTTAAGTCAGTTGACATACTTGTAAATCAACTGAAACCAACAGAACCGGTATATTGTATAAGAAGAAATTCTATAAGGTTAGCTTCCAGATTCTTTCAAAATAAATTTCCGGGTAAAATCCTTTACGCTGTTAAAACAAATCCACATCCAGTTGTTTTACAAACATTATTAGATAGCGGAATAAAGCACTACGATGTTGCATCAATTAAAGAGATCGAAACAATAAAAAATTTAAATCCTGAAGTTGAATGTTCTTACATGCATACTGTAAAAAGCAGAGAAGATATAAAGGAAGCATATTTTAAGTACAATATAAAAACTTTTGCACTAGATACAAAAGATGAATTAATTAAAATTATTGAAAGCACAAATCACGCGAAAGACTTAAGATTATTTGTAAGAGTTTCTGTTTCAAATGAACATGCTGAAATTGATTTATCCAAAAAGTTTGGAGCTATAACATCAGAAGCAGCAGGTCTTTTAAGGCTTGGTAAACAATATGCTTACAAACTTGGTTTAAGTTTCCATGTAGGCTCTCAATGCATGCATCCAATTTCGTATGCGAAAGGAATTTCAGAAATAGGAAATATAATTAAAAGAACAAAGATTGTTCCCGATATAATAAACGTTGGCGGTGGATTTCCAACAATTTATCCAGATCTTGTACCGCAGTCAATGCAATCTTATTTTGACGAAATAAGTAAAGGGTTAAAAAATTTAAAACTTCAAAAACTTCCAGAAATAATTTGTGAACCTGGTAGATCGCTTGTTGCAGAAAGTGGATCTACAGTTGTAAGAGTAAACTTAAGAAAGAAACAAAAACTGTATATCAATGATGGAACGTATGGAACTTTATTTGATGCAGGAACACCTAATATTGTTTATCCATCTAGAGTAATTAAAAATGGAAGAGTAATATCAAAAAAGTTAACTTCTTTTGATTTTTATGGTCCAACATGCGATAGTATGGATTATATGAAAGGTCCTTTCATATTGCCAAACAATATTAAGGAAAATGATTATATCGAGTTAGGTCAACTCGGAGCATATGGTTTAACATTTAGAACTCAATTTAATGGTTTTTACTCTGATCAGATATTTGAAGTAGAAGATGATCCAATTATGACAATGTATAACAAAGAAACTATGAAAGAGTTTCTTGTTGCATAATGTCAGAAAATAAAAACTTATCACATAATAGAAAAAAAGATCTCTTGAGCAAGGAGGTTGAGCACATTGACATCACAAAGTTTGATGCAAGAGAAATTATATCCTCGATGTCAAAAATGTCATTTGTATCAAGAGAAACTGCCAATGCAGCAGATATTTATAATGAAATGCTGAAAGATAAAAATTGTACAATTTTTTTAACATTAGCTGGATCTACCTCTGCAGCAGGATGTATGCATGTGTATAGAGATTTAGTTAAATATAATATGGTGGATGCAATAGTTGCAACTGGAGCTTCTATAATTGACATGGATTTTTTTGAGGCTTTGGGCTTTAAACATTATCAAGGTTCTCAAATTCAGGATGATACGGAGCTTAGAGAAAATTATATTGATAGAATATACGATACCTACATAGATGAAGATCAACTTCAAATGTGTGATAGAATTATCGGAGAAATTGCAGATACGTTAGAGCCTCGTAGTTACACTTCAAGAGAATTTATTCAGGAAATTGGAAAATATCTTAAAACAAATTCTAAAAAAAAGGGGTCGTTAATAGAAATGGCTTACGACAATAATGTACCAATTTTTTGCCCTGCTTTTACAGATTCCAGCGCTGGTTTTGGATTGGTAATGCATCAAGAAAGAAATCCAAAAAATCACATAACCATTGATGCAATACGAGAGTTTAGAGAATTGACAGAAATAAAAATTAGATCTGAAGGTTCTGGTTTATTTATGATTGGTGGAGGTGTTCCAAAAAATTTTATTCAAGATACGGTCATATGTGCTGAACTGCTTGGTAAAAATGTAGCTATGCATAAATATGCTGTGCAAATTACAGTTGCAGACTCTAGAGATGGTGCTTGTAGCAGTTCAACTTTAAAAGAGGCAAGTTCATGGGGTAAAGTTGACGTAACAAAAGAACAAATGGTTTTTGCTGAAGCAACAACTGTTTTACCGTTAATTGCAAGTGATGCTTTCCATAAAGGTGAGTGGAAAAATAGAGAGAGAAAAAATTTCTCAAAAATATTTTAATTTAATATCATATAATTAAAGGATGATTATACCAATCTATCAAGTTGATGCTTTTACATCTAAAGTATTTGGAGGCAATCCGGCAGCAGTATGTCCTTTGCAAGAATGGATAAGTGATAATTTAATGCAAAAAATTGCTCAAGAAAATAATCTCTCTGAAACAGCTTTTTTTGTAAAAAATAAAAATGAATTTGATATACGTTGGTTTACGCCTTTGACTGAATTAGACTTAGCTGGTCATCCAACACTTGCTACTGCACATGTAATTTTAAAAGAGTTAGATATAAATTTAGAAAAAATAGTATTTAAAACAAAAATTCAAGATACATTGACCGTGACACATAAAGATAATTTATACTTTATGGACTTTCCCTCTAGGAAACCTAGTATTGAAAAAAATATGGATGATATTTCTAACGCTCTTGGTAAAAAACCCAAAGAACTTTATAAACATAGAGATGCGATTGCTGTCTATGATTGTGAAGAAGATATAATTAATATTTCTCCAAGCTTTGATAAGTTGAACAAACTAGAATATCCGATAACAATAGTAACAGCACCAGGAAATGAAGTAGATTTCGTATCAAGAGTTTTTGCACCTAAGTTAGGTATTCCAGAAGATCCAGTGACTGGTTCAGCCCATTGCGAACTCATTCCTTACTGGTTTAAAAGCTTAAAAAAAAAAGAAATGACCGCCCATCAAATCTCAAAAAGGGGTGGTAAACTTTATTGTACTTATAATGGTGATAGGGTTACAATTGGAGGAGATGCGATTACTTTTTTAAGAGGAAAAATAGAGATTTAATTAGAAGAGAATGATTAAAGAATTAGAATTTTTACAAAATAAGGACGGTTTCCTTGGTATTGATAATAAAACAAAATTTAAAGAGAAGGTAGTTGTTGTACCTTTTGGTCTTGAAAAAACAGTTAGTTATGGTGGTGGAACAAAAAATGGACCAAAAGAAATTATAAAAGCTTCACATCAAGTTGAGTTATACGATGAAGAGCTAAATTATGAGCCTCATAAGAAAATTGGAATCAAAACTTTAAAACCATTTAAAATTGACAAAAATATTAATAAGGCTTTAAAAAAAATTTCTTTAATAAATGAAAATATTTTAAATAAGAAAAAATTTCCTCTTGTCCTTGGAGGTGAACACTCAATTACTCCAGGCTGCATAATTCCATTTACAAAAAAGTTCAAGAATATTTGTCTTTTACATTTTGATGCACATGCAGACTTAAGAGAAAGTTACCTTGGTGAAAAATATTCTCATGCCTCTGCAATAAGGAGATGCTTAGATTACAAAAATGTTTCCTTAATATCTTTTGGTATTAGAAATATATCAAAGGGTGAAATACCCTTCTTAAAAAAGAATTCAAAAAGAATAAATATTTTTTGGGCAAAAGATAAAAAAAAATGGAATTTTAATACTTTTAAAAAAATGATTAAAAATAAAACGGTTTATCTAACTTTTGATGTAGATGGCTTCGATAGTAGTATTATGCCAGCTACTGGTACTCCAGAACCAGGTGGACTATTCTGGAATGAATCATTAGAAATTATTAAGATTGCGGCTAAAAATTCAAACATAGTGGGTGCAGATATTAATGAACTTTCTCCAATAAAAGGATTTAATTCTTATAATTTTTTAGTTGCAAAGTTGGCTTATAAAATTTTAGCTTATAAATTTCATTTCTAATTAAGCTGGCTTTAAAATACCTAACATCATCCTAAAAGGTACTAACATTATTAAAGCAACTAGAATTTTAACTGCTAAATCTCCTAAGGAGAGAGTCACCCATGGAACACCTGTTCCATAAAAAGATATAGAAAAGAATAGGAATGTATCTACTATTGAGCCTACGAAGGATGAGGCTAAAGGTGCTATAAACCATTTTTTTTGTCTTAATTTATCAAAAATTTGCACATCTAATAATTGAGCAACCATAAAAGCAGTACCAGATCCTATTGCTATCCTAATTGATATTAAATCTTCAAAATTTGTTGAGAATATAAGTGTAAAGAAAATTCCAATTACAAATCCAATATAAACAATTTTTCTAGCAATTATTTTTCCAAAAGATCTATTTGCTAAATCAGTAATTAAAAATGCAATTGGATAACTAAAGGCACCGTATGTTAAGATTTCCTGAAGTCCATAATAATTGATTGGAAACTGAACTAAATAATTGGATGCTAATACTACAACTCCCATTAATAATGAGAGTATTAAAAATACCTTATTCATTAAGCAGTTTTAGAGAGTAATGATTTTTTAAGTTTTTTTAGCCTTAGAGATAAATCTCTTGCTTTTGCTGATTTTAAAAAGTTATCAAAGCTACCTTTCTTATCAACCGATCTTACACCTGCATTAGAAACAGTGAGCTTCATAGACTTTTTCAACAATTCACTTTTAAATTTTACCTTTTTTAAATTAGGTAAAAATCTTCTTTTAGTCTTGTTGTTAGCATGGCTAACGTTGTGACCTTTAAGAGGCATTTTTCCTGTAAGTTCACATTTTTTTGTCATAAAAATTATGCTTGTATAAGATTAATGAGTTAATCCGTCAATATCAATTTTTTGATCCCACTATCTCTGAAATATTTTTAATGCCATCTTTTGTGAGTATTTCGATTAATTCCTGACTTATTTTATTAGCTATATCTGGTCCTCTATATACCATGCCAGTATAAAGTTGAACTAAAGATGCTCCACGAATTATTTTTTCGTAAGCTCCCTTACCAGTGCTTACTCCTCCAACACCTATAATTTTAATTTTATTTTTTAGGTTGTTGAAAAATAAATTAATTAGTTCATTCGATTTATTTTCTATTGGGGCTCCTGAAAGCCCGCCCTTTTCAAGTTTATTTATATTTTTAAGATTATCCCTATTTTTTTCGGAGGTATTCGATACGATTAAAATTTCTATAGAGTGTTTAACCAATGAATCGCAAATTTCATCAATTGATTTAAAATTTATATCTGGTGAAATTTTTACAGCTATAGGTAAATTGGATTGTAATTTCTTTTTTTCTTTTTGAATTTCAGATAATAAATTGTTCATTTCCTCTTGATTATGAAAATTTCTTAAATTTTCTGTATTAGGAGAAGAAATATTTATTGTGATATAATCTGCAACCGAAATAAATTTTCTAAAACATTTTACATAATCCTGAATTCTATTATCACTTGTTTTATTTGGGCCTATATTAACTCCCAATAGACCGTGTGGTTTATTACTTTCAATTCTTTTATAAATTTCCTCTGAACCTGAATTATTAAATCCTAGTCTATTGATTAGAGCCTCATCCTCCTCCAGTCTGAATACTCGTGGTTTTGGATTTCCATACTGTGGCTCAGGTGTAATAGTGCCAACCTCAACAAAACCAAAACCTAGGTTAAATAGTGGATTATATACCTCCGCATTTTTATCAAAACCTGCTGCAACTCCTATTGGGTTTTCAAGAATTTTATTTAATATTGATGTTTCTAAAACAGTTTTATTTTTAATTTTCTTTTTTGGCAAAGCGTTTAACTTAAGAGTTTTAATTGCTAAAGAGTGTGCTACTTCGGGACTAAATTTGAAAATTAAAGGTCTTATTTTATTAAACATTATTTAATTTATTTTTGATAAGTTGTTTAGTTTCTTGCACTCCAAAAAAACTTATAAAGAAACCCATTCTAGGTCCATTCTCATCACCGAAAACAACTTCATAAATAAGTTTAAACCAATCTCTTAGGTTTTCTTTGTAACCATTTTCTTTTCCAACTGTAAATATATTTGTCTGAAGTTCTTCAGGAGCCATATCATCATTACAATTATCAAGTGATTTTATTAATGCATTTAACGCGCCTTTTTCATTTTCATTTGGTGTTTTGTAAACTTTTTTAGTTTTTATAACATCATTAAAATATTTAATTGCATAATTGATTAAGTTATCAAAAATTGGATGCTCATCCTCTTTGATATCTTGTTTGTATTTTTTTACAAATTTCCAAAGTAGTTTTTTGTTATCTGCATTGCTTGTCTCAACTAAATTTAGCAACATAGAAAATGACATTATAATTTTTTCATTTGGAATTGTTCCATTATGAACATGCCAAACTGGATTCATTAATTTTTCAAGATCACTTTGATTTTTACTTTTTTCTATAAACTCTAGATATTCATCCATAGCTTTAGGAACAACTTCTCTATAAAGTTTTTTTGCTCTTTTAGGGTTTTGATACATATAAAGTGATAGGCTTTGAGGAGATGCATACTCTAGCCATTGGTCTATAGTAACTCCATTTCCTTTTGATTTTGAGATTTTCTCTCCTTTTTCATCTAAAAATAATTCATATGCAAAACCTGAGGGATTAGGTTTACCAAGTAATCTTATAATTTTTGTTGATAAGATTGCACTCTCAATGAGATCTTTTCCATACATCTCAAAATCAACATCAAGTGCATACCATCTCATAGCCCAGTCTACCTTCCATTGTAATTTACAATCGCCATTTAAAATACTCTTTTCTAAATCTGTTCCATTGTTATCAAACAAAACCTTGGAATTGTTCTCGTCGATTTCCTTGATCGGTATTTCTAAAACAGCTCCTGATTTTGGGCAGATAGGCAAAAAGGGTGAATAGGTTTGCTGCCTATCTTTACCTAAAGTTGGTAAAATAATATTCATTATGCCTTTATAATTACTTAATATTAATTTGAGAGTTTCATTAAAATTTCCAGATTTATAAAGCTCAGTTGAACTTTTAAAAGAATATTTAAACCCAAACTTATTTAAAAAATCTTTTAACATTTCATTATTATGTTCTCCAAAACTATTAAATTTGCCGAAAGGATCTGGAACAACTGTTAAAGGTTTATGTAGGTTAGCGTTTAAAATTTCTTGGTTTGGTACATTCTCTGGGACTTTTCTCAAACCATCCATGTCATCTGAAAAAGTAATTATCTCTTTAGGAAGGTCAGTTAAATGATTAAGGGCATTGACTATCATTGATGTTCTTGCAACTTCACCGAATGTTCCAATATGAGGTAAACCGCTTGGGCCATAACCCGTTTGTAGAGTTATTTTTCCCTTACTCTCTATATTTTTCTTTCTCTCTCTTATGATTTTTTTTGCTTCTACAAATGGCCATGCATTTGTTTTATCAATATTTATTTTGTCAATCATATAAATGCAAAATACTCAAAAATAACGTATTTAATAACTCTTATAGAGTTGAAATTTATTTACCATAAAATAATGTCCAATCAAAATGTCCAATTATAAAACCGTTTTTTTTATACTCGGTGTTTTACAAATTATTTTAGGATTATCTATGATTGTGCCTATTATAGCGCAATTTTATTATAATCAAGTAGACTCTGGTTTTATTGGATCTGGCTTAGTTTCGATAATTTTTGGAGTTCTATTTTTTTTATCTAACTTAGATTACGAAAAAAAATTAACTTTACCCCAAGCATTTCTTTTAACGGCACTATCATGGTTAAGTATTGCAATATTTGGCTCTTTACCATTTGTTTTCTCAGATTTAAGTCTTTCATTCACAAATGCATTTTTTGAAAGTATGTCAGGAATCACAACTACTGGCTCAACTATACTGACAAATCTCAATGAAACACCAAAAGCAATCTTATTATGGAGAGCAATGCTTCAATGGTTGGGAGGAATTGGAATTATTGTAATGGCAATTACTTTAATGCCAATAATGAATATTGGAGGTATGCAATTGTTTGTTATATCAAATACCCATACACCAGAAAAAATATTACCTAAGTCTAAAGAAATTTCTATCAGATTAATTGTTATTTACTCATCATTAACTTTAATCTGTGCTTTTTTTTATAAAATTTTTGGAATGAGTTTTTTTGATAGTATTGTGCATTCAATGACAACGATAGCAACTGGAGGATTTTCCAATTACAACGAATCAATAGGTTACTTTGACAGTGGATTAATTGAGCTAACAGCTATTATCTTTATAATTCTCGGAAGTATACCATTTATTGCTTATATTAAATATTTGGGTGGTGATAAAAAAATATTCATTAGCGATACTCAAATAAAAACTTTTATAAAAATCTTAATTTTTTCAATTTTTATAATTTTTCTTTACTTATCTATTAAAAATCAGAGCATATTTGAAATAAACTTTAGAGAAGTATCTTTCAATGTTGTTTCAATTTTAACAGGAACTGGATATGTAACAAATGATTTTAGTAAATGGGGTCAGTTTCCACTCATTTATTTCTTAATATTAATGTTCATAGGTGGTTGTGCTGGATCTACTGCTTGCGGTATTAAAATATTTAGAGTTCAAATACTTTATCAATTTATATCAAATCAATTAAAGAGAATTATTTATCCAAGAGGAATATTTAATATTAAATACGATAAAAATAACGTTGATGAAAAATTTATGGCATCAATTATTTCTTTCATATTCTTATATATATTAATTTTCTTTGTTATTACTGCTTTGCTATCTGTAGATGGTTTAGATTTCGTCACAGCTATATCTGCTGCAGCTACATCTATATCAAATGTTGGACCTGGATTAGGTAATGTAATAGGTCCAAATGGAAATTTTTCATACTTATCTGATTTTTCAAAATGGATCTTGAGTATAGGAATGATACTAGGAAGGTTAGAACTATTTGCAGTGCTTGTAATATTTATTCCTTCCTTTTGGAGAAAATACTGATGATTAAAAAAGAAGAAAAAATTTCAAATTTATTTAAATATTATTTTGATATTCGAATGTTAAGAATTTTACTTCTTGGCGCAATAAGTGGTTTTCCATGGGTTTTAATAGGAAGCAGTTTATCCTTATGGCTCAAAGAAGAGGGATTAAGTAGATCAACAATAGGATGGGCAGGTCTGATATTTGGAGTGTATGCATTCAACTATTTATGGGCACCTTTAATTGATAGGATAAAAATCCCTTTTCTAACAAAAAAAATTGGTCACAGGCGCGGCTGGATAGTTTTAATGCAGTTGGTAATTTTAACTTCTTTAATACTTTGGAGTTTCATTAATCCATCTGAAAACTTAGCACTACTAATATCTATTGGTCTGGTGATAGCTATTGCCTCATCCACGCAAGATATAACTGTTGATGCCTTAAGAATTGAGCAAGTTGGAGAACAAGAGACTAAGTCTATGGCTGCAGGTGCAGCCATGGCTGTAGTTGGTTGGTGGACTGGTTATAAGCTTGGTGGCGTTATAGCCTTATTCACTGCAGAATTTTTTGAAAATATTGGTCTTGATAATTACTGGCAAGCAACATTTATTGTTATGGGTGTTGTTGTAATTTTAATGAATATTGCCCTGATGTTTGTTCATGAAAATAATTTTTCAGAAAGAGTTTTATCTCAAAAAAAGACAGATGAAATAATTATAAATAAACTTGGAAATAATAATTTTTTAACAAAAATTTTATCTTGGTTATCAGGCACTATAGGAGGTCCAGTAATAAGTTTTTTTAAGAAAAACGGATTTTCCATTACAATTGGAATTTTAGGATTTGTTTTCTTATTTAAAATTGGGGAAGCTTTTTTAGGTAGAATGTCTATCGTTTTTTATAAAGAGCTTGGTTTTTCAAAATCAGATATCGCGATATATTCAAAAACACTTGGATGGGTTACGACAATTGTATTTACATTGTTGGGTGGACTGTTTGCAATAAGATCTGGAACAGTCAAAACAATGTTTATAGCCGGAGGTTTGATGGCTATAACAAACTTAATGTTTACACTTCTTGCTTGGAGTGGAAAATCTGAATTATTATTCGCTGCAGCTGTAATATTAGATGATATTGCAGCTGCATTTGCAACTGTAGCATTTGTGGCGTTTATATCTTTACTCGTGGACAGAACTTATACAGCAACACAATATGCACTTCTTGCATCTATAGGGACAGCAGGTAGAACTTTGCTTGCATCATCATCAGGATCTTTGGTCGATTGGTTAAACGGTAATTGGGGAATTTTTTTTATTCTTACTGCATTAATGGTTATTCCATCATTAATTTGCTTATGGTTTATAAGAAAAAAATTAAAACTCAGTGAAAAATAATTTTATCTACAATTTCGAATTTTCTAATATTTATGAAAGACCAAATATTAATTCAAATGTTAGTACACAGATATTATTTGGTGAAAACTTTAGTATTTTAAAAAAATCTAAAAACTTTTATAAAATTAAAATTGATACTGATAATTATGTTGGATTTATTAAAAAGTTAAAACTTTTTAATAAATACCGAACCTCACATAAAATTTATGTACTAAAATCAAAAATATACAAATTGTCTAAGGAGAATAAATTTACTTACACAGGTAAAGATTTACCATTTGCAAGTAAAATTCAAATTTTAAACAAATACAAATCCTATTTAATGTTTAAGAAAAATTTTTGGATTAAAAAGGATGATGTTAAACCAATAAATCATAAGATTAAAAATTTTATATATATTGTAAACCTTTTTAGAAATGTAAAATATAAATGGGGAGGTAAAACTTTTAAAGGCATTGATTGTTCTGGTTTAGTGCAAATAATTTACAATTATAATAACACGTTTTTTCCAAGAGATACTGTTGACCAAATTAAGTTTAAAAAGGGACTTAAATCCAAAAAAAAATTAAAAAAAGGTGATATTGTTTTTTGGAAGGGACATGTTGGAATTTGTATAAATTCAAAAAAATTTATACACGCCTATGGACCAAGAAAAAAAGTTTTGATAATGCCAATAAATCAAACGATTAAGCTTATTGAAAAAACTGCTGGTTTAAAAGTTAAAAAAATTTTTTCAATTTAATTATCTTCTCTTCCAAAATTTGGCTTAGAAACATCTTGTTTAAGTTCTATTATTTGACGTCTAACTTTTTTAGAGTTTTTTAATTTTTTTAATATTTTTGTATTTTCGGAATTAATTATATTTTTCTTAAATTGATTTAAATTTTTTATAAATAAGTTAATTGCCTCTAACATATTCTTTTTATTACTAAAGAATATATCTCTCCACATAATTTCATTGGATGCTGCTGTTCTTGAGAAATCCCTTAATCCTCCAGCGCTAAATTTAATTATATTTTTTTTGTGCTTCTTTTGAAAATCTAATGCTGTTGTGATTAAATTATAGGAAATTAAGTGTGGCAAATGACTGGTAATAGAAAAAATTTTATCATGCTCATCAGCCTTCATTATAATTGTTTTTGAGCCAATTATTTTCCAAAATTTTAATAGTTTTTTTTGCTTTGTTTTATTTTTATCTTCAAAAACAATACACCATTTATTAAGAAATAAATTTTTTGTACCATGAGTTGGTCCACTAACCTCTGAACCTGCAATTGGATGACTCATAATCCATGTTAATGATTTATTTAATTCTTTATTTTTGATTTTTAAAACATTCAATTTAGTTGATCCTATATCAGTAATTATACAATCTGATTTAATGTACTTATTTAATATAGGAATTATTTTTTTATATTCACTCATGGGAGTGCTTAATATTACGAAATCAACATCAGATATATTTTTATTAAGCTTATCAAGAATGGTTATTTTAGAATTAATACTCTTGATTTGCTTCTTATATTTTTTTGATTTTTCAAAAACTATTACTTGCCTTGAAATTTTTTTATTTATAGATGCTCTCAAAAGAGAGGATCCAATTAATCCACATCCTATAATCAATAATTTTTTAAACATTTTTAAATATCAGTGACATCTGTTTTAAAAATAATTTATTCTCTTTAACATTGCCTATTGTTAATCTTAAACAATTTTTTATTCCATAAGCGTACATTTCTCTTAATATGATTCCTCTATTCTCAAGTTTTCTTGAGATAAAATTCGATGAGAATTTACAGTTTTTAAAGTTTAGTAAAAAGAAATTTGCCGTAACTGCATTTGTGGTAATGTCATATTTTTTTAGCTCACTTTTAATTTTTTTACACCAATTAGTATTATGTTTTATAGAATTTTTTATATGTTTGTTGTCATATAAAGCTTCAACAGCGCAATCTTGTGCAAATTTATTAACATTAAATGGTGGTTTGATTTTATAAAGTTCTTTAATTATTTTTTTGTCACCATACCCCCAACCAACTCTCAATGATGCAAGGCCGTGAATTTTTGAAAATGTCCTTAAAATAAAGACATTGCTAAAATTTTTAAAAATATTTAGGCCTGGTGAGTAATCTCTGTTAATCATATATTCAAAATAAGCATCGTCGACAACCAGTAATATTTTCTTATTTAATTTTTTTCTTAATTTTAATAACTCTTTTTTTGTTAAATAAGTACCTGTAGGATTATTTGGATTTGCTATAAAAACTATTTTAGTTTTTTTACCTACTTTTTTTAGGATCTCATCCACAGAAACTTTAAAATTTAATTCTTTTGAAAACTTAACCTTAGCACCAGCAATTTTTGCATAGATCCTATACATTAAAAAACTGTACTGCGGAACGACTACTTCATCACCCTTATTAAGAAATAATGTACATAACATTTGTATTATTTCATCTGATCCTGCTCCACATATAATTTTTTCTTTATTTAAATTAAATTTCTTTGAAATAGTTTGTATTAATTTTTTAAATTTACTATCGGGATATTTTGAAATATTGCTCTTTCTATTCCTTAGGACATTTCTAACTCTTTCTCCTGCACCAAAAGCCGACTCATTTGCTGACAGTTTAATTACTTTTTTTTTAGAGCTTAATAATGACCTACCTGGCTTGTAAGTGACAAGATCTATTTTTCTAAAATTTGGTACATTCATATGAATAATTACTAGAGTGAATATTTATATATTTAAACAAAAGAAGCAATTAATTCCAAAAAAATTGACATGTAAATACCTATCTTGTAAAAGTTTTCTGCGCTGATTTAAACTGAATTGCGAGCGCTATAAAAAACCTGCTAAACAAGTTTTTTTACCTCTCAATTCGTTAAATCTTAAATATATTATGAATAATTTAAAACAGTCAAAAAATATTATATTAACAAATCCACAAAAATTAGATTGTGGAAAAGAAATTTCTAATTTTCCAATTTCATATGAGACATATGGAACTCTAAACGAAAAAAAAGATAATGCTATTTTAGTATTTCATGCACTAACAGGTGATCAGTTTGCTTCTGGAAAAAATCCTATTACAAATAAAGATGGTTGGTGGAGTTATGCACTTGGATCAGGAAAAGCTATAGATACAGAGAAATTTTTTGTCATATGCGCCAATGTAATTGGAGGATGTATGGGTTCATATGGTCCAAGCACAATAGATGAGGAAACAGGCAAACCGATAGGTACAAATTTTCCTGTTATAACAATTAATGATATGGTCAATGCACAATACAATCTACTAGAGCACTTTAAAATAGATAAATTATTTGCAGTTATCGGCGGGTCCATGGGTGGTATGCAGGTATTACAGTTTGTTTCCAATTTTCCGGATAAAGCACATATTGCAATACCGATTGCCTGTACATCAAGTCATTCTGCACAAAATATTGCATTCAATGAACTTGGAAGACAAGCAATTCTTGCTGATACAAATTGGAAAAATGGTTTGTATGAACAAAATAAAACAAGTCCTGATAAAGGATTGGCTATTGCTAGAATGGCAGCACATATTACTTATTTATCAAAAAAAGGTCTCCAGGAAAAATTTGGTAGAAAGTTACAAGAGAGAGATGATTTAAAATTTAGTTTTGATGCTGATTTTCAAATTGAGAGTTATCTTAGATATCAAGGATCAGTGTTTGTTGATAGATTTGATGCAAACAGTTATTTGTATATTACTAGAGCAATGGATTACTTCGATTTATCAAAACAATTTAATGGTAATCTATCAGCAGCTTTCAGTAAGACCACATCTAAATTTTTTGTAATTTCGTTCACTTCAGATTGGTTATATCCAACTGCTGAAAATAGAGAGATAGTTATAGCTTTAAATGCAATTGGTGCAGATGTTGGTTTTGTAGAAATAGAGTCAGACAAAGGACACGACTCATTTCTTTTAAACGTGCCAGAATTTTTAGATACTTTAGGGAACTATTTAAAAACAAATTATAAAACTATAAATGAAAAAAGAATTTAAAGTTATTTCTGAACTAATATTAAAAAATTCTAAAGTTTTAGATGTTGGATGTGGCGATGGTGAATTAATGAAGTTTCTTAAAGATAATAAAACTTCTCAAATACGTGGTTTAGAAATTTCAAAAAATAGAGTTCAAAATTGCCTATCAAAAGGTTTGACTGTAATAGAAGGAAATGCAGAAAATGACCTAAAACAATTTCCAGATAATTCATTCGATTTTGTTATATTAAGTCAGACACTTCAAGCTTTCTTAGATCCTGAAAAAGTTATTTCTGAGCTTTTACGAGTTGGTAAAAAAGCTATTGTTACTATACCAAACTTTGGTTACTGGAAAGTTCGTCTTAATTTATTAATTAAAGGTACAATGCCAGTTACAGAAAATCTTCCTAATGAATGGTATAATACACCTAATTTACACATGTGTACTTTAAGGGATTTTTTCAATTTTTGTTCAAAAAGAGAAATAAAAATTTTTAGATCTTTGGCATTAAAGAATGATAAAACTCTAAATTTAAGTGATAAAAATTTAGCATGGAGAAATTTAGAGTCACAATTGGGTATTTTTTTAATAGAGAAATAAATGAATGTTGAAATTATAAAATGTCTAGAAGATAATTATTCATATTTAATTATAGATAGTAACAGAAATGCTTGTGTTGTAGACCCAAGTGAAGAAGGACCAGTAATTGATTCTATAGAAAATAATCAAGCAAATTTAAAGTATATATTAAACACACATCATCATTTTGATCACATTGGAGGAAATTTAAATTTAAAAAAGAAATATAATGCCAAAGTAATAGGATACGTGGAAGATAAAGACAGAATACCCGGAATAGATATAGAGCTAGAGGATAAAGAGATTTGGAGCAAAGATGAATTTAGTTTTCAAGTATTCCATATACCAGGACATACCTCAGGACATATATGTTTCTACTTTAAAAAAGAAAAATTATTATTCACTGGAGATACACTGTTCTCTTTAGGATGTGGTAGAATATTTGAAGGTACATATGAACAAATGTTTTCCTCGCTTCAAACATTTAAAAAATTCCCTAAAAATACAAAAATATTCTGTGGACATGAATACACAATGAAAAATGCAGAGTTTTGCAAAATGCAAGATAAACAAAATGAAAAGTTAAACAAAAAATTTGAAAAAATAAAAAATTTATTAGACAAAGGAATGCCGACTATGCCAACCACAATTGGGGACGAGCTAGATTGTAATATTTTTTTAAAATCTAAAGATTTAGAAACATTTTCAAAATTGAGAGATTTAAAGGATAATTTTTAAGTTATTCAGCTTGACTATAATTTGACCCTGACTATATTGCTGTTTATAAAAATAAGGGATTACTATGTCATTCGCAGTAATAAAAACAGGTGGAAAACAGTACAAAGTACAAGCTGGAGAAATAATTAAAATTGAGAAATTAGAAGACTCCAAACCTGAGACCAAATTAGAATTTAACGAAGTTTTAGCTTACGGAGATGATAAAAACCTTGAATTAGGAGATCCAACTATTTCTGGAGCCAAAGTTGAGGCTGACTTAATTAAAAATGGAAAAAATAGAACGGTATTAATTTTTAAAAAAAGAAGAAGAAAAAACTCTAGAAGAAAAAATGGACATAGACAGCAGTTTTCTTTAATTAGAATAAATAAAATTTTTGCTAAAGATGGAAAGATAATTTCAGAGGCGGAAATAAAAAAGGAAACTTCAAAAGGAATAAAAGCTCAAGCTAAGGAAGTTTTAAAATAAATAGGTAAACTATGGCAACAAAAAAAGCTGGTGGATCGTCAAGGAATGGTAGAGATAGTGCTGGACGTAGGCTAGGAGTAAAAAAATATGGTGGCCAGTTCGTTGTTCCTGGAAATATAATAGTAAGACAAAGAGGAACAAAAATTTTCCCTGGAGAAAACGTAGGGATGGGAAAAGATCACTCAATTTTTTCCATAGTTAAAGGTAAAGTAGAATTTAAAAAAAGTAAGTCAGATAGAACTTACGTATCTGTAAAACCCAATTAAGTCTCACAACTCCTAACATAGTTGTATCATGAAATTTTTAGATCAAGTAAAGATATACATAAAAGCTGGTGATGGAGGATCAGGATCACCTAGTTTCAGAAGAGAAAAATTTGTTGAGTTTGGAGGTCCTGATGGTGGAGACGGTGGTAAAGGCGGTTCTGTGGTACTTACATCAGAAAGAAACTTAAACACACTTATAGACTTTCGATATCAACAACACTTCAAAGCACAAAGAGGTGGCGATGGTAGCGGAAAAAATAAAACAGGGAAAGGTGGAGAAGTTCTTTTTCTAAAAGTTCCTGTTGGTACACAAGTTTTTGAAGAAGATAACAAAACTTTAATCTATGATTTTAAAAATGAAAATGAAGAATTTGTTGTTGCCATAGGAGGAAAGGGAGGATTTGGGAATACAAGATTCAAATCCTCGACTAATCGTGCTCCAAAAAAATTTACCAAGGGATCTAAGGGAGAGGAATTTTGGATATGGCTTCAACTCAAAACTATTGCTGATATTGGAATTATAGGACTTCCTAATGCAGGTAAATCTAGTCTACTTGCATCCTTAACAAGTGCTAACCCAAAAATAGCAAATTACAAATTTACCACTTTAAATCCAAATTTAGGTGTCACAATTTATGATGATAAAGAGATAACACTAGCAGACATACCTGGTCTAATTGAAGGAGCACATACAGGAACTGGATTAGGTATTAAGTTTTTAAAACATATAGAAAGATGTAAATCTCTTTTACATTTAATAGATATAACAGAAAACAATCTTGAGGAATCATATAATCAAGTAAGAAATGAATTGGGTGAATATAGTAGTGATATCTTGAAAAAAGATGAATTAATAGTTTTAAACAAGATAGATTTGTTGGATGAAATTGAGGTAAATGAAAAAGTAGAAAACTTTAAAACAAAAACAAAAAAAAATGTATTACTATTATCTACCCTTAGAAAAGACACCTTAATGAAAGTCAAAGCTAAATTAATAAATTATGTATCTTAAAGATTCAAAGACTGTTGTTATAAAAATTGGCTCTTCTCTTCTTATTGATAAAAATAAAAAAATAAGGAGAAAATGGTTAAATGAATTTGCAAAAGATATCAAAAATTTAAAAAATTTAAAAAAAAACATAATTATTGTTAGCTCAGGCGCAATAGCACTTGGCTGTAAAAAACTTAAATTAAGCAAAAAAAATCTAAAATTAGATAAAAGTCAGGCTGTAGCATCAATTGGGCAAATTGAATTAATGAATTTGTTTAAAGAATTTTTCAGTCCAAAAAAAATTAATCTTTCACAAATATTGTTAACTCTTGAGGATACTGAGAAAAGAAGAAGAGCAATTAATGCTAAGAGAACATTTGAGAATCTATTTAGTTTAGATTTTGTACCAATAGTTAATGAGAATGATAGTATCGCAACAACTGAGATTAAATATGGTGACAACGATAGATTAGCTTCAAGAGTTGCACAAATTTCAGGAGCCGATTGTTTAATTTTATTATCTGATGTTGAAGGATTATATACAAAAAATCCAAAAATAAATAAAGAAGCAATATTAATAAAGGAAATAAGTACTATTGATGATAGGATTGAAAAAATCGCAACGAAAAGTATAAGTGAGCACGGAACTGGTGGCATGAAAACTAAGATTGATGCAGCAAAGGTTTGCCAACTTTCAGGATGTCATATGGCAATTGCAAATGGTTTGGTTCATAGACCTATTCAAAAAATATTATCAGATAATAAGTGTACTTGGTTTTTGCCAAATATATCGAAATTAGATGCTAGAAAAAAATGGATTATAAGTTCTATTTCTCCAAAGGGAGACGTAATAATTGACGATGGTGCTTTAAACGCCCTAAGAAAAGGTAAGAGTTTGTTGGCTGCTGGTATTAAAACTGTTAGAGGAAATTTTAATAAAGGAGATCATATTAAAATTTTAGATAAAAACATGAATGAATTTGCTCGCGGCCTGAGTAGCTTCACATCGGCTGAAATAAGTAAAATTAAGGGGCAACATTCAAAAACAATTTCAAGTTTATTGGGATATGTTTCAAAATCGGAAGTTATTCATAAAGATGATATGGTAAGAATATAATGAGTAAATATTTAATAAAATTAGGACAAAATTCAAAAAAAGCACATAAAATTATAGATACTAAAATTAAAAATAATGTCCTTAAAAGTTTTGTAAAATTAATTTTTAAAAATAAAAATAAAATTCTACTAGAAAATTTAAAAGATATAAGATTCGCAAAGAAAAAAGGTCTTAAAAAAAATTTAGTTAATAGACTAGAGCTTAACAATGAGAAACTTAATTCAATAATAGAAGCAATTAAAACTGTTATAAAACTAAAAGATCCAGTCAATTATGAATTGAGCAAGTGGACAAGACCTAATGGGTTAAAAATTAAAAAAGTAAGCATACCAATTGGAGTTATTGGGGTGATTTATGAGAGCAGGCCAAATGTTACTGCAGACGTATCAACTTTATGTTTCAAATCTGGAAATTGTGTCATTTTAAGAGGGGGATCAGAAGCTTATTTTACCAATAAAATTTTAGCTAACTATTTCCGAACTTCTCTGGCTAAACACAAAATAGATAAAAATTTTGTTCAATTTATTGAAAAGAAAGATAGGAAATTTGTGGATTTTATGCTCTCAAAAATGAGTCAATATATCGATGTAGTTATACCAAGAGGAGGTAAAAATTTAGTCAATAAAGTTCAAGAATTATCTAATGTTGCAGTAATAGGTCACTTGGAAGGTATTTGTCATACTTACATAGATAAAGACGCAAATTTAAATATGGCAAAAAAAATTGTTAAAAATGCAAAAATGAGAAATACGAGTATTTGCGGCGCCACAGAAACCCTTTTGATACACAAAAATAAATTAAAAAGTATCAACGAGATTTTAGAAGAGTTAACAAAAAGCGGTTGTAAGATTTATGGTGATAAAACTATTAAAAAAAATTTTTCTGGAAAAACGTTAATAGCAAATAATAAAACATGGTCTACAGAACATTTATCATCAAAAATATCAGTCAAAGTTGTTCAAAATATTTTGGAAGCCATTGAGCATATAAATAAATATGGAACAATGCATACTGATGCTATTATTACGAATAATAACAAGACAGCAAAATATTTTATAAAAAGTGTAAATAGCTCTATAGTAATTCAAAATTCTTCTACACAATTTGCAGACGGAGGTGAATTTGGATTTGGTGGAGAAGTTGGAATTTCAACAAACAAATTGCCTCCAAGAGGGCCTGTTGGTCTAAACCAACTTGTAAGTTATAAATACGAAATATATGGTTCAGGCCAAATTAGAAAGTAAAAAAAGAATTGGCATTCTTGGTGGAACATTTGATCCCGCGCACATAGGTCATATTAAAATTAGCAAAGTTGCAAAAAAAAATTTAAAACTTGATAAAATTATATGGGCAATAACAAGCAAGAGTCCTTTCAAAGATAAAAGTTTAAATAATATAAATAAAAGAATAGCGTTCGCTAGAAAAATAAATTTGAAGAATGAATTTATAGAGGTTAAGTTTTATGAAAAAAAAATTAAATCTAATAAAACCATTCATTTAATAAAATTTTTAAAAAAAAAATCCAATGAATTATATTTTATTATTGGTGCAGATAATTTGATTAGTTTTCATAAGTGGAAAAATTACAAAGAAATATTAAAGATATGTAAAATAATAGTTTTTGACAGAGACGGTTATAAAACCAAAGCCATTAAATCCCCTGTTTATAAAAAATATAATGGGAAAAGTGTTGAATTTATTAAATTTAATAAAGTCAAAATTTCATCTTCTCAATTAAGAAAAATTTGATACTCTAAATTTAATTAATGGATAAAATCTCCAGTTTAAAAAAAGAAATAATCGATACATTAGATTTTAATAAAGCAACAGATATAATTTCCATTGATCTTGAGGGTAAATCATCAATGGCTGATTATATGATTATAGCTAGTGGAACTTCATCGAGACATATTCAAGCTTTATCAGAGCAAGTTTTTGAAAAATTAAAGAAAAGTGGAATACAAAATTGTAAAATTGAAGGTAAAGAGAGTAACGATTGGAAGTTAGTTGATGGAATTGATTTAATTGTTCACATTTTTAATCCTGAGAAAAGGAAATTTTACGAATTAGAAAAAATGTGGTCTGAATTAATACCTAAAGAGAAATTAATTATATGAGATTTAAAATTAAATATTTTTTAATTATTATTTTAATTTGTAATTTTTCAACGATTTCAAAATCTGCAAATGAAGATGATATTTATAAAAAAATAGATCTATTCAGTGAAGTACTAGATAAAATTAATAAAGAATATGTTGAAGACGTTAATCAAAGTGACGCAATGGATGCAGCTATAAATGGAGTATTACAATCTTTAGATCCTTATTCAGCATATATGTCTCCAGACTCATTTGAAAATATGCAAACTGAAACAAGTGGAGAATTTGGAGGTTTGGGGATCGAAGTAGGCATGGAGGCAGGAGTAGTAAAAGTGATTTCACCCATAGATAATTCCCCGGCTTCTAAAGTTGGAATTAAGGCAGGCGATTACATTGTAAAAATCAATGATATACAAGTTCAAGGCAAGTCTTTAATGGAGGCTGTAGATTTAATGAGGGGTCCTGTTGGAACTGATATAGAAATAACAGTAAGAAGAGTTGGTGAAAAAAAGGCATTAACATTTGTTATTACAAGAGACATTATTAAAGTAGCTTCTGTTAAATCTGAAATCATTGACGATAGGACGGGATATATTAGGCTTACATCTTTCAATGAAAATAGCAGTGATCAGATAGAGGATAAAATAAAAGAATTTAAAAAAAATGAAAAAATTAAAAATTATATTTTAGATCTAAGAAATAATCCAGGTGGATTACTTTCTCAAGCTATTAAAATTTCTGATTTCTTTCTTGAAAACGGAGAAATAGTTTCAACAAAAAGTAAAAGAAAATTCGAAAATAGAAAATGGTTCGCAAAGGGAGGGGACGTTTTAAATGGAGAAACTTTGATTGTACTTATCAACTATGGCTCTGCATCCGCATCTGAAATAGTTGCAGGCGCTCTTCAAGATCACAAAAGAGCAGTATTAGTAGGCGAAAGCACATATGGTAAGGGATCAGTTCAATCTATTATTCCCTTGAAAAATAATGGAGCAATAAGACTTACTGTTTCAAAATATTATTTACCATCTGGAAAATCAATTTCTCAAGTAGGTGTCACACCTGATATAGAAATTGCTGAAGGGTCAGATGATTTTAGAATAAATACTGACACTGACAATCAACTTAGTTACGCATTAAAATTACTTAACGGTTAAAATGCAAGAAAAATTTAAAAAGTTGCCACTAAGAAGTGGAGTGGGGATAGTGGTATTAAACAGAGAAAATAAAGTTTTTCTAGCAAAAAGAATTGATAATCCAAAAAATTTTTGGCAAATGCCTCAGGGAGGTATCGACAAAGGTGAAGACAATCTAAAAGCAGCTTTAAGAGAACTAGAGGAAGAGACAAGTATTAAATCTGTGAAATTAATTAAAGAAATAGATGGTTTTACAACATATTATTTACCTGAGAATTTGCTCGGAATAATTTGGAAGGGCAAATATAAAGGTCAAAGACAAAAATGGTTTATTGTAAAATTTATTGGAAATGATGAAGAAATAAATATTAAAACAAAATATCCTGAGTTTTTAGATTGGAAATGGGAAGAATTAAGTAAGATTACTGATACAGTTGTAGATTTTAAACTTCATGTTTATCAAGAAATTCAGAAAGAAGTTGAAAAGGTTATTAATTAATACTTATAGATTTTAAAATTTCGACTTTATGATTTAACAAAAATCTTTTTTGATCATTTAGGTCATCTTTATTTAACTCTTTTTCGGCTACTTGGATTTCATCTAAAACATGTTTTTTATTCACATTTTTAATGTCAAAAATTGAGCTTGTTAAAATAGATAAAGTATTATCTTTAAATTCAACAATACCGTCTTCAACATAAAAATTATGTTCCTCAGAGCCAGAAATAACTTTTATGATACCAGGTTTTAAAAATGAGATAATTGGTATATGGTCCTTTAAAATTCCCATTTCACCCTCATAAGCAGGAACAACGACTTCTGAAACATTTTCTTTTGAAAGAAAAGATTTTTCAGGATTAACAATATCTATATTAAAACCTTCACTCATTAAGCTGCTGCATCCTTAGCCATTTTTTCAGCTTTTTCTATAGCTTCCTCTATTGTTCCAACCATATAAAATGCTGCTTCAGGCAAGTGATCGTACTCTCCTTTACAGATAGCGTCAAAACCTTTAATTGTTGATTCTAAATCTACTAATTTACCTGGAGAACCTGTAAATACCTCTGCAACAAAAAATGGTTGTGATAAAAATCTTTGAATTTTTCTTGCTCTAGCAACAATTAACTTGTCATCTTCGGATAGTTCGTCCATTCCTAAAATTGCAATAATATCTTGCAGTGATTTATAAGTTTGTAATACTTTTTGAACTTCTCTCGCTACTCTATAATGTTCATCACCAACAATTCTAGGGTCTAGAATTCTAGACGTTGAGTCTAGTGGATCCACAGCTGGATAAATACCTATTTCAGCAATTTGTCTAGATAATACAGTCGTTGCATCTAGGTGAGCAAATGATGTTGCAGGAGCTGGATCTGTTAAATCATCTGCAGGAACATAAATTGCTTGTACAGAGGTAATTGAACCTTTGTTAGTCGTTGTAATTCTTTCTTGTAAGTTACCCATGTCAGTAGCTAGAGTTGGTTGATATCCAACAGCTGAGGGAATTCTACCGAGCAAAGCTGATACCTCTGAACCTGCTTGAGTAAATCTAAAAATATTATCAACGAAAAAAAGAACGTCTTGTCCCTCTTGATCTCTAAAATATTCAGCAACAGTCAAACCTGTCAGAGCCACTCTTGCCCTTGCTCCAGGAGGTTCATTCATTTGACCGTAAACTAATGCTGCTTTTGAACCTGCTTCGTTTGTTTTAATAACTCCTGACTCTATCATTTCATGATAAAGGTCATTTCCCTCTCTAGTTCTTTCACCAACACCTGCAAAAACAGAAAATCCTCCGTGAGCTTTTGCAACGTTATTTATCAATTCCATAATAAGAACTGTTTTTCCAACACCAGCTCCACCGAATAAACCAATTTTTCCACCTTTTGCATATGGTGCTAAAAGATCAATAACCTTAATTCCCGTTACTAAAACTTCTGTTTCGGTTGATTGATCGTTAAATTCAGGCGCAGATCTATGAATAGGCCAATTATCTGTTGGTTTAATTTCGCCCCTTTCATCAATAGGCTCACCAATTACATTTATGATTCTACCTAAAGTCTCTGGTCCAACTGGAACCTTAATTGGAGCAGCTGTATCTGTTACTTCATCACCTCTTTTTAAACCCTCTGTTGCATCCATTGCGATCGTTCTTACACTGGACTCGCCTAAGTGCTGAGCAACTTCTAATACAAGTCTGTTTCCCCCATTATTACATTCTAATGCTGTTAATATTTCTGGTAATTCTCCCTCAAATTTTACGTCGACTACCGCACCAATAATTTGTGTAATTTTTCCTTTTCTCATAATTATAAACTTTCTGCTCCTGATATGATTTCAATTAGTTCTTTAGTAATTGCTGCTTGACGACTTCTATTATATTCAATAGTAAGTTTGTCAACCATTTCACCTGCGTTTCGGGTTGCATTATCCATTGCACTCATTCTCGAACCCTGTTCGCTAGCTGAATTTTCTAACATCGCTTTAAAAATTTGAGTTGAAATATTTTTTGGAAGTAAATTTCCTAAAATTTCATCTTCATCTGGTTCAAACTCATAGTTCTCCTCCGATGATTTGTTATCTTTTTCTTCAGTTTTTAAAGGAATTATTTGCTGCTCTTGAGGGATTTGAGTAATTACATTTTTAAATTGATTATAAAATATTGTACATACATCAAACTCATTATTCTCAAATTTTTCTATAATTATTTTTCCGACTTTATCAGCATCAAAATAATTTGCGTTTTTTGATTCTTTAAATGAAATATTTTCAATTATTTTATCCTGGTATAGTCTTTTTAGTTGATCATATCCTTTAGAACCAACAGTAATAATTTTTTAATATTTTTCCTGTATCAGAAATTTTTTGAAAATAAGATTTTGCTTTTTTAATAATATTTGAATTAAAACCACCACAAAGACCTCTATCTGCTGTCAATACAACACAAAGATGAACCTTATCGTCACCTGTGCCAGATAATAACTTTGGTGCATTTTCCTTGTCTGAAACACCACTAGACAGATTTAATATGATATTATTCATCTTCTCAGAGTAGGGTCTTCCTCTTTCAGCGCTTTCTTGTGCTCTTCTCAACTTAGCTGCGGCAACCATTTTCATTGCTTTAGTTATCTTTTGTGTAGACTTGACGCTAGATATTCTTTTTTTTAAATCGTCTAAACTTGCCATTTTTTTTTATGAGTTAAAATTTTTTTTTAAATCCGAAATTAATTCTGTTAATACTTTTTCATTATCTTCATCAAGTTTTCCTGAAGAATTAATAGAATCTATTATTTCAGGTTTTTCAGATCTACATTTTTCAATAATTTTAGTCTCAAATGTTGCAATATCTTTTTGTTCAATTTCATCTAAATGTCCTTTTACACCACAAAATACTGATATAACCTGCTCGGCAACTGTCATAGGTGAATACTGCTTCTGTTTTAAAAGTTCGGTTAGTTTTGAACCTCTATTCAAAAGTTTTTGAGTAGCGGCATCTAAATCAGAACCAAACTGTGCAAAAGCTGCCATCTCTCTGTATTGAGCCAGCTCTAGTTTCATTGATCCAGAAACCTTTTTCATTGCTTTAGTTTGAGCAGAAGACCCTACTCTTGAAACTGACAGACCAACGTTTATTGCGGGTCTAATTCCTTGATTGAATAGCTCTGTTTCAAGAAAAATTTGCCCATCTGTAATTGATATTACATTTGTTGGAATAAAAGCAGATACGTCTCCACCCTGAGTTTCAATTATTGGCAGTGCTGTCAATGATCCACCACCATGATCATCTCCTAGTTTTGCGGCTCTCTCTAATAATCTACTATGTAAATAAAATACATCACCTGGGTAAGCTTCTCTTCCTGGAGGTCTTCTTAACAACAGAGACATTTGTCTATATGCAACTGCTTGTTTTGATAAATCATCATAAATTATTAATGCATGCATTCCATTATCTCTAAAGTATTCTCCCATTGCACATCCTGTATATGGTGCTAAAAATTGAAGAGGGGCAGCATCAGAAGCAGTTGCAGCAACAATAGTTGTATACTCCATTGCTCCGGCTTCCTCTAAAGTCTTTTCAATTTGTCTTACAGTTGATCTTTTTTGACCAATAGCAACGTAAATACAATAAAGTTTTTGTTTTTCATCACCAGATTCATTGATTTTTTTTTGGTTGATGATTGCATCAATTGCAACCGCGGTTTTTCCAGTTTGTCTGTCCCCAATTATTAATTCTCTTTGACCTCTTCCAATTGGAACCAAACTGTCAATTGATTTTAAACCTGTTTGCATAGGTTCACTAACAGATTTTCTTGGAATAATTCCAGGTGCCTTTACCTCAACCCTGCTTTTCTTAATACCTTTATCTAGAGCACCTTTACCATCTATCGGGTTTCCTAAACCATCAACGACTCTTCCTAGAAGTTCTTTTCCAACTGGAGTATCAACAATAGCTCCTGTTCTTTTAACTGTATCGCCTTCTTTAACAGCTCTATCATCACCAAAAATTACAACACCAACATTTTCGCTTTCAAGGTTTAGTGCCATACCTTTTGATCCATCTGAAAACTCAACCATTTCTCCAGCTTGAACATTATCTAGACCGTAAATTCTAGCAATACCATCGCCTACAGATAATACTTGACCAACTTCCGAAACTTCAGCCTTATCTCCAAATTGTTTAATTTGTTCTTTTAAAATCTTAGTTACTTCTGAAGGATTTATTTCCATTTATGCCTCTATCATTTGCTTTTGTATTTGATGTAATTTATTTTTAATGGAGGTATCAACCATAGTACTACCTACTTTAATAACCAACCCACCAATTAAACTTGGATCATGTTTATAGTTTAATCTTATATTTGAGCCAAAATTTTCAGCTAACTCATTTTTAACTTTATCTATATCATTTTTATTTAACTCTTTAGCGGCTAAAAGTTCTGCTTTAATTTCTCCTCTAGATCTTGAACATACGTCTAAATAATCGTAAAATATTTTTTCAATGTAAAAGAATCTTCTCTTTTTAATTAAAAAACTGATAAATCTTTTTAACAATCCATTAAATTTATTTTGATTTGCAATCTCATCCATTATCTTAATTAGATCATCACTCTTTGTTGTTGGATTTTTAATCAAATTTCTAAAATCTAAACTTGTTTTTATTAATTTCAATAAAGCTGAAGTTTGCTCTTCTACCTCTAAAAGAACATTGTTTTCAGATGCTAACTCAAACAAAGCTTGAGAGTAGCTGTTATTTGATGTCACTGAAGTATTAATTTTAGTCAATTTAGTTCTCAAATATGAAGATGTTTTATAAAAATTTTGCTTAATTAACACACCAATTATCAGTCTTCAAGACTCAGATTTTAAAAAATGTATGTATTTAGTGGACTAATTGAAGCTTACCGGGTCAACATCAACTGTTAGTTTCATTCCTTTGGAAAATTTAATTTCTTTTAAGATCATTTTGAGTTTTTTTTGAATGTTGCTGTTTTTCTTCGCTCTTATTAAAAGCCTGCTTCTAAACTTTCTCTTAATTCTAAACACAGGTGCATTAACAGGACCAAGAATTTTTTCACTAATTTTACTGACAAGTTTATTCTTAAATTTTAAAGCTTCATCATATAATAATTTTTCATCTTGTGAGGTTAAAATTAATGAGACAAATCTTTCAAAAGGTGGAAGGTTGTTTTGTTTACGAAGTTCTAATTCATGATCTAAAAACTTAAATGGATCTTGATGAGTTATTTGATCAATTACTTCAGTTTTTAAATTTAAGGTTTGAAAATAAATATTTGCAGGCTTGCCTGCTCGACCTGCTCGACCAGAAAGTTGATGATATAGTTGTAAATTCTTTTCTGCACTTCTTAGATCGTGTCCTTGTGAAGTTAAATCAATATCTAATACTACAATACAATTTAAATTAGGAAAATGAAAACCTTTTGAAATTAATTGGGTTCCGATAAGTATATTAATTTCTCCAGAAATAATTTTATCTAAAATTTTTTTTCCTGAAGCTTTATTCATTGTATCACTTGAAAAAATATTTATTTTTTTGTTTGGAAATAATATTTCTACCTCCTCAGCAATTTTTTCAACACCTGGCCCACTAAAAATAAATTCACAATTATCTTGTTTTTTACATTTTCTATTCAAGTTAGAAGTGTAACCACAATAATGACAGAGAAGTTTTTTATTATTTTTATGATAAACAAGATTGATTGAACAATTTGGGCATGAAAATACATTCAAACATTTTTTACATAAAACGTAAGGAGCAAAACCTCTTCTATTAATAAAGAAAAGTATTTGATCACCTTTTAGAAGATGTTCATTTACTTTTTCTAAAGTTTTCGATGAAATAAATGACTGTTTTGCAAGTTTGTATTTGTTGAGATCTATAATATGATGATTGGGTAATTTTGCATCCTTATATCTTTTTATCAACCTTGAATGATAATATTTTTCATTTTTTACGTTTGCATAAGTTTCAATAGATGGAACAGCTGTCACAAGATTAATCGGTATATTTTCATTACTAGCACGAGCTATGGCCATATCTCTTGCATTATAAATAACACCCTCATCTTGTTTATAAGATTGATCATGCTCTTCATCCACGGTAATCAATCCCAAGTTTTTAAAAGGTAAAAATAAAGATGATCTTGCACCAATAACCACTTTAACTTCACCCGATGCTAATCCACTCCAAATAATTTTTTTCATTTTTAGAGTTATTTTTGAGTGCCAAATAGCTGCCTCAAAACCAAAAAAATTCTTAAATTTCTTTTCAAATTCCCCTGTAAGACCAATTTCTGGTAATAAAATTAAAGATTGTTTTCCCTGATCAAGAATTTTTT
>CACMJW010000002.1 GCA_902614125.1 uncultured Pelagibacteraceae bacterium | reverse complement strand
ATTATTTAAATTAATCCCAATTCCAATAATTATGTACTTTATATTGTTTTTAAAAATTATTTCCTGCAGTATTCCACAAATTTTTGATTGATTTATCAATATATCATTTGGAAGTTTAATATTTATCTTTTTATTGATATGTTTTTTAATAACTTTTTTAACTACATTTAAATTTATTTTAGTTATATTTTTTATAGATAGGTTTCTTTTTATAGGAAAAAAAATAGATAAAAAAATATTTCCATAATTTGATATCCACCTATTTGTTCCTTGGCCTCTTCCTTTATATTGTCTTTCTGAGGTTACTAGACCAAATTTTATATTCTGATTAATTAATCTTATCGCTGTAGAATTTGTACTTTTTACTTTTTTAAACGGAAATATTTTCAATTTCATTAAATAATATTTATTTTTGAAACTATCTCAGTTAAACCGCTAGGATAAATAAAATATGCTAAAATAAATATTGTTGATACAGCCAATGTAAGCTTTAATCCAAAATGATGGTCTGTCTCAAATTTTTCTTTTTCTTTATCAAAATATATAATTTTTATAATTCTTAAGTAATAAAAAGCAGCTATGACAGTAGACAGTAATCCTACAATTGCTAAAAAATACATTTTTTGCTCAATTACAGCCATAAATACATAAAATTTTGCAAAAAAACCTGCAAGTGGTGGTATGCCTGCAAGTGAAAATAATATTATTAGTAATGAAAATGATAATAATGGGTGATTTTTAGAAAGACCAGATAAATCCTCAATGCTTTCATAATACTCATTGTTTCTTCGTAGCATGAACATGCAGCTGAAGAAAGCTAAATTCATAACTAGGTAAATTGCAATATAGCTTATAGATCCTTGTATACCCTGATTTGTTCCAGCAGCCAAACCAGTTAAGGCATATCCCATATGCCCTATTGAGCTGTAAGCTATTAATCTTTTTAGATTTTTTTGTCCTATTGCAGCCACTGCTCCAAAAATCATAGATGCAATAGATAAAAATATAATAATCATCTGCCATTGATCGTTCATTTCAGCAAATGGGACATATAAAAATCTTATAAAAACCGATAAAGCTGCAATTTTTGGCAGTACTGCAAAAAATGTTGTTACTGAAGTTGGGGATCCTTGATAAACATCTGGTGCCCACATATGAAATGGAACTGCAGAGATTTTAAATGCTAATCCAACTAATATAAAAACAATACCAAAAGTAATTCCATATTGACCTGAGGTTGAGTTTTCTAAAATAATATTAAAATTTGTAGATCCTGAGAAACCATATATTAATGAACATCCATAGAGTAACAAACCTGATGACAGAGCGCTAAGTACAAAATATTTTAGACCAGACTCTGTAGATAGAAGATTTTCTCTATTAAAAGATGCAAGTACATATAGTGCTAAAGATTGTAATTCAAGACCCATATAAAATACAATTAAATCGTTTGAGCTGATCATTACCATCATTCCTAAAATAGAACTTAATGTTAAAATTGGATATTCCATTTTGTTAATATTATTTATTTCAATATATTTTGAAGAAGTAAGCATAACAAAAATCCCAGACCCAATGGTCAATAATTTCATGAATGTTGCCAAACTATCAACTTTGTAACTATTGTTAAAAATTGATAAATCTGAAACCTGGTACAGATTTAATAATAAGGCAAACAGTATAATCAAACTGAGAGTTGTTAAATTATATATTAATTTTGAGCTATTATTTTTAAAAACCCCAAATAGAAGCAAGAACATTATTGTTAGTGATAAAAATATTTCAGGTAAGATTATTTCTAAATTTTCCATTATTTCTTTGCAATACTTTGTGTTAAATTTGTATTATAGTTATCTATCAAACTGGTTACAGATGTTTCAATTGAATTTATTAATGGCTCTGGATAAAATCCAAAAAATATAATTGGTATTGCTAATAAAAGAAGAATTAATAACTCAAACTTTTTTAGATCTTTCATACTTTTAATTTCTTCATGAATTATTTCACCAAAAACAACTCTTTTGTACATCCAAAGTATGTAAGCTGCTCCTAAAATAACACCTAAACTTGCAATAGTTGCAACTAGAAAACTTTTTTTGAATGTTCCAATAAGGATCAGAAATTCACCTATAAATCCACTTGTACCTGGAAGTCCTAGAGAACCTAGGGCAAAGATCATAAATACAATACCATATTTTGGCATCACAGTTACTAACCCGCCATATTTTTTTATCAATCTTGTATGATTTCTATCGTAAACAACACCAACACTTAAGAATAGAGCTGCCGATACCAATCCATGACTGATCATTTGAAATATACTGCCCTCAATGCCTTGTTGAGTCATGGTAAAAATTCCAAGTGTTACAAAACCCATATGCGCAACTGAAGAATAAGCAATCAACTTTTTCATATCTTCCTGCATTAGAGCAACTAAAGATGTATAAATAATTGCAATCAAACTTAATGCGAATACAAGTGGCACAAAATATTCAGAAGCTATTGGAAACAATCCTACAGAAAATCTTATAAATCCATATCCAGCCATTTTTAGTAATATTGCTGCAAGCAAAACAGATCCAGCAGTTGGTGCCTCAACGTGAGCATCTGGCAACCAAGTGTGCACCGGCCACATGGGTGTTTTTACTGCAAATGAACTAAAGAAAGCCAGCCATAAAAGTTTTTGATATTGTTCTCCAATTCCAATTTCATACAACTTTTCAACATCAGTTGTTCCAGATATCCAATAAATAGATATTATTGCAATTAACATTAAAACTGAACCTAGCAAGGTATATAAAAAGAATTTGAAGGCTGAATAAACTCTTCTTTCACCACCCCAGATACCGATAATTAGGAACATGGGTATTAAGCCACCTTCAAAAAATAAATAGAAAATTATCAAATCAAGAGAGCAGAAAACTCCAATCATTAGAGTTTCCATTATAAGTATTGCTATTAAAAAATCTTTTAAACGGTGTTTAATTGTCGAAATTACGGAAATTATACAAATTGGTGTTATAAAAGTTGTAAGTAAAATAAATAAAATTGAAATTCCATCAACTCCTACTTTATAGTTAATAAAACCAGATAACCATTCTCTATTTTCTACAAATTGAAAATTAATAGAAGATTTATCAAAAATTAACCAAAGATATATTGAGAGAATAAAGTTAGCTAATGATATGAATAATGCAACATATTTACTGCTTTGATATTTGCTATTTGATGATTTCGTAAATAAAATAAATAAAGCGCCAATTGTTGGTAAAATTATTAAAGATGAAATGATTGGAAAGTCCATTATACTAAAATTAATAAAGTTAGTAAAACTGAGAAACCAAGAAGCATTATAAACGCATATTGGTAGATATATCCACTTTGAAATTTAACAGCTCTAGCTGAAAAATTTTTTATTACTTTAGATATTCCATCAGGTCCGAATCTATCAATAACTAACCCATCAATTTGTTTCCATAAAAATTTTCCAATTCTTTTTGACGGATTTACAAAAATAAAGTCATAAAGTTCATCGAAATACCATTTCTTTTGCAAGAAAATATAAAATGGTTTATTTATTCTTACAATTTCATCTACGACTGACAAATTTCTTACAAATAGATAAAATGATAATGGTATTGATATGACAACTAGAGATGGGGTTAAAAATAAAAACCAATTAGGTGGATGATCTGTGCTTAATGGTTCAAGAAATTTGATTGAACTATTCCAAAATGCATAAGATAATTCTTTCCCAATAAATAGATCTTTAAATAGCATACCAGCAAAAATTGCACCAATTGCAAGAACAATTAGTGGTATAAGCATTGTTGGTGGTGACTCATGCATACTATCAATATTTATTTCTGAATTATTATAAGTGCCATGAAAAGTTTTAAAAATAAGTCTCCATGAATATATTGATGTTAAAAAAGCTGTGAAAATTCCAATGTAGGCTGCATACATTCCAACATTGTTTCCACTTAAATATGCAAACTCAATAATTGCATCTTTTGAGTAAAATCCTGATAACAAAGGAAATCCAGTGAGTGCTAAGGTTCCAATTATCATTAAACTATATGTGTAAGGTAGTTTTTTCCAGACACCTCCCATTAAATTAATATTTTGCTCATCTTTAAACGAATGAATTACAGAACCAGAGCCTAAAAATAAAAGTGCTTTAAAAAAAGCATGTGTAAATAAATGAAACATTGCAACATTGTATGCACCAACACCTGCTGCAAAAAACATATAACCTAATTGACTGCAAGTAGAATATGCAATAATTTTTTTAATATCTGTCTGAACTAAAGCAATACTCGCAGCAAAAATTGCTGTTACCATTCCAATAATTGTTACAACAGATAAAGCTAATTCAGAGTATTCATAAATTGGTGAACATCTTACAACCAAAAATACTCCAGCTGTTACCATCGTTGCAGCATGAATAAGTGCTGATACGGGTGTAGGACCCTCCATTGCATCTGGTAGCCATGTGTGAAGTAAAAATTGTGCGGATTTACCCATTGCACCAACGAATAAAAGTAAACAAATTAAGTCTACAGAATTGATATTGAAACCAAGAAAATTTAATTTCTTATCTAATATATTTGGGATTAGTTGAAAAACTTCATCGTAGTTAACTGTACCAAATAAATAAAAAATTAAAAAAATACCTAAAGCAAATCCAAAATCCCCAACTCGGTTTACGATAAATGCCTTAATCGCAGCTTTATTTGCACTTTCTTTTTTAAACCAGAAGCCTATTAAAAAGTATGAACATAATCCAACGCCTTCCCAGCCAAAAAACAATTGTATAAAATTATCAGATGTAACAAGAGTTAACATTGCAAATGTAAATAAAGATAAATAAGACATGAAACGTGACTTATGTGGATCATGAGACATGTAACCAATCGAATATATATGTACTATAGCCGAGACCAATGTAACAACGACAAGCATAACTGCAGAAAGTGAATCAATATTTACTGACCAATTTACATTCAGACTTCCTGAATTTATCCATGTAGCAATAATTAAGTTTTCTGAGTATCCTGTGGCTATAACATTATACAAAATGATGATTGATAAAAAAGCTGATATAGAAACAAACAAACTTGTAACTAATTGAGATGCTTTATCTCCAATTAATTTTCCAAAAAATCCAGATATTATTGATGCAGCGAGTGGTAAAAATAAAATATAATATCCCATTTCATCCTTTTAAACTGTCAATCTCTTCAACTCTAATTGTTCCAGAATTCCTATAATAAATAACTATAATTGCTAATCCGATGGCAGCCTCAGCTGCAGCTACTGTTAATATAAATAGTGTAAAAACTTGACCACTGAGATCATTAATAAAAATAGAAAAGGATACCAAGTTTATATTTACAGATAACAATATTAACTCAATGCTCATAAGAATAACAATAACGTTTTTTCTATTTAAAAAAATACCAACCACCCCAATAGTAAATATAATGGCAGCAAGAGTTAAATAATGACCGAGACCAATACTAAGCATCTATTTTAACTCCCTTTTTTGTTTCTACATCTATCAATTCAACACCTTCGTTTCTTTCTCTGGAAATTTGTCTTAAATAGCTTTGTGTTTTTAAGCCAGATCTTTTTCTAAAAGTGAGTACAATTGCTCCAATCATAGCAACTAAAAGAACCATTCCTGACAATTGAAATAAGTGCACGTAATCAGTGTAAATAACATTACCTAATGACTGGGTATTTGTTAAATTTAAATTAAGATTTATATTAATAGAATCTTGAAGTTCAGCTTTGTACTTCCACCCGCCAACAACAATCAATAACTCTGAAAAAATAACTAAACTTACTAAGAGACCTATAGGTATATGAGAGCTGCTATCACTTGCAACAAACCATTCATTTTTCTGCTGAGCAACATTCAACATCATTACTACAAAAAGAAATAACACCGCAACAGCTCCCACATAAACAATTAACATTATCATTCCCAAAAATTCTGCTCCTATCATAATAAAAAGACATGATATGCTTATGAAATCTAAAATTAAAAAAAAAACTGAGTGAACAGTATTTCTTGAGGTTGTTACCATTATTGCAGAGACAATTGCAATAAAAGAAAAAATATAAAAAACAACTGCGTGTGCTATCATTTAGTTATCGATGAGAACTGTCAGCATTAATATTTGCTGCCAAAATACTTTCCCATCTGTCTCCATTTTCTAATAACTTTTCTTTGTTATAATAAAGTTCTTCTCTTGTTTCTGTGGCAAATTCAAAATTTGGTCCTTGAACTATAGCGTCTACAGGGCAGGATTGTTCACACAATCCACAATATATACATTTAAGCATATCAATATCATATCTGGTCGTTTTACGACTACCATCTGATCTTTCCTGCGATTCTATTGTAATTGCTTGTGCTGGGCAAACTGCTTCACATAATTTACACGCTATACATCTTTCTTCTCCGTTGGGATATCTTCTTAAAGCATGCTCACCTCTGGCTCGTGGGCTAACAGAACCTTTTTCAAATGGATAATTTATTGTTTTTTTTTGTCTAAAAGATTCTTTTATTGCTATTAATAATCCAGTTACAAAATCAATCATTAATATTGTTTTAAAAAATCTTTTTATTTTCATTTTAATTTCCTGGTAATAGATCAAAATACATTAAATATCCTGCTGTTAGTACCACCCAAGTTAAAGATAAAGGCAAGAAAACTTTCCAACCAAGTCTCATTAATTGATCATATCTATATCTTGGAACAATTGCTTTTACTAAAGCGAACAAGATAAATAATAACAAAATTTTAAGTATTAACCATATTGGTGAAGGGATAACATTAAATGGAAATATATTTATAGGTGACAACCATCCACCTAAGAATAAGATAGACCCTAATGCACACATTAATAGAATATTAGCGTATTCACCTAACCAAAACATTGCATACATCATTCCAGAATATTCAGTTTGATACCCTGCAACAAGTTCTGCTTCAGCTTCAGGTAAATCAAAAGGAGGTCTATTTGTTTCAGCTAATGCTGAGATAAAAAATATTACAAACATTGGAAATAGTGGAATAATATACCAAACATTTTCCTGTGCTTTTACAATGTCAGATAGATTTAAAGATCCTACACACAATAGCACATTGATAATTATTATTCCGATTGAAACTTCATAAGAAACCATTTGAGCAGCAGATCTTATTGCTCCAAGAAATGGATACTTTGAATTAGATGCCCATCCTCCCATTATAATTCCGTAAACTCCTAAGGATGATACGGCAAATAAATAGAGTATTCCTACATTAATATCCGCAAGAACAAAATCTTCACTAAAAGGTATTACAGCCCATGATATTAAGGCAAGTGTCATTGTTATAATTGGGGCTAAAATAAAAATAACCTTGTTTGAGCTTGCAGGAATTATAATTTCTTTAAAAATATATTTTAAAGCATCAGCTAAAGATTGTAGTAAACCAAATGGTCCAACAACATTTGGACCTCTTCTTTTTTGTACAAACGCCCAAACTCGTCTATCTAACCAAACTATCATTGCAACAGAAACTAAAACAGGCACAAGTAACATTAAAATTTTAAGAACTTCTGAAAAAAGAATTGAAGCGTACTCTGGCATTATCCCTCAGTCCCTGTTTTTTTAAAATTTGTCCTTAAACTTTTACACTCACCCATTGTTTTTGATGCCCGAGCGATAACATTTGAGTGGTAATAATCAATGTTATCTAAAAGAATTTTTTCATCCAAAAATTCATAATTTGGAGTTTGAAATTTTTTATTTGAATGGTTTATTTTTAAAAAGTTCAACATTGCATTATCTAGATCCTCTTTTTTCTCATAAAGTTTTTTTCTTTTGATAGATGATGCTAATTCATTAACTATTATCCAATCTTCTTTTGCATCTCCTGGTGGATAAGAAGACTTATATGATTTCTGTATTTTTCCCTCTAAATTAGCAAAGTATCCATCTTGTTCTGTAAAAGCTGCAGCTGGTAATATTATATCCGCTAAAGTAGCACCTTTATCTCCATGGCTTCCTATATAAATAATAAATTCATTTTTCTTTTGAAATGTTAAATTGTCTTGACCAAATAAAAAAAGCACTTCTATTTCATTGTTATGAATTTTTTTGAGTGTTTGATTTGATCCATCGTTAGAGCTTAGTATATTTAAATAATATGACCCAACTGTAGAGGCATTATTTGATAGTATATTTAATGAATTCCATTCTTCATTAATTTTATTTTTGCTTTGAAGATATCTTTTTAACTCTTCAAATATATAAATAGATGAATTCAGTTTTAATGCTGATTGACCAATTATAAAAATGGGCTTTTTTGAATTGTAAATCTCTTCAGAAATTTTGTGAGTATGATTTACTATATCTTTAATTGTTTTTGTTGAGTTTTCTAAAATTTTATAAGGATAGGTTAAATCACCAACATCTCCTAAAGAATAAATTTGTGTTTTATTTTTAATATAATTCTTTCTGATCCTAGAATTAAGTATTGTTGCTTCAAATCTTGGATTTGCACCCACTAAAATAATTAAATCAGACTCTTCAATTCCTTCAATTTTAGAATTAAATATAAAGTTTTCTCTTTCTGATGTATTTACATAAAAATTATCAGATCTTGAATCTAGATTTTCTGACCTTATTGTTTTTTCAAAGAAATCTTTTAATGCAAACATTGTTTCCATATTTGTCATATCGCCTGTCAAAGCTGCGATTTTATCAGATTGGGTTTCAGAAATTTTTTCAAAAATTTTTGTATAAGCATCTTTCCAAGAAATTTTTTCAAATTTTTTATTTTTTTTTATATAAGGTGTATCTAAACGTTGATTTTTTAAACCATCGCATGAATATCTAGTTTTATCGGAAATCCATTCCTCATTTATTTCTTCATTTATTCTAGGCAATACCCTTTTTACTTCCCAGCCATAAGTATCAACTCTTATATTTGAGCCAACAGCATCCATAACATCTATGGTTTCAGTTTTTTTTAATTCCCATGGCCTTGCCTCAAAAACATAAGGTTTCGATGTAAGTGCTCCAACAGGACATAAATCAATTACATTAGCTGATAACTCTGATTCCATAGCTTTTTCTAAGTAAGTGGTGATTTGCATATCTTCACCTCTTCCTATTGCGCCAAGTTCAGGAACACCTGCAACTTCAGTTGCAAATCTTACACATCTAGTACAATGTATACATCTTGTCATCTGGGTTTTTATCAAGGGACCCATATATTTTTCAGGTACGTACCTTTTGTTTTCTTTAAATCTACTTTTATCAATTCCATAAAACATAGACTGGTCTTGCAAGTCACATTCTCCACCTTGATCACAAACAGGACAATCTAAAGGGTGATTTGCTAATAAAAATTCCATGACACCTTTTCTTGATTTCTCAACTTTTTCAGTATTTGTTCTTATTACCATTCCATCAGCTGCAGGCATTGCACATGAAGCTACAGGTTTTGGAGATTTTTCCATTTCTACTAGGCACATTCTACAATTTCCAGCAATAGACAATTTTTCGTGATAACAGAATCTAGGAATTTCTACTCCTGCCTGTTCACAAGCTTGAAGAACTGTCAAACCTTCTTCAACTTCAACATCAATGTCATTAACTTTTAATTTAAGCATTTTCTTTTTCCAAAAGATGTTGATCTACTAAATATGGAACTTCTTTTTTTCTTTGAATTAATGGATCATATTTATTTCTCTCTAAAATTTCATCTTTAAAATTTCTTATTAAACCTTGTACTGGCCATGATGAACCTTCACCAAATGCACAAATTGTATGTCCTTCTATTTGTTTTGTGACATCCATCAACATATCAACCTCGTCTCGAGTTGCCTCACCCTTTGCCATTCTCTCTAACATTCTCCACATCCAGCCAGATCCTTCTCTGCATGGAGTGCATTGTCCACAGCTTTCGTGTTTATAAAATCTAGCAATCCTTGCCATACATTTTATTATGTCTTGATCTTTATTAATTACAACTATACCAGCGGTTCCAAGCCCAGTTTTATTTTCGACACAGGCGTCAAAATCCATTTTTATAGTGTCACAAACTTCTTTTGGTAATAAAGGCATTGAGGATCCACCAGGTATAACAGCTTTTAAATTATCCCAGCCGCCAACAACTCCTCCTGCATGTTTTTCAATTAAATCTTTTAAAGGTACACCCATTTCTTCTTCAACATTGCATGGATTATTAACATTTCCTGAAATACAAAAAATTTTTGTTCCTGTGTTTTTCTCTCTTCCTAAAGAGGAGAACCATTTACCTCCTCTTCTTAGTATTGTTGGAACAACTGCAATTGTTTCAACATTATTAATAATTGTTGGACAGCCATACAAACCAATCAATGCTGGAAAAGGTGGTTTTAGTCTTGGTTGGCCTTTGTTTCCCTCTAAACTTTCTAAAAGTGCAGTTTCCTCTCCGCATATGTATGCGCCAGCTCCATAGTGAATGAATATATCAAAATCCCATCCAGTTGATGATGCATTTTTTCCAATTAATCCATTACTATAAGCCTCATCAATAGCTTTTTGAAGTTTTTGACCTTCTTTAAAATATTCGCCTCTTATATAAATGTAGCAAGTATGTGCATTTACTGCATATGAGGCTATTAAACATCCCTCTATTAATTTATGGGGTTCAAATCTTAAAATATCTCTATCTTTACACGTTCCTGGTTCTGACTCGTCAGCATTAATAACCAAATAATGAGGTTTCGAACCTACTTCTTTTGGGGCAAAAGACCACTTCAAACCTGTTGGAAAACCTGCTCCACCACGACCACGCAATTGGGAGGTTTTAATTTCTTCAATTATCCAACTTCGACCTTTATTAAAAATTTCCTTAGTTTCTAACCAGTCTCCACGTTTTTTAGCAGAGTCCAATTCTGCTCCAAAGTCGTTGTATAAATTTTGAAATATTCTGTCTTCGTCTTTAAGCATTTTTATTACTCAATAAAGTCTTTCTAATATTTTCAGGCTCTGAGCTTAATCTTCCTCTGTATGAACCTGGTTTTGGTTTCTGATTTTTATCAATTTCATCAATAATTTTACTAAATTTTTCCTCATCTAAATCCTCAAAATAATCGTCATTAATTTGAACCATTGGAGAATTAACGCAAGCTCCTAAACATTCTACTTCCATCCATGATGATTTACCATTTTTAGAAATTTCAGACTCGTTTTCAGAAATTCTTTTTTTACAAACATCTACTAATTTATATGCTCCTCTAATCATACATGGGGTTGTTGTACAAACTTGGAAAAAATAATCTCCTACAGGAGTTAAATTATACATGCTATAGAAGGTTGCAACTTCATAAACTTTTATGTAAGGCATATCCAACATCTTCGCTATATATTTCATTGCTGATAAAGGTATCCAGTTGTTATTTTGTTTCTGGGCAATATAAAGTAAAGCCATTACAGCACTTTTTTGTTTACCCTTTGGATAATTTGTAATTATTTTTTCAGCTTCTTCTAAATTTTCGCTATCAAATTCAAAATTATCTGGTTGATTTTTTGAAATTTTTTTTAGACTCATCTATCAACCTCTCCAAATACTATATCCATAGAACCTAATACAGCAGGCACATCTGCTAACATGTGACCTTTAATTAAATAGTCCATAGCTTGAAGATGAGAAAATCCTGGAGCTCTTATTTTGCATTTGTAGGGTTTGCTAGATCCATCAGAAATTAAATAAACTCCAAACTCTCCTTTTGGCGCCTCAACAGCTGTATAAATTTCATCTTCATCCACTCTGTAACCTTCAGTAAAAAGTTTAAAGTGATGAATTAAAGCCTCCATGGACTGCTTTATCTCTTTTTTTGGTGGTGGACTTATCTTTCCATCGTTTGTTTTAATTGGTCCTTTTGGTAAATTTATGAGACATTGATTGATAATGTTTACACTTTCTCTCATCTCCTCAATTCTGCATAAATATCTATCATAGCAATCACCATTTTTTCCCACAGGAATTTTAAAATCTAATTGTTCATAACAATCATACGGCTGGGACTTTCTTAAATCCCATGGAACCCCAGATCCTCTTAGCATTACACCTGAAAAGGAATAATCAAGTGCGTCTTGTTTAGAAACAATACCTATATCAACATTTCTTTGTTTAAATATTCTGTTATCAGTTAACAATGTTTCAAGATCATCGATTATTTTTGGAAATTTTTCACAAAACTCAGCAATTTCAGAATCTAAACCCTTTGGTAGATCTTGATGCACTCCACCAGCTCTAAAATAATTAGCGTGCAATCTTGATCCTGAAACCTTTTCATAAAATCCCATTAGTGTTTCTCTTTCTTCAAAACCCCAAAGTGTTGGTGTAAGAGCTCCTACATCCATTGCTTGAGTTGTTACATTTAATATATGGCTTAAAATTCTTCCTATTTCACAAAAAATCACTCTTATATATTGGGCTCTTGCTGGAACATTTATTTTTAAGATTTTTTCAATCGCTAAAGCAAATGCATGCTCTTGATTCATAGGTGCTACATAATCAAGTCTATCAAAATAAGGTACTGCTTGTGTATAGGTTTTATTTTCAATTAATTTTTCTGTGCCTCTGTGTAATAATCCAATGTGTGGATCTGCCTTTTCAACTACCTCCCCATCTAGCTGAAGGATTAATCTTAACACACCATGTGCAGCTGGATGCTGAGGGCCAAAATTTAGATTAAGTTTTTTTATTTCTTTTGCCATTATTCTTTTGTTTGTTCTTTTATATATTTTGTTCCTTCCCAAGGGCTCTCATAATCAAAATTTCTATAATTTTGCTCTAATTTGACTGGCTCATAAATTACCTTTTTATCTTCTTCGCTGTATCGAACCTCATTATGACCTGTTAGAGGGAAATCTTTTCTTAAAGGATGTCCTTTAAATCCATAGTCTGTAAGAATTCTTCTTAAATCAGGATGGTCTTTAAATTCTACACCATACATATCAAAAACTTCTCTCTCCATCCAATTAGCTGAGGGAAATATCGAGGTTAAAGAAGATAAAATTTCGCCTTCTTTTATATCAAATTCAATTTTTATCCTTGAATTTTTTTCATGACTTAATAACAAATAAACCATTTTAAATCTTTTATCTTTCTCAGGATAATCAACAGCAGTTATATCTATTAATTGTTTAAATTTGGTAGATGAATTAGTTTTTAAAAAAATCATTACTTCAATTAAATTATTTTCTTCGATGCATATGTTAATTTGATCATGTTTTATTTTTGAAGATAAAATTTTTGTTGTTAATTCTGAGTTAATAGTCTTTTCAAGACTTTCCAAATTTTCCATTGAATTTTATCTTTCCAGTGAACCTTTGTTCCTAATTTTTTTTTGCAATTGCATTATTCCATACAAAAGCGCTTCTGCTGATGGTGGACAACCTGGTACATAAACATCTACAGGTACAATTTTATCACAACCTCTTACTACAGAGTAAGAGTAATGATAGTAACCTCCTCCATTAGCACAACTGCCCATTGAAATTACGTACCTTGGTTCTGGCATCTGGTCATAAACTTTTCTTAAGGCTGGTGCCATTTTATTTGTTAAAGTTCCTGCAACTATCATTACATCTGATTGTCTTGGTGAAGCTCTTGGAGCTGCTCCAAATCTTTCTAAATCATATCTTGGCATTGAAGTTTGCATCATCTCTACAGCACAACAAGCTAGACCAAAAGTCATCCAATGTAGCGAACCTGTTCGAGCCCAATTAACTAGATTGTCTAGTGAAGTAGTTATAAAACCATTATCACTAAAATCTTTAGCTAATTGTTTAAACTCATCAGGTATTTGATCTTTTCTTTGCTCTAAATTCATTTTACTCCCAATCTAGTGCTCCTTTTTTCCATTCATAGATAAATCCTACAGTCAAAATAAATAAAAATATCATCATAGAAATGAAACCAAACAAACCTATTTTTCCTAATGATATGGCCCAAGGGAACAGAAATGCTATCTCCAAATCAAATATAATAAAAAGTATTGCTACTAAATAAAATCTAACATCAAATTCCATACGAGAATCATTGAAAGGCTCAAAACCACATTCATATGCAGATAATTTCTCTGGATCAGGTTTTTTAGGGGATGCCAAGTAATTTATTGCAACAAAAGCCATACTTAACCCTAGTGCAATTACAAGGAATAGTATTATTGACAGGTAATCTTTTAAAAATTCCGCAAGCATCGTGAATCTATATAGCACCTTTTATATCAACTAAAAGAGCAGATAGGTCACATTTTTGAGGAAAAATAGTATTGATTTTATTGGTGGCGGGAGTGAAGGGACTCGAACCCTCGGCCCCGTGCGTGACAGGCACGTGCTCTAACCAACTGAGCTACACCCCCATAATTTTGGTGGGCAGTAAAGGACTCGAACCTTTGACCCCCTCGGTGTAAACGAGATGCTCTACCAACTGAGCTAACCGCCCAAAATCTTGGTACTAATACATCAACCAAATAATAATGTAAATTGTTTATTACTGAATACTAGCTTGAGATTTGTCGTCTTTTTTAGTCTCTGATATTTTTTCAACTTCAGTCCACTCAACAGGTTTTAGTTCTTTTGTTAAAGCTAACTTTAATACCTCATTTGCAGATTCTACAGGGATAATATTTATATCGTCTTTAACTTTTTGTGGAACATCTGCTAAGTCTTTTTCATTTTCCTTTGGAATTAAAACTTTTTTAACACCAGCTCGATGAGCAGCTAATAGTTTTTCCTTTAAACCACCTATTGCTAAAACTTGACCTGTTACTGTAACTTCACCAGTCATAGCTATTTCTCTATTTACAGGAATGTTTGTAATTGAAGATACTATTGATGTTACCATCGCAATACCAGCAGAGGGTCCATCTTTAGGAGTAGCGCCTTCAGGTACGTGAATATGAAAATCTTTTTTCTCAAACAAAGGAGGAATTATTCCATACTCTAAACTCTTTGATCTTACAAAAGATTTTGCTGCTTTGACTGACTCCTGCATAACATCGCCAAGTTTTCCAGTAATTTGCATTCTTCCTTTTCCTGGCATATTAACAGTTTCTATTTTTAGGATTTCTCCACCAAATTCTGTCCATGCTAATCCAATAACAATTCCTGTCTTATTTTCAGTCTCTAATTCACCAAACTTAAATTTTTTAATTCCTAAAAAGTCGGAAACATTCTTTGCATTTACATCGACTTTTTTTTCTTCATTATTAACAACTTTTTTAACCACTTTTCTTGTGACTTTAGAAATTTCTCTTTCGAGATTTCTAACACCAGACTCTCTTGTATAACTTCTAATGATTTCTTTGATAGTTCCATCTTCAAGCTTCATCTCACCTTCTTTAACTCCATTGTCTTTTATTTGTTTTGGAAGTAGGTACTTATTTGCAATGTTGATTTTTTCATCTTCTGTATATCCCGGAATTCTTATTACTTCCATTCTATCTAAGAGAGGAGGTAAAATATTAAGAGTGTTCGCGGTCGTAACAAACATGACATCTGATAAATCATAATCAACTTCTAAGTAATGATCGTTAAAGGTTGTATTTTGCTCTGGGTCTAGAGCTTCCAATAATGCTGAAGATGGATCTCCTCTATAATCATTTCCTATTTTGTCAATTTCATCTAATAAAAATAAAGGATTTTTAGTTCCAGCCTTTTTCATCATTTGAATTATTTTTCCAGGAAGTGAACCAATATATGTTCTTCTATGACCTCTTACTTCCGCTTCATCTCTAACACCCCCTAATGACATTCTTATAAACTGTCTGTTGGTTGCTTTTGCAATAGATTTTCCTAATGAAGTTTTTCCAACACCTGGCGGACCTACTAAACAAAGAATTGGGCCTTTAATTTTATCCATTCTTTTTTGAACAGCTAAAAATTCAATAATTCTCTCTTTAACTTTTTCCAATCCAAAGTGGTCTTCATCTAAAATTTTTAAAGCTTTATTTAAATCAATATCAACTTTATCTTTTTTAAACCATGGAATATCAATCATCCAATCTAAATAATTTCGTACAACTGTAGCTTCTGCTGACATCGGGCTCATATTCTTTAATTTTTTAAGCTCAGCCATACATTTTTTCTCAACTTCTTTAGGCATTTTAGCTTTTTGAATTGATTTCTTTAGGTTTGTTGTTTCATCTTTGCCATCTTCGATTTCGCCAAGTTCTTTTTGGATAGCTTTTAACTGTTCATTTAAGTAATATTCTCTTTGAGTTTTCTCCATTTGTGTTTTAACACGACCTCTAATTCTCTTCTCAACTCCAATAATACTTGTCTCGTTTTCCATTATTTTGATAACACCATTTAGTCTTTTTTTGACATCTAAAGTTTCAAAAATCTGTTGTTTTTCAGAAATGGTCGCATTTAAATGAGATGCAATATTATCTGCAATTTTTGATGCATCTTTTAGTTGTTTAATATTGTTAATTGTTTCTGTTGAAACTTTTTTGTTTATTGAAGTTAACTTTTCTAATCTTCTTACAGCTGTTAGTGCTAGTGGAAGCAGATCTTCGTCTTTAGACAAAATATCTTTTTGATATTCAAATGTACAAGAAATAAATTTTTCATCATCTTTAAAATCGACTATTTTTACTCTTTTAATTCCCTCAACTAAAACTTTTACTGTCCCGTCAGGTAATTTGAGTAATTGTAAAATGTTACTTTCACATCCATATAAAAATACATCATTTTTATTTGGATCATCTACTTCTGAATTTTTTTGAGTTACTAGAACAATTTTTTTGTCACCTTTCATCACTTCATTTAGTGCTGTTATAGATTTATCTCTACCAACAAATAAAGGGATGACCATACTTGGAAAAACAACTATGTCTCTTAATGGTAATAACGGTTCTGTAACTTTTACTTCCATTATGCGAATATGGATATTAAATAATATATTGCAATAGAAAATAGCTCTTTATTAACGAATATTTAAGCCGCTGAAGTCTTGTCAGACTTAGATTTGTTCTTAGAATGTACTATAACTGGTTGAGAAACACCTTTCGCCGCACCAGAATCAATTATTACCTCCTCTATATTTTCTTGACTAGGTAAATCAAACATTGTTTTCAATAAAATGTTTTCAAGTATTGATCTTAGTCCTCTAGCGCCAGTTTTTTTACTAATTGCTTTATTCGCAATATCCTTAACAGCTTGATCTTTAAAAGTAAGTTTTACTCCTTCAAGCTTAAATAATTCTTGATATTGTTTTATTAAAGAATTTTTTGGTTCGAGTAATATTTTCACTAATGATTTTTCATCTAAATCTTCTAATGTTGCTGTGATAGGAAGTCGTCCTATAAATTCTGGTATTAAACCGTATTTTAATAAATCCTCAGGCTCAAGATTTTTCATCCATTCTCCAATTTTTTTATCCTCAATACTTTTAACCTCTGCGCCAAAACCAATTGATGAACCTTTATCTCTATGAGAAATTATTTTGTCTAGGCCAGCAAATGCGCCTCCACAAATAAACAATATATTAGTTGTATCTACTTGTAAAAATTCTTGTTGAGGGTGCTTTCTTCCACCTTGAGGTGGGACGCTAGCCACTGTACCTTCCATTATTTTTAATAAAGCTTGCTGAACACCTTCTCCTGAAACATCTCTCGTAATGGATGGATTCTCAGATTTACGACTAATTTTATCAACCTCATCTATATAAACAATACCTCTTTGTGCCTTTTCAACATTGTAATCAGCAGCTTGTAATAGTTTAAGAATAATATTTTCGACATCTTCACCAACATATCCTGCTTCTGTTAAAGTTGTTGCATCTGCCATTGTAAATGGCACATCTAATATTCTTGCTAACGTTTGAGCAAGCAGAGTTTTTCCACACCCAGTTGGTCCAACTAACATAATATTTGATTTAGATAGCTCAACTGTTTTACTAGTTTTATTTTCGTAATTTAATCTTTTATAATGATTATGGACAGCAACGGACAAAACCTTCTTTGCATGATCTTGGCCAATTACATAATCATCTAATACTGTACAAATTTCTTTTGGAGATGGTAATCCGTCTTGATGTTTAACAAATGTATCTTTGCTCTCTTCTTTGATAATATCCATGCAAAGTTCAACACATTCATCACAGATGAAAACTGTTGGACCTGCAATTAATTTTCTAACCTCATGTTGACTTTTCCCACAAAAAGAACAGTAAAGAATATTTTTATTATTACTCATAATTTTTTAAACCGAATCAATTTTAATACTTTATTACAATTTACTATTCTTAATCAAGTGGAGGTTGTGGATTAACTAGATATAGTTGTTTATTCTCTTTTCTCTACTACTTTGTCTATTAATCCAAAATCTTTTGCATTATCTGGGGTCATGAAATTATCTCTCTCTAATGCAGATTTAATTTCATCTACTGATTTACCAGTATGTTTTGAATATATTTCATTTAATCTTTTTTTTAGGGACAGAACTTCATTGGCATGAATTTCTATGTCGGTCGCTTGTCCTTGAAAGCCTGCTGATGGTTGATGAACCATAATTCTTGAATTAGGAAGGGAAAATCTTTTTCCTTTTGCGCCTGCTGCTAATAAAAAAGACCCCATGCTAGCAGCCTGTCCGATACATAAAGTATTAACTTCTGGTTTAATATATTGCATGGTATCATATATACCTAATCCAGCAGTTACCAATCCGCCTGGGCTGTTTATATATAAAGATATTTCTTTTTTTGGATCTTCACTTTCTAAAAATAATAATTGCGCTGTTACTAATGAAGCAACGGTATCGTTAATTGGCCCTACTACAAAAACAATTCTTTCTTTTAAAAGTCTTGAGTAAATATCATACGCTCTTTCTCCTCTGCTGGATTGCTCTACCACCATCGGAACTAGAGTGTTTAGTTGTTCAAATAATTTTGAAGTCATAAGTTGATTCGAATTAACTTATACAACTTGTGATTACTTTTTGCTAACTTTTTTTGATCCAGTTTTTTTCTTTGTGGGAGTTTTGGCTTTTTTTGATACTGTTTCTTTCTTTGCTTCGACTTTTGTTTTCTTTTCAACGCTGCTTTGTTTAGCTAATTTTTCTTGCTCTTTTAAGTTCTTTTCGTTTTCAGCTTTTAATATTTTTTCAGCCTCATCTTTTGAAATTTGTTTTTTATTTACTTTGGCTGATTTTTTTATTTCATTGATAATTTTTTCCTCATAAATGGACCCTCTAATTCCATCAATTGCAGATGGATTTTTTTCATAATACTCTTTAACCATTTTTTCTTGACCTGGCATCATTCTTAATTGTTTTTGAATTTCAGTATTCACTTCATCTTGAGAAACTTTGATATTATTTTTTTCCCCAAAAGCATTTAGAATTAAGCCTGTTTTTATTCTTTTTTGAGCTTGTTCTTCAAGTGATTTTTTATTTTTCTTTAACTCATCTTCTTTCATTCCCTGAGATAAAATCTGAACTTCTTGTTCAATTAAATTCTGAGGAAGATCATCTAATTTTTGTTTTTCTATTTGTTCTAAAATTTGTTTTTTAGATATTAAATCAAGTGAATTTTTAAACTCATCATTTATTTGTTTTGATATTAATTCTTTTAAATTATTTAAATCCGTAGCACCTAATGTTTTTGCAAAATCATCATTAATTTTTACATCTTCAGGAGTTTTTACAGAATTAATTTTACAGTCAAATACTGCTCTTTTATTTATTAATTCTTTTTTTGGAAAATTTTCTGGAAGATTTACTTCAACTTTTTTAATGTCATTTTTTTTTACACCTTCTAATTGTTTATCAAAGCCTTTGATAAACAGATCTTTGCCAAGCACTAATTGTGTATTCTTTCCTTCGTTTCCTTCAAAGTCATTACCATCAACTGTTGCTTTATAATCAAACGCTACTAAGTCTTTAGTTTTTGCGGCGTATTTTTCATCTACTTCTTTAAAATTATTTTGGCTCTTTGCAATTTGATCAATTCTTTTATCTGTTTCGGTATTATCAATTTTCACCTCATAATCATCTACTTTGATATTGTTGATTGATGAAACATCTATATTTGGTAATTCTGTTACAGTAATTATATATTCTAGGTCTTTTCCTTCTCCAAAAGATTTTAAATCAATTTTAGGCTGTCCAGCTGGTTTAATTTTATTCTCTTCAAGCGCTTTTGTAGTTGTATCTTTTAAAACTTTGTCAATTACTTCTCCATATACAGCTTTCCCAAACTGTCTTTTAAGAATTTCTGTTGGAACTTTTCCAGGTCTAAAACCCTTAAGAACTACATCTTTTCTAATTTCATCGTATTTTTCATCCATATATCCAGAGATAGTTTTTTTATCGATGAAGACTTTAAGATCTTTTTGTAAGCCTTTTTTATTTTCTACTGTTACTTTCATAATTTTAAATGGTAGGGCGAAAAGGACTCGAACCTTCACCGATTGCTCGACTGGTTCCTAAGACCAGCGCGTCTACCAATTCCGCCATCGCCCCAGTTAAATTATGCAGTTTTATATATTATTGAACTAATTTGTCCAATCAGAATAATAGTGTAAAAGTATATATAATATTTATAAAATATGACTGTTTCACCTTGCATTAGTATTTGCAGAACTGATCCTGTAACTGGCTATTGTTATGGCTGTGCTAGAAGTAATGAAGAAAAAAGAATATGGAAAGATCCAGCTACAACTGATGAGTGGAAAAATAAAAATCTTAAAGAAATTCAAGAACGAATGGATGGATGGCAATTAGAAAGTTTTAAAGAGTCTTATGATCACAAGGTAAATAAGGGAATGTCATTATTTAAAAAGAATTTAATAAAATGAATAAAACAAATTTAGCAATTATAATTTATGTTATAGGTATTATTATTGGCATGTTTGTATTAGATATATGGAGTGCTGAAACTAGTCCTAAAGCTATTTTAGGAATGATTTGGACAGCTCTTTTTGCAATAGCTTTATATTACGCTGAAAAAAAAGAAAATTAATTTAATTTTAAATTATTTTTTAGTTGAAGAATTCGATTTCGTATTTTTAATAGTTTTTCTTTTGAATGGATTATTAGAGTTAGAAGAAAAATTATTTTTAAATCGTGCGTAGTTTTGCTTTTGCGCTTGTTTCATTGCTCTTTTTGAAGACATAATTTAATTATACTCACATTGTCTCAATTGATCCAATAATTTTGTAATTTTTATCAGAAACAACTATTTCACCCGAGCTTACTGCTATATTTAACATCGATGAAATAACGACATAATGTGTAACTAGAATTAAATTTTTATTACTTTTCCAGTTTTTTATATATTTCTTAAGATCCTTAATTTGTCTTTTCTCATTTTTAGCAAATTTTGTAGAATAAAAAGAATTTAATGCATCAAATGTTTCAAAATCATTAAAGGCAAATTTTGCAGTATCTTTACACCTACACCACTCGCTCGATAAAACTTTATCAATTTTAATCTTTTTTGTTTTAAAAAATTCTCCAATAAATTTTGATTGAGTAATGCCCTCATCGTTTAAATTTCTTTGTGTAGAACAATCATTTATATTAAAGTTTTCTGGATCACCTCCGCCAGGTGCATAAGCATGTCTAATAAATATTATTTTACCGCCCTCTTCTAAACTTTCTAAAATTTTATCCTCAGAAAATACTTGGTTTGAAAATACTAAAGATATAATGATTAATAAAAATAATTTAAATATTTTCATCTAATGAAAAAAAATTTTAATAAACTTAATAATTCTATTATTAAATGTATCAAATGCAAAAGACTAGTTAATTTTAGAACGAAAATTTCTATTCAAAAACGAAAACAATTTATTAATGAAAAATATTGGGGAAAACCAATCACAGGCTATGGAGACACAAATGGAAAAATTTTGCTTGTTGGATTAGCACCAGCAGCTCATGGTGGAAATAGAACGGGAAGAGTTTTTACAGGAGATAAATCGTCGGATTTTTTATACAAGTGTTTACACAAAGTAAAAATCGCTAATCAACCAAACTCAGATTATCTTGATGATGGACTGAAATTAAAAAACGCCTTTATTACTACTGCTTTAAAATGTGTTCCACCTGAAGATAAACCGTTAAAAAAAGAATTAGATCAATGTTTTAAATACTTTAATCAAGAAATAAATTTTCTTAAAGACCTTAAAGTTATAGTTGCTCTAGGAAAAATTGCATTTGATGCTTGTAAATACTTTTACAAATCTAATTATAACTTTAATAAAAATATAAAATTTGAACATAATAAGGTATTTAAATTACCCAATAATATATTAATGATTGGCTGCTATCATCCAAGTCCTAGAAATGTAAATACTGGAAGAATAAATGAAAAGAAAATGGTAAAGTTATTCAACAGGGTATTGAAATTAATTTAATAAGTTATTTAAAATTTCAGGTATTTTAATTGGTTTACCCTCTTTATTTACAGTTACTAATTGAACTGTAGCTTCAGATATTATTTGTTCATTCTTTTTTATTATTTGTAACATTGTAAAAGAAGTTTTGGTTTTTGATAATATTGAAGATATTATTTCTAGTTCATCTTCAAATTTTGCAGGTTTTTTGTATTCTATATTGCAAGACTTTACGATTATTAATGTATCATGATCTTTTTGAAGATTAGTATTTGTTAGTCCTAACGAATATATAGCTTCAGATCGAGCTCTCTCAAAATATTTTAAATAGTTTGCGTGATAAACTATGCCACCTGCATCTGTGTCTTCATAGTAAATCTTAAACTTGTATTTAAAATATTTGGACATATACCTATTCTAATTTTGTAATTAATTTTATCAACACTCATAAGAAATTTATTAATCTACTATTAATGTATCTTTAGATCCTCCACCTTGAGAACTGTTAACAATTGTACTTCCTTTACGAAGAGCAACTCTAGTCAATCCGCCAGTTGTAACATAATTAGTTTTACCACTTAAAATAAATGGTCTTAAATCCAAATGTCTAGGTTCTATATTTTTGTCAGTAATAGTTGGGGCAGTTGATAAAACTTCTAGAGGTTGGGCAATATATTCCCTGGGATTTTGTCTTATTTTTTCTGCTACTTCTCCTCTTTCTTTATCAGATGCTTTGGGACCTATCATTATTCCGTATCCACCAGAAGCATTAGCTGGTTTGACAACTAGCTTAGATAAATTTTCTAAAACATATTCTCTTTGTTTTTCATCGTGGCATAAATAAGTTTCAACTTGATTAAGAATAGGTTGTTCTCCTAAATAATAAACAATCATTTTATTAACATATGAATAAACTACTTTGTCATCAGCAATACCAGTTCCTATTGCATTTATAATACCAACATTTTTTTTTAACCAACATTTAAATAATCCAGGAACACCTATGAGCGAGTGTTTATTGAATGCTTTTGGATCTAAAAAATTATCATCAAGTCTTCTGTATATACAATCAACTCTTAAAGGTCCTTTCACAGTTTTCATATAAACATGATCATTTTCAACAAACAGATCTTTTCCCTCCACTAAAGCTATACCCATTTGTTGAGCTAAAAAAGAATGCTCAAAATACGCGGAATTATAAATTCCAGGAGTAAGAACAACCATGTGAGGATTATTATTTTTTTTTGGTATACATTCATTCATGCAGTTAAAGAGTTTGTTTGTATATTGATGAATTGATGAAACTTTATATCTAGTGAATAATTCAGGAAAAACATCTCTCATAACCATCCTATTTTCAAGCATGTAAGAGACACCTGAAGGTACTCTTAAATTATCTTCTAGGACCAAATAGTCACCATTTTTATTTCTAATTAAATCAACACCAGATATGTTTGCCCAAGACTTATATTTTGGAGAGAAACCTTCACATTCTTTTACATAATAAGGTGAATTAAAAATAATCTCTTTTGGTATAATATTATCTTTAAAAATCTTTTTTTGGTTATAAGCATCATCTATAAATAAATTTAGTGCTTTTACTCTTTGTTTAAGTCCTCTTGTTACTTTATTCCATTGAGATTTTGGAATTATTCTTGGAATAATATCTAATGGCCATTTTTTTTCTTCGGCCCTGTTGTTTGCTGCATAGACTCTAAAATTTATACCTCTTGCACTTATTGTACTCTGACAATTTTTTTCTATTTCCTGAAGTTTTTCTTTTCCATATTTTTCTAGTATGCTTGAGATTATTACTGCATGCTTTCTAAGTTTATTTTCATTAGTAAAGTATCCATCGTATGCTTTACTAGCATTGTAATTATTCCAAAGTTTACCTACCATTTGACAATTCTTTAATAATTAAGATAAACTTTCAAATGCGTAATAGTTATAACAGATATGTTCGATTTCAAATATATGACAGATAAATAAACGTTATTAATTAATCTTATGACATATTGTATAGGAATTAAAACTGATGATGGATTAGTCTTTGCATCAGATTCAAGAACAAATGCTGGCTTGGATAATGTAAATATTTACTCAAAAATGATGACTCACGATGTTGGGGATAGAACAATAGTAATTGTAACATCAGGAAATTTAGGTACTTCACAAGCTGTTTACAAATCTTTAGAGAAAGATTTAAACAATTCTAATGGAATAATAAATCTTAACACTTGTAAAGATTTTGACCAAATAGCATCTTACATCGGATCCTTAAATATTGAACATTCATCGCCACAAGGGATAAATACTGACAATGTGTTGTTAGGTTCTACATTTGTTGTAGGTGGTCAAATTCAAGGTCAAAAACATGAACTCTATTTAGTTTATCCTCAAGGCAATTATATTAGACCAGCTGATAGCAAACCTTATCTTGTTATCGGAGAGGTAAAATACGGAAAACCAATTCTTGATAGAGTAATCAAACCCAACGTTTCAATTGGTGATGCTGCTAGATGTGCTTTGATTTCAATGGACTCGACATTAAAAAGTGATTTAACAGTTGGACCACCAATAGATTTTGCAATACTTAAAAAGGATCAAAATAAACTTGCTTCTCTTGAATGTCTAAATATATCAGATGATACTTATTCTAAAGTTTGTAATCAATGGTCCGAGGGTATTTTTAAAGTATTCGACTCATTTCCAAGATTTGAATGGGAAAAATAAATATTACAAGCACCAAAAAACTATACATTGTTTTTTATTAATTAGTTATTACTAGTGATAAATTGAATTTTTTAATTTAATCTGCAGAAAAATATATATTTTGGTAATAGCTTATTGATTTACTTTTTGAATTATCTGTATCAGCCATAATTGCAACTCCATCTAATTCATTCACGTCTAAATCATGAAATTTTTTAAAATCCTCTTTAACATTGGCTTTTACAGTGACCCATTCATTAAAATTTTCATTAGTTGTTGATAAAACATTATCAATAGATTTTTTTGTATAAGGACTAGGCCAATTATCTCCTATATTTTCATTACTTGAAAAAACATAGTTTATTGCTCTATTTGATAAAGCTGTAGCACCAGTTTTTTTTATAACAAATACTCTTGCTGCAAAATCGTGTCCTTTTTTACTTTTCTCATTTATTCCTTTTAAATCTTTCTCAATTTTCCATGTAAAGTTAATGAAAGGTGTGGAATTAAGATCGATGGTTAACTTTTTTCCAAGTCCTGAAGCCGCATTATCAGCAACCGCCTTAAGGTAGTTGCCATTTTCATTTGATCCAAGAGAATATTCAGTCTTATTATCAGCTCCTCTAACTTTTCTTACATCTAAGGATTTAAATTCTTTATCTGTAAAATCGAACACGTATACATTTTCAGCATTAGAAATATTTATTGAAAAAAATAAAATTAATAAAAATTTAAAAAAAATTTTAGACACCTCATTGCTATAAACTAGAAATTTTTGATTTCAATATTTTTTTAAAAAGTCAAAAAATTGTCAATATTTGAACATGCATTATTCAAAATTTATTAGTAAATCTAGTTTGTGAAAACTTTTACAATTTTTAGTCTATTAATTTATTGGTCAATAATAATATTATCACCTGTCATTTCAAAAGATTTGAAAATGGCTAAATTGGATGATGTTATAATACCTATATCTAAGCCTAATAAGTAGACCTTCCACCACTAATATCAAATACAGCAGCTGTAGAAAAAGAATTCTCCTCTGAAGATAACCAGCAAACCATTGAGGTTAATTCATGCACTTCCAAAAATCTTCCTTTTGGTACTTTTGAAAGCATTCTTTGAACATGTTCATTAGACATTTGGTCTAAAATTCTCGTATTTGCACCTGCAGGTGTAACAGCATTTACAGCAATGTTATTCAACGCCAACTCTTTTCCTAGAGATTTTGTTAATCCTATTACTCCAGCTTTTGATGAACTATAAGCACTTGCATTTGCATTACCATCCTTTCCAGAAACTGACGCAATATTTACTATTCTACCATAGTTATTTTTAATCATGTGAGGAATAACTGCTTTGCAACAATAGAAAGTTCCATGTAAATTAATTTCAATTATTTTCAACCAATCTTCAATTGTGTAATTCCATAACTCTGCAGTGGGACCAGTAATTCCAGCACTATTAACTAAAATGTCAACATTATTATTTTCTGCAATTTTCTCTACTGCATTTTTTACCTGGGTAAAATTTGAGACATCGACAACATCAAACCTTAAATTTTTACTATTGATATTATTTGAAGCCTTTTTTAATTCAGTCTCATCTATATCCCATATACTTACTTTGGAACCGGATTTAATAAATCTTTTTGCAATATCCAAGCCAAATCCTTGTGCTCCACCCGTAACAATAGCACTTTTATTTTTAAGATCAAAATTGTGCATTATTTCTTAAGAAGCAAATATAAAATGTAAGATACAATTGCACCTATTAGCCATCCAAAAGTTTGTAGGTGCAATAAATTTACATTCCAAATAGTAGATGCAGAAAATATAAAACCGATAATCACAGAATAAAGTGCTTTGATATTCCAGCCTCCGTTATAAATATATTCTGTTGTCTCTTCTGGATAAAATAACTCTTTATGATTAATTTTCTTTTTTTTTATAAAATAGTAATCTGCAATTATCACACCAAAAATAGGTCCCAAAAAAGATGCCAATGTATCAAATATACTTAAGGATAACTGTTGACTAAATATTGAAAGCCAAAAAGTAGATACAATTAATGCAAAAATTATAATTATAAATCCAACACTTTTAGAATTTAGAGAGTTAGGTAAAAAGTTAATTAGAGTATTTTGTGAAGGAATATAGTTAGCAATTAGGTTTGTGGAAGCTGAAGAAATAAGAATAAATATTAATGAGGTTATTGTAAGATAATTATCATTTATTTTTCCTATAATATCATTTGGATTTGTTAATAACCTGTCAACTGTAATAGATTTTTGTGATAGAATAATGTCTGATCCCAAACAAATTAATAAGGCTATTACAGAAAATAAAACCAAATTTAGTAACAATGTAAAATTGCCTATCCTCATCTCACTGCTATTTTTTGCAAAACGAGCAAAATCACCAAAATTTACTACTAAAATTGAAAAATATGCAAACATTGTTCCAACAACTGAAATAAAAGGAAAAATATTATTTCTGGAAATGAAATTTTCGGTGCTTGTGCTTAGAGATAAAGAGCTAATTAATGCCACATAATTTTCAGAAATAATAATTAATAAAAACGTTATTAATCCAAAATAAATAAATATAGAAGAAAACTTTATAAAGTTTTTATTGAAACCAGCACCTCGAGTAAAAAGAATAAATTGAATAATCAAACAAGTAATTAAAGAAAACCAATCAACTGGATTTAAACCAAAGAAAAAGATTAAGAAAAATTCGTGATTGATAAGTTGGCTATCTATTTTGAATAAAATGATTCTAAAAATATATCCTAAAGATTTTGAAATAAAAAATGTTTGGACTCCAAACATAAATATTCCAATAAATGCTCTAATCAATCCAAGATATCTTGCGCAATTAAATCCCATTGAGAGTCTTAAAATTACAGGAAATGGTAAGCCACTATTTTGTGAGATATTTCCTACTAGACTCGTTAGAAAAAATACAATTAAACCTGCAAACAATGTACCACTCAAAACAACTAAACTGTTTAAATCATATAATAAATACAAAGATGCAATTAGCGAAAAACCTATTATACTTTGAATGGAGACAGCCCAAAAATTAAAATAATCAAACCTACTCCAATCTCTATTGTTCGGATTTATTGATACAAGTTCCCAATTTCTAAGTTGATATTTGTCTTTTACTGGAATCACAACGATATATTAAACCAATATAAATTACTGTCCATATAACAGTGTTGGTAGCCATAGAGCAATTTTGGGAAACACTATAATCAATATTAACCCAATTATTTGTAGAACCATAAATTGCATCATTCCATAATAAATATCTTTTAAATCCCATTCAGGAACAACTCCTTTCAAAAAGTATGCTGAAAGAGCAACAGGTGGAGATAGCCAAGCTGTTTGTAAATTTACAGCTACTAAGATTGCAAACCAAGTTAAATTAAAACCTAATGCTTCAACTAAAGGTAAAATAATTGGAATAATAATCATTACAATTGGTACCCATTCTAACGGCCAACCTAGTAAAAAAATCATCACCATGATCATTCCTAGAATCAAATATTTATTCATTTCTAAACCTAGCAAGAATTCAGTAAGTAATGTAGGTGTTCCTAATCTAGCAAATACAGCTCCAAAAAAATTTGATGCAGCAACAAGCACCATAATTAAAGCAGTGATCTCTAAAGTTTTTACTAATGCTTCTTGTAGTTTTGGAAGTGTCAATTTTTTATAAGCTAAAGATAAAAGTAATGCACCCATCGCACCACAGCCGGCTGCTTCAGTTGGCGTCGCAAATCCAAATAAAATACTTCCTAAAGCTGCAAAAACTAGCGCAGCAGGTGGAACTAATCCGAGTAAAAACTCAATCCAAACTTCTTTCATGCTAGCAGCTCTCATATCCTCAGGTAAAATTGGTCCAAGTTTTGGATTTATCAAACATCTTATTGTCGTGTATCCTGCATATAAACTTGCAAGTAAGATTCCAGGAAGGATTGCTGCAGCAAAAAGATCAATTACCGGTATCTCCATAATTGGACCCATAACCACTAGCATTATACTTGGTGGAATTAATATACCTAATGTTCCACCTGCAGTTATTGTTCCTGCTGCAAGTCTCACATCATAATTAGATCTATTCATTGATTTTGCGGCCATAATTCCAAGAATTGTGACTGATGCTCCCACTATACCTGTTGCTGCTGCAAATATGACTGAAACAAATAAAACTGCATAATACAAAGATCCTTTAACCCTTGCTAACATCATTTGAAATGCTGAGAATAATCTTTCCATTAATCCAGCTTGCTCCATCATTATTCCCATAAAGACAAATAACGGAACGGCGGCAAGTGTTTGTTCGGTCATGACCATAGAAAATTGCAATGTCATTAGATAAAAAACTAATTTACCAAATCCTAAGTAACCAAAAACGAAACCTAAAAAAATTAAAGTAAATGAAATAGGAAAACCAACAAAAATTGCAAAAAGCATTACACCCACAAGGATAAAACCTAATATTGCTGGATCTATAAATTCAGCAATCATTTATCTTCTCCAGGCCAAACACCTTTTTTTGCTGCCCAATAGCTTTTAAATAATTCTGATAATCCTTGGATCAATAAAAATATAATTCCAATTAAGAGGCATGTTTTAATTGGCCACATATATGGCATCCAAGTCGTATCCATGCCACGCTCTCCCCTTCTGATAGACTCTTCTACAAATCCTATTGTCATGTAGAGAAATACAAATAACCCTGGAAAGTAAAATAATAGATACAACCAAAAATCTATTAAACCCTGTGTCTTTGTTTTAAAATTTCTATATAAAAAGTCAGCTCTTATATGAACTCCTCTAGAAAGGGCATATCCTGCTCCTAACATAAATAATGCACCATATAAAAATCTGCTAATGTCATATGCCCATATAGTTGGGGCTAAAAATAATTTTCTTGCAAGAACTTCGTATGTCATCGCAAAAATTAATGGCATCAATATCCAGCAAACAATGTTTCCAATCCATTTACTAAATTTATCAATATTGATTATTGATTTTGCCATCCACGATGGCATGTCTTCAGGCATTTTTGCTGATCCACCTCGCCTTTCGGCTATCATTTCATCTGAAATATCGAGTTTACTTGGATCTTCTGACATAAAATGTTGTTAAAAAATTAGAGCGGAATTTAAATTCCGCTCTAATTAAATCAAGATTAATTACTTAATTACTTTAATGTTGCTGCGTGAGCCATTCCGAGCTTCGCATTAGACATTTGAGCACCGCTCCAATAAGGAACTGCTATATCTGCAAACTCTTTCATTGAGTCATATACTTCTTTAAAAAATGCATTTTTTGCAGCATTTTTATTTAAAGAAGCTAATGCAGCTGCCATGTATTCAGTGAAATAATCAGAAGGTGTATCTTCTAAAATTACTCCATGCTTTGTGGTCAACTCTCTTAAAGCTTTACCGTTTTCATAGATTCTGTAACTTAAAGATTTGGCTAATGAAGCATTAGCAGCAACCTCTAGTGACTTCTTCTCATGATCAGACATAGCATTATAAGTTTTTCCAGTTATATAAAAGTCAGCATTTACAACAACTTGGTGTAAACCTTGTAAGTAATAGTGTTTTAAAACTTTTTGGAAACCAAAAGTTAAGTCTGGTTTTGGGCAACACCACTCAGCAGCATCAATTGTTCCTGCCTCTAAAGCTGGTAGAATATCTCCACCACCCATTGCTACAGATGCTATACCAATGTCTTTATATGTTTGTCCTGGAATTCCTGGAGGAGTTCTGAACTTATACTTTCTAAAGTCAGCCATATCTTTAATTGGTTTTGGAAACCAACCTAAAGCCTCAGGCCCAACTGGTTGAATCATAAATCCTTTAATATCTCTTCCCATTTCTTTCCATAATCTGTCATAAAGCTCTTTTCCTCCGCCATACTGAAACCATGATAAGAATGCAATATTGTCAATACCAACTCCACCACCTGCTACTGGAGATCCAAACAACATAGCTGCAGGATGATCTCCTGACCAGTAGTGTGTCCATGCAAATCCACAGTCGATAAGACCTTTGTCTACTGCGTCTAAAGTTTCTTTTACACCAACAACAGCACCAGCTGGTAAAATCTCAAATTTTAAAGATCCACTTGTTAGTGTTGTTACTGTATCAGTAAAGTCCTTTAACATTTTAACTTCATCTGCCTTAGTGTTAAGAACTGTCTGACATTTTAATGTTTTTGCACTAGCATTTGATATAAATCCAAACACCATCGTAGCTGCAAACAACATTGATATGATTTTTTTCATTTTAATGTCCCTCATTGTTAAATTTAAGTGATGGATCCTCTCAGAAATTGTAAATATATACAAGTCAAATCGACTTTATTTTGATAAAAATGTATATATCTATCAAAATTTTATGGATAACTTTGATTACATTATTATTGGGGCTGGTTCGGCAGGATGTGTTTTAGCAAACAGATTGTCTGCAAATCCAAAAAATAAAGTTTTACTACTTGAAGCAGGTGGAAAAGACACCTATCCATGGATTCATATTCCAGTTGGTTACTATAAAACTATGCATAATCCAAAAGTTGATTGGTGCTTTAAAACCGAGCCTGATGAAACAATGAATAATCGATCAATAAGATATCCAAGAGGAAAAACCCTGGGTGGCAGTTCATCTATCAATGGTTTGCTATGGATACGCGGCCAGAAAGAAGATTATGATGTGTGGCGCCAACTTGGAAATACTGGGTGGAGTTGGAATGATGTTTTGCCGTATTTTTTAAAATCTGAAAACAACGAACTAGGAAAAAGTCAATTCCATAATGATAGCGGACCAATATCAGTAGCGAATAAAAAAATAAATTTAAAATTACTCGATGAGTTTCAAAATGCTGCTGAGGAAGTTGGAATTCCAAAAACAATAGATTTTAACAAAGGTAATAATTTTGGAGTTGGTTTTTTTCAATTTACAACAAGCCACAGTAAGTTTGGTCTTAAATTAAGATGTAGTGCTGCTAAAGGTTACTTAAATCCAGTAAAAAAAAGAAAAAATTTAAAAATAATTGTTAATGCTCATGTTCAAAAACTTAATTTTATTAATAATACAGTAGATAGTGTGAGTTTTTTTACTGGAGATAAATTGAATCATATTAAAGTAAATAAAGAAGCTATTTTATCAGCTGGTGCAATAGGATCACCACATTTATTACAAATTTCAGGAATTGGAGATGGTGAAAAAATTAAAAAACATGGAATAGAAGTTGTACATGAACTGAAAGGTGTAGGGAAAAATTTACAAGATCATTTGATGTTTCGACCAGTTTATAAATTAAAAAATATAAAGTCACTAAATAGAGATGTTGAGAGTTTATATTCAAAGTTTTTAATGGGTCTTCAGTATATTTTCAAACAAAGTGGCCCTATTACAATGGGTGCGAGCCAAGTGTGTGCTTTTACTAAAAGTGATCCATCACGTGCTACACCAAACTTACAATTTCACGTCCAGCCACTAAGCACAGATATTCTCGGAGTTACTCCTATGCATGATTTTGAAGGAATTACACCAACTGTTGCTAATATTAGACCATCGAGTAGAGGGGAAATTAATATATCAAGTAACGATAGTAGAGATAATCCAAAAATTAAAATGAATTATCTTTCTACAGAAGATGACAGAATAGTTGCTGCCGAAGGTTTGAAACTTGTAAGAAAAATAATGCTAGAGACAGAGACTTTTAAAAAATATCAACCTGAAGAATATAGGCCTGGGGTACATATTACTGAAGATGAAGAATTAGTTAAAGCTGGTAGTGATTTCACTCAAACAATATTTCACCCAGTTGGAACTTGTAAAATGGGAAATGATGATAGTGCGGTGGTTAATGATAAATTATCAGTTCATGGAATACAAAAACTTAGAGTTATTGATGCATCCATAATGCCTAATATTACATCTGGAAACACTAATGCACCCACTATAATGATTGCCGAAAAAGGTGCGGATATGATATTGAACTCATAAATGTTTTCACCTGAACAAATTACAATCCTTTTACAGATAATATTTATAGATTTAGTATTAGCTGGCGACAATGCGATCATTATTGGAATGGTTGCATCTCAATTTCCTCCAGATCAAAGAAAGAAAATTATATTTTGGGGAATTGGAGGTGCTGTAATTTTAAGAATTATTTTAACTTTAATTACCGCCTACTTGCTCCAAATCACTGGACTAAGATTAATCGGAGGATTGTTATTACTTTATATTGTTTACAAACTTTATACCGATGTCATAAAAAATAGTGGTAATGAAGAAAGTAATATCAAAGTTGATAACTCAAGTTTTTTTAAAGCAATTTTTACCGTTTTACTTGCAGATTTTACAATGAGTTTAGATAACGTTTTGGGCGTTGCGGGAGCTGCGAAAGATCACTATGGTTTGTTAGTGTTTGGTCTCGTTTTATCGATCATATTAATGGCTACTGCAGCAACGTTAATTTCAAATTGGATAAAAAAATACAAATGGATTGCGTGGTTAGGTTTATTTGCAATATTAATTGTGGCTTTAGATCTGATTTATACTGATATAAAATTACTTATTTAATGTATTTAAAAAAAATCAATTTAAAAAATAAATATGCTCTTGTTACTGGAGCGGGAAAAGGTTTAGGTAGAGCATGTGCTATAGCATTAGCTGAAGCTGGGGCAATAATAATAGGATTAAGTAGAACAAAATCAGATTTAGATAAATTAGAAAAAGATATAAAAAAAGCAAAAAGCAAACTAATTAAAATTCACTGTGATGTAATGGATTATAGCGATCTGAGTGAAAAATTAAAAAAAGTTAAATTCATTGACGTTTTGGTAAATAATGCGGGTACAAATTTGCCAGAGCCATTTGAAAAGGTAAAACAACAAAGTATGAATTATTTAGTGGATCTAAATCTTAAGTCTGCTTTCAATGTTGCACAACTAGTTGTGAAAAAAATGCTTAAAAATAAAAGAAGAGGTGGATCTATTATTAACATGTCTTCACAGCTTGGACATGTGGGGATGTCTGGTCGAAATGTTTATAACATGACTAAATTTGGTATAGAAGGTCTTACTAAGGGTATGGGTGTTGAATTAGCAAGTAGAAATATAAGAGTAAATACTGTTGCCCCTACTTTTGTTGAAACACCAATGGTTAAAAAATTTTTTAAAAACAAGAAATTTAAAAAACTTGCCCTTGATGGAATACCGATGGGCAAAGCTGCTAAAGAAAGCGATGTTGCAACCGCGGTATGTTTTTTGGCATCTGATGCTGCTGCAATGATTACAGGAACATCTATTCTTATAGATGGAGGATGGACGGCTAAATAATGAGGAAAATATTGCTTTTTATAGCAATTATCTTTTCTACTCATACACATGCACTTGAGTTTCAAGGTAAATTTTTACAGGGACATTTCATTTTAGGTAAAGCAGAAGTAGGTTCAAAAGTATTTATAGATAAAAAGCAGGTAAAGGTATCTAAAGATGGGTATTTTGTATTTGGGATTGAAAGAGATAGAAAATTTGATTTGGAAATTACAGAGATTAATAATGGAAAAAAAAGTAATGTAATTAAAAAAGTTTTTAAAAGAAAATATAACATTCAAAGAATTGATGGCTTACCTGAAAATAAAGTTACTCCACCTGAATCAGTTTATAAAAGAATTAAAGAGGAAAATAGTAAAATTGGAAAAGCAAGATCTATTAATTCTGATCTAACATTTTTTTCTGATCAATTTATAATGCCTGTAAAAGGTATAATAAGTGGAGTGTATGGGAGTCAAAGAATTCTAAATGGAAAACCAAAATGGCCTCATTTTGGAATTGATATAGCGGCAAATAAAGGTACGAAAATAAAATCATCAGGCTCTGGAATTGTTACCATGGCTGAGGATGACCTTTATTATACAGGCGGAACAATAATAATGGATCACGGTCATGGTATATCTACTATATATTCGCACTTAGAGGATATAATGGTTAATGTTGGTGATGAGATTAAACAAGGTGACATTATTGGAACAGTTGGTTCAACTGGTAGATCAACAGGTCCACATCTTGATTTTAGAATAAATTGGTTTCAAACTAGGTTAGATCCAATGAGTGTATTAGGTAAATAATTTGAGAATTATATTTAGTAAACAGTTCGAGTTTTTTTTTAAATCATTATTGCCAAAAAAATATCAATTCAAAAGAAGAATAGAAAGGTCTATAAAAAATCTTGACGAACCTGAGCTAGCTATAATCAATGAATTAATTTTAAACGGAACTGATAGTATTGATGTTGGTGTTTATAGAGGAGTTCACAGTTATCAAATGTCAAAATATAGTAATATAGTTCATTCATTTGAGGCAAATCCAATTATTTTTGCTGATTTAAAAAAATATTTACCTAAGTTAAAAAAGAATATTCAATTATATAATTATGCGCTTTCAGATAAAATTGAAAAAAAAATACTTAAAGTACCTGTAAGAAATTATAATGCAAAAAGATCAAATTACGAGGAATATTATAAAATGGGATTAGCATCTGTGCATGAAAATAATAATTTTGAAAATTATGAAAAATTTGAAATAATTTCAAAAAAACTCGATGAATTTAAATTTAAAAATAAGATTTCATTTATAAAAATAGATGTTGAAGGTCATGAAATGGAGGTAATTAATGGATCTTTGAATTTAATAAAAAAGTTTAAACCTAATTTAATGATTGAAATTGAGCAAAAACATTCAAAAAATAATTTAAATGACTCTATATCTTTTATAAACTCTTTAGGATATAAAGCTTTTGTTTACAAACAATCTGAGTTAGTACCATTTGAAAATAAACAATTGAATAAACATAATAACTTTATCTTTAAACCATATTAAAATTTTATGAAACTAAGATCAAAAAGAAAGGAAATTAATCGAATAGCTGAAAAATTAGTTAAAGCTTATGATACAAATACGTTTATAAATCCTATCCCAGTAAAATATTGTAAAAATATTAATCTAGCTAATAAAGTTAGGAAACTATGTGAAGATAAAGTTAGCGATGAAACCATTGGTATTAAAGCTGGTGGAACAGGAATTCAAGCTCTAAAAAAACTGGGAGAAAAAGAGCCTTTTATCGCAAAAATTTTTAAAAAAAGATTTGTTAAGTCAGGTAAAAACGTAAAAATATATAAAAATACTAAAGGTATTGAGGTTGAGGTTTATTACTTAATAAAGAAATCTTTCTTTGATTTCAAAGGAAAGATAACAAAAAAAAATATTACTAAATTTATAAAATTTATGGGGCCTTGTTTTGAAATAGTTGGATTTAGACAAAGAAATAAAAAATTTAATTATCTTGGAGATATTTGTAGTGATTTTGGATTTAATATTAGGTTTATAGTGGGAAAAAAAATCAAATTTAAAAAACTTAACTTAAATAATTTAAAAACTGCTTTAGAAAGCAAAAAAAATGGTTTGAAAGTTAATGGTAATACAAATGCAGTATATATAAATCCATTAAATTGTTTAAGATTTGTTTTAAATAAAGTTAAAAAAGAAAAAATAAACTTAAATAAAGACTTTTATGTTTTCACGGGTTCTACTGTAGGTGTTGTGCCCTTTAAAGGAAAAGGATTATACAAAGGTACTATTGATAAAATTGGCTCTGTTAGTGTTAATATCAGGTAATGGCACTTCACTTTTCTAAAGAGGAATTTAAATCCAGAAAATCAAATATTTTAAATTCTATGAAGGAGCAAAACATCGATGCTCTGTTGATGTTTAGACAAGAGTCTATGTATTGGTTAACTGGTTATGATACATTTGGCTACGTTTTTTTCCAAACTTTAGTCTTAGATCAAAAAGGTAATTTAATTTTATTAACAAGAGCGCCAGATCTAAGGCAAGCACAAAACACATCAAATATTAATGATATAAGAATTTGGGTTGATAAAGATGGTTCAAATCCAACTGATGATCTAAAAATTATTTTAGATGAGTTAAATTTAAAAGGTAAAAAAATTGGAATTGAATATGAGGCCTATGGATTGACTGGTAGAAATGCAATTAAATTAAATCAATCTTTGGAAAATTACTGTTCAATTGAGGATAAATCAGAATTAATTACAAAACTAAGAGTGGTAAAATCTGATGAAGAAATAACATATGTTAGAAAGGCTGCGAACCTAGCTGATTTGGCACTTGAAGAAGTGTGGAAATATGCAAAATCTGGTGCGAGTGAAGCTAAAATTTTAGCTGAAATGAATAGAGTTATCTTTGAAGGTGGTGGTGACTATCCAGCTAATGAATTTATTATTGGTTCAGGAAAAAATGCTCTACTCTGTCGATATCAAGCTGAAAAACAAATTTTAAACAAAGAAGATCAGCTAACTATTGAGTGGGCAGGTGCTTATAGACACTACCATTCGGCGATGTTTAGAACTATTCCAATCGGTAAAGCAAATAAAAAACATTTTAAGATGCATGAAGCTTGTGTTGAAGCATTAACAAATTGTGAGAATAAATTAAAACCTGGAAACAAAATTGGTGAAGTTTTTGATATTCATGCAAAAACATTTGATGATCATGGATTTAAAAATGCAAGAATGAATGCTTGTGGTTATTCACTAGGAGCAACTTTTTCTCCCAATTGGATGGATTGGCCAATGCTATACACTGGAAATCCATATATAATTCGATCGGGGAACGTGTTCTTCATGCACATGATTTTGATGGACTCGGAGAGTAATTTAGCAATGAATTTGGGAGAGACTTATCTCGTGAAAGAAAATGGCAATGAAAGATTAGGTAAACAAAAATTAGATTTAGTTGTTCTCTAATTTTTTATATTCAACCCTAAACATTGCTTCGTTTCTTCTCATTATTGGTAGAGTAAAAGGACTATTGTAAGTTGCTTTGATTGGTGGGCTTTGAATTTGAATATTATCTTTAATTAATTGATCTTCTAAAATACTTTTATGTTTAATAAAATTTTCCTCTGATGCCCTACCAGAATATCTAATTACAGCATAATACCCACCTTCAATATTAATAACTTCTACATCAGAGTTTGTAGGATCTGGAACATTGTCTTTATTAAATTTTGATGGAAGATAAAACTGCATCGTCATATTTCCAGATTTTTCTGTTTGGGTTACTGGAATTGTCATTTTAATTTCTTGATTTTTCTCATTTTTCCCCGAGATATAATTAAATAACTTTCTAAAACTATTGTCTCCAGTTGTACTCACTACTTCTACAGCTAAACGGTCTGCGTATTTTCGAATTTCATACACATCAGTTGAATTTATTATATCGTATTTTGCTTCCTCGCTAGCCATCACGCTAGAATAGTTAAAAATAGATATACTGTAAAATATAATTAATAATATTTTTTTCACTTTAAATAATAGTTTAATTACCGTCCCATTTAGCTTTATAATTCCATTTGGCTCTAAAATCTTTAGGTGCTTTTTTAAATTCTTTTTCACATTCTTTAAATAATTTATTGAAAAACTCATTAGTCTGTAGTTCTAATTTAATATCTTCATGAGTTTTAAGTTTTTTATAATTATTTGATTCAACGCTTGCTTTATTTTTTGCGCAAACACCTATCATCATATCATGTTTAATAATTCGATCTTTTTGTTTATTGCTTTGAAAAATTTGATTAATTCCATATACAATAAGTAAAATTACAATACTTATTATTATAATTTGTGATTTTTTCTGTTGCTGCATATTAAAACAAAAATTAATATAAAATTCTTTAATTGATATAATTAAAATTAATATACAATAATTTAATGAAAAAAATAATTAACAATCCAAGTAATTTTGTTGATGAAACAATTGATGGGCTTATAAAATCTCACCCGAGTATTTATTCACTAGCTTCAGATAATTCGAGAGTTATTACTCGTGCAATAAAGTCATCAAATAAAGTTGGTTTAGTAACTGGTGGAGGATCTGGTCATTTGCCAGTTTTTACAGGCTATGTTGGAAAAGGGTTGTTAGATAGTTGTGCTATAGGATCTGTATTTGCTTCACCATCAGTTGAACAAATAGCGTCTGCCATTCGTAATGCAAATAATGGTAATGGAGTACTATGCATTTTGGGTAATTATGGTGGAGATGTAATGAATTTTGAAATGGCTTGTGAAATAGTTAAAGATGAAGGTATTGAAACTAAAACTGTTATAGTTGCAGATGATATTGCGAGTGCAAAACCTGAAGAAAAAGAAAAAAGACGAGGTATTGCTGGTATGATATTTGTTTTTAAAGTTGCAGGAGCTTTAGCTGAAACGGGAGCATCTCTTGAAATTGTTTATAAAATAGCAAGTGAAACCAATTCAAATATAAGAACATTAGGTGTTGCTCTTTCGCCTTGTATATTGCCTGAGGCTGGAAAACCTACATTTGAAATTAATGATGATGAAATAGAAATAGGAATGGGTATTCATGGTGAGCCAGGTATTTCAAGAGAAAAATTAAAGTCAGCAAATGATTTAACAGACGATATATGTAATCGAATACTAACTGATTTTAAATTATCTGATCAAGAGATTGGATTAATGATAAATAGCCTAGGGGCAACTCCACTTGAAGAACTCTACATTGTATCAAGAAGAGTTGTCGAAAATTTTAATAAAAAAAAAATAAATATTTTTAAAAATTATGTTGGAAGATATGCAACCTCCATGGAAATGGCAGGAATGTCTGTAACTGTTTTAAAACTAAATAATAGTATTAAAGAAAATTTATTAGCTCCTTCTAATTGTCCATTCTGGACAAATTAAAATGTTAAATAAAGAAAATTTAATAATGATATTGGATAAATTATTTGACCAATCCAAAAAATATTACGATGATTTCAACTCTGCTGATGCTAAAATTGGAGACGGAGATTTAGGTATTACTATTCTTCATGGATTAGAAGAAATTCAGAAAAATAAGGTATCTTTAAGTAATGATATGGGAGAAAATTTTATGGTTTGCTCAAAAGCTTTTGTTAAAAGATCAGGATCTAGTTTTGGAACATTAATAGCATTTTCATTAATGAATATTTCAAAAAAAATGCAAGGCAAAACACATTGTGATCATAATGATATAATCAATTTTTTTGAAACAGCTCTTAATACAATATTAGAGAGAGGCAAAACAAATATAGGTGATAAAACAATTGCAGATACACTTGATTTAATAATTAAAAAAATAAAGGAAAGTAATAATTATAATAATGATATTAAATCAGCATGTTTAGAAGCTTTAGAGAATTTTAAGGGAAAAAAAATTTTGATTGGTAGAGCGAGAATGTTTGAAGACAAAACAAAAGAATTTGATGATCCTGGAATGTTTGCTTTAAGTAAACTTTGTGAAGTTTTTTAGTTATAATTATTTCTATTTATATTTATCCTCAATTTCATAGTACTCATTGAAGCCCACTATATCTTTTAACTCAGAGAATTTTGAAACATTTGTGTTATAAACTTTATTCTTCATATTTTTCAAACATTCCTGCATAGTTTTTACTGAAGCACTCATTAGAGTAAGTGGCATCACTGCTATTTTATAGCCTATTTTCTCTAACTCATTAATCCCTAACAAAGGTGTATCTCCATCTTCGATTAAATTTATCATATGATGACCTGGTACTTCTTTAATAATTCTTTTCATATCATCCTTTGATTTTACAGCTTCAATAAATAAAATATCAGCACCAATTTTTGAAAAAGCTTTCATTCTATCTATTGCATCATCCAAGCCTCTTGTTGCTATTGCATCTGTTCGGGCCATAATTAAAATATCTTTATCTCCGAATTTACTAGCATCGACTGCTGCTTTGATTCTTGATTTAGCTTCATCTAAATCTACAACATCCTTACCTTTGGTGTGACCACATTTTTTTGGCCATTTTTGATCTTCAATCATCACTCCTGCTGCTCCAGCATCCGCATAACCACGTACTGTTCTAAACACATTTACTGAATTTCCATACCCTGTATCGCCATCAAAAATAATTGGTATAGATGTTGAATTACAAATATTTCTTACTTGATCAGCCATTTCAGAAAATGAGATTAAACCAGTATCAGGCATTCCAAGTCTGGTAGATGAAACACTAAAACCAGACATAAAACCAATTTCTAAACCTTCTTTTTCAATTAATTTTGCCGAAAGAGAGTCAAAGCATCCTGGCATTACTATGATTTCTTTTTTATTTAAGCGCTCTTTAAGTTTAGTTGCTTTATCTTTTGATTTTATTTTTGAAAACATTTTTTATAATTTTTTTAAAAAATATTATTTGTTAAGTTTTTTGTTTTTTATCTAAATTGTTAGTTTAAACTACTAAATTCGAATATTTAAAAAAATACAATAGAAATAATCAAGTATGAATTGGATTATATTTACAGTTTTTGGAGCTTTTTTTCAAAATTTAAGATCATCTCTACAAAAAAGATTAAATAAAGATCTTTCATTAATTGCATCAAGTTACGTTAGGTTTGTTTTCGCACTACCTATTGCAACAATATTATTTTTTTCTTACTTTCAAAATTTTTCAATTATTTCAGAAGTTTTATCTAATTCTAATTTTATTATTTACACATTTTTTGCGTCTGTGCTTCAAATAATGTTTACTTTCAGTCTCTTATATTTATTTAAATTTTCAAATTTTGTAGTTGGTACTTCACTAAGTAAAACTGAGGTCCTTCAAGTTGCAATTTTTGAATATATTGTCTTGTATGACAAACTTAATGCTGCTGGTGTTTTTGGGATTATAATAGCTACTACTGGAGTAATTATAATGACTATCAAAGATGTTAATTTTTTTATTAAAAATTTATTTTCAAAAACAACATTAGTTGGTCTAATTACTGGATTGTTTTTAGGACTTAGTGTTGTTTATTTTAGAGCTGCTGCTTTATCGTTAGAAAATATTTCATCTAATTTTGAAAAAGCATTAAGCACTTTATTTTTTGGACTACTAATTCAAACTTTTATAATAACAATTTACCTTCTTATTTTTGAAAGATCTGAATTCAAAAAATTATACAATAATAAAGTTGAATGTTGTATGACTGGCTTATCTGGTTTTTTAGCTACTCTCTCTTGGTTTTATGCTTTCACACTTATTCAATCATCTTTTGTTCGAGCACTTGGGCAAATTGAAATAATTTTTAGTTTTGCATCATCTAAATATTTATTTAAAGAGAAATTAAGTAAGATTGAATTGTTTGGAATATTAATATTTACATCTGGTGTATCTCTGATGTTATTAACTAGAACAAGTTAGTTTATTCGATTAACTTTTTTTTTAACACTTTTGTAATAACTGTCATTATTAATAAGCATATCATTAGCCTAAATTGAACATAAATATTCTTTAATAAACTAATTAAAATTGATTTAATACGGAATGTCTTTTAAAAAGAATGTAGACCATTACGTTGAACAGTCCGCAAAAAATTTAAATTTTACCTCAGATTTACTTGAACATATAAAAGCAACTCATTCCTTAATTAAAGTTAATGTTGGGGTTGAAATTGATGGTGGAATAAAAAATTTTACTGGCTGGAGAGCAGTTCATTCAGAACATATTCTACCTAGTAAAGGTGGTTTAAGATATTCAAATTCTGTTGATCAAGATGATACTGAGGCTCTTGCAGCATTAATGACTTATAAATGTGCAATAGTTGATATCCCTTATGGTGGATCTAAAGGTGGATTAAGAATAAATCCAAATGAGTACAATGAAAATCAATTAAGAAATATTACAAAAACTTTTGCAACAAAATTAATTAAAAAAGGATTTATTTCTCCTGCAATAAATGTTCCTGCACCTGATGTTGGAACCTCTGAGAGAGAAATGGGATGGATTAAAGATGTTTATAAATCTTTAAGACCAGAAGATATCAATTATAGAGCATGTGTTACAGGTAAACCAAGACATGGAGGAGGAATTGCGGGAAGAACTGAGGCAACAGGAAGAGGTATTGAAGAAGTTATTCGAGAATTTTTTAGAAATAAAGAAGAGGTTAAAAAAGCAAAATTAAATGAAAATTTAAAAGATAATAGAATTGTTATTCAGGGATTTGGTAACGTCGGAAGACATCTAGCTTATGAACTTTATAATAGAGATAATGCAAAAATAATTGCAATTGGTGAATATAATGGAATTTTATATAACAAAAATGGAATAAATATTAATAAGCTTATCGAATGTGTCTTATTTAAAAAAACTATTGAAAATAATGAGCTTGGAAAATTTATAAAAAATCCGAAAGAAATTGTTGAAGTAGAGTGTGATATCTTAGTTCCAGCTGCACTTGAGGGTGTTATAAACAAAGATAATGTTGAGAAAGTAAAAACAAAACTAATTGTTGAGGCTGCTAATGGACCAATTGATCCTGCAAGTGATAAAATATTATTTGATAAAGGAGTAACAGTACTTCCTGATATTTATGTAAATGCTGGTGGAGTTGTTGTTTCATATTTTGAATGGGTAAAAAATTTATCACATATTAGATTTGGTAGAATGGAGAAGAGATATCAAGAACATAAACTATTAGAATTAATAAAACTCATAGAAAAAACAACAAATACAAAAACAGATCCAGAGTTGATAAATACTATTGTGCATGGTGCTGATGAAATTGATTTAACTAATTCTGGTTTAGAAGACTCAATGAGAAATTCTTTTAATGAAATACTAAGTATAAAAAAACAAATTAAAAAATCTTTTAGAGAAAGCGCTTATTACTTGTCTTTAAAAAAACTTAGAAAGTTTTATACAAAAGAAGGGCTTCCAAGGCACTAAAACTTTAATTCGAATTATTATATAAATTGTTGATTGTTTTTAATTTTTGATTTTCTTTTATTAATTGAATTATCATTTCTTTTAAAATTTTATTTTCATTTAAATTATCTCCAGCTAATTTAGCTAATCTTTCATTTTTTTTTGCAATTTCTAATTGATCGAAAAGCTTTTCTAGTTTTGGATCTGGTTTTTCCTTTTCTCTTTTTATTTTGGCCATTCTTTGAATTTTTTTACTTAATGAAATATTGACTAGATTTCCAACAAGTCCATCTTGATTATTGTGTTCGATATTCAATTTAAAACTAATATCATCATTATTCTTTGATAAATTGATACCAGCTCTTTTAGCCAAAACTCCATTCATAACATGCCCCGCTTCTTTATTTTCTCCATCTGCAATTATATTGATGTCATTGCTTATGGTATTATATAAAGAAAATTTTCCATATGGCTGAATTACAAAACCATTTCTTAATTGACTTGAATTTTTTACTGTAAATCCTGCACCTAAAACTTGATCAACTGCTTCATCAACAGTCAAATCACCATCTGTAAAGCTTGAAATATATTTTGAAAATCTATGAATACCATAAATTCCCTCAACTTCTAACGATAGTTTGTTTTTATCGTTAAATTTTTTAATCTTTTTTGTATTTATATTTATTGCTGCAAGTTGGCTGTAAGAATTTTTCTCAATTGCTTGTTTTGTCTCAGTTTCAACATTAGTAATAATATTCCTTGAGATACCAATTAAAGGCAAAATAGAAACTTTATAATCTCCATATTGAGGTTCATGTTTAAATCCAAATGAAAGATTATCACTATTTCTATGTTCTCCATTATTAAAAGATGCATTTTGAGTTGAGTAACTTAAAAAAGGTGCAAATTTGTTATCAATTTTTTTATCAAAATATCCTGTAACTCCTTTTTCAATGTTGGTGTAAATATTATTTCTTTTAGTATTTGAAAAATAAATACTTTTTTCATTATAGTTATTTAAATTTTCAAAAATATTATTTAAATTTGATATAAATATTTCTGTCCTATGTTTTTGATTGTGACTTTCAATATCTAGGTCTTCACCATAAACGTATAGGAAGCCATTTGTTTCTGAATTATCTGCATCTGGATCACCATTACTATCTAATATTTCGTAAGTATCATTTCCACAAAGATAATTATTGATTATCATATTTGTTTTATTATGGATTTCTATTTTTTGATCTTTTGAAATGCTACAATCTAATGTCATTGTAGTTGTTGTGCCATTTAATTCAATTTCACCAATATAAGTTCCATCGCCTTTAGTAACTATTTCTAATCCTGTGTTGTTCGAATTTGCCATGACAATAGAATTGTCACCTCCCGAAATAGTTCCTGAATTATTAATCGTTAAGCCATTAAAGTTTTTATTGGCATTATAATCTCCAATTTTAATACCATCTGCATCTCCATTATTCGCGCTGATAGTTCCAAAATTATTTAGAACTACATTTTCACCAGCTTCTGCAGTTGTTGAATCGTTACCAAATCCAATTCCAAAGTGATTTTGATTATGCTCACCTGTGGATGTAATCGAACCATGATTGTTTATAGTAAGATTTTTTGTTCTACCAGCTCCTATAACACCTGTTGAAGATTTTAATATTCCGGTATTGTTGATAGTTGTTCCGCCAGTATTTCTAGCTACTTGTATTGCTGCTCCAAACGCAGACTCTATAGTTCCACTATTTGTAATTGTATGAGCGTCGTCACTGTCTCCTTGTCTATCAATAAGAACTGTACCTGTATTAGTACCTGTATTTGTTGAGCTAATTGTTCCTGAGTTTGTAAATGTAATTCCAGAGCACTCTCTGCAATAAAAAGTATTTCTATCTGAAGTTATTATTCCACGATTATCAATAGTAATGTTTGATCCTTTTTCAGCGAGTATACCATATCTATCTGCACCCTCGATTGTTGCTCCCTCATAATTTATAATTTCACTATCTGTAAGATATTTTGCTACAATTGGAGAAACTGATGATGTAGTTTTAATTGTTCCTCCATCATAGTTATAAATTTTAACACCTCGACTTCGTGGGTTTCCTCCACCCCCAGAGCCTAACCAAATTGTTCCTTGTGTTGCACTAATCATACCGTGATTATGCAATGTTAGTCCAGCTTCAGTGGAGCCTGAAGATGATAAACTAGATTGACAATTATCGTTATTTCCAGCCTTATCACACCAACCAACATTTCTACCCTCAATCGCATTTGCTCCTTCTGCACTAATGGTGGCACCCGCATTGTTTGTGATTGTTATATTTTCTGCATAATCTAAATAAATTCCTTCATTATTATCTGAATTAATAGTTCCATTATTAGTTATTGTTGTATTTAAAGATGATTGAGCATGAATTGCTTTTTGTTTGTTAGTTTCATCCTCTGTTTGAATTGTTCCATCATTTGTAATCTGAACTCCAGTTTCATCTTCTAAATCAACAGCCTTATGGTTGTTATAAGTGATCGACCCAGCAGCAGTAATATATAAAATATCATCATCTGCACAAGTTAATTGATTATTTAATAAACTAGAAATGGTAGTTAAACATGGACCGGCATAACTTACTGAACAAAATAAAAAATAAAAGATTATACCTAGTAAAATTTTTTTCATTTACTATTAATTGGACTTTTTCTTTTCTCTTTTATATTTTCTTTTTTCTTTAAGAGTCAATTTTGCTTTTTTCATCACGCTAGAGTCTTTAAATGATTTACCACTATATCTTTTAGACATTTTTTATTGCTGGTCTTGAAATTCTAAATTACCTCTAGAATTAACCTTTTTCTTAACATGTTTATAATAACTAACATCATTTATAAGTCTTATGAGATCTATACCTTTATCTTCATATCTTCTTTTAATTGTATTTCTTGGGACCATTACTAAATTTAAATTATCAATAAAGCTTTCAGTCCATTCCTTTTCAATTTTATCTTTAATCATTTTTTTTAAGAATATCCTGAAATCTGAACAGGTTATCATTTTTAATTTTTCATTTAATAAAGCCATATTTCTTACATTAACAAAAAAAAATACAGTAATCTAGTTAAAGGTAATTTGCTAAATTAATTAAATTTATAATTTGACATGAATTTTTGAATTCTTTTTGATCCTTCGATAATGTCTTCTGTACTTCTAGCATAAGAAAATCTAATTGTATTTGATCCTCTATTTTGATCAAAATCTAGGCCTGGAGTAATTGCAACACCCACTTCATTTAAGACTTTTTTACAAAAATTTAAACTATCTTTGCTATATTTCGATATATCAACATATATATAAAATGCACCATCAGGTGGTGAAAACGTTTCAAATCCTGCTTTAGGTAATTCCTCTAACAATATTTCTCTATTTTTTTTATAAACTTTTACATTTTTATCTAATTCCTCTTTAGCATCCAATGCAGCTAGAGCGGTAATTTGACTAGCATGTGGAGGACATATGAATAAATTTTGTGAAACTTTTTCAACTTGTCTTACATGATCCTCGGGAACAATCATCCACCCAACTCTCCAACCAGTCATTGAAAAATATTTTGAAAAAGAATTTATTACATAGCAATCATCAGTTATCTCTAATGCAGAGACTGCTTTCCTCTCATATTCTATTCCATGATATATTTCATCGCTAATAAAACTTACATTATATTCTTTAGAAAATTCAATTAATTTTGTAAGAGAAGATTTATCTAACATTGACCCAGTTGGATTTGCTGGTGATGCAACCAAAACTCCATTTAAATTATTTTTCTTTATATCTTCTGAGGTGGGTTGATATTTATTTTGCAGTTTTGTTTCAATGTCAACAGGTACTAAATTTTGAGCTTTAAGGATTTGTCTATAACTTGGATATCCTGGAGAACCTATGCCTACCCTATCTCCTGCATCAAATAATGTTGCAAACGACAATATAAATCCTCCGGAAGAACCTGTTGTAATAATTACTCGTTCTGGATTTAAATCAATGTTGTACCAGTCACCATACAATTTTGAGATTCTAGATCGTAACTGAGGCAAACCTAAAGTAACTGTATATCCCAGATTATTATTTTTTAATTCTTTAGTTAAACTTTCATTTGCAAGCATTGGAGCAGGCGTACCTGGCTGTCCCACCTCCATATGAATAATTTTTTTACCTGCTTGTTCTGCTTTTCTTGCAGCCTCCATAACATCCATTACAATAAAAGGATCTACATTTGATCTATTAGATTTTTTCATTAATCTATTTTTTTTGTTACTTCCTTTTCACAAAAAATTTTAATCTCCTCTATAGGTTTATCCTTGGATTTACTTTTTTGTGCAATTATACATGCTTTTACTGATTTGCTTTTGCTGAAGTTCCCATATTTGTTGTTAGTGAAATAAAGTGCAATTATTGCAATAGTTATAAAGATTATTATTTTTAAATTACTTTTTATTTTAGTCATGAAGTTTAATTGTTGAAATTTAAATACAGTAATTAAACTTTATCAAGGTAATTGTGTTTGTTAATTTACTAGTGATTTTTGAGGTTTCATATCCTCTTTTTTAATGCCAGCTACGCGAACAGGTTTTTTCATTGCATCTCTTCTAAAGGGTTCACCTAATTCTTGATTTAATATAACCTCAATAAATGTTGTAATTCCTTGTTTTTGATCTTCACATGATTGCTTGATTGCAGCTGTAGTTTCTTCCATTGTTTTAACAGTAACTCCTTTTAAACCGCAAGCAGTTGCTACCTTTGCGTAACTTAATTCTGGATCAAGTTCAGTTCCAACAAAATTATCATCGAACCATAATATTGAATTTCTTTTTTCTGCACCCCACTGATAATTTCTAAAAATAACCATTGTAATTGCTGGCCACTCTTTTCTTGCACACGAACTCATCTCGTTCATAGATATTCCAAATGCACCATCACCTGCAAAACCAATTACTGGTGTATCAGGACATCCTATTTTTGCACCTAATATTGATGGAAAACCATATCCACAAGGCCCAAATAAACCTGGTGCTAAATACTTTCGTCCTTTTTCAAAAGTTGGATAAGCGTTTCCAATTGCACAATTATTTCCTATGTCACTTGAGATAATTACATCATCTGGCATGCCGACTTGTATCGCTCTCCATGCTTGTCTTGGAGACATTCTATTAGAATCTCTTTCTCTAGCTTCTTTATTCCAAACTGTACCTGGATCGTCATCTTCGTGATCTAAACTAGTTAGTGTTTGTAACCATGCTGATTTTGTTTGATGAATTAAATTTTTTCTTTCTTCTCTGCCATTGTCTCCTGCATTTGATGAAAGTTTTTGTAAAATTTGTTGCGAAACTAATTTCGCATCTCCACAAATTCCAACTGTTACTTTTTTGGTTAATCCAATTCTATCTGGATTCATATCTACTTGGATTATAGTTGCATCTTTAGGCCAATAATCTATTCCATAACCTGGAAGAGTTGAAAACGGATTTAATCTTGTGCCTAACGCTAATACCACATCAGCTTTTGAGATTAATTCCATTGCTGCTTTAGATCCGTTATATCCTAACGGCCCAACCGCTAAATGATGACTCCCTGGGAAACTATCATTATGCTGATATCCATTACAAACAGGAGCATCTAATTTCTCTGCTAATTTTTTACAATCCTCTATAGCACCACCAATTACAACTCCTGCTCCTGATAATATTACTGGAAATTTTGCGTCTGATAATAATTTTGCTGCTCTATCAATTGCATCTTTTCCTCCACCTTGTCTCTCAAATCTTACTATTGGAGGTAGTTCAATATCAATTACTTGTGTCCAGTAATCTCTTGGTACATTTATTTGTGCAGGAGCTGATCCTCTAAATGCTTTTTCAATAACCCTATTCAAAACTTCGGCCATTCTAGAGGGATCTCTAACTTCCTCTTGATAACAAACCATGTCTTTGAATAAATTCATTTGTTCGACTTCTTGAAAGCCGCCTTGACCCATAGTTTTGTTCGCAGCTTGTGGGGTTACTAAAAGTAAAGGTGTGTGATTCCAATAAGCAGTTTTTATCGGGGTAACTAAACCTGTAATTCCTGGTCCATTTTGTGCAATGACCATAGACATCTTTCCAGTCGCTCTTGTGTATCCATCTGCAATCAATCCCCCATTTGTTTCGTGTGCTACATCCCAAAAAGTAATTCCTGCTGAAGGAAAAATATCTGATATTGGCATGAACGCAGACCCAATAATTCCAAAAGCATGTTCTATGCCATGCATCTGAAGAACTTTTACAAAAGCTTCCTCTGTAGTCATTTTAGTCATAATAATGATGTCCTAAATTCTATTTTTTATTTGTTAAAGAGCCCGATTAATATATAAGTTGTTGCAAATTTCAAACAAAGAAATCGTCACAATGGCAAACACTGATATAATAATTCATGACGAAAAAGATAATGTAGGCGTGGTTGTCATAGAAAAAATTACACCAAAACAAGATTGTAATTGTTGGGTAATGGAGAATGATAAATCTGTTCAAATTCAATCAAAGGATGAGATCCCTTTAGGTCATAAAATAGCAATGATTGACTTAAATGAAGGTGATACGATTTTAAAATATGGACATGATATTGGCAAGGTAGTTAAGTCGATTAAAAAAGGTGAACACGTTCATGTTCATAATGTAAAAACTAAGAAGTGGTAAGATGGAAATTCCAAAAACATTTTTAGGTTATAAAAGAGAAGACGGCAGATCTGGAACTAGAAATCATGTGATAATACTTCCTGTGGATGATATTTCAAATGCTTGTGCAGAAGCAGTTGCAAATAATATTAAAGGAACAATAGCATTACCTCATTCTTACGGAAGATTACAATTTGGCGCTGATCTAGAATTACATTTTAGAACAATGATCGGGACAGGTAGAAATCCAAATGTTGCAGCAGTAATTGTTATTGGTATTGAACCTAAATGGACCAAAAGGATTGTAGATGCAATTGCAGTAACTGGCAAACCAGTTGAAGGCTTCAGTATTGAAGGTGTTGGAGATATTGATACAATTGCGAAAGTTTCAAAAAAAGCACAAGAATTTTCAATTTGGGCATCTGAAAAACAGAGAGAGGAAAGACCAATTAGTGATTTATGGATTTCTGTAAAATGTGGTGAGTCAGATACAACATCTGGACTTGCATCGAACCCTACAGTTGGAAACTTAATGGATAAATTAGAACCTCTAGGTGTTCATTTGTGTTTTGGAGAAACCTCAGAACTAACTGGAGCTGAAACTGTTTGTGAAAAAAGAGGAAAAACCCCTGAGGCACAAGAAAAGTTTAAAAAAACTTGGAATGCTTACAATGACTTTATTTTAAAAGAAGCAACCGACGATTTGTCTGAAAGTCAACCTACTGCCGGAAATATTGCTGGTGGTCTCACAACTATTGAGGAGAAAGCATTTGGTAATTTTCAAAAAATTGGCTCAAGACAATTTATAGACGTCTTAGAACCTGCAGAAGAACCAACTAAAGGTCCTGGTTTATATTTTATGGATACTTCATCAGCAGCCGCTGAATGTGTGACTCTGCAAGCCGCAGGTGGATTTAACATTCATTTGTTTCCAACAGGACAAGGGAATATTATAGGAAATCCAATTGAGCCAGTCATTAAATTAACAGCTAACCCATTAACAGCCAAAACCATGAGTGAACATATTGATGTTGATGTGTCTAAAATACTTTCAAGAGAAATGAACTTAGATCAAGCTGGAAATGAACTTATTAAAGCTACATTAAGAGTTGCTAATGGTAGACTTACCTGCGCGGAAGCTTTAGGTCATAAAGAATTTGTGATGACTAAGCTTTATAGAAGCGCATAAAATTTAACTACATTTGACTTTAAAACATCCTTTAAATTTATTACCTGGTATAATTTTAGCTTTAATACTTTATTCTTTTTCTGAGGGGTTAAATAATATTATTGGAATTGAATTAATGGGATATGAAAAAAGTCCTATTTCAACAGCAATGATTGCAATTATTTTAGGTTTAATTTTAGGAAATATTTTTAATATTAGAGCTGGTTTTTTAATTGGATTAGACTTTACTCAAAAGAATATTCTTAAACTTGGTATTATTTGTTTAGGAATTCAATTAAAACCTTTCGAATTTATAAAATTTGGATCGATAGCTATTCCTTTAATATTTGTATGTATTATTAGTGTATTGATCGTCATAAAACTTCTCATTCAAAAACTCAAAATATCAAGAGGAATGTCATACTTAATTGCGATTGGTAGCACCGTTTGTGGAACAACAGCTATTATTGCAACAGCGCCGGTAATTAACGCAAAGAAAAACGAGGTGGCATATGCTGTAGCTAATATGACATTGTTCGGTATTCTGGCAATGTTAATATATCCTTATTTTGCCAACATTTATTTTGATGGAGATCCATTGTTTGTTGGTTTATTTCTTGGAACTGCAATACACGAGACCTCACAAGTAGCTGCAGCTGGTCTTATTTACGATCAACAATTTAACAGTCCTGAAACTCTAAATATAGCAACAGTTACAAAGCTAATTAGAAATACATTTCTTGTTATAATGATACCTTTATTCGCTTATCTTTATAATAGGGGTCAAAATCACGATCAAAAATATTCAATTGTTAAAATTTTTCCTTATTTTGTATTAGGTTTTATAGCATTTATTATTTTAAGAAATGTTGGAGATGTATTTTTTTACAATACAAATATATCAGGTAAGGAAATGTGGATCGACTTCGTAAACACTGTTAAAATATCTTCAAAAATATTTTTAACAATGGCCATGGCTGCAATTGGATTATCTACCAATCTTAAAGACTTAAATAAAATGGGATACAAGCCGTTTATAGTCGGATTTGTATCTCTTTTAACTGTAGGATTTGTAAGCTTGGTTGCGATTAATTATTTTAGTGAAATAGTTTTAAATTAAGAGGCTTTTAATTTTGCCTCTCTAGCAGCATTCCACTTTGAAAAATAATTTCTAATTACAGCAGCTCCTACTCCTAGACCAACTGCCAATATAACTGAAGTAAGTCCGTAAAATATTGGTAAGTCTTTAGAATAATTTAAAATAAATTCTCCAACCTTTCCAAGACTTGTAGATCCATTAATTACTGTCTCGACAATTTTTTCTTCTTTTATAAACGTGTCGTAAGCAATTGCTATTCCAACGAGTAGAAGAAGAATTGCTAAAATTGTCTTAAATTCTGAACTGTCAACTTTCTCTCCAAATTTTTGACCTAGTTGAACTCCTATAATTGATCCTAATATAAGTACAAAAACTAAAACTAAGTCAATTGTTCCATAATTAAATGCATGTAAAACTGTAACAATTGCACTAACAAATATAGTTACAAATAAAGATGTTCCTGGGATTAATTTTGTTGGCATTCCAATAATATAAATCATGGCAGGAACTAAAATAAATGCGCCTCCTACACCCATGATCGCAGCGATAAATCCAACAACTAATCCAATAATAATTGGTGTAAATGCACTTTCATATAATTTTGATTTTTTAAATCGCATTCTTAAAGGAAGACCATGTATCCAATAGTGTGTATGCAATTTTTTCTTTACTACAATTTTTTTTCTTGCCTTATCAATTTCAGATACCCCTTGAATTAACATTAATGTTCCAAGTATTGCTAGAATGTACATATACGCCAGAGATATAACTACATTTATTTTCCCTATATCTTTAAAATAAGAAAAAGTTAAAATTCCAAGCAACGTTCCAATTGTTCCACCGACAACAATCATCAAACCCATTTTGTAATCTAAAGTACCCTTTAAATAATGTGTTGTAGATCCTGAGACAGATGTTCCTAAAATATTACTCGCTTCATTTGGAACTGCGTAAGCAGGAGGAATACCTAAAAATATTAAGAACGGTGTCATTAAAAACCCCCCACCCACACCAAATAATCCTGATAGAATTCCAACTACAAGACTTAATCCAAATATAAAAAGTAAATTAATTTCGACTTGAGCAATTGGAAGAAAATACTCCATCCTTTTTGATATTCCTCTAGAGAAATAAAGTCAACAATTTGCTTATGATTAAGACCCTAAAAATGTGCTTATTACTATCACTGACCAGTAAATACCTAAGCCAAAAAATACAAATGATTTTGCGTGATTTACGAAATAATTGATTGTGACTGATTTAATTTTTTTTGATTTTTTAATAAATATTTTGGTCACATCTGCCAATTAGCATAAGTTTAATACTTTGCAAGAAATATTTGCTAAAATTAAAAAATTGTTGCTCCGAATACTTTAACTTCGTCTCCCTCATCTCCAAGGACGAGCCTACCTAAAAAATCTCCAGACACTTCCGTGCTTGTCTGTTTATAGACTATGGTAACGTACTTCCCTCTTCTAAGACAACCTATGGCCTCACATCCTTCAGATAATGATGACAAAAGTTTATTGGTTGACCACTGTTTGCCTAGTTCGACTTCGTTTGCTCCGTAAAGCATTTGTGAAGACAAATCCCTCGTAAATCCACCATAATCTTTAATATTTGAAGATTTAACAAGGTTTTGCCAGATAGGATCGGCAATACTTATAATTTCATTATCAGATTTATCGACAATACTCATTAGTAGGGTTGTTTATTAAGATGCTTGTTTCTTCTCTTTATCATCAACTATGTGATAAACCGGCTTTTTCTCCATTTCAAATTTACCTGTCTCAGGGTCTCTTCTAGAAACGGTTAAACAATGCCAGTTTTCATCATCAAGCTTCATATGATCGCCTCTGTAATAATATCCAGGCCAACGTGTTTCCTCTCTAAATAGGGTATGATGAGTAACACATTGAGAGGTTACTGCTCTGTGTTTAAGCTCCCAAGCTCTCATTAATTGGTGATAATCCTCTGCTCCAACATTTTCCAGGTCTTCCTCTAATATTTCAAGCTGTTCGATACCTTTTTTAAGAAGATTGTCATTGGTCATATAATTATTTGTCAAACCTCCGCAATATTCATCCATAATCTTTTGAAGTCTCTGTAGACCCTGAATAGGAAGTATATAGCTTGGAGAAACAGTTCCACCAGTAATCTCATTCCTTCCAACAGTATAATTCTCTATTGGTTTAAATATTTCTTCTTTCAACTTCTCCAATTGTTCATCAGAAACTTGAATATCATCGGCTTTTTTATCCTGAATATATTTAACAGCAGCTTTAGATGCCAATCTTCCCTCCGTAAATGAACCTGACGAAAATTTATGTGCACTTCCACCAACTGCATCTCCAGCACCAAATAATCCATCTATTGTCATCATACGATTGTATCCCCAGAAATACTCATCAGGAGCAATATCCTCTGGTCCACTTACCCATGCTCCAGAACATGTTGCGTGAGATCCCATTACATATGGCTCAGAAGTTGTTAACTCTGGATTAGTGTACTTTGGATCAATATTTTGAGATGCCCAAACAACTGCTTGTCCAACTGTCATCCCTAAGAAATTTTCCCATCCAACTGTCTCTAAATGAGGATCTTGGAATGCTTCTTTGGTAACCATGTGAATTGGTCCACCGCCTGCAGCTGTTTCTTGAATAAATGCATGGTTTCTTAAACATGTTGGGGTTGGATGATGGTCTATATACTCTCCAACAAGTTTCTTAGTTGCATCATACCATTTCTTTTCATAATTCTCGCCATTTGCATTTTGAGTATATGTTTTTAAATGTAAAAAATATGCTCCAACAGGACCGTATCCATCCTTAAATCTACACAGCACAATCCTATTTTCCATTTGTGTCATTTTAGCACCTGCTTGAATTGGCAATGCATATGCAGATCCGTTACTCCAAGGCGCATACCAAGTTCTTCCCATACCTTCTCCTACTGCTCTTGGTTTAAAGATATGTGAGGCTCCACCAGCAGATACAACAACAGTTCTAGACTTAAACACATGAAAATTTCCTGTTCTGACATTGAAACCAACAGCTCCAGCAATTCGGTTTGGATTTTTTTCATCTTTTAAAAGATGAGTAATCATTATTCTATTATAAATTTTATCAGCAGATTTTTTTGCAGCCTCAGCTACAATTGGTTTGTAGCTTTCACCGTGGATCATTATTTGCCACTTTCCCTCTCTTTGATATCTACCAGTCTCTTTATTTTTCATCATTGGAAGACCCCATTCATCAAACATATGAACAGTTGAGTCTACGTGACGAGCCATATCATAACCCAAGTCTTCTCTTACTAATCCCATTAAATCATTTCTAGCGTACCTTACATGGTCCTCTGGCATATTCTCACCCCACTGCATTCCCATATAGCAGTTAATAGCGTAAAGACCTTGCGCAACTGCACCACTTCTATCGATATTTGCTTTCTCTACACAGATAATTTTTAGATCTCTGCCCCAGTGTCTTGCTTCAAACGTTGCGCCTGTACCAGCCATACCTCCGCCGACAACAAGAACATCACATTCTTCTATAATTGTTTTGTGTTTAGCCATTAATAGTAAACACCTTGCTTAAATGAATTTTTATCTAAGGTTGGTAGTTCTTTTTCAGTATTTAAACCTTGTGGCTCATTGTATAAAATTTGTGAATTTATTTCTCCTTGGTTTGGAGTATCTGCTTCAGCTAATTTTGGAATAAATTTTCCCCAAGGCTTAGTTGTTATTGGTGATACAAAATTTTTCTCTGTACCGTTTCTAAATTTAATTCTCCAAGAGATCGTGCCTTTTTCCTCTTCTCTTCTAACTCTTACACTATGACCCATCGGTGCAAAATCTGCATATCCTCTTACATCAATTGCATGATTTGGACATGCTTTTACACATGAATAGCATTCCCAACAAAAATTTGGTTCAATATTTTTTGCTCTTCTTATAGTCTCGTCTATGTGCATGATATCTGATGGGCAAATATCTACACAATGTCCACAACCATCACATCTCGTCATATATACAAATGTTGACATATCTATTTATTACCTTTCTTAAAAAATTTATCAATCATATTAATAGTGCTTTGGTGCCTCACGTTTTATTCCAAGACCATATTGTTCTGGAGCTTCAGCTGGCGGAGGCAAATTATCTCTTGAACCATCAGCCTCTGCTAAATTTTTTTGAATAGCCGCACCAGGCTTATAGAACATATGTGCAAATTTCGACCAATAAACACCACCGAATAAAACTACATTAGCAACTGCAAACAAAACTAAAAATAAAACACTTAAACCTGATGAACCAGAATATTGAAAGTAGGACCACGCTAAACCAAAAGTCGATGATAATACTAATGCTAAAACAAATAAATCTGCTTTTATAATTCTAAAAACTGAGTGTGCTTCAGCAGAAACATCCACTCTTAAAAAAAACCAAAACCAGTAAGCTCCAAGGCATGTTAATATAGCACCTACATGCCAAATAATTGGCCATATAGATGGAGTGACCGCATTTGGTGAAGAATAACCAAATATCATTACTCCAGAGCCAATCCAAAATAGTATTGTTCCATACATTCCTAAAACATGTGCTACTCTTCTTTTTCCTAATCCTAATTCAGATGTTGTTCCAATATCATGAACAACAGTTTTTGAAATAATTGCAGTTTTTTCTCCAAAACTTAATTCTCTACTTGCAGCTTTTTTTGCCTTCTTAGCGTTATTGAAAAAGTACTTCACGTTTTTTTTATGAATAATGTCCATGAGTGTTCCAATTACAACTAAAGCTAACATCAATAGAACAAAGCCTTGCAAAGCAATTGAAGGAACTGTTGAAGAGAGAACAGCAAATGGGTTGGTTGTGAACATATTATTATCTCCGCTAAATATAATATTAAATATTGCTCTTAATCTATATAAAATATTAGTTCAACTGACTAATAATCCCATCTAAAGAAAAAAATGTTAATAAAGTTTACTTTTTTCTTACATAATGCTGTTTTGATGAGATTACAGCTCTAACTCCTCCCTGCGGATTTTTAACATCATTAATCCGTCTTGGAATCAGATGAATGTGACAGTGATTGATAGATTGTCCAGCTGCTTTGCCAGAATTAGTGCCAACATTAAATCCTTTTACAGATTTATCTTTTTGTTCGATATTTTTTTTTAATTTTTTAATCAGTTTATTGCATGCTAAAATTTCTTTTAGTGTTAGATCAAAATAACTTTTAACACATCTTTTAGGTATAATAAGTGAGTGAAATTTTGAAACTGGGTAAGTATCCTTAGTTGCATAAGCCAGATCGTTTTCAAAAAGAAAGTCTTTTTTTTTTGGAAAACAAAAAATACACGGATTATTTGGATCTCTCATAATAATTGCTTAAAATTTTTTGTTGTATAATTTTTGCTTTATATTTCTTTATAAAATTTTCATATGCTTTGAAATTTTTTCTCTTCCAATTTTTCTCTTTTATAGATCTCACACTAGACACGCCTTTTCCAGATCCAATCAAAAGAATTTCCTCATACTTGCTTAAGCTATCTATATGAATATTCATTTTTTTAATTTTAAACTGTTTGTCAAAAAACTTAAGATTAACTCCTTTGTAAAATTTATTTATTGGCGAAAAGTATTTATTATCTCTAATAAAAATAATATTTGAAGTTCCAGTCTCAAGGATTTTTCCTTTTGAGCAAAGTGCAATATCATTTTTTGTATTATCCATTTTTGATAAATTTTTTAAGATAAATTTATATTTAAGATTTTTATGCTCAGGATTAACTCTGTTATAATTAACTAATTTTAATTCAAGATTTTTTTTAATTTTTAACTTATCTCTTAATGAAATTGATATTAAATTTTTAGTTATAGCAATCCTTAACAGGTGATTATATTTTTTTTGTTTATTTAAATTAGACTTGATTACTTTAAATATATTTGCTTTTAAATTTTTGTCATAAATTTTATAAGTTTTAGTAGATTTAATTAGATTTGTAATATGCTCTTTAAAAAACAAAATCTTTTGAGGTTTTCCATAAATCCACATTGTTGTAAAAACACCATGGGCATTCCATAGATCTTTAAATTCTTTTTCCTGAAGATCTCTACGATTGTAAGATTTTTTTAATAAGTATTTTACCATTTGTTGTTAAAAAAGATTCTGGATGAAATTGAAATCCATATACATCATCTTTCTGATTTTCAAAAGCCATAGCAACATTAGATTCTTTTGATCTCATAGTAATTTGAAAGTTTTTTGATTTAAAAGGCTCTTTTAATTTTAAAGAATGATAGCGCCCGACTTTAAATTTCTTGTATTTACTAAAAATTGATCCTTTAGACACAACTTTTACCTCAGACTGATATCCATGAAAAATCTTATTTTGTTTTATAATTTTTGCATTTTCACAATATAAAATTTGCTGAAAACCTAAACAAATGCCAATAATTTTTTTTTTACCTTTATATCTCTTATAAATTTTTGAGGTCAATGGATAATCAGATGGAGATCCAGGTCCTGGAGAAAATACAATAGTGTTTGCTTTATTTAATTTTTTTGTATCAATTTCAAAATAATTAGAACAATAGACCTGATCGAAAGCAGAAAATTGGTGAACAACATTCCAAGTAAAAGAATCCTCGTGATCAATAATATAAATCATTTAAATAGTTCCAATAAAGATTTTGCTTTTATGTAATTTTCATTAAATTCTTTTCTTGCCTGACTGTCTAAAACAACACCAGATGCTGCGGAAATCTCTGAAAAATTTTTATAATTTAATATAGATCTAATTATTAAATTAAATCTCATGTCTTTATTGAATTTAATATATCCAAAACTCCCTGTAAAAATATTCCTTTCTTCGTTTTCTTGTTCATTTAATAATTGAAGTGTTTTAATTTTTGGACAACCGATTACAGATCCCCCTGGCATCATTGATTTTATAATATCTTTAATTTTAACATTTTTATTAATTTTTCCTACAATGCTGGTTACGTAATGATATAGGTGTTTATATTCTTCTACATACTTTTCTTTTCGAATAATTACTGAACCAGGCTTACATATTCTCGATAGATCATTTCTCTCCATATCTACAATCATGTTATGTTCTTTGGTCTCTTTAATATTATTTTTGAAATATTTATATGCAGATTTAATTGAGGTTTTTTTATTTTTTTTTAAAGTTCCTGCTATTGGTTTTGTAATTATGTTATTACCTTTTTTTTCAATTAAAGTTTCTGGCGAGCAACTAACTATCGAATAGTCTTTATCTCTTATCATGAAAGACTCAGGGGCAGCGTTCACTTTCATCAGTTTCCAAAAGAAATTTAAAGGATTTATTTGAGATTTATTTTTGTATTTTGTGCAAATTTTTATTTGATATGTCTCCCCTTTTCTTATTTTTTTGGAAAATAAATCAAATATTTTTTTATACTTTTCAAAACTTATATTGGTTTTAAATGGTGATAGAATTTTAGTTGAGTTGAATTGATCTTTAAATTTATGTTTCTTGATATTCGAAGTAATACTGATTTTATCTCTTATTTTTATTATTGTCTCTGGTTTGTAAAATATACCTTTATAAAAATTTATTTTTTTTTGATTTTTAATTTTTAATCCAATTAAATTACATAAAATTTCATACCCAAAAAATCCAATAAAAATATCAGTTTCTTTTGTATTTTTTTTATTATTAAAAAAATTAAAAAAACTATTTATGTTATTGTTATTTAAAATTAATTTTTTTGAAAAATCTGTATAAATATTATATCCATTTGAAACCTTATAAATAATCAAACTTTTGTTTGAATTGTAAAGCTTATCTAAATAAGGATTAAATTTTAGTTTATATTTTTTGTAATCTCTCAACTGGTTTTTCTATAATTGGTAAATGTATTATTGCTGCAAATATAGAGAGTAAAATTGCTAAATACCATGCGTAATCATATGATCCGTACAAGTCATGAAATAAACCACCTAAATATGCGCCAAAGAATGAACCAATTTGATGGCTTAAAAATACAATTCCATAAAGAAGTCCTAAATATTTAGTGCCAAATAAGTGAGCAACAATGCCACTAGTTGCAGGCACAGTCGACAACCATAAAAAACCAAAGCTTGCACCAAATATGAATGCAGAAACAACGCTTGGTGGAGTAAATATGAAAAACGCAATCGAAAAACCTCTTAATAGATAAATCGCACTTAAAAGAATTTTCTTGCTAATTTTCGTTGAAAGATAGCCACTTAATAATGAACCAAAAATATTAAATAAACCAATCAAAGATAGAATTGCTGCTGCAGTCCAATCTTCTAAACCTCTATCAATTACATATTTTGGAACATGTGTTCCAACTAATGTGATATGAAATCCACAAACGAAAAAGCCTGAAACAAGTAAAATATAACTCTTTGATTTAAATGCCTCACTAAGCGCTTCTTTGAAGGATTGATCTGATCGATTTTCAATTATTTCATTTTCTTTTGGAGATCTTACAAAAAATGCTGCTACTAATCCTGTGATTAAAAATAATGAAAATAGAAATAAAGTATAATTCCAACCATACTCAATGAGAGAATAATTTGTAAATATTGGAGATATAAAATATCCAAAAGAACCAACTGCTGTAACAATACTCATAGCAATCGTTCTGGTAGATAGAGGAAAGTGTTTGCCAACAATCGACATTGGAATGCTTATAGCCGTTCCTCCTAATCCTATACCAATTAACAATCCTAAGTGAATTTGAAAAAAAATCCCTGTATTTGGACCAGAAAATAAAAAATAAACTCCTAATGTATAAAATAAAAAAGATGAAATGATAGCAACGTGACCACCAAAACGATCAGCGATTGCTCCAAAAATTGGACCAGTTAGTCCCCACATCAGCATTTGTGTTCCGATTGCAAAACCAAACGCAGTATTACTAATGTTCAAACTTTCATTAAAGTCTATAAAAAACAAACCAAAAGTTTGTCTAACTCCCAAAGAAATTAATACAACAAAGCATGCTGCAAAAAGCGTAATTATAGCAGTACTTGAATGAAAAAATTTTTTTTCAGAACTCATTTTAGATATTTAAGAGCCTGCTTGATATCATTTATTATATCTTTGGGATCTTCTAAACCTATATGAAGTCTGACTAAGTGTTCATCTTTTTCTAATTTAAGGTAATTTCTTTTTCCAATCTCTAAATTACTTTGATGTAATGCTAAACTTTCAAATCCCCCCCAGCTATAACCATAACCAAAAAGCTTTAGGGAGTTCACAAATTTTGTAACTGATTTTTTATTTTTTGATTTAATTTTTAATCCCATTAATCCAGATGATCCAGAATAATATTTTTTCCACATTTTAAAATTCTGTGAATTTTTTTTGTAAGGATATAATAATTTTATATTTTTATATTTAGATAAAAACGCAGCAACTTTTTTTGCATTATCTTGGTGTTTATCCAGTCTTACATCTAATGTTCTTAGCCCTCTAGTTATCAAATAGGCATCATCTGGTCCCAATCTTAATCCAGTTACATTATCTGCGAGTTGTACTTTTCTAAAAACTCTTTTATTTACTGCTAAAGAACCTCCCATTACATCTGAATGACCTGAATAGTATTTGGTTGCTGAAACAATGGACATGTCAAAACCTAATTTAATTGGCTTTAGAAAATACGGTGTTCCCCATGTATTATCTATTGCTGTATAAATTTTATGTTTTTTTGCAATTTGAATTATTTTAGACAAATCTTGAAAGTCAAAAGTATTGCTACCAGGATTTTCTACAAAAATAAGTTTAGTATTTTTTGATATATTTTTTCTAAGTGTATTTAAATCGCTTGGATTATAAAAAATTGTTTTAATATTAAAATCTTTTAAAAAATCCTGTGTTAATCTTCTAGTTGGTTTGTAAGATGGATCAGCTACAATAATTTCGTCACCAGGTCTTACTAAGCTAAATATAGCAAGAAAAATTGCGCCAAATCCAGTAGGAGTTAAAAAAACATGATAACTTTGCTCTAGTTTTGTTAAAATTTTTTGTAAGATATAAGTTGTGGAAGTTCCTTGTCTTCCATAATCAAAATGTCCTCCAATAGGATTTTTTCTGAATTTAGACTGGGTTTTTCTTATATCTTGCATTGACTTAAAAATTATTGTCGATGCTCGAACTACTGGTGGATTAACTGACTGATTGTGAAAATCTTTTGCTGTATGCTTTAAAAATGTTTTAAAGGTGCTAGTCATATTTAAATTTGATTATTTTAAGGACAATGCTATATCAACCGAATAAGTCAATAAAATAGTAAAATTAAGGAGAATATGGGATACCCAAAAAAACATAGAGGCCGAAGAAAAATGGGCTCTAAAAAGAGAAGAGCTAGAAAAAAAAATAAGAAAAAATAATCTACCTTTTAATTTTTAATCCAACCACCACCAAGAACTTTGTGACCAATTTGGTCTTTATTATAAAAGACACAGGCTTGTCCTGGCGAAATTCCATTTTCTGAATTAACTAAATTAACTTCTGCTTGATTATTTTCTTTTATTAAAATTTTAGCTTCTAATAATTTTCCCGTCGATCTTACTTTAACAAGTATTTCCTTTTCAAGCTCTTCTTTTTTACACAAAAGATTTAAATCTCTTAAATGAATTTTTGTTTTGGCTAATTTTTCTTTAGGGCCTATAATTATTTCATTCTTATCTGAGTCTATTCGGATAACATATAAAGCTTCTTTATCTGAAACCTTTATTCCCCTTCTTTGACCTATTGTAAAATTTATAATTCCATCATGAACACCTACAACCTCTCCATTTAAGTTTTTAATATTTCCTTTTTGAAAAGATTCAGGTTTAAATTTTTGTATTACAGAGGCATAATCTCCATTTGGAACAAAACAAATATCCTGGCTATCAGGTTTATCAGCTACATTAAGTTCAAGCTTTTTTGCAATTTCTCTAGTAGTATCTTTTAGCATTCCCCCTAAAGGAAACCTTAAGTAATTTAATTGCTCTCGAGTTGTATTAAATAAAAAATAACTCTGATCTCGATTTTCATCAATTGCTCTATACATATTTGTAGATTCATTTTCAGTAACACTTTTCACATAATGACCCGTTATCATAGCATCGGCTTTTAATTCTTTTGATACTTCAAACAAATCCCTAAATTTTACTGTTTGGTTGCATTGAACACAAGGTATAGGTGTTTCTCCTTTAAGATAGCTATCTACAAAATTATCAATAACTCCTTGTTTAAATTTGTTTTGGTAGTACAAAATTTTATGTTCAATATCTAATTTATGCGCTACTCTTTTTGCATCCATTATATCTTGTCCAGAACAACATTGTTTTGAAGCAGCAACTTCTTTGCCATCATCATAAAGTTTAAGAGTAATCCCTATAACTTTATAACCTTCTTTTTTCATCATGCCTGCGACAGTGGAGGAGTCGACACCACCTGACATTGCAACAACAACAGTTGTATCAGACGGTTTTTTCTTTATGCCAATTGAATTTATTTCACTATTCATTTTGTGGTATTTATACTTAATTCTAATATAAGTGAAATTAAATGATTTTAGATTTTGAACCAGGTGACAAAGTAATAAACCCTAGTAATAAAAATTGGGGTATTGGACAAGTTCAATCAATTATAAAAGAAAAAGTGACTGTAAACTTTGAAAACGTAGGTAAAAAAGTAATAAATTGTAAAAATATTGAATTAGAAAAAATCTACAATAATGAATGATGTAAATATTAAAGATGTAATTGTAAATTTAATAGATACTTTTTTATATGCAGGCAAAGTGTCTCTTGAACTAAGAGAAAAAGGTTTAACTAAAGAAATTAAATCAGATAATACTCCGGTAAGTAATGGTGATTTAGAAGTAAATAAAATAGTTACTCAAAAACTTTTGGAACTAACTCCCAATATTCCAATTGTATCCGAGGAAACATCTCACAACAAATCTTCAAGTAATTTAGAAAATTTTTGGCTTGTTGATCCAATAGACGGTACATATGATTATATAAATGATTTAGAGGAATTTACCATAAATGCTGGATTAATTTTAAATAGAAAACCTGTAGCTGGACTTATAAATGCACCGGCAAAAAATAGAATGTTTTACACATATGGCAAGAATGATGCTTACGAACTTACAAATGGAAAAGAAATTAAGTTAGATTGTTCAAAAAAGACTAAAAAAGAATTTGTAAAAGTTGTTTCTTACTCAAATAAAATTAAGCCAGAAATTGAAAAAGTTCATAATCTTTTAGGAGTTAACGAGTTTGTAAGAATGAAAAGTTCATACAAATTTTGTGTAATAGCCACAGGAGAATATGATGGATATGTTGCTGAACCTAGGGCATGTGAATGGGATATTGCCGCTGGTCATGCATTACTAGAAAATGCTGGAGGTAAAATTACAGATTTTGAAGGTAATGAAATATTGTATGGAAAAGAAAATTTTAAAAACCCGAGTCTTATTCTGAAAAGAAGTGAAGATTTAAAATATTAGTTAATGAGTGAGCAATTAAGAATAATATTAATTATAATTGTTTCTGTTTCAATATTTGGTTTGTTAGTTTTTGTATTTGTTAAAAATTATATAAAAAATAAAATTCAATATTATCTCGAAGAAAAAAATAAGAAAATTAAAGAAGATTAATTATTTTTATATATTCATCTTTATCAAGATCCATCACTCTTCTAGATACTTCAAAATCAAATCCTGATCTAGCCAATACCCCCATATCCTTTTTATAAAACAAAGGTCTATTATCTTCTTGTCTTGAGGGCCCAATTCTTTTTTTTTTACATATTTTGATTGCAGAGAAAAAATCTTGATCTTCATTATTCTCACGAATTTGATCAATTGTATTTTTAATATATTTATCACCTACACCTTTTCCAATTAAATAGTTTCTAATTTTGTTTATTGAAGAACCTCTCTGTATTAAACTTTTTGCTTTAGATTCTGAATAAAATTTGTCGTTGATGAATTTAGATTTTTCTAAGTCTTCTAGTACTATATCTATTAAATTTGAAACATTGCTTCTGTTTATAGGAGTTTTAGATTTTAAATATTTTTTTAGAAGGTATGTTTTTAATTGTTGTTTTGAGGGAGCAAATTTTTCAATATAATTAAACGCAAAATTCCTCATTTCTTCTACCGTAACCTCTAATGTTTTTTTTTTATTTTTTATAGGAATCATCAATTCATCTAATATAATGTAAAAAAATTATGATAGAACAAATAGCAGCATTTTTTACTATAGAAATGATCTATTTATGGTTAAACATAGGTGTTTTGCCATTTTGGTTTGTGTTAATTTTTTTTCCACAATCAAAAATATGTAGTTTATTGGTTACGTCAATATTTCCATTTTTAATTCTTGGAGGCACTTATTGTTATTTAGTTTACTATTATTTTTCTACAGGTTACGATTTTTTAGAAAACTTTAATCTTTATAAAGGTTTGTTTGACCTTGGTTCTTTATTTGAGAATGAAAGTTTTTTAATTTTGTTTTGGACTCATTTTTTAGCTGTAAACTTATTTTGTGGCACATGGGTTGTAAGAGATAGTCTAAAGTTCTTGATATCAAAGTATTTAATCTTGGTTCCTCTTTTAGTGACTTATTTTATTGGGCCAGTTGGTTTAATTTTATATTGGATAATAAGAATATTTTATGCGAAAAGGATAAGTCTTATTGATTAAAATTATTTAATAACTTTAAATCCTGAATTCTTCATTGCTCCAAATCCTCCATCAATATGGCAAATATTTTTAAAGCCCATATCTTTTAAAGATTTAGTTGCAAGAGCTGACCTTAATCCACCCGCACAAAAAAGAACCATTTCTTTATTCATATCTATCTTGCCCTCTTTAAAGTAAGGACTGTCTGGATCCATCCAAAATTCCAACATCCCTCTAGGAATATGATTGGAATTTTCAATTCTTCCTAAATTCTCAAGTTCTCTTACATCTCTAATATCTATTAGATTGCATTTGCCATCATTTGACATTTGCAAGGCCTCTGAAGGTGAAATTGTTTTTATTTCCTTCAAGGCATCTGCGACCAAAGTTTGTGCTGATTTTATTGTCATATCAGTTATTTACCTTAAAAAAATTAAATTACAATTAAACATTATGAACAAATTTAAAAATGCACCTAATATAAAAATTCCATCTACAAATGGAGAAACATTTGAACTAAAAAAAATTAAAAATAAATTTTTAGTTTTATATTTTTATCCAAAAGATGATACTCCCGGTTGCACCATAGAAACAAAAGATTTTAATACATTATTATCTAAATTTAAAAAGTTGGACTGTGCTGTATTTGGTGTTTCAAAAGATGACATGAAAAGTCATGATAAATTTAAAGAAAAATATAGAGTAAAATTTGATCTTTTATCAGATGAAAAAAAAGAAGCTTTAAAAGCTTTTAAAGTGTGGGGAAAAAAGAAATTTATGGGTAAAGAGTTTATGGGGGTAATTAGAAGTACATTTGTGATCAAAAATAATAAAATAATAAAAGAGTGGAGATCAGTAAAGGTTAAAGATCACGCTAAAGAAGTTTTAGAATTCATTAAAAACACCAATTAAAAAAAGGCCCCATAATGGGGCCTTTTAGTTACTAACTTGAGGGAGGTTAATTTAGTCTCTAATTGAGTAAGCTATAACTCCAGTTTCAGATACGTCTGTACCTTTCATTTCAGCTTCTTTACTCAATCTGATACCTATAGTTGCTTTCATAATTGACCATACGATGTAAGCTACAACAAATACGAATGCATTAATTGAAACAACACCTAATGCTTGTGCACCGAAATTTGCATCAGGATTTGTTGCTGGAACAATTAATGTTCCCCAAATTCCTGCAAATAAATGGGCTGGCACTGCACCAACAACATCGTCAATTTTTAGGCTAAATAAAAATTTAGTTCCATAAACTACAATTATTCCACCAACCGCACCGATTAAAATCGCAGCTATTGGAGATGGCATTAATGGTTCTGCAGTAATTGCTACAAGACCACCTATACATCCGTTTAACATCTGTACCACATCTGTTTTTCCACTTAATCTTGTGACTGCACCTGCTGCCATTACACCACCAGCTCCTGCAAGCAATGTGTTTATGAATATACTTGATACTGCAATTGCATCATCTGCTGTACCCATTGCTAATTGAGATCCACCGTTAAATCCAAACCAACCTAACCATAGAATAAAAATACCAAGTGTTACTAATGGGATAGATGAAGCTGCAAATGGTTTTACTGGAGCAGGATCACCTTTTTTCGTAAATCTTCCAAGTCTTGGACCAAGTATCATCGCACCTGCAAGTGCAGCTGCACCACCAGTTGAGTGTACTAAAGTTGATCCAGCAAAATCTGAGAAGCCAGCAGCAGCCAACCAGCCACCACCCCATTGCCATCCCATAACAATTGGATAGATAATTCCAGCTAAAATTGCTGCAAATAAAAAGAAAGGCCATAATTTAATTCTTTCAGCTAATGTTCCAGATACAATTGATACTGTTGTTGCACAGAATACCATTTGGAAATACCAGTCGGAACCATCAGAATAACCAGTATCTACTGAACTAGCATCTGACCATGGTATAAATTTACCAATGTATCCCCCTTCAGGAATTCCATAAGCAAGATTATATCCCACCAACCAAAACATTATTGCTGCAATTGAGAATAAACCTATGTTTTTTGCACAAATTACAGATACACTTTTTGATGTGACCATTCCTGATTCTAGCATTGCAAATCCTGCTGCCATGAACATGACTAGGAAACCACAAATTAAGAATAGGAGAGTGTTAAAAATAAAACCTACTTCAGCAGAAACTGTTGTCTCTGCATAACCTGTACTGGTCATATTTAATAAGAAAAACAAACTTATTAAAGGACCAACAAGTTTTTTAAAAAATTTAGTCATTTTACCTCCGTTAATTAAAAGAGGTTCTTATAGTTTCTAAATAACTAAAAACTAATGATTGTTATTAAAAATAGATATGCAGTATTTGCATATAGAAACAGCCTTTATCAAGTTTTAAGCTTAATAAAGGCTGTTAAAAAAAAGTTTATTTATTGAAAACTTCTTTAAGTGCTTTAGCAGGTAAAAATTTTACCTTTTGAGAAGCAGCGATTTGGATTTGCTCTCCAGTTCTTGGATTTCTTCCAATTCTTGCTTTTCTTTTAGCCACTTTATATGTACCAAAACCCGCTATTTTAACTGAATCATCATTTTTTAAAGCATCCAGAATAGTGTTTGTTATGGTATCAAAAGTACGCTCTGCATCAGCTTTACTTTGGTTTAAAGAACCAGCTAATTTAGCGACTAATTGTTTTTTATTCATTTTTTAGCTCCAGGTTTAAAATTTTAATACTTAACAAAATCGTTGATAATTCAAGCTTTTTTTTAGTGTGTGATAAAAAATATTATACAATATATAGTGATAAAAAATCGTTGATTTTATTGGTTTTTTTAATCTAGAAAAACCCTTTAAAATAAGCCTAAATCTCTTAGATCATTAAAAGTCACAAAAAACATTAAAGAAAGTAACAAAAACATCCCGATTCGAAAAAATCCCTCTTGAGTTTTTTGGCTTAAGGGACGTCCTAAAATTTTCTCAAATCCATAAAACATTAAATGACCTCCATCTAACATTGGGATAGGAAATAAGTTAATTAAACCAAGGCTTATTGAGATATAGGCCATCATACTAATAAATGGAATAATACCAAACTCAGCAACTTGCCCAGATATTTTAGCTATTCTTATTGGACCCCCCAATTGTGAAGTGTCTCCTTTTCCAACAATCATAGAACCAAGATATTTTAACGATGAAACGGTTACGAAATACACCTCATTAAATGATTGAACTAATGCTTGTGCAGGGCCTAATTTAACATGATTTATTTTATCATTATAAGCACTCAATTTTATACCCACCATCCGTTTTTTAAGCTTGTTACCTAAGTTATCTTCGCTTTCTACTAAATTGGGTTTTACTTTTAATAATATTTCATTTTCAAATCTTGAAACTTTAAAATCAACAAAATCTGATGTCGACATTGCAATAAATTTAGAAACATCCAAAATACTCTCTACTTTATTGTTATCTATTTCTAATATAATGTCATTTTTCTTTAAACCTGCTATTTCTGCAGGGCTATCTTTTTGAACTTCATCAATAACAGCGGGAGTAAAATCTTTACCTATAAACATATAAATAAAGAGAAATATAAAAATTGCTAAAATAAAGTTAGCTAAAGGTCCGCCAAATACAATCCATGCTCTTTGGTATAAAGGTTTAGTTACAAATAATTTTTCTTGGTCCTCTTTATTATATTTTTTTAATAATTCTTCTTGATCTGCTTGTGAAAAAACATTTCTGTCACCAAAAAATTTTACATATCCACCTAAAGGTATCCAGCAAATTTTCCATCTAGTACCTGATTTATCCTTCCATCCAAATATTTCTTTACCAAATCCAATTGAAAAATCAGTTACTCCAACACCGTATTTCTTTGCAAAATAATAATGGCCATACTCGTGAATGAATACAACGATTAAAATAAGTATAAGAAATGGAATAATATAAGTAATCATGTAATTTAAATAATCATATCTATAAATTTAGAAAATTAAATAGTTAAAAATATCTTTCAAATTGTTTATTTTTTTAAATTCCATGTCAACAAAGGAACAAAAGTCGCAGTCAAAAATGATAGAAATAACAACGATTGAGAGACAAAACTTGGAAAAAGATCAACTGGAAAAAGTATTCCAATTAAAATAGATTTAGAAAAATCTGGACTTGGAAATAATAGTAAACCAGCGATTAAACCTACAATAATTGATACATATGCATTTTTTTCAAAAAAAGTTTTCGAATAAAATCCATAAAAAATACTTAATACTGCTGCACAACAAAAAAGATCAGCTAACAAAAATAAGTATAAAATACTCAATCCCTTTGAGGCTACAAATAATGCAATGATGGATAGTATGATTATTGTCTGTTTAGACAACAAATCATAATTTTTAATTTTTATAATTTTTTTTCCATCTACAATTATTAAGCTGGAAATTGCGTTTATAATTGTATCTATGCTGCTAACTGTTAATGAAATTGCTAAAAAAATAATAATAACTGAAATAATTAAATACTGATCTTTTAAAAGTAATTGAAAAAAAGCAAGATCAGGTGCAACTAGATTTTCAGATGACACTGCAACTAAACCTGTAAAACCCATAAAGAAAACAATCGGAATAATTATTAAAAAAGAAAAAATTAAACTTTTTTTTAAAACTTCAGTATTCTTTGCAGCGTAAACTCTTTGCCAATTTCCTTGGTGGAATAAATTTGTAGCTGCAACTGCAATAAAAAATGTAAGTCCAGCTGTAAAATTAGGTAGATAATTCATGCTTAATAGCTGAGGTTGTTTTGTTTTAATATAATCAAAATTAAATTCATTTGTATTAAAATTAAATAAATAAGAAAATGTAATTAGCAATAAAACAATCAAGAATAAAAATTGAATGTTATCTGTAAAAATCGAAGCCCTTAAACCTCCGTATAATGTGTAAATCAGAGAACTAATAATAACTATTAAAGCTGTAATCCATAAATCAGTTCCAGAAATATAATTAATTAACATTGAAACAGCAGTTACTTCAGCAATTAAAAAAATAGTCATATAAAATATGGATAATACTAAAATTAATTTAAATAAATTTGGTCCATATTTTAATCTAATTACTTCTATTAAAGTTTTTCCTTTTGGATAATTTTCTCTAAATTGTGTTCCAAGATATATTAAAATAAATAATGGAAATGCAGTTCCTAATGCATATCCAATAACTGCACCAATTCCGCCCCAAGTGGCAGCTGATGCAGGTCCAAATAATATCCATGCTCCCATTGCTGATGCAACTAAACTGGACGTTAAAGAAAATGTTTCAACAGATCTATTTGCTAAAAGATAATTATTTAGTCCTTTAAAATTTTTTGAATAAACTACTCCAACTATTACAAAAATTATTGATATTCCAAGGACTAATAAAATTGCAGTTTGTTGGCTTAATAAATTAATACTATTCATTTTTCTTCCTTTCTGAATTACCGGACAGGTTCAAAGGGTATTTCTCAGTCCATTTGGACACCCCTACTTTTTATTTATATATATTTTACAAATTTATGGAAGATTTAAATTAGAAAATCATAAAGCATTTTTGAACTACTAATAAAAATTAAAGCATAAATAATGTTGTAAAATAAGTTTTCCTCAATAATTTTAAGTAATTTAAAACCGATATAAATTCCTAATATCGATAGTGGGAATAAAATAATAGAATTAATTAATGTTTCCTTATTCATCATAGATAGATGAATATATAATGGTAACTTAATTAAGTTTACAAATGTAAAAAAAACTACTCTTGTGCCAACATAAATTTCTTTTTTAAGTCTCAAAGGTAATAAATAAATACTTGTTGGCGTACCTCCAGCATGTACACAAAAAGATGTAAATCCTGCAACAATTGTACAAACTGAACCCTTAATATTATTTTTTTTATGAGGTTTAATTTTATTTTTTTTAAATATGAAGTAATGCCCTACAAATATAAAACCCATCAATCCAATTAGAAATTTTAAAAGATCTTCAGAAAAATATGAAAATGTAAATGAGCCAATAATAATTCCAATTGCAGCTGATGGGATAATTAATTTTAAAGTTTCAAGGTCATAATCTTTTCTAAATCTATAAACCGCTATAAAATCTGAAAATATTAAAATTGGTAGCATAATTGCTAATGCTTCTGTTAATGACATTGATAGTGTCATTAATGGAATTGAAATTAATGCTATAGAACCTCCTAATCCAGATTTTGCTATTCCGAATAGAATTATTGCTGGAATTGTTGAAATTAAGAAAATAAGATTTATCTCCATTCAGTTTTACTGAAGCTGAAATAATTTTTTACCTAATGGACTAATTGGTTCTTGAGGCATTGGTTTCTTGCCAGTTTTTTTTTCGATAATTTTAATTAATTTTTTAGCTAAGCCTTTTCGTCTAAAAATAGGATTTACGAATATATATTCGATTTCTCCTTTTTCGTTATATCTTGCAAAACCAAGTGTTGTGTTAACATTTTTGAAGGTAATTATACCTTCAGTTTCTACACACTCATAATTATTTAGATTGTACATGATCAGTCATATAATAATAATCCTAGAATAGACAAGGCAATAATTGAAATAGTTACTATTATATAATTAATTTTAAATTTGAATTTTTGATAAAAATAATCCTCAATTTTTTTCCAAAATATAACTATGAGTAATAAAATAATTACAGGTAATACAATTTTAACCATTAAATAAGTTAGACTAATTTGTTTATTTTTTAAATTAATTAAATTGTCTTAAATACAAATTTCTTTGCATAAAATTTGCTTTCTGCTATGCACTCACAATGACAGATAAAAACTTTGGTTTTGGCACACAAATTAGAAAATCTCCTTATTTCAATGCAACAGTCAGATACGGAGCAAAAGGATTTTCAGTTTATAACCATATGTATATTCCAAGAGATTTTGGAAGTCCTGAGCAAAATTTTTGGAATTTGATTGAAAATGCCATTTTATGTGATGTTGCAGTTGAAAGACAGGTTGAGATAACTGGGCCAGATGCATACAAGTTTATACAATTATTAACTCCAAGGGATTTATCTAAACTTGCAGTAGGTCAATGCAAATATGTTTTAATAGTTAATAACGACGGTGGAATTTTAAACGACCCAGTTTTATTAAGACTTAATACAAATCATTTTTGGCTGTCACTTGCTGATAGTGATGTATTATTTTGGGCTCAGGGAGTTGCAATAAATTCTGGTTTGAACGTTAAAATTACAGAACCCGATGTTTCACCATTGCAATTACAAGGTCCAAAATCAGGAGACATTATGGTTAGCCTATTCGGTGAAAGTATTAAGGATTTAAAATACTATTGGCTTAAAGAGTACGAGCTAGATGGAATCCCATTAATTGTTTCTAGAACTGGTTGGTCAAGTGAACTTGGATATGAAATATATTTAAGAGATGGATCAAAAGGTGATGACTTGTATGAAAAAATTATGACTGCTGGAAAAAATCTTGGTATTCAGCCCGGTCATACTTCATCAATAAGAAGAATTGAAGGTGGGATGTTATCTTATCATGCAGATGCAGATATAAATACCAATCCTTTTGAACTAGGTCTTGATAGGTTAGTCAACTTAGAAAGTGACATTAATTTCATTGGCAAAGATGCATTAAGAAAAATCAAAAACGATGGAATAAAAAGAAAACAAGTTGGTATTGAACTAGATTGTGAGCCGTTGTCAGGTCCTAACACAACTTTTTGGACAATAATGAATAAAAGTGAAAAAGTTGGGAAAGTTACATCAGCTGTTTACTCACCAAGACTTAAAAAGAATATTGCATTAGCAATGGTAGATATAAAATACTCAGATTTAGGTACAAAATTACAAATTAAAATTGATGATAAAACAGTTAATTGCACTATTGTGGAAAAGCCATTTTTTGATCCTAAAAAGAAGATTGCCTCAAGTAAAATTAGAAAATAAAATAAGTAATCAAAATTACGATTAATACAATTATAGACCAAATGGACAAATTGGTTAGAAATTGTTTTAATTTTGAATTAGTTTTTAGAAAAGCAGGCAAAACTAATATTAATACAGCAATTAAAGATATCGCTGGAATTATTTGTTCTAAATTCAAACTATTTACTGTTTTATGTTATAACCTTTTTTTAATAAAGTCGTAACCACAGCTATGCAAGTTATTAAAAAAAGTAACATACAGCCAATACTTATCCATATGTTAAAATCTGAAACACCATAAAAGGAGTATCTCATTCCATTAATTAGATATACGACAGGATTAAAATATGTAACTGTTTGCCAAAAAGAAGGAAGCATATCTAAAGAGTATAAGCTGCCACCTAGAAAAACCATTGGTGTAATTACTAATGTTGGTACAATTGACATTTGTTCAAAATTAGAGCTTATCAATCCAATTAAAAAACCAAATAGCGCAAATGTAAAAGCTACAAGCACCAATAAAAATATCATGAGTAATGGATATTTAACTGTTACATCTACAAAAAATAAAGATGTAATAAATATAACAACGCCAACAATTAATGTTTTAGTTGCACCTGCCCCAACAAATGCAAGTACTACTTCAAAAGTAGAAATTGGAGCAGCTAAAATTTCATATATAGTTCCATTAAATTTTGGAAAAAATATACCAAAAGAAGTATTACTTATTGATTGTGTCAATAAAGTTAGCATCAATAAACCTGGTACTATGTATGAGCCATAACTTAAACCATCTATACTCTCCACATAATCACCAATAACAGATCCAAAAACAATAAAATAAAGAGAAGTAGATAACACTGGTGAAAGTAAAGATTGTAGTAAGGTTCTTCTAAATCTATCCATTTCATGAAGGTAGATAGCTCTTAGAGCATAAAAGTTAAATTTCATTATTTTCCTTTACTAAAGTGACAAATATTTTTTCTAAAGAACTTTGCTCTGTTTTAAGGTCTCTCATTTTTAAGCCAGCCTCTTTTAATTCTTGTAATAAATTTGTAATTCCAGTTCTCTCAGCTCTAACATTATAATTGTAAATAAGCGACATTTGATCTTTTCCAATTACTAATTCATATTTTGAAAGTCGTTCAGGAATTTCAGTTATTTTATCTTGTAATTCTATTAATAAAGTTTTTTGACCCATTCTTTTAAGTAAATCATTTTTATTTTCTACAACAATAATTTCTCCTTGATTGATTACAGCTACTCTATCTGCAATTGCCTCTGCTTCTTCTATGTAATGAGTTGTCAAAATTATTGTTACTCCAGTTTTTCTCAATATATCTACAACTTTCCACATATCTTTTCTTAACTCAACATCTACACCTGCTGTTGGTTCATCCAAAAAAAGTATTGAAGGTTCATGCGAAAGTGCTTTAGCAATTAAAACTCTTCTTTTCATTCCACCTGATAATTGTCTGAGTCCAAGATCTTTTTTATCCCATAAACTTAAATCTTTTAAAACTTTTTCTATATGTTTCGGATTTGGAGATTTGCCATACAAGCCTCTCGAGTAAGATACGTTATTGAAAACCGTCTCAAAAGCTTCCAAGGTTAATTCTTGGGGTACTAATCCAATTCTTGATCTAGTTTCGCGGTATTGGTCAATTATATCATAATTGTCGACAGTGATGTTGCCTGAAGTGGGAGTTACAATTCCACAAATTACACTTATCAAAGTTGTTTTTCCAGCTCCATTAGGACCTAATAATGCTAAAATTTCTCCTTTTTTAATTGTGAGATTGACATTTTTTAAGGCGTTAAATCCATTACTGTAAACTTTAGATAAGTCTTTAATTATAATTTGATTTTCTTCCATGAGGGTTGAAAACATATAATTGTTAAAAAGATTATTACAAGAAATTATAAGAACACATCTATTAACTACAATTGATAATAATAGGGTTTTTTAACTAATCTAATGACAAGCTTGATTGAATTTTTTAAGTCTCCAATAATTATAAGGCCATGGAGTTACAAACCCTACTGCTAACATAATTGGAACAACCCACCAGGTAAGTATTGCACCACCTGTTAAGAAATAATCAGTTAAATTCATTGCAACTTCCATACTAATCATAGATATAAAACTCATCCCAATAGCTGTGTGAAAAGCTTTTTTGAAATCAAAATTTTGTTTCATCAAAATTATTGTCTCTAAAATAATACTAGTTATTAAACCATTTATGATTGCTAAAATCATAATGGCGAGGACGGGAAAAGGAATTTTGGTTAATTGAAAAAATAAAATTGTTCCAAAATCTCCTATAGAACATCCAAGTAAACACCATGCAGTGTTTTTTGCACTTCTTTTCCAAGTGTGTTTACATGACCAATTAAAATTTAAAGTTTCTGAACTCATTTTTTACTAATTTCCAACTGATGAAAATATATATCATCATTCCAATATGATTTAATATAAGAGAGAATATTATCAATCCCCTCATCCTCAATATTATCACCAAAACCCATCATTTTACCTTCATAATTTTTTATCAGTTTTACAAATCCATACTTTATAATTTTATGCAACAACTCATCAGAATGATGCCACGTATGTCCTGTTCCATTTAAGGGTGGCGCTTTTCTATGTCCGTCTTCATCAAATCCTTTCCAGTTTTTTGCACCGGCTAAATTTACTTGATGACATGAAGCACAATATTGATTGTATAATAATTTTCCTGCTTCAATTTTTGATGGATCATCTTTGGTTATAGGATAATGGGAATGCGAATTAGCAGACTTAATGAAACAAAAAGATAAAAATATTATTAAAAAAAAATTTTTAAACATTTAAAATGTTAATGTGGTTTTCTATATCTACTATGACATGCGTTGCAATTTGCCCACATTAATTTTTTGTAAGTTGCCTGAATGTCATCTACCTCTTCCATAACTTTAGCTAATTGTAACATGTCATCTGCTGTTTTTTGCATTAAAGCGTTAAATGCATCCTTCTCCTCCCAAATAATTGGTAAAGCCTCAGTACCATAGCCTTCTTTAGAATTTTCTGGAAAATAGTTTAACAAGTTTTCATAATTTTTACTCATTTCAAGAATGTAAGGTTCTGCTTCCTCGAACTCAAAATCCTTAAGTAGAATATTTACTCTTTTTGCTAATTTCGCATTATTGCTAAAAATTGCTTTTCTACCTTTAATTATATCCTCTATACTTTCTTCTGAATGGGCAATAAAATTGGTATTTAAAAAAGAAGCAGCGACAAAAATAAATAATAAAAATTTATTTTTCATAAGTATGAATTATGAGAGAGGTGAACATAATACAAAAATATAATATTTTAACTAAATTTTTCCACTGGCTAAGTGTCATAGGTCTAGTAGTTCAAATACCACTTGGTTTTTATTTAGTTAGACAAGAATTTTCTGATTTTAGAATAACAATTGAGGAAATTCACGTATTAATTGGAATAACAATTTTTTATATTACTTTATTAAGACTATTGGTGAGGCTTTTTATAAATTCTCCAGAAAACCCAATTGAAGCATTTCCAGGTCAAATGATAATTGCAAAACTAAACCATTTTCTATTATATTTAACACTTCTAACAGTCACTTCTTCTGGGATATTAAAAAAATTGTTTAATGGTGAAAAATTAAATTTTGGGATTACTGAGATCAAATTAAAATCGAATTTTGATTATGCTGATTTAAGTTATGATGTGCATATATACTCAAACTATACTCTGATTGCTCTAATATCTTTGCATATTTTAGCGGCATTGTTACATACCTTTGTTTTTAAAGATAATGTTATCAAAAGAATAACATGATTAGGTTAAAAAATTTAATATTTGTAGTTTGTTTTACTTTTTTTTCATTTTCAGGTTTTAGTTTTGAAAAATCATCTGGTTTTTCTTTAGATGAATTTGATAAACTAAACACTGAAGGAAAAACAATTGTAATTAATTCTTGGAACGAATGGTGTTCAGTTTGTGCAACTCAAACTTCTATATTTGAACAAGCAAAAAAAGATTTTCCAGATTTTGAGTTCTTTTTTTATGAACATGATAAAAATAAAAATATAAGTGAAAAGCTAAATATAAAGTTTTGGACGACTATAGCGATTTATAAAGATGGGAAAGAAATTGCTAGAGAAATTGGTTTGGACAAAAAAGAGGATATTTACGACTTACTCAAAAAAGGTATTTAATTTAAGATTTCAAAAGCATTAGCGTATTGGTGACCAAAAACATCTGCTACAGCTTTATAAGTAACGCTACCTTTGTGAACATTTAATCCGGCTAAAAAATTTAAATCTTCTTTTAAAGCTTTTTGATAGCCATCTTTTGCTAGTTTGCTTAAAAAAGGTAAAGTGGCATTGTTTAATGCTATAGTTGAAGTTCTAGGAACCCCTCCTGGCATGTTTGCTACGCAATAATGAACTACATCATCAACTATATAAGTTGGTTCTGCGTGTGTTGTCGGTTTGCTGGTTTCAACACATCCGCCTTGATCAATTGCAACATCAACTATTACAGATCCTCTTTTCATTTTCTTAAGCATATTTTTTGAAACTAATTTTGGTGCTTCAGCGCCTGGAATTAAAACTCCTCCAACTAATAAATCACATTCTGAAATCAATTTTTCTATGTCTGTTTCATCACTTAATTGAGGAATGATTTTATCTCCAAACATCTCGGTTAATTGTTTTAGTCTCTCAGCTGATTTATCAACAATATGAACTTTTGCTCTCATTCCAGTTGCAATAATTGCAGCATTTTCTCCAACAACGCCTCCACCTAAAATAACTACATTGCCAGGTTCCCCGCCAGGAGCTCCACCAAGCAATATCCCTCTTCCTTTTTGATTTTTCTCCAAGCAATGTGCTCCAGCTTGAACAGACATTCTACCTGCGACCGCACTCATTGGTGCAAGCAATGGAAGTCTACCATTATTATCTGTTACTGTTTCATAAGCTATGCAAACTGATTTTGAATCTATTAATCCTTGAGTTAATTCTTTTGCAGCAGCTAAATGCAAATAAGTAAAAACTATTTGATTTTCTTTAATCATTTTTACCTCTTTTGCTAAAGGCTCTTTGACTTTAACAATTATTTCAGCATCATTAAAAATATCCTCTGCCTTATCAATAATTTTAGCTCCAGCTGATTTATATTGATCATTGTCAAAACCAGCTTCAAAACCACCATTATTCTCAATTAAAACCTCATGACCATTTGAGGTTAAAGTTTTTACACTTTCGGGAGTTAATCCTATACGATTTTCTTGCGGTTTAATTTCCTTAGGAACACCGATTTTCATAAATTGGAATTAATTTTTTTTGCTTTTTGCGTAGTTTGAAATTCCAGTTCTTAGTTTTTCGATAATTTCATCTATATGTTTTTTTTCACAAATAAACATAGGAGCTATAATTAAACAGTCTCCTGTTGCTTTAAAATTAACTCCTGCTTCATAACAATGTTTAAAACATGTAAATCCAGCGGCTCCAGGCTTTTTATGCATTTTCATGTCTATACCGCCCATCATTCCATAGCCTCTTATATTATCTACTGCTTCTAAATCTTTAAGAGACATTAAGCCTTCTTGGAAATAGGGACTCATTTCTTTTGCTCTATTAAATATATCCTCTTTTTCAAATATATCTTGAACTGCTAAACCTGCTGCAACAGAGATTGGTATTCCTGAGTATGTGTATCCATGGAATAATTCTATTGTTCCTTTGGGTGCGCCGTCCATTATTGAATCGTAAATTTCCTCTTTACATGCAACTGCACCCAATGGCGATATACCGTTCGTAGTTGCTTTTGCCATTGTGATTATATCTGGTGTTACACCGTACTCTTGAGATGCAAATGGAGAGCCTGTTCTTCCCCACCCTGTAATAACCTCGTCAAAAATTAAAATTATACCATGCTTATCGCAAATTTCTCTTAGTCTTTGTAAATATCCTTTTGGTGGAACTAAAGTTCCAGTTGATCCTGCAATTGGTTCTACAATACATGCTGCAATATTTTCTCCTCCAAAGTTTGTACAAATTCTTTCTAAATCATCTGCTAATTCTGCACCTGTTTCAGGCTGACCTGAAATAAATTTATGTTCTGGTAAATGTGTATGCCTCATATGAACAACACCTGGCATTAATACGCTTGCAAATGTTTTAACGTTATTGATCATGCCACCAACAGATGTCGCTCCAATATTCATCCCGTGGTAACCTCTTTCTCTACCGACAAATCTAAAACGATTACCTTCTCCTCTAGATTTATGATACGCTATTGCAATTTTAATTGCCGTTTCAACTGCAGTTGATCCACAAATCGTATAAAAAATTCTATTTAAATTTCCTGGGGTATGTTTTGCAATTCTTGTTGCAAGTTCAAATGAACCTCCAAAACCTTGTTGGAATGGTTGAGCATAATCAACAGTTTTTAATTGTTTAGTTATTGCATCAATAATTTCTTGTCTCCCATGACCTAAAGGATTGCAAAATAATCCAGAGCTTGCATCAATTTGAGTTTTTCCATGATGATTTTTTAAATAAACTCCTTTTGCTTCAACTATTAATCTTGGGTTTTCTTTAAAATCTTTATTGGATGTAAATGGCATCCAATGTTCATTTAAAGAATTTGGAATATTTGGTTTTTCTGAACTCATAAAATTTTTAAAAAAGTAAGTTTTTATCCTCTTAGACTAATTCATTTTGATTGGACAGAAAATAAATATACCATACAACTCAAAGTTGTCTAAGTTTTTAATGTCACCCCTTACGCATAATTCATCATTTACATCAATCTTATAATGAACTTAAATATGCCGCGTAAATTAAATTTAATTACAGGAGAAATAATGAAAAAAATAATTAGTTTTATTTTAGGAAGTATTTTTGCTCTAAACCTTACAATTACTGCCGCTAATTCAGCAGCTAATGTTGTTAGAGTTGCATACTTTTTAGAATGGCCAAGTCCTAATTTAGAAGACATGCAGAAAAAGAATTTTGCAAAAGCTCTTGGAGTGCCAGTTAAATGGACAAACTTCACTAACGGTGGTGCAATGACTGATGCAATGTTAGCTGGAGATATTGATATTTCTTATTCACAGGGATTAGTTCCTTTCATCAATGCTGTAAAATCAAAAGCTCCAATTAAGCTTGTTGATATTGCAATGGAGTATGGAATGGGTGGAACTACATGTGTAACATCGAACGCTTCAGGTATTACAAAAGCAAATGCAACAGAACTAGAAGGCAAAAAAGTTGCTGTTCCACTTGGAACAATGGCTGAATATGTTTTTGATGAAAGTATGAAAGTTGTTGGAGCTGACAGAGGTAAAATGGATATCATTCAAATGGACCCAGAAGAAGGTGCTGCTGCTTTAGTAAGTGGTGATGTTGTAATGGCATGTTTATTTGGTGGTAACTCAATTAAGGCTGCAACTGCAGTTGGATCAAGACTTTTAACTGTTCAAGAAGCAAGAGATGCTGGTATTTTAGGAATAGATATCACATCAGTGACAGATAAGTTTATGAAAGAGAACCCTGGAATGTTAAGAACATTCATCGAAGTAACTCATGAAGCTAATGATAGATATAGAGCTGGTAAAAGCGATATGAATTCTATGTCAAAGGCATCTGAGATGAAAGTTGCAGACATGAAAGAAACTTTAGATGGTTTCAAATTTTTAACTCCAGAAGAAACTAAACAATCTATGGAAAGTGGTAATCTTGATGCCTTCTTAAAAGGTATGGGAACACCAGACGGAGCAGTAGATACAAGTTTCTTACCTTTATAATTTTTTAGGGAAAAAATTTAATAGGCGCCAATTTTTTAATTGGTGCCTATTTTTTTGATAAAAATTCTAATATAAAGCCATTTAATGAGTGATTTAGTTTCTGAAAATCTCAATATGATTTTTAAAACTCCAAAAGGAGAAACTGTTCATGCATTAAAGGATGTAAGTTTTACTCTAAAAAAAGGAGAACTTCTTACTGTTTTAGGCCCATCTGGTTGTGGAAAAACAACTTTATTAAATATTACCGCTGGATTTTTAAGACCAACCTCAGGAAAAATAACTTTAAATAATAATGAAATAGATGGACCTGGTGTTGAAAGAGGTATGGTTTTTCAACAAGGTGCATTATTCGAATGGTTAACAGTTGCAGAGAATGTGAACTTTGGTTTAAGAATGAAAAAAGAAGACCCAAAAATTACTGCAGAAAAAGTTGACGAATGGCTTGATATAGTTGGTCTAAAAGGATTTGGAAATACTCCTACCTATCAGCTATCAGGTGGAATGCAGCAAAGAGTTGCTTTAGCAAGATGTTTAATAAATGATCCTGATTTAATTTTAATGGATGAGCCATTAGGCGCTTTAGATGCATTAACTCGAGAAAAAATGCAGTCTTTAGTTTTAAAGATTTGGAAAGAAACGGGAAAAACAATTATCTTAATTACTCACTCGGTTGAAGAGGCTTTATTACTTGGTGAAAGACTTTATGTAATGGCACCAAGACCAGGAAGAATACACAAAGAGTACAATCTTCCTTTTGCAGAGATGGGCTTAAGAGAAGACTTAAGGGAAATTAAAAAAAATAAAGATTTTTCATCTAAAAGAGAAGAAATCCTATCTATGATTTGGGATATGGAAGAAGAAATTATGGGGAAAGATAATTAAATGTTAACCCAATTTGCAACAATACTAATATTTGTAGCGATAATTGGATGTATTCTTTACGGAAGAAGATTAATAAAAACTGAAAAAGTTGATGCAGTTTTTGGAAACCCAGAAAGAGCAAAAGGTGGCACACATTGGATTGTTGTAGGTAGTAGCGCAATCTTATTAGTCTGGTTGTATTATTCCTGGGATATAGCAAAAGGGTTTTATCCAAAATCTGCAAATGAGTTATGCCAAGTGGCAAAAATAAACGAGTCATTGATGGGTTTAAAATATCAATTTCCCATTGAGGAAAGAGAGTTCAAAAGTACTTCAATTATTAAAATCGAAAATAAAAATCTAAAAAATACAGCCAATGAAATTCAAAATTCAAATGATCTAAATAATCAGCAAAAAAAGATATTAATTAGTTTTATTGATAAAACAACCCAGCTCATTCCTTTGCTTACAAATAATAATTTAATGGAAATGGATACAAAAATTAAGATTAAAGAAATGACTGAGGAAATTAAAATTTTGAGCTCAAATTTTAAAAAAAAAGATTATCCATTTGAAACTGCGGAAGAAAAAAATGAGAGACTTAAAGCTGTATCGGAACAAGGTGGATGGGGTATTACTACTGTTAGAACTGGAACTGGCTCTATAGAAAATACACTTGAAGTTCCATTAGTTCCAGGAACAAATAGAGGTTTAAAATTTCATGCTGCAGCAGCAGAACTTAAAGTGATAAGTGACAAATTTTTTAAGTTAAGAAATCATAACTCATATTTTAAAACTTCAATAAAAGAATTAAAAAATGAAATCAAAGCGTACAGGAAAAGTTTAGATGATAGTGAGGAAATAGCATCAACATATGCAAAAAATATTGTAAAAATAGCAAGAAGAATAGAATTTGCTAGCATCTATCCTCCAACAGCTCTTAATGCGATGAAAGATGCAATAATTGAATTTGACAATCTTCAAAAATCTGAACAAGGTGGATTAAGATTAATTGACATACTTTTATTTCCTGCAGGAACAATAGTTGCGAGTGGTCCAAGTTGCTCTGAACAAGGTTCAGGTAGATGGCTACCTAAGCCATCTGATACCTTTAACAAATTTATTCTTATGTCTAAACCAAGTGTTGGATATAAAAATATTCCATTGCTTTGGATTGAAATGGTTGATGTCAGTTCTATGGTTGGTTTTATCTTACCAGATTGGATTGCAGATGTTTTACCTGGAGAGTATCCAGTTCACACTAAAGATGGAATTGTAAAGGAAAATTTTAAAAGTAAAGTATTAAAACTAGTAACAGGTGATTTTAAATTATTTAAAGTTCCAGTTCCGTATGGACATATTTGGGACTCTTTTTTAAGAGTATTTTTAGGATTAGTTTTTGGAATTATAATAGGAGTGCCTTTAGGTTTGTTTATGGGACTAAACAGATTTGCTAAAGGATTTTTTGATCCCTTAATTGAATTATATAGACCTGTACCTCCTTTAGCCTGGGCACCTTTGATAATTTCAGTTTTGGGAATTGATAATACTGGTAAAGTTTTTCTATTATTTATGGTTTCATTATCTATAATGATAATATCAGCTAGAGCTGGAGCATCAGGTACTCAGTTATCAAAAATTCATGCAGCACACTCTTTGGGTGCTTCTAAAAAACAAATTTTAAGACATGTTATTTTCCCTAATTCTCTTCCTGAAATATTAACCGGTATAAGAGTTGCTGTTGGTATGTGTTGGGGTACTTTAGTAGCTGCAGAGTTTTTAGCTGGCACAACAGGTATTGGTTTTGTTGAAAACGTTGCTAAAAAGTACTTTCAGTATGAGGTAATTTGGATAACAATATTTATAATGGGAATGTTAGGTCTTTTGTTTGATATTACTCTAAGAAAAATTATCGATAAAACTATACCTTGGAGAGGTAAAGGCTAATTTCAAATCATAAACTTAATGAAAAAAAATAAAATATTAGAGTGGACAGGCGTTATAACTGCTATTGTTTATTCACTACTAGTTGCCTTAAACATTGGTGCGGAATTTTTAGGTTTTGCATTATTATTAATTTCTGCAATTTTAATTGGTTTGTGGGCGTATTTAGGAAATCATAGAGGGATTTTACTACTTCAAATTTTTTATGCCACAGCTGGTATCATTGGAATGTTTAGATGGTTTTAATAAAAAAAGAAAAGTTAAAAAAATTACTGACTAAAGTATTTCTAAAATATAAATTAAGCAAAGCACATGCAAAGATTTGTTCTGATGCACTAGTTAATGCAGAGTTAGTTGGCGCCACTGGTCATGGTGTATCTAGGTTAAAAATGTATTGTGATAGAATAAGTAAAAAATTAATTAATCCAAAGCCAAAGTTTAAATTTAAAAAAATATCTCAATCAATAATGCAAATCGATGCTGATGACAGTATTGGTTTTGTGGCTGCTGATATTGGAATTAAAAAAGCAATTGAGAGCGCCAAAAAAACAGGATTAGGTTTGGTTGGTATAAAAAAAAGTGGTCATTATGGTTTATCAGGATACTACGCAGAACAAGCAGTTAAAAAAAATTTATTAACATTAATTTTTACTAATGCTCCTCCCGCTATAGCTCCTCATGGTGCATTAAAAACTTTGTTTGGAACAAATCCAATTTGTTTCGGAACACCTACCTCTTCAAAAGTTCCTTTTATTTTAGATACATCTGTATCAATGATAAATAGAGGTAAAATAAGAGTTGCAGCAAGAACTGGAACTAAAATACCAAAAGGAGTTGCATTAGATAAATATGGAAGACCAACCACAGATGCAGCTAAAGCTCTAAAAGGTGTGCAGTTGCCTATTGCTGGATTTAGAGGATCAGGTTTAGCTTGGATGGTTGATATTTTAAGTGGTGTTTTCACTGGAGGAAATCATGGAGGAAAAGTCAAAGATCCATTTGATGATTTTTCAGGTCCTCAAAACATTGGTCATTTATTTATTGTCATGAAGTCAAATTTATTTGTTAAAAATTTTAACTCAAGAATTAAAGAAAATATCAGAAGAGTTAAAAAACTCCCGAAACTCAAAAATATAAAAGAAATTATGTATCCAGGACAAAATAAGTTTAACAGATATAAAAAAAATTTTAATAAAGAGATTAAAATTACTGATGATATTAAAAAAGATATTGAAAAACTATTGAATTAAGTTGCTACAAAAAATAAAACAGCAACAACACTTAGAAATAAACCAGTCAAAACCCTATTTTCGATTTTTTTATTTTTTTCTTGAATTTTAAGTCTGTTATTCAGTTTATTTATACAAGTCTTATGTTTGCTTTTTTTATTATTACTTAATTCAACTTTATTTAGTTCAGCATTTAATGTTTTTGGATCAGATACGTTTGCATCTGATCCATTGGGGTCAAATTTTGAATTAATTAAAATTTTCGGATTTAATTTTGTTAAAGTCTCAGTACTCATCTTATTTTATATAAATTGATTATAGTCTGAAAGTTAAGAAGTACTCAATCTATGACATCACCAAATTAGGTTTTTTTTAAATCCCTCTGTTCATTTTGGGTCGCAATCTATTATTTTGATCCTAATTTATCTTTTTTAATAGAAGCACAAATATTATAGATGTGACAAACATGATCAAAGCATATGAAGCAGTTGGTATCAAATAAATTATGTCATCGAATATTTGAGTAGATACAAATACTGCTAATGTTCCATTTTGAAGTCCACATTCTAGTGAAATACATTTTCTTTGTTCAATGCCACTTGTAAAAATTTTAGCAACATAAAAACCTAAAACCATCATTGTTACATTTAATATTAGAGTTATTACACCAGCTCTTGATATATACATAATTATATTGTCCCATTCCTCTAACCAAATTGATATAAAAACTATCATAAAAAGAGTTAATGAAATTTTTTCAATTAAAGCTGTCCTATTAAGTATAAAATTTTGCGCAAACTTCCTAATTAACATGCCAATTACTACAGGTAATGTTACTACCAAAAACATTTTGATTGATATCCCGCTCATTGAAATTTCCTTAGATAGGTAATTTATATCAAGTAGGTCAGCAGATTTAATGACAATGAATGGAACAGTTAAAATACTTAGTAAACTTATTATTGCTGTCAATGAAACAGAAAGAGCGACATCACCATTTGCAAATTTTGTAAGAATATTAGATGTAACACCTCCTGGTGCAGCAGCGATTATCATTACTCCTAGAGCTAATGCTGATTGAACATTTAAAATTTTGATTAAAACAAAAGCAATTATAGGAAGTAAAATTACTTGGCAAATCAATCCAATTAAAAAATCTTTTGGTCGTTTAATTACTCTTGTAAAATCACTCGTTGTAAGCCCTAAGCCCAACGTTAACATAATTAATGCCAAAGCAATTGGAGCAATTTTTGTTACAACTTCCATATTTCTGACATTATCAAAAAATAAATGATATGTTAGTTTTTTTTAATTTTGATATAAGATTTTAGATGCTTTCAGATAAATCAACAGTATGTCCAAATAATCTATTAGACCTTGCTCATCAAAAAAAGGGTATTAAAGTTGCAATAGCAAATGCTGGAAAGACACTGCCGATGATTTCAGTAATGGATGCGGTAAAAGAAAAACTGATTGTACCAGTTTTAATTGGTAACGAATCTGAAATTAAAAAAACTTCAGATGATATAAAGTTTGATATATCTGAATACGAAATAATAGACGAACCAGTAGAAAATAATACTGCAAAGATTGCAGCGAAACTTGCCTCAGAAGATAAAATTAAAATAATTGTTAAAGGACATATTCATACAGATGTTTTGATGAAAGAAGTTTTAAAACGAGAACATGGTTTGTTAGGCAAAAAAAGGCTTAGCCATATATGGCACATGACATTAGAAAAAGATGATAAGCCACTTATAATTACAGATGGAGCATTAAATGTTAATCCAAATGTTAAAACTAAAATGCACATTTTAAGAAATGTAATAGATTTTTGTCATCGTATAAATATTCCAAAACCAAAGATATCAATTTTATCAGCAACTGAAGAAGTATTGGATAGTATGCAAAGTTCTCTTGATGCAAAAGAGATTACAAATTTAGCTGAAAAAGAGGGTTTTAATGCTGACATTTTTGGTCCTTTGGCTTTTGATAATAGTATATCTAAAAAGTCAGCTGGTATTAAAGGTATAAAAAATATTGTTGCTGGAGATGCAGATGTTTTGCTAGTTCCTAATGTTGAGACTGGAAATGCGCTTGTAAAAATGATGATTTATTTTATGGGAGCCTGTGCAGCAGGTGTCGTAGTTGGAGGTAAAGTTCCAGTTGTAATTACAAGTAGATCAGACGATGCAACAGCTAGATTAGCCTCAATAGCTGCTGCTGTAGTTGCGTTAGATTAAATTATCAAGAGAATTAATAAAAAATATCTTTGTTGAAATGAGTATTTTAATACATTAAATAACTTGATCAAAATACTCATCAATGACAATTACATACCTTAAAAAATCTCCTAAAACATCCTCAACTGACGATAATAAAACAAGGGGTATAGTTCAAAATTTACTTAATGACCTAGAGAAATCTAAAGAGGAAGGTTGTAAAGAATTAACAAAAAAATTTGACAAGTATGAGGGTGAAATAATTGTATCCAAAGATAAAATTGAGGAAATAAAAAAAAATTTAGATCAAAAAACAAAAGATGATATTAAATTTTCTTATGAAAGAGTGAGAAAATTTGCTGAGGCTCAACTTAAAAACTATGGAAAAGATTTCGAAGTTGAATTATCTGATGGTTTGTATGCTGGACAAAAATTAGTTCCTGTTAATACTGCGGGTTGTTATATTCCAGGTGGAAGATATGCTCATATAGCTTCGGCAGTTATGAGTGTGACGACTGCAAAAGTTGCTGGAGTAAAAAACGTAATTGCTTGTAGTCCACCAAAAGCTGAAGTGGGTGCCCACCCCACTATTATATATACTGCTGATTTGTGTGGTGCAGATGTTATTTTAAATTTAGGTGGAGTTCCTGCAATCGCTGCAATGACATATGGTTTATTTGGTAATGCTCCAGCAGATATTTTAGTTGGTCCAGGTAATCAGTTTGTAGCTGAAGCAAAAAGAATTTTATTTGGAAGGGTTGGAATAGATTTATTTGCTGGTCCCACAGAAATTGGAATTATTGCAGATGAATCTGCTGATCCTGAGATAGTTGCAGTAGATTTAGTTGGGCAAGCTGAACATGGTTATAACTCTCCTTGTTGGTTATACACAACAAGTAAAGAGCTTGCTGAAAAAGTGATGAAAAGAGTTCCTGAATTAATTTCAGAATTACCTGAATTACCAAGAACTAGTGCGGAGGCTGCATGGAAAGATTATGGTGAGGTAATTCTTTGCGATACTGACGATGAAATGGTTAAGATAAGTGATGAATATGCTCCAGAGCATCTTGAGGTTCAAACAAAAAATTTAAAATGGTTCCATGACAGACTAACGAATTATGGATCTCTATTTGTTGGTGAAGAAACAACGGTAGCTTATGGAGACAAATGTTCTGGAACAAATCATATTTTACCAACTAAAGGAGCAGGTAAATATACAGGGGGATTATTCGTTGGAAAATTTATAAAAACATTAAGCTTCCAAAGAATGACAAAAGACTCAACAAAACTTGTGGGTGCTGCTGCAGCAAGAATTTCTAGATATGAAGGTATGGAAGCTCATGCACGAACCGGCGATGTAAGATTAAGAAAATACGGATTTTCTAATTAAAAAATTTTAAAATTTCAAAAATCACATAAATTGAAATTAAGCTCATTATTAAAGAAATAATCCATTTTATTACAACCCAAGCCCTTACATTATTAAGATATTTTGAAAAATAATTTGCTAAATATCCCAATAAGTAGAAAAATAAAAAAGAAGCAATAGAACCTCCAATACCAAAATAAATTTTATAATTAATTGGGAAATTTTTTGAAAAATTACCAAGAAAAAAAACTGTATCAGAATAAACATGCGGATTTAAATAAGTAAAAGCGAGTGTTTTAAATATAATTTTTTTTCTCTCATCATGTTTCTCATCTTTATCTATTTCTATGTTTTTAAATTTTTCAGAAATTTTTGTGTAAATGAAATAAATTAAAAAAATTAATAATAAAATATTGAAGATTAGTTCAGTTATTTCATTAAAATATGTTCCAAGATACTGAAAAAGAAAAATTCCTAAAAAAATCAAAATTGTATCTGATACTGAACAAATAAAACATATTAAAAAAATATGTTGTTTCTTAATGCCCTGCTCTATTACAAAGATATTTTGTGGTCCTATTGCTAATATTAAACTTAAACTGGTTATAAAACCTAAAATTAAAAAACTCATCTTTTTTTATCTGCATTTACTATCGATAAAATAATGAGAATTAAAAAAGGAATACAAAATAAGTTAACTGTTTTCCAGCTTGCAATAGAAATTAGTATACCTGCCAATAAACTTGCTAAAGCCATGGAAGTGAAAACTAATAAATCATTAAATCCTTGAGCTTTAAATTTTTCTTCAGGTTTATAAGTTGTGACTAATAAGCTTGTGCCAGATATAAATAAAAAGTTCCATCCTATACCTAAAAAAATTAGACTTATAAAATAGTTTAAAAAAGATGGTTGAAAAAAAGATAATAAAATTGTGAAAAAATAGAATAAGACACCTAAATACATCATATTACTATAACCAAACTTTTTGATTAAATTTCCAGTAACTAGCGAAGGTAAAAACATTGCCAAAACATGAAATTGAAGAACTATTCCTGTTTTTTCTAAACTTAACTGATGCTCAATATGCATACTTATTGGAGTTGCTGTCATTAAAAAAGACATTACTGCATATGCAAATGCAGCAGAGGTAATTGCTTGTAAAAATTTTGGATCTGAAAAAAATTCTGAATAATTTCTTGAGTTATTTTCCTTATTTGAAACAAAAGAAATTTCTCTAATATCCTTAAAAAAGAATAATAAAAATGAAGGTATTAATGTTAAAACTGCTAAAGTTAAATATGAACCTACATATAAATAATCACTTACAAAATTTTTAGTATAATTTGCCAAACCAATTCCAAGAAAAGCAGCAACTATTCCAGCTAACAATAATGATGAAATAGCTTTAGGCGCTTTTTCCTTTTCTACACTTTCTGCTGCAGCAAAACGGTATTGATGAGTAAATGCCATTGTGGCCCCTAAAATAAATTTAGCAAAACAAAAAATAAAAAAACTTTCTATAATTATTGCATAAGCGCCTATCAAACAAGAAATTGAACCAGCTACAGAAGCAAAAATAAATCCAAGCCTTCGTCCAATAATGCTCATTATCTTAGCGGCAAAGATTGTAGCTGCTGCTGTTCCAACAACATAAATTGATGGAGGAAGTGTAGAAAGTGTTTTTATAGAACTTAAGTCTGATCCAATAATACCACTTATAAAAACTGTAACTGTAGCGGCTGTAAAACCAAATACTTGGCTTAAAATAAGTATGAAAAGGTTTCTATTCATTTCTAATGTATATTTCTTGCATAAATTAAATTAAAATATAGTTCTACTTATTAATATACAAATAGGGAAATTATCATTTATGATCGGAATACTTGGAGGGATGGGAACTCAAGCAGGTTTAGATTTTTGTAGCAAGCTTGCAAAACTATATAGAGGAAAACTGGATCAACAGTACCCTATGTTTATACTCTATAATAAGTCCAATACGCCAAAAAGACCTGAGAACTTAAAAAAATATTACAATGTTCTCGATGAGTTAGTCAAAGGTTGTAAAATGTTATCCAAAAATAAATGTAAATTTATTGTTATGCCATGCAATACTGCTCATTATTGGCATCATGATATTCAAAAAAAAATCAAGATACCCTTATTAAGTATGCCAAAGGAAGTATTTAAGTATACAAAACAAAATTGTAAAAAAAATACGAAGATTGGAATTCTTTGTACTGAAGCAACATTGAAAACAAAAGTTTATCATCAATATTTTGATAAAAAATATGAATTTATAAGTCCTACAAAAAATTTACAAAAGAGTTCTGTAAACAAATCAATTAAATACGTAAAAATGGGTAAAGTAAAAGAGGCAGAGAAAGTTTTAAGACCAGCCGTTAATCAATTAATTAAAAAAAAATGTAAAAAAATTATTTTGGGTTGCACGGAGCTTCCCATAGCATTATTTGCATATAAATCTTTTAAAAAAGCTAAAGAGTCTAAATTATTTATTGATCCAAACCTTCTATTAGCTCAAATATGTATGAAGAAATATAAAAATAGTTAAATTTTTTTGTTACAAACTAAGTAAAGTTTTCTTGGAAATTTACCCTCATCAAATTTTTCAATAAATAAATTTTTAAAGCCATCTAAAAGACTTTCTATTTTATCCTTAGAAAAAAAATGAATAATAAATCCATCTATTTCGTATAAATCTTCTCCTCTATGAAAGCCTTTTTTGAAATCTCCATCTTCAGTGTTTCTAACTGTATAAATATTTAAACCTCCAGGTTTAAGTATTCTTTTTACTTCACTGTTTAAACTTGTTAGCTCTAAATTTGTTAATGCCATGCAATACAGCATGTGGGAATAACAAGCTTCTATTGAATTGTCTTTAAATGGTAATTTTTTTCTCACATCGAACTTCAATGTACGAATTGAAGAATTCAAATTTTGATCGTTTATTTTTTTATCAATAATTGATATGCCTTTTTTACTATAATCAAGTGCAGTAACATTAATTGAATTTTTACCAAAAAATATTGTGTCTCTTCCTAATCCTGCTCCTAGTTCAACAATATTAGATAAATTGTTTTTATTTAAAATGGTAAGAGTTTTTTCTGCTGAGTAACTGTGATCTAAACCAAACATCTCAGGCTTAATTGAGAAATTAGTCTCCCAATGCTGAGATTGTTGGTTTAATATATTCTTATTCAAATTATTTAGAAGGATCTGGAACCTTTCTTAAATAAGGTTTTACCGTCTCCCATCCATCTGGATATATTTTTTTTGCTTCCTCATCTTTGACAGCTGGTAAAATAACTACATCTTCACCTTTTTTCCAATTAGCAGGAGTAGCTACTTTATGTTTTGCTGTTAATTGCATTGAATCTATTGCTCTCAATATTTCCAAAAAGTTTCTTCCTGTTGCCATTGGGTAAGTAAGATATAAACCAATTCTTTTATCAGGTCTTATTACAAAAATAGTTCTAACTGTCTCATTATCAACAGCAGTTCTACCCATTGATGTTGTTCCTGCATCACCTTCCAACATATTAAATAATTTAGCAACTTTAAGATCTTCGTCTGCAATTATTGGATAATTTGGTTTTGAACCTGACACGTCTTTTATGTCTTCTAACCATTTGTTGTGGTCATCAACTCCGTCTACACTAAGACCTATCACTTTCACGTTTCTTTTGTCGAACTCATCTTTCATTAAACCTAAAGCTCCAAGTTCTGTAGTACATACTGGCGTAAAATCTTTTGGATGTGAAAATAATACACCCCAGCTGTCACCTAACCATTCGTGAAAAGAGATGTCTCCCTCTGTAGTTTTAGCCTGAAAATCAGGACACATACTGTTTATTTTTAACATTGTTTCTCTCCTTATTATAAAATTATTATATGTAAAATTGTTTTATGAAGCAAACTTTTAAGAGATTGATCAACTTTAAATTCAATTTTTAATAACTATATAGAAATACTTATGAGTGAGTTTTTACAATCAATTATTGATCGAGATCCAGCAGCGAAATCCAAATTAAGTTTAATATTGACTTATCCAGGTGTTAAAGCAGTATTTTTTCATAGATTGGCTCATTTTTTTTCGGTAGCTAAATTTGATTTAATTGCGAGAATTATTTCCCAGTTTTCAAGATTCCTAACCGGTATTGAAATTCATCCTGGCGCAAAGATTGGTAAAAATTTATTTATAGATCATGGGATGGGAGTTGTAATAGGTGAAACATCTGAAATTGGTGATAATGTCACAATATATCATATGGTAACTTTAGGAGGTATATCTCCAAGTATTAATTCTAATAATCAAAGAAATATAAAAAGGCATCCTACCTTGATGGATAATGTAGTCGTTGGATCTGGCGCACAAATATTAGGTCCTGTAGTAGTTGGAAAAAATTCAAAAATTGGAGCAAATGCTGTTGTTACTAAAAATGTTGAGGAGAATGCTGTGATGATAGGAATACCAGCAAAGAATGTTGGAACTGCTACAGAAGAATTTAAACCTTATGCAGTAGAAAATGATAATTCAGAAAAAAACAATGGTTAATATCAAAGATAATTTTTTACAGTCAATTGGTAATACCCCCTTAATAAAATTAAAAGCAGCCTCAGAGATAACTGGATGTAATATTTATGGAAAAGCAGAATATTTAAACCCAGGAGGATCTGTAAAAGACAGAGCGGCTTTGGCACTTATAAAAGATGCTGAAGAAAAAAAGTTAATTTCAAAAGGTGGAATGATTGTTGAAGGAACAGCAGGTAATACTGGCATAGGTTTATGTCTTCTAGGAAATTCTTTAGGTTATAAAACAACAATTGTAATGAACGATAATCAAACACAAGAAAAAAAAGATACTTTAATAAACATCGGTGCAGATTTAAGGTTAGTACCACCAAAACCTTACAGTGATGATGGCAATTATGTAAAATTTGCTAGTAGACTTGCTGAGGAATTAAAAAATTCAAATAATTATGGAGTTGTCTGGGCAAACCAATTCGACAACACTGCAAATGCTAAGGGTCACTATGAAACGACTGGTCCTGAAATATGGGATCAAACAGAGGGTAAAGTCGACGGCTTTGTATGTGCATCAGGTACAGGTGGAACAATTAGTGGAATAAGTTGTTATTTGAAAGAAAAAAACAAAGATATAAAAATTTATTTGTCTGATCCAGCAGGTTCCGCTCTTTTTAATTATATTGAAAATGGTGAATTAAAATCTGAAGGCGGTTCAATAACTGAAGGTATTGGCTCTAGTAGAGTGACAGCAAATTTTGCTGAAGCAAAAATAGATGGAGCATTTTCAATTGACGATCACGAGTCTTTACCTTTACTTTATAACTTAATTAAAGAAGAAGGATTAAGTTTAGGCACTAGCTGTGGTGTTAATATTGCTGGAGCAATTAGACTTGGGAAATTAATTGGTCCAGGGAAAACTATAGTAACAATTCTCTGCGACAAATCAGATAAATACAACTCAAAGATGTTTAATAAAAAATTTTTACAGGAAAAAGGCTTACCTACTCCTAGTTGGATCTAAAAATCACATACCAGTATTGTCATAAAAAGTTTACAATTTTTCCATATAATTAACTAAGTTTAACAGGAGTATTATAATGAAAGATTATTTAGCAACACATATATTTAAGTCTGAGGAGATGAAAAAAAAATTTCATGAAGTTGTAAGTTCAACATCCCCTGAGGAATTAAAAAAAGGAGTAACTGGAGCAAAGGCTGTATGTCATATGACAATGATGGGTGCAGGCGACTCGATGAAGGTATTTTGCAAGTGGCAAGCTGAAAGTCCACAAGCTATTATTGATCAACTTGGAGATATGAATAATTTTTTTGACACAGTCTCTGAAGAATGTTCACAAACAATGGATTTTGCAAAAATGTAAGGAGATAACCATGAAAAAAATAATAATATTAACTTTTTTTACACTATTTGCCTCTAACTTGTTAGCTGAGACGGGAAAGTTTAATGCAAGCGGTATGGGTTCATGGGAAGTAAATGTTATGGATGCAGGTAATGGCAATATGAGTATAACATATGACGGTAACGCTGGACTTTCTGACAAAGAAGATGGAAGTATATTTAATAAATCTACTATGCATTGCATTGGAGGACTTACTTTGACTGCAGGTAAGTTTGATGATGAAACTGGAATGTGCACATTTTATCTGAGTGATGGGGAAAAAGTATTCATAAATTATAAAGGTAAAGGAACTGGAGGAGTTGGTGGTTCTGGAGACTTCGTTATTATTGGTGGAACTGGAAAATATGAAAACATTTCAGGTACTGGATTTTCAAGTAGACAAAATCTTAAAGGCAAAGCTGGAATGGCTCACTCAATGAATCAGATGAGTGGTGAATATACTTTTTAATTTTTAATTAATAATGAAAGGATAATAAAATGGACGCAAAAGAAAGAACAAAAATGGGTTATGATCTTTTTAATAAAGGTGACATGGAAACTTTTTTTAAGGAAATGGTTGATGAAAACACAACTTGGACATTTCCAGGAAAAGAAGGTGTACACCCTTTATCAGGAGTTCACAAAGGACCTCAAGCGATGATGGCTGCAATGGGTAAAATACCAGCACTGTGGTCTAATTTTCATCTAACTCCTATTGATATGATAGGTGAAGGGAACAAAGTATTTGTTAGAGCTAAGGCAACCGCAGATGGCATGGATACAATGTTTGGTCATTATTTTGAAATTGGTGAAAATGGAAAAATGCTAACTATGATGACGTTTGATGATACGCTTTCAATGTTTAATGCAATGAAAAAATAGAAATTTTAACAAAGGGGAAAAAATGGAAAAAGAAATGTTAGTACATTTAAAAATTAAAGAAGGTAAATTAGAAACTTTCATGGGATGGATGCAATCTGATGAAGGTATGGGTGTTAGAAAAAGTGTTGCCTATCCAGAAAAAACTGTTGGAGCTATGATACCAGATAAAAGTGGAATGCTATTTAAAGTTTCTGTTCATAATGAAGATGGAATGAAAGATTTTGTAACTGGAAAAAATCCTACAGCGAAAGCTATATATGCAGAATGTGTAGAGAATGCTCAGTTATATGAGTTATCTAAAGTAAATCTTTAAGTGTAATTATGAAATCAATTAAAAAATATATTTTTATATTTTTTAGTTTTACAGTAGTCAACAATACTTATGCTGAAGTTTTAAGTGAGAAAGATACTGAGAAAGCCTTAGATTGTGTTGGAATATATATGGCTAACTATTTTTTACCATCGGGAGAAACTTTTGAATATAGCATGAAAGAAAAATCAATCTCATCAGCTAAAGTTTGGAAAACATATGCAATGGAAACTGGAATTACTGAAGCAGATTGGGATGAAAGAGTTAACAAAGCTGTAGATAAACATTATGGTTCAAAGTACAACAAAGAATTAACCGACGATTGCCATGCTTTTTTAGAAAAAACCATACCAAATGGTAAAGAACGTGTTGAGAAGGTTGTTCAAACTTTATATTAAAATTTCAGATAATGACTGGTTACGTAATTTTTAATATTAAAATTACAAACCCAGAAAATTACAAAGAATATATTGAAAAAGTAAAACCAGTCGCAGAGAAATTTGGAGCAGAATATATTGTAAGAGGTGGAAAATTCGAATTAGTTGAAGGTAATTGGGAACACCCAAGAACTATTGTGATAAAGTTTCCTAGTTATGAGAAAGCTCAGGAGTGGTATAAATCTGAAGAATATAAACCAATAAAAAAAATCCGTTTAGATAACGCATTATCAAATGGAATAATAATAAAAGGAGAATAAAAATGTCAATTTTAGCTAAATATAATAAAGCGATGAACGATAAAGATGAGGCAGCATTAAGAGATGTAATTCACGACGATTATACATTTACTATGCATAAATCAGGAACTGTTTTAAAAAAAGACGATGTAGTAAAATGGGCAATGAGTGGGGATATCAATAGAGACAAAGTTAGAGTTATTTATGAAAATGATGAAATTGGTGTTGAACATGCATTTGTAACATTTAATGATGGAAATAAAGAGGCTGTAATGGCTGTTTTTAAATTTAAGGATGGCAAAGTGTTTGCACTTGAAACTGGTGCAACCCCGATGAACAAATAAAATATTTAAATTTTAAATTTTGTTTTCAAAAAAATACTCAAACCTATTATTTATAGTTTTAATGGGATGTGGGATGAGTTTCATGATGACTCTCCTAATAACCTATATTAACACTGGCTTTGATAAAGATTATTTTAACAGATTTATGACTGCATGGTCTGTGAGTTTTCCAGTTGCAATGATAGCAACCTCAATTGTTGCTCCTATAGTTAAAAAAATTGTAGATAAAATCACAAAATAATAGGTTAATATAATTAATGAATAAAGTTGATTTTTATTTTTCAATTGGAAGTACTTATACTTATCTAACAGTTACTAGAATATTAGATATTGAAAAAAAATTTAATGTAAAATTTAATTGGGTTCCATTCAGTGTAAGAGCAATAATGAAGGAAATGAACAACATACCTTTTCCAAAAGATAAACAAAATAAAGTTGACTATATGTGGAGAGATATAGAGAGAAGAGCTAAAGGTTATGGTTTTTTTGCACAAACTCCTGTGCCTTACCCATTAAGTGAATTTGATTTAGCAAATAAACTTGCAATATTAGGATTAAAGGAAGGCTGGGGAATTGATTATGTAAGATTGACTTACAAGAGATGGTTCCAAGATGGAAAAGAACCTGCTACAGAACCAAATATTTCTGAGATATTTAATACGCTTAGTTTAGATAAAGAAAAAATTTTAAATACTGCAAATTCTCAAGAAATAGAAAAACAATATTTAGAAAACACTGAAAGTGCAAGATCACATAAAATATTCGGAAGTCCTTCTTTTGTTGTGGGTAACGAAATTTTTTGGGGAGATGATAGAATGGAAGATGCAATAAATTGGTCAAAAAATAATGAGTAATTTAAATGCATATGTATATTTAATTGTAGCTGTAATTTTAGGAACAGCTTCCAATGCTTTTGCAAAAAGTGCTCAAGGTTTTACTCTATTAATTCCAAGTATTTTAACTGCAATTACAATTGTTGGCTGTATGTTTACACTTTCACTTGTAATGAAATCAATTTCTGTTGGAGTTACTTATGCATCATTTGCAGGATTGTGTATTATAGCAACAAGTGTAGTAGGAGTTTTAAAATTTAATCAAATTCCAAATTTTACAACTATCATTGGTTTATTATTAATAATTGCTGGTGTTTTAATTGTAAATCTTTTAGGTAACACAAAATAGTTACCATGAAGAATTGGGTTGATCTAAAAACTCAATTTCTTCAGCTGTAGATCTTCTTCCTAGCATTTTATTTCTGTGAGGATATCTATGAAATCTTTTAATTACCGCCGTATGATCTTTCCAAAATTTTTTAATTTCTAAAAAATTTGGATGATTTGATAGATAATTTGTTAATAACTTATATGCTCTTTCGTGATCGATAATTTCTTCGCTATGAATATATGGAAGTAACATAAAAAATCTTTGATATTCATCCATTTGATCAAGATATCCATTATAAACAGCATCGTTTACAATCAATCTTGCTTTAAAATCATATTCAAAAGACTTTTTATCATTTCGATAAAGGTTTCTCGAAAACTGATCCAATAAAATAATTAAAGCTAAACAAGTTAACGGCTCATCTTGCCAATAATCATATTCATTTGAAGTAGCTTTATTGTGATCTTCTCCAAATTTTTCTCTTATTAACTGATCAAATTTTTCATCTTTTTTAAATCTTTTCTCAACTATTAGGTCATCAAACCAAAAATCTAGGATTGCTTGAGCTCTATCATTCATAAATTTCATCTACTTTAACCTGGTATGACTCAACCAATTTATTTGTTTCATTTGCCATTCCGACCACCGCGTTAAGTTCAGCAAGCATATCTTTTGATGCTCCTTTTTTAATTGCAGCAGAACTATGAGATTTTATGCAATACTCACAGCTATTTGTAATTGAAACAGCAATATAAATTAATTCTTTTGTCATCTCATCTAAAGCACCTTTTTTCATTACTTGCTGCAATGAATTCCAAGTTCTCTCTAAAGTTTCTGGCTCATTAGCTAACATTTTCCAAAAATTGTTTACTGACTTTATGTTTCTTTTTTGTTTAATGTCTTCAAATATCTCTTTTACTTTTCCAGTAGCTTCGTTTTCTTCAATCATATTAAATATCGCCATATATCCTCCTTAGTTATAAATAGTCTCAATTTTTGGCATTAGTCTTAATAGTTCTTTTGTATATTCATGTTTAGGCTTTTCAAATAATTCCTCTGTATTTGAAATTTCACATAATTTTCCATCTTTCAAAACACCTATCCTATCACACATTTGTCTAACAACTGGTAAATCATGACTAATGAATAATATTGTAAGATTAAGTTGTTCTTGTAGATCCTTAAGTAAATTTAATATTTGTGCTTGAATACTTACATCTAATGCAGAAGTTGGTTCATCACATACTAATAATCTAGGTTGAGTGGCTAGAGCTCTTGCAATTGATATTCTTTGTCTTTGACCTCCAGAAAATTCATGTGGGTATCTTTCTGCTGAACTTTGAATTAATTCTACAGAGTCTAATAAATCATAAATATAGTTTTTTAAATCTAGTTTAGAAATTTTTGGATTATGTAGAAGTATAGGTTCAGCAATTATATCTTTGACTTTTAATCTACTATTTAAGGAGGAATAAGGATCTTGAAAAATCATTTGTATTTGTTTTCTGAATTGAAGCATTTCACGATTATTTTTAATTTTGGTAATACAATTTTCATCAAAATATATCTCTCCAGAAGTTGGTTTGAATAAGTTAACAATCATTTTTGCTATTGTTGATTTTCCACTTCCACTTTCTCCAACCAAACCAAATATTTCTCCCTCTTTAATATTAAAAGAAACATCGTTTACAGCCATTACACTATTTTTCGAATTTTCTGTGAAGAAATTATCGTCAAAAGTTTTTAAAAGATTTTGAACACTTACTAAATTTTTATTTTGAATAGTTCTTTTAGTCCACCTATTTAAGATTTTAAGATTTGCTTCTTGATTATTTTTATTTTCTTTATCTAGTATAATAAATCTAGATATTTTTTTATTTGTTGGAGGAACTGAACTTACTAAGCTCTTTGTATATGATTGTTTTGGATTAGTTAAGATTTTCTTTGTCTCTCCAATTTCTACAAGTTCGCCATTTTTCATTACAGCTACTCGATCTGTTGTTTCTGCAATTACACCCATATCATGTGTAATAAGTATAACTGCTAGATTTCGATTTTTAGTTAAATTCTTTATCAATTCTAAAATTTGAGATTGTATAGATACATCTAGAGCTGTGGTAGGTTCGTCAGCTATAAGAAGTTCGGGCTCACAACAAAGTGCAAGAGATATAACAACTCTTTGTCTCATACCTCCAGAAAACTGATGTGGGTAATTATTAAATCTTTTTTCCGCATCTTGAATTCCTACTTCTTTTAATAACTTAATTGCTTTATTTTTTGCATCCTCGTTACTTAACTTTATATGAGTTTGAATAGTTTCAATGAGTTGTTCTCCAATTGTTATTATTGGATTTAACGAGGTTTGAGGATCTTGAAATATTAATCCAATTTTTTTTCCTCTAAAATTTGTAAAATTTTGATTATCTTGATGAATATTTATATCACCAAGAATAATAGACCCATTTGAAACTCTCCCTGGCTCATCAATAAGATTAATGATTGCGTTACCTATGGTACTTTTGCCTGATCCAGACTCTCCAACTAAACCTAGAATTTCTCCTTTATTTACATCTATATTTACATTTTTTGCTGCATACACGGTCTCTCTTCTCATTTTATAGTCTACTGATAGGTTCTGTATTTTTAAAAAACTCATTTTTTTAGTCTTGGATTAAGAGTATCTCTCATCCAATCTCCTAATAAATTTATTGAAAAAGCTAATATTACTAAAAAGATAGCGGGAAAAAATGTTATCCACCATTCTCCTGAAAACAAAAAGTCATTGCCTAATCTTATTAGTGTGCCCAATGAAGGTGTTGTTGGTGGGACACCTACACCCAAAAAACTTAAAGTTGATTCAGCAATTATAGCAAGTGCCAAACCTATTGTGCCTATAACCAATACTGGTCTCATTATATTTGGTAAAATATGTTTAAACATAATTATAATGTTAGAAACACCTATTATTGTAGATGCTGAAACATAATCCTTATTTTTTTCAACTAGAGTTGCAGCTCTTGATACCCTTGCAAACTGAGGCCACTCTGAAATTCCAATTGCAAATATTAAAACATAAATTGCCATCTCATCATGAAGTTCTCTAGAAATAATTCCTCTAGCTATACCGTCTACAAGTAGTGCCATCAAAATACTTGGAACTGTAAGCTGTACGTCTGTTAATCTCATTACAATCATTTCATACTTGCCTCCAAAATATCCTGCTGTTAGACCTAAAAACACACCTAAAACTAAACTAAATATAATTGCTGAAAAACCAACAATTAATGAAATTCTAGATCCATAAAGTATAGTCGATAACATATCTCTTCCTTGTCCATCGGTACCTAAAATAAATTTAGCTACTCCTTCTTCTGTCCAAGAAGGTGGGGTGAATGCTTCCATTAAAGATAATGAAGATGGATCAAAAGGATCATAAGGAGATAAAAATTCTACAAAAAATGAACAGAAAAAAATAATAAATAGAATTATTGATGATATTATTGCTGTAGGTGACTTAATAAAACTAAAATAAATATCACTATCTTTAATTCTTTCCCATGTTGTTTGTATTTTATTATCCACTAACGTTATCCCCTTTCACCCTTATTCTTGGATCTATAAAATAATATAAAATATCAACTATAAAATTTATCATTACAAACACGAATGCTATAAAAACTAAATATGCAGACATTATTGGTATATCAACAAACTGTACTGCCTGAATAAATAGGAAACCCATACCTGGCCATTGAAAAACTGTTTCAGTAATAATAGAAAATGCAATTAAAGTTCCAATATTAATCCCTGCAATAGTAATGACTGGGATTAATCCATTTTTTAAAGCATGTTTATAATAAATACTTTTTTCATTAATACCTCTGGCTCTTGCAAATTTTATATAATCAGTCTGAAGTATCTCCATCATTTCTGCACGAACCAAACGAATGATATAAGTCATTTGAAATAAGCTTAAAGTTACAGATGGAAGAATTATCGCTTTCAATCCGGAGACTGTTAAAAATCCTGTAGACCAAAAACCTAGATCTACCACCTCGCCTCTTCCAAATGAAGGTAGTATTCCTAAAATAACAGCAAACAAATAAATAAAAAGTATACCAATTACAAATGTGGGGAGTGAAACTCCCAATAGTGAAATTGCTAAAATAATGTCACTAAAAAATCCCTTTCTATTAATTCCTGTGTACACACCAAGTAAGGTTCCCGAGATTAAAGCTATTAAAGCTGAAACAACTACTAATTCAATTGTTGCTGGTAACCTCTCAATAATTAAATCAGAAACTGGTCTTCTTAATTGGTATGAAATACCAAATTCTCCTTTTGAGGCATTTATTATAAACCTAGAAAATTGAACATAAATACCATCATTTAAGCCTAGACTTTCTCTTAATTCCTCTCTTTCTTCATCTGAGGTTTCTTCTCCAACCATATTATTAATTGGGTCGCCAACAAAATTAAAAAGAGAAAAAGAGACTAAAGCAACAACTAGCATTACTAGTGCAGATTGAAACAGACGTTTGAAGAAATAATTTATCAAGTTAAGAAAGTTTAGAAGTTACAGGCCCTTTATTTTAAGGGCCTGTAAAAAATTTAGTTAATTAAAACTAGCAAAACGGAATAACGGTTCGTTATTCGGTCTTATTGGAACATCAACATTACTTTTTGATGCCCAAGAAATAACTTGATGATGTAGAGGCAAATAAGAAATATCATCTTTTACAATTTTCCAAGCTTTTGCAATAGCTTCATTTCTTTTATCTAAATCTACTTCACCTTCCATTACTCTAATAGCTGCGTCTACCTCAGAGTTGCTGAAATTTACCTTATTCCAGCTAGCACCAGACTCATATAAGTAGTGGAATACATAGTGGCTATCTAATGTTGGAACACCCCATCCAAGCATATAAAAATCACCTTGATTGTCTTTAAGCTCTTTGAAATGTTTTGATTTTGTTTGTGCAAATAAGCTTACATTAACTCCAATTTTTCCAAGCATACCTACAACTGCAGTACATATTGCTTCGTCATTAACGTATCTGTCATTTGGGCATCTTAATTCTACATCGAAACCATTTGGGTAACCTGCATCTGCTAAAAGTTTTTTTGCAGCATCAACATCGTATGGTAATCTTGCATCAAGTTCTTTAGTATAGCCATTAACACCAGGAAAAGTAATAATACCTGCTGGTTCGCTTAAGCCTCTCATTACTTTCTTCTTAATTGCTTCAATGTCAATTGCTTGATACAGAGCTTGTCTCACTTCTTTTTTCTTAAAAGGATTATCGCCAGTATTTCCTGTTCTCAGTTTATCTGCAGCTTGGTCCATACCTAAAAATATTGTACGCATTTGTGCAGTGCTGTTTACTTTATGAGCTGATGAGCTACCAATTCTTGCTAGGTCTTGAACTGGAGCATCTGTAACTAAATCAACTTCACCTGATAAAAGTGCTGCCACTCTAGTAGCTGCATTTTTAATTGGTAGTAAATGAATTTCAGTTACCTTGTTATCTTTCATATCACCCCACCAGTGTTTATTTCTTTTAAACACTGTTTTTGTATTTGGTTCTCTTAGAGTGATTTTGAAAGGACCTGTGCCCATTGCATTTGTGGCTGAAAAAGTTTCTTGTCCAGCATCCCAGTTTTGAGCTGTAACCGCAAAATTCTTTTCACTCCAATCTCTAGACATTACAAAAATGTTAGAAAGTTGATTTAAAAGTATAGGATTTGGTTTGCTTGTAGTTACTTTTACAGTGTAGTCATCGATTGCCTCAACTCCTGACACTGTACTTATATACTCTTTAAAATCTGATGTTCTTTGTTTTGCTCTTAAAATGCTAAAAACAACATCTCTTGATGTCATTTTAGAACCATCAGAAAATTTTACATCCTCTCTTAGTTTAAAAATCCAAGTGTTTGGATCTGTTGTGCTCCACTTGGTTGCCAACTGAGGTTCGATAGTCATATCTAAGCCTCTTGTAACTAAAGCCTCATAAACTTGCCTTGAAACCTGTGTAGTTGGTCCTTCATTCTGAGCATGTGGATCAAGTGTTAAACTATCACCTTGCATTGACCATTTAATTGTTTTTGCGAACGATTGTGTTGAGACAAAAACAAATAAAAAAGTCAATAAAATCTTGAAAAACTTAAAAGTTTTCATTTCCCCTCCTAAAAATTATTATCAAAAATCTAGCTCAATAATGGATTAAAAAAAAGTTAATTATCAGACTAATTTCTTAAAATTATCATAGAGAATTGTTGAATATTTATTCATTGAAGAAATATTAATTTTTGCATCATTATCAAATTTTGCAAGCGCACCTTTTCCTAACTGACTTTCAAGAGCAGATTTATATTCGGGCACACACCCCCAATCACTTACTGTGGTATCTTTGATTTCAATATGAAATTGTATCCCATAAGCATGCTCCTGAAATTTAAAAATTTGATATTTTGTTTCAGGTGATGAAGCTATTAGAGTGACAGATTTTATATTTTCTAAATCTTGAACTTCATACGAGTGCCACTGTAGTGATTTAATTTTATCAGGGAACGTACTGAACAACTGATCTTTTTTTTTATTTTCTAAAAAATCAATATCTAACATACCAATTTCAGGTTTTGATGATTTTACAACTTTGCCTCCAATGACTTCACCTAGCAATTGGCAACCTAAACAAAAACCTAAATAAGGTTTTTTTAAATCTATAACAAATTCTTTAATTTTTTTTTTTTCTTCAATAAGCCAAGGGTATTCGTTTTCCATCCATGTATCCATAGGTCCACCCATACAAAACATAGCATCAAATTTATCAAGATCTTCTGGAATTTTTTCGCCCTCATCTAATTCTATAGTTGTTAAATTTATTCCATCGCTAATAATTAAATCTTTAATGTATCCTGGGTCTTCTATTTTAATGTGTTGAAGAACAATTATATTTTTCATGTTGCTGGCTTAAGCAATTTTAAAATTTTTTTATGATTTAATTTATTACTTGATGCTAAAATATTTCCAGCAAGTTTACCATTTTCATTTTTCCATGTGGTAAGTATTCCTCCTGCAGCATTTATAATGGGTATGATTGCGTGAACGTCCCAGATTTTATTTGCGCATTGAACTACAACATCTAATCTTCCTTCTGCTAATTGTGCGTAAGTTAATGCATCAAAACATGGAAAATTAACTATATTAATAAATTTTTGAATTTTTTTTTGTTTATTAAAAGATAAGTACCCATGGAATGCTGCTGCAATCTTTGCATTTTTAAAAGAAACTTTTGAATTAACATTTAATTTAATTTTTTTTCCATTTTCAAATAAATATGAGTTTTTTTCATCTTTGTTAAGATAATACTTTTTAAGTTTAGGAAAATTTGCGAGTCCTACCATAGGAGTTCCTTTATAATTTAATGATATTAAATTACTCCAAGTTGGATTACCGGTAACGAAAGATCTCGTTCCATCAATTGGATCGATTACCCATGAAAAATCACTATTTGATTTCTTGAATCCATACTCCTCCCCCATGATTTGGTGACCTGGAAATCGATCTAAAATTTTCTTTCTAATGAATCGTTCAAAAGCTTTGTCTGAGGTTGTTACTGGATCATAGCCTTTTCCTTTTAATTTATTACTTATCTTAAAAGGTTTATCTAATTTCGAATAATAATATTTTGTAAGTTGTTTTGCTAAAAGATTAAGAAAATTAAAGTAAATTTTATAATTAAAGTTTTTGTTCATTGCACCACGTATTAATAAAATATTTTAATAATACAAACGAATTTAACTTGAAAAAGAAGAGTTTTTGAAGGAATGTTTAATAAGTTATGAAATTTGAAGTAAGTTCAAACAAAATATTCTCATTCATAGGATCAAATAAAGAAGAAATTCACCCCTTTTGGTTAAGAGAACGTGTCAGTGAGAAAGAGTATCTAGATGAGGGTACTCAGCAACGATTGTTTGATCCATCTTCAATGAAGCAAACAGTTGAAATTGTAAATGCGGAAATAAATGGAGAGTTTTTAAAAGTAAAATTTAATGATGGTGTAGACTCAAAATTTGAAATTAAAAAATTGTCAGATGAACTTAGTTTAAATTCAAACGAAATAATAGATATTGAAAAAGTAAAATGGAAATCTGATTTCAAAAATATAAAAAATTTCAAATTTTCAGATAAATTTGCTGATAGTAATGAAATGCTAAATTTACTGACAAATTTTTACAAATATGGCTTTGTTGTTATTCAAGATGTACCAACAAATAACAATTTTCTTGTGAAATTTGGAAATATGATAGGCAGTGTTAAAAGAACTAATTTTGGTGAATATTTCAATGTAAAATCAAAACCTAATCCAAATGATTTAGCATATACAGCGCTAAGTTTATCTCCTCATACAGATAATCCTTACAGAAATCCTTTTCCTCCATGCATACAAATTCTTCATTGTATTGAAAATGACGTTAAAGGAGGTCATTCAACTTTAGTTGATGGATTTACAGTTACAGAAGATCTGAAAAAATTAAATCAAGATTATTATAATATTTTAACGAGTACTAAAGTCAGATTTAAATTTTCAGATAAAGATACAATTTTAGAAAGTTGGGCTGAATTAATACATTTAGATGAAAAAGGGAATTTTCAAAATGTTAGATTTAGTCCAAGATTGGATTATGTGCCTCAAATGAAAAGAGAGAAACTTGAAATTTATTACAATGCAAGAAAATGTTTATCAGACTTATATAATTCTGATGAGTATAGGATTGAATTTAGATTAATGCCTGGAGATTTAATGATGATGGATAATCATAGATTACTTCATGGAAGAACGTCTTTTGATCCAAATGAGGGTAATAGATTTTTACAAGGGTGCTATTTAGACTTTGATAGTACAGAAGGTAAATTGTTACATTTGAGAAGGAAATTTAACCTTTAAATAATTCCTCTATTTTATTTTCAGCCTGCTTGATGGATTTTTCATAATCCAATGCCATTTGATCAGCAGCAATGATTTTAATATTTTTAATACCAAAAAAATTCAACATATGAATTAACCAGGGTGTTAAATAATCTTCATCACCTTGTATTTTGGTTCCCCCAGAAGTGATTACTAGATAAACTTGTTTATCCTCGAGTAAGCCAATTCTATCACCGTCTTCGGAATATTTAAAAGTAAGTTTAACTCTTGCTGCAAGATCAGCCCAAGCTTTTAACGTTGCGGGTGGACCAAAATTATATATTGGTACAGATATAATAATTATATCACTTTCTTTTAATTCAATAACTAATTTATCAGAAAGTTCGAACATTTTTTTATGATCTTCTGTTTGTTGTTCAACTGGAATTTTCATCCCCGACTCTGTTAAACCAGAAATAAAAAGCATCTCATCATCTAAATCTCTATAGATTAATTGATCATCTTTTTTTTTTATTTTTTGAAGTAATTTTTGAGCCAATTTTCTTGATGTTGACCCTTCTTTTCTAGCGCTACAATCAATCTGATAAATTTTTCTCATTAATTATCCAAAATTTCCAAGTACAGGGATATACTCTAAAAGATAAAAACCTAATGCCTGTAATTGGTTGGTTATCATCAATATTCCTGTAATAAGCAAAAGTCCACCACCAATTTTGGAAATAAGTTGCATCTTATTTTTTAAATTTTTTGAAAAAATCATAAATCTTTGAATAAGATATCCAGATAAAACGAAAGGTATTGCTAAACCAAGTGAATAAAAAAATAATAATAATACTCCTTTGTTGATACTATCTTCAACTGCAGCTAAAGCCAAGATAGATCCAAGTATTGGACCTATGCATGGTGTCCATCCAAAACCAAAAGCCATACCAATTAAAATAGATCCAAAATTACTTGGTGTGATATTTGAATGCACTCTTTTTTCATAGTTTAAAAATTTAATATTTATTAATCCAATTATCTGAAGAGAGAAAATTATAATAAATATACCTGCAATAATTCTTAATTCATAAGAGTAGTCTAAAACTAATGATCCCAGAAATGTAGCAGTTGCTCCAAAACTGATAAATACAATTGAGAAACCCAATGAAAATAGAATTATTGGAAAAATGTTTGTTTTCTTACTTTCCAAAAGTTCATTTAAGGAGCTACCAGAAATATAGGATACATAGCCTGGTATCAAAGGTAAAACGCACGGTGATAAAAAACTAATTAAACCTGCGCTTAATGCAATAAAAAGTTCTAACATTATCCAGTATTTTTCATTGCTGCAGAAATACCGGCTATCGAAGTTAACAATGCATCATTTAAATTCTTTTTATTTTCTTTTCCTTTGGTTATTTTTAGCTTCGATATAACAATTGGCTGAATAACATTGAGCACCTCTGTGTAAATATTTCTTGCAACAATAATATTCCTAAATTGTTTTCTGGCATTTATTATTTCTTTAGGAGTTATTTTTTTATTTAATTTTTTTATTGTTTCAAATTGGTATCTTAATTTTTTACCAATCCTTATAAGTTTATGATCTGCTAAATATTTTTCATAAATTTTTGATATTTCTGGATCAACTTTTGAAATGACCATATCTAAGATATCTAACATTGAATTAAAAAATGGCCAGTTTCTTTCCATGTCTAGAAGAGTACTTTTAAATTTTTTAATTGAAGAATATCTTAATGCCTCTGCGCTACCTAACCACGCTGGTAACATAAGTCTTATTTGAGTCCATGCAAATACCCAAGGTATTGCTCTTAAGCTTTTTATGTTATCTACATTTTTTCTCTTAGATGGTCTTGATCCAATTAAGAGTTTACCTAAAGATACATGTGGTGTTACTGTTTTAAAATACCTAATAAAATCAGAATTTTGATTAATATTTTTTCTATATGAACTTTTTGAAATATCTGACATTTTTTCAATTAACTCTCTCCAATTCTTTTTTGGTACAGGTGGAGGATTGAGGGTTGCCTCTGTAACAGCTCCTATATAACTACATAAATTATATTTAGCTAAAGGCTCATAACCATATTTTTGCTGTATAACTTCTCCCTGATCTGTAATTCTTATTTTACCATTAACCGAGTATGGAGGTTGAGATCTAAGTGTGGCTTGTATTGGACCACCTCCTCTACCAGCAGAGCCACCCCTACCATGAAAAAAAGTTACATCGATTTTATATTTTTTTGCAAGTTTAACTATTTCCTCTTGTGCTTTATATTGATGCCAACTTGCGCATATTTTACCAGCGTCCTTACTAGAGTCTGAGTAACCAATCATCACTTCTTGTTTGTTATTTATCAATTTTCTGTACCATTTTTCTTGAAAAAGTGAGTGCATAATGGCTTTTGAGTTTATTAGATCGTCCAAAGTTTCAAATAATGGAACAACTCTTAATTTATTTTTGATTTGCGCTTCTTTTTGTAAAAATGAGACAGTTACTATGTCAGAAATAGACGAGGTCATTGAAATGACATATGCTCCTAGGCACTCATCTGGTTGTTTAGAGATTGTTTTGAAAGTTGACCAAACTTCTTTATTTTCTTTATTTTTAAATTCAAAATTAGTTAATAAGTTTCTCTTCTTTTTAATTTGATTTGCTAAAAAATTAATTTTTTTCCTTTCGCTCCATTTATAGTAGTTTTGTTGATATTTTCTTTTTATATATTCTGCTATCAATTGGGAATGTCTGGATGACTCTTGTCTTATATCTAATCTAGCAAGATTTATTCCGAAACATTTAGCTCTTCTCATTAAATCCAATAATTCACCACTCGCTAAATTTTCATTTTGGTTTTCTTCCAAAGATTTTCTAACAACTCTTAATGGTTTTAAAATTTCTTCTCGTGAATTTAGCAACATTTCTTCATTCAATGGTTTGTTGTAAACTAAATGTTGTTCGATGGATCTGTGAGTAATTCTCATTTTGTCTCTGAGCGGACGTAAATAAACTCTATAGGGTTCAAATGACTCGCCTGTTTTTTTTTTAATCTCTTTTGAGCATTTTCCCATTGAATAAGATCTAATTAATTTTGTTAAAGATTTTTCATACAATTTTGCTGCCTCCCATCGAGATAATAAAATTACTTCTTTAGTCACATCTGCAGTTACATTTGGGTTACCATCTCTATCTCCACCCATCCAAGATCCAAATTCAATTGGATTAAAATTTTTTGGAAGACCCTTGCCCATATTTTTAACAAAAATGCTATTTAATCTCCTGTATACCTTCGGAATAGTTTCCCACAAACTATCCTCGATTATAGCAAGTCCCCATCTTGCTTCATCAAATGGAGAAGGTTTTGTTCTCTTCAAGTCATCTGTATTCCATATAATTGTAATTTCATCATATAATTTTCTATCTATAATTTTTTGTTTTGAGGGGAAACTTTTCATCAATTCTCTTTGTTCTAAGAGTGCTGTAATATTGTGATATTTTTGTATAAGTGTTCGTCTTTTTACCTCTGTAGGATGTGCTGTTAACACAATACCAATATTTAAATTTTTTGCAGTATTGTAGATTTTATTAGATGAAATTTTTCTATCCTTAAAAAGTTCCTCAAAAATTTCCTCTATAAAAATATTTTTGTTTGCTTTAGCTTTATTATTCTCGAATTCATCTAAAGTTCTTGAAGCATCAATAGATTCCGCAAGATTTATAAAATTCATAAAATGAGAAAATGCCCTTGTAATTTTATAAGTATTATTTGGACTAATTTGACTTAATGTTTTCGAAATTTTCTTGTATGAGTCTTTTTGTTTAATATTAGGTCTATTTGCTTTTGAAAGGTTTCTTATTTTTTCAACAAGATTAAAAAAAGTCTGTCCCTCTTGTTTTTTAATAACACTTCCCAGTATGTTTCCAAGAAGTCTTACATCATCTCTAAGGGATTTTGTTGGAATCCTCTCATAATATAAATCTCTTTTGATCATAAAAATTAATACTTTCGTACTATATTAGTACAACTTTGGAGTTTTGTTCTCCCAAATTATCAACTGATAATCTCATTTTATCACCAGCTTTTAGAAATTTTTGTGGCTTCATTCCCATACCAACTCCAGGGGGAGTTCCAGTAGTTATAATATCCCCTGGATGTAAAGACATAAATTTACTCAAATATGAAACAATTATATTCACATTAAAAATCATGGTGTTTGTGTTACCAGTTTGCATTCTTTCACCATTTAAATCCAAAAACATATTTAAATTATTTACATCAGAAATCTCATCTTTAGTAACCAAATATGGGCCAATTGGACCGTAGGTATCATGTGATTTTCCTTTAACCCATTGTCCCATTTTTTCGATTTGCCATTCTCTTTCGCTGACATCATTTACTAAACAATATCCTAAAATATGATCTTGAGACTGATTTTCAGAAATATGTTTGGTATGTTTTCCAATGACTACCCCCAATTCAACTTCCCAATCAAGTTTTTTTGAGTCTTTAGTAATTTCTATATCGTCATTTGGTCCGTTTATACAACTAGTTGCCTTCATAAATACTATAGGTTCAGTAGGAGGTTTTGCTCCAGTTTCAGCTGCGTGATCAGAAAAATTTAATCCAATAGCAACAAATTTACCTGGGTTTGTAATACATGAGCCAATTCTTTCGTTTGAGGATAGCTCCGGTAGTGAGGATAAGTCTAGACTTTGTAATTTTGAAATAGCATCGAAATTTAAATGACCAGGATTTAAATCTTGAATATGTGAACTTAAATCTCTGATCTTGCCATCTTTGTCTATTGCGGCTGGTTTTTCATTTTCTTTTTTTCCAATTCTTAGTAGTTTCATTCTATCTCCATTAATATTATTAAAAATAGTTTTTAATCTCTTTAAATAAGTAACTGTGATCTAAATTATTATAACCTTTTTTTGATAGTTGTTTATACATATTTCTTATAATCTTAGAAAGTGGTAGATTTAATTTATTCATTTTTGCTGTAATTAAAATATTTTTCATATCTTTCAATTGTGATGATACTTTCCCCCTGGGTCTAAAATCATTATTTATCATTCTTAATCCATGTGTTTGCAATATTTTACTATCAGCCCATCCTCCTTCTAAGGCCTTTAAAACATTTTTTAAATTTAAACCTAGTTTCTTACATAATATAATTGCTTCTGATACCGCACCAATAGTGATACCAACAATGATTTGGTTTGCTAATTTGGTAGCCTGACCAGAGGATGATTTTCCTACGTAATTTGGATTTCCAAAAATCTGTAGAACTTTTAGGTTTTTATTAAATATTCTTTTATCTCCACCAACCATTATTGCAAGGCTAGCATCCTCGGCTCCTTTAGTGCCTCCAGAAACAGGAGCATCTAAGAAATAAACTCCTAATTTTTTTAATTTTTTATAGTTATTTAAAGCTGTAATTGGTTTTGTTGAGCTCATGTCTATTACTGTTGTTTTTTTATTAATGTTTTGTTGAAATTTTTTGCTACTGATTATTTGATTTACTGCTTTATCATCAGTTAACATTGTTATAATCACATCTTTGTCCTTAACTAATTGATCAATACTTAAGGATACAATTGCTCCATATTTACTAAGTTTTTGAGCTTTTTTTATTGTTCTATTGAAAATACTTATCTTATTTTTAGATTTTAATAAGTTTTTGATCATTGGAACACCCATTAATCCAGTTCCAATGAAGCCAATTTTCATTTAATAAGTAGCTCTTCCCCCACTTAAATCAAATACAGCCGCTGTTGAAAAAGAATTTTCCTCGCTTGAGAGCCACGTTACCAGTGATGCTAATTCCTCTACTTTTGCAAATTTATTTCTTGGAATTTTTGATAACATATAATCAATATGTTCTTTGGTCATTTGATCAAAAATTCTTGTCTTTGCAGCTGCAGGGGTAACACAATTAACTGCTATATTTTTTTGAGCTAATTCTTTTCCTAAAGATTTTGTTAGTCCGATTACGCCTGCTTTTGATGTGCTATAAGCTCCAGCATTAGGGTTTCCCTCTTTTCCAGCAATTGAGGAAATATTTACAATTCTACCGTAATTTTGTTTAATCATGTAAGGAACAACAGCTTTGCAGCAGTAAAAAACCGCATTCAAATTTAAATTAATAACCTTTTCCCACTCGTCTGTTGGATAATCAGCAATTGTTGCATTCATCCCAGTAATTCCAGCGTTATTTATAAAAATATCTATTTTGCCATGAGAACTCTCAATTTGTTTTAATGTTTTTTCAATATCATTAAAATTATTAACATCTACCTTTTGATAAGAGCAATTTTCATTATTCAATTTTTTTAAAGCATCATTAGCTCCCTTCTCATCAATATCCCAAATCAAAACTTTAGCACCTGAGGTCAAAAATTTTTCAGTAATAGCAAAGCCAAAACCTTGAGCTCCGCCAGTTACTATTGCAACTTTATTTTTTAAATCAAAATTATTCATATTTTTTTCTTTTTAATTAACGGAAAACCTAAAGCAATTAAAGATAAAATAAAAAATATTAGTACAATTGGTCTTTGGAAAAACATAAGCCAGTTTCCCTCAAATATCACTAATGACTGCCTTAAAGTTCCCTCGACAAGTTCTCCAAGAATTAATCCAATAATGACGGGAACTACTGAAAAACCATATCTTCGCATAAAAAAACCAATAACTCCAAAAAGCAACATTATCCAAACATCTGTCAAAGACTGGCTTAAAGAATAAGTACCACAAACAGAAATTGCAAAAATCATTGGCCATAATAATTTATTTGGTACTAAAGTAATTCTAGCAAATAATTTAGCTCCAAAGAAACCTAATATAAAAAAAAGTATGTTAGCGATTAACATTGATCCAAATATTCCATAAAGGAATTCTGGTTGTTCTCTAAAAAGATCTGGGCCTGGTCTTACTCCATGAATAATTAAACCGGTTAATATAACTGCTGTTGTAGCACTACCTGGAATTCCTAATGCAAGTGTTGGTACCATAGCACCTCCAGTTGCAGCATTATTTGCAGCTTCAGCTCCAGCAATTCCTTCTATAGATCCTTTTCCAAAATCTTCTGGTTTTTTTGACCATCTTTTAGCTTCAGAATATCCTATTAAAGATGCAACTGTTCCACCTTCAGCAGGTAAAACTCCTATGAACGAACCTATTCCACTCGACCTAAGAATGGTCTTCCACGTCTTTTTATAATCATCTTTTGTTGGAAGTTTTACTGCTTTTAATGCAACTCTGTTAAATACCTGATTTAAAAGCGTAGATTGAGTTAGCATCTCGCTAATTGCAAATAAACCAACAACAACTGGAATAAAACCAATCCCCTCAGTTAATTCATTTATTCCAAATGTAAATCTATCAATTGATGTCATAAAATCTTTTCCTACTGTTGAAATTAAGATTCCAAAAGCTCCGGCAATTAAATTTTTAATTGGGCTACCTTCACCAATAGAAGCAAGCATTGTTAAACCAAATATTGCTAACGCAAAGTATTCTGGTTGGCCAAATTCATAAGCTAATTGTGCTAAAAGTGGCGCAAAAAATATAAGAACTAAAACACTAATTAATCCGCCAACAACACTTGAAACGGTTGCCATTCCTAATGCTCTTCCAGCTTCTCCTTTTTGTGCTAATGGATAACCATCTAAGCAGGTAGCAGCTGCAGCAGGAGTTCCAGGGGTATTAATTAAAATTGCAGTTATTGCACCACCATAAGTCCCAGCACAATAGATAGCAGTTAATAAAACTATTGCTGATATTGGATCTAGTGTCATTGTAAAAGGTAAAATTAATGCTCCTCCCGTTGTTGGCCCTAAGCCAGGTAAAACACCTAAAACTAATCCAAATAAAGTACCAAGAAATAAAACTATTAAAAGTTTAGAACTAAATAAAGGTGCAAGAATAAAGGATAAGTTTTCCATTAGCTATAATATAAATCTGTAATTATTCCAGAAGGGAATCGTAATCCTAAAATGGTTTCGAAAAAAATAAACACAATTATAGGAAATAAAATACTTACAAATAAAATAAATATTAATCTCCTTTCTCCCCAAAAATAGGAGACAATTGCTGAAAGTAATGAAATTCCTAAAAAAAAATCTAAAAATTTTGAAACAAATAAAAATAAAAGAAAACATCCTAGTGTAATATAGAATTCTGTTGGGAGTTTCTTTTCTTCTTTCCAAGGTTTTTTAATAGAAAGAAAAAAAATTATTAAAGTTAAAGATATTATTAATAACAATAATGCTTTTGGAAAAGTTGCAGGTTGTATCCCTCGATTTAAAATTGGCGGAACAATATCAAAAGTAAAAGTAATATATAAAAGTATCGAGGATATTAAAATAATGATAAATGAAACAATAGTTGAATCTTTAAAAAAAAAGGGCAAGCTACTGCCTGCCCTTTTTTTATTGCGTACATTACTCATTTGTAAATGTACTAATTACTTTAGTTGATATAACCCAAAGCTTTTAATTGAGCGGTCATTTCAGCAAGCATCTCTTCCATTTGCTTACCCCACTCATCTGCACCCACAACACTTGTGTCGTCCAATCCAATTTCGGTTAAGAAATTTTTATAGTAATTGTGGCTCATAGCTTTTAACATTCCTGCTTCTAATTGTTTTACTCTATCTGCTGGAGCACCTTTCTTAGTTACAAAACCTCTAACAGTAGATAAAGAAACAGGAATACCGAGTTCTTTTGCTGTTGGAGAGTCACCGATTTTAGCCATTCTATTATTTGCAAGAACTACTGAAACACAAAGTTTACCTTCATTAATTTCAGTCAAAGCTTCTCCTAGGTTTAAAACACCTACATCTATGTCTCCTTTAATTAGGTTTGTTTTAATAGGAGCCACGCCTTTGTAAGCAACAATTGTTGGATCCTTTAATCCACCTTTTTTTGTAAATGCTATTGCACTTACATCATCAATACCACCTGTGTGCGTTGTACCATATTTCAAAGATTTTGATTTTTGTGTACTAATAAATTTTTTAGCATCTTTGATGTCGTTATTGCAGTTTACAACAAATAACTGAGGATCATCAGTTCCTCTTGCTAAAGGCTGCATATCACTCAATTTAACTTTCGTTTTTCCTAATGCCATTGATACAGCGTGACCAGTAGTCCAAGTTAAAGTGTGATTACCATCTGCGGGTAAAGACATCATGTAATCCATAGATGCAGCTCCACCGCCACCTTTTTTATTAACTAATTGCATGTCTTGTTTTAAAACTCTTCTTGCTCTTAACAACATCATTCTAGTAGTAACATCTGTTCCACCACCAAAACCAGCGTGAGTAATTGCTTGTATTGGATGACCATCTGCTTTTGCAGACGTAATCATTAATGGAAGAGCAACAATAAAAAATTCTGTTACTACAAAAGCTGCAGCTAAGAATAATTTAAAACTTTTTTTCATTATTTCCCTCTTAAGTTAATTTATATTTAAATATTTAATCATAATCTGTTAGAAACAGTAAGAGAAAAGATGACAAATAAGAAAAAAAATATTGCTTTATTGCTAGGAGATCCATCCGGTATTGGACCAGAACTTATATCAAAACTTTTGGCCCAAAACGAACTAGCGAACGCAAACATTACTGTAATTGGTGAAAAAAATATTCTAAATTCTGGAGATAAAATTACAGGAAATAACTCGGACCTAGAAATTGTTACTGATTTTGATGAAATAAATTTTGATAAAAAAAATAAATTTTTTTTAGATATCTCTAAAGGTAACAACAAAGATTATAATTTATCTGAGTGCTCCGCAGAATCTGGAGAAACAGTTTTAAATGCATTAAATTTAGCACTAGAACTTGCGAAAGAGAAAAAAATTGATGCTATTAATTTTGGTCCTTTTAACAAGACAAGTTTAAAACTAGGTGGGTGTAAATTTGATGACGAATTACATCATATGGCTGATAAGTTAAACGTTAAAAGTTTTTTTTGCGAGTTTAATGTAGTAGATAATTTTTGGACTGCTCGAGTTACATCACATATACCTATAAAGGAAGTTTCAGAACACATTAAGAAAGATAAAATAATGGAACCTATAAAATTGATTAATGAAGCAATGAAGTTAAATGGTATAGAAAATCCAAGAGTTGCAGTTCAAGCTCTTAACCCCCATGCAGAAATTGGTAATGAAGAAAAAGATGAGATAATCCCAGCAATAGAGGAAGCAAAAAAACTTGGTATTAATGCTGATGGTCCTTTACCATGTGATACCTCTTTTATTACAGCGTTTAAAAATAAAAATCATGATTGTATTGTTGGAATGTATCATGATGCTCTCCAATCTGGACTAAAGGCTTTTGGATTTGATAGAGGAGTAACAGTTCAAGGTGGTCTTCCAATTCCAATTACAACACCTGCGCATGGAACCGCGTTTGATATCGCTGGAAAAAATCAGGCAAAATTAGAACCAACTTTGAATTCATTTAAAATTGCATTAAGAATGGCTGAAAATAAAAATTAAAATGAATTTATAAAAAAAAATGACAAAAATTAAAGAAATAAGAACAAAAGTTTATCAATGGAATGGTAAAACAGTTCCTCTACAAAATAATTTTTGCACAAATGCTTCAGATTTACTCTATGAAAAATCAGATGCAATGGGTTCTTTCAGATTTCATGAATGGTTAATTTGTGAAGTAGAAACAGACGAAGGTACTATAGGAATTGGAAATGCCGCTCTGGCTCCTCAATTAGTAAAAAAAACAATAGACACATATCTCGCACCATTAGTTGTTGGAGAGGATCCATTTGATTTTTCATATATTTGGGAAAAAATGTATAGAAGAACGCACGCATGGGGGAGGAGAGGTCTGGGCATGGTTGCTATATCTGCAGTTGATATAGCTTTATGGGATATTTTAGGAAAATTAACAAATAAACCAGTATTTAAATTATTGGGTGGAAGAACTAAGGAAAAAATACCAGTTTATGCATCTAAGCTTTATTCCCAACCAATCAAAAATTTACAGCAAGAAGCTGAGAATTTTAAAAAACAGGGTTTTACAATGTTTAAAATGAGATTTGGCTGGGGGCCAAAAGATGGGTCAGAGGGAATGAAAAAAAACATACAGTTAGTTGAGGCTGTAAGAGAAGTTATTGGTTATAACACAGATTTAATGTTGGAATGTTACATGGGCTGGAATTTAGATTATGCAAAAAGAATGATACCTAAATTGGTGAAATATAACCCTAGGTGGTTAGAGGAGCCAGTAATTGCTGATGATATTAATGGATATAAAGAATTAAACAATATGAACGCCATACCGATATCAGGTGGTGAGCATGAGTTTAATTTATTTGGGTTTAAGCAATTGTTAGATTTAAATGCCTTAAGTTATATTCAATATGATAATAACAGAGTAGGTGGTTTTACAATTGCACAGAAAATAAATGCTCTTGCTGAAGCATATCAAGTTCCGGTTATACCGCATGCTGGTCAAATGCATAATTATCATCTAACTATGTCAAACTTCAATTGTCCGATAGCAGAATATTTTCCTGTAAATGATGTTGAAGTCGGTAATGAACTTTTTTATTATATATTTAAAGGTGATCCTTCTCCAAAAGATGGATATATTAATTTAGATGATAATATACCAGGTTTGGGTTTATCACTTACTGAAGAATATAAAAAAGATTTTAATATAATCGAATAAAAATTATGTATGAAAAGTTTGGACAATTTATTGATGGTAAGTGGCAAAAGTCTCAAAACAACGAGATATACGAAGTAATAAATCCTGCAACAGAAGAAATTTTAGGACATGCATCTAAAGCTTGTCGTGAAGACGTTGAAAAGGCACTACTCTCATCTGAGAGTGGTTTCAAAAAATGGAAAAATACTACACCTTGGGAAAGATCTAAAGTTTTAAGGAGAATAGCTGATAAGATAAGGGAGAAAAAAGATATTTTAGCCAAATGGATGACTTTAGAGGTTGGCAAACCATTGGCAGAGGGGGTTGGTGAAGCAGGTGGTGCGGCCGATATTTTTGAATGGAACTCAGAGGAGACAAAAAGAATATATGGACAAACTGTTGAAAGTAGATTTTCAGATACTAGAGTTCATGTTTACTACCAGCCTGTTGGGGTTGTTGCTGCACTAGTACCATGGAACTTTCCTCTAATATTAGCGTCTAGAAAAATTTCTACTGCCTTAGCTGCAGGATGCTCGGTAATTTGTAAGCCAGATGTAATAACACCTGGAACAGTTATGGAATTAGTTGACATCTGCAAAGAATGTGGTGTTCCTGATGGAGTTGTTAATTTATTGTCTGGTGATCCTCCCTCAATTTCTGAGCAATTGCTTGAGTCAGATATTGTAAAAAAAGTTTCAATTACAGGATCAACCAGAGTTGGAAAATTAATACTTAAGAAAGCAGCTGATAAAGTTCAAAGAGTAACAATGGAATTAAGTGGTCACTCTCCTTTTATTGTATTTGAAGATTGTAATATTGAAAAAGTTGCTGACATGGCCATTGCTGCAAAATTTAGAAATAATGGACAAGTATGTATTTCTCCAAATAGATTTTACATTCAAGAAAGTAAGAAAGATGAATTTGTTAACAAATTTATTGAAAAAACTAAAAAATTAAAAATAGGAAATGGTATGGAGCAAGATGTTCAATTGGGTCCTATAACAACTTTAAAAAGATTAGGCGAAATTGAAGAGCTTGTAGAAACAACTAAAAAAGAAGGTGCTAAAGTTTTAATAGGTGGAAAAAGACCATCAGGCTTCAACAAAGGATATTTTTACGAGCCGACTGTATTTGACGATGTTGATGATAATTTTACTATAATGAAAACAGAACCATTTGGACCTCTAGTTCCTATGCTATCTTTTAAATCTTTTGATGAAGTTGTTGAAAGAGCGAATAATAATGATTTAGGATTGTGTAGTTATATTTATACAAACTCAATGGAAAAAGCACATAAAGCCTCTGAATTAATGGAGACTGGATGTGTGGCTGTGAACACGCCAACGGTTGCAATAGCAGAGGCACCATTTGGAGGTATTAAACAAACTGGATATGGACGAGAGGGTGGTTCTATGGCTATTAAAGATTACTTAAATATAAAATATACTCACTTAGGTCTCAAAACTTAATCTTGGTAGAGTAAAACATCCTCTTTAAATTGTTCTAAATCTTATTTTAATATAAGTTTTTTTATAAATGACAAAGATTTTTCCTTTGATATTTATTGTTTTGTGGTCATCTGCTTTTATCACAACAAAACCAATTGTTGATCATAGTGAACCTTTTTCAGCATTAGCTTGTAGATTTTTTTTTGTATCTCTAGGTTTTTTAATTTTTTCAATATATAAAAATTTTAGTCTAAAAGTTTCAAAATCAAATTTAATTCAATCATTGGTGAGTGGAGTTTTGTTTCATGGAATTTATCTTGGAGGAGTTTTTTATTCAGTTTCTGTTGGAATGCCGACTGGTATAGCTGCATTAATTGTAACATTACAACCTATTCTAACAAACATATTGGCAGGTCCGTTTCTTAAAGAGAATGTTTCCTATCATCAGTGGATTGGAATATTTCTTGGATTTTTAGGTGCTGTATTAGTCTTGGGTTTTGACATAGGAAAAAATATTCCTTTTGATGGAGTGGTAGCAACTATAATTTCTCTTATATCGATTACATCTGCAACCATTTGGCAAAAAAAAATATCAAATAATTTACCGCTAGAAACAAGTAATACCTACCAAGCTCTTGGGGGATGTTTGTTCCATGTCTTAATAATAATTTTTTTTACAAAATTTCAAATTAATTTTTCTTTCACTTTCATAGCTGCGATGAGTCATCAAGTTTTGCTAGTCTCATTTGGTGCTTTTACAATTCTAATGTTCTTGATAAGAGAAAATTCGGCAAGTAAAACCACCTCTTTTTTCTTTTTAATACCATCTGTATCTGCTTTGATGGCTTGGTTATTTTTGAACGAAAATTTATACTTTATTGACATAATTGGTTTTTTAATTGCTTCAATTGGTGTTTATATTGCTACACGACCAGAAAAATAATTTTATGGATACTAAATATTTTGAAAAAATAAGAATTTTCGATGGAGGAATGGGTCAGGAACTTTTGAGCAAAGGTTTGATATCAAAAGGTACACTGTGGTCTGCAAGTGCATTAATTGGGAAAGAATTTCATAAGTTAGTAATTGATGCGCATATTTCCTACATAAACGCAGGTGCAGATATAATTGTAACAAATAATTTTTCTGCTAGGAAAATTAGATTTATTCAAAATAAAGTTTTAGATAAATTCCAATATGCCAACGAACAAGCAGGTATTTTAGCAAATAAAGCAAGAGATATTTCTAAACAAAATATATTGATAGCTGGTTCATTGCCATCTCAAAGCGATACTTATGTTGAAGATGAAAGAAGTTCATCAGAAATTCAATCTGATTTTGAGGAACAGGCTAAAATAATTAGTCCTTATGTTGATTTTTTTTATCTTGATGTTGTAAGCAGTGGTAGAGAAATCGAAATTGCTTCAAATATTGTTGAAAAACTTGGAAAAAAGGTGGTTGTAGGTATACATTTAAAAAAGAATTGCAAATTACCTTCGGGTGAGAATGTTCAAAATATAATTGAAAAATTTCAATGTAACAGTTGGATTGGTCTAGTTTTTGCTTGTGTATCTCCAGAAATAGTTGAAAGAACATCTGTTTTTTTTTCTGATTTAAAACTTCCTTTCGGATTTAAGGTAAATTTATGGGGCATTGAAGAACCAACTCCAGTGCAAACTTTTAATTCAGCAAAACATAATGAAATAGGAACAAATCCTAACATTGCACTTGGTTCAAGAAATCTAAGTCCAAAAGAGTTTTATAAATTTACAAAAAGAATGGTTGAAAAAGGTGCAAGAATTTTAGGAGGCTGTTGTGAAACTAAACCAGAGCATATAAAAAAAATTTCAACTCTTAAATAACCTTTTTACCACCCGCTCGTCTTACAAAGTAAATACCAATTACAACGGCTATTAGAGATATTAATACTTTTACGGTAATTAATTCTTTTAGAAATATATAACTAAGCATAATTCCAAATATAGGAATTAAATAAGATACTTGCGACTGGAAAATCAAACCATTATCTACTAAAATTTTAAATCTCAACAACCAAGCTATACCTGTAGATACAAATCCAAGATAAATTACAGAAACAGTTGACTGAATTGATGGATTATATGTCCAAGGTTTTTCAATAAAAAAAGATAAAGGTATTAAAATTATAATTGCCCAAATTAATATGGAGCCAGTAACATTCTCATTTTTTTTTTCTTTTATTTTTAAAGTAAGTACACCGCCAATTACATAACAAGTAGACCCAACTAGAATTAGTATTGCAGAGAAAAAATTACTTTCATTAATTAATAAGTTATCAGAAAATAAATATACTATTCCTGCAAAACCAATTAAAATTCCAATAGTTTTTGTAAAGTTAAATTTTTCATTTTTCGTATAATAATGCCCCAAGATTGTTGAGGATAATGGTGTTGTGGACATTAGAATTGCAGCTAAATTACTTTGAACAGATTTTACACCATAAGAAATAAGAAAAAAAGGAACAACTAAGTTTATAAAACCAATTATTGCAAACCAATACCAATCTTTTGAAAATGCCTCTACTTTAATTTTTTTATAAAAACATAAAATTAAAACTGGAATAGCCCCAAAAAATACTCTTAATAAAGCAATGGTTACAGGTCCAAATGAGTATGTGGCTATCTTAATATTAAAGAAAGCTGACGCCCAAATTAAAGCTAGAAGGGTTAATAAAATATAATCAATTAAATTTGGTTGTCTCATTCTATTAAATTTTCAATTTTTCCTTTAGTAAGTTTTTTTAAATTATTAAAACTAATCTCAAATACACAATTTGGATGACCCGCTGCTGCAAAAATTTTTACAAATCTTTCTAAAGTTGTGTCAATATAAATTTGTAAGTCTGTAAGATGTCCAACAGGTGAAACACCTCCTATTGTATAACCAGTATGTTGTTTTACCTCATCAGGCGATGCCATTTTTATATCGTTTAAATTTGTGATTTTTTTTAATTTCTTTAAAGAGCATTTTTTATCTCCTGCTACTAAGCATAAAATGAAGTTTTTCTCTGTTTTAAAAAGAAGACTTTTTACAATTGCACCAATTTCACAGTTAAGTGAATTTGCAGCATCAATTGCAGTTCTAGCTGAAGTTTTTAATTCAACAATATCAAGGGAACTATCAAAATCTTTAAGAGCTTTTTTAACTCTTGTAACTGGTTCTTTATCTAAAATATTCATTTCAATCTATAGTTGATTAAAATTATAGTACTTCGCTTATATATATGTAAAAAATGCATACGTGTTATCTATTTTATATGCATTATTTATCATTTTTTTAATGTTAATCACCCCAGATTACAAAATTAATAGGAGTGAATTATGAGCGCTAGTGATGTACTTAAGATGATCAAAGACAAAGAAGCTGAATTTGTAGATCTTAGATTTACAGACCCGAGAGGAAAACTTCAACACCTAACAATAGACTCTACTGTTGTAGATGAAGACATGTTAAATCAAGGTGTGTTTTTTGATGGTTCGTCAATAGCTGGTTGGAAAGCAATTAATGAGTCTGACATGATACTAAAACCAGATTTATCAAGAATGTTTATGGATCCTTTTACTTCTCATAATACATTAGTTTTATTTTGTGATATTTTAGATGCTGTAAAGAAAAACCCTTATGAACGTGATCCAAGGGGTACGGCTAAAAGAGCAGAGGAATATTTAAAATCTTCAGGTATTGGTGATAAAGCATTTTTCGGACCAGAGCCAGAATTTTTTGTTTTTGATGATGTAAGAATTAAAAACGATATGAATGAAACTAGTTTTGCTATTGATAGCACAGAAGGTCCTTACAATTCTGGAAAAAGGTATGAAAATGGAAACATGGGACATAGACCTGGTATCAAAGGAGGATATTTTCCAGTTCCACCAGTTGATAGTGCTCAAGATATGAGAGGCGAATATTTAAAAGGATTAAAGGATGTTGGTATTAAAGTTGAAAAACATCACCATGAAGTTGCTCCAAGTCAACACGAGCTAGGTATGTATTTTGGTACATTAGTAAATCAAGCGGATAATGTTCAGTTATATAAATATGTTGTTCAAATGGTTACACACTCATTTGGAAAAACAGCTACGTTTATGCCAAAGCCCGTAGCAGGAGATAATGGTTCGGGTATGCATATACACCAATCAGTTTGGAAAGGTGATACTCCTGTTTTTTCTGGTGATGCATATTCAGGATTATCTGAAACAGCATTGTTTTATATTGGAGGAATTTTAAAACATGCTAAAGCAATTAATGCATTTGCTAATTCTACAACAAACAGTTACAAAAGATTAATTCCTGGTTTCGAAGCACCAGTATTATTAGCATATTCAGCACGTAACAGATCTGCATCTTGTAGGATACCAATTACTTTAAGCAAAAAAGGTGCAAGGTGTGAAATTAGATTTCCAGATGCTGCTGGAAACCCTTACTTAACTTTTGCAGCAATGTTAATGGCGGGTTTAGATGGTATTAAAAATAAAATTCATCCTGGGGATTCTTTTGACAAAGATTTGTATGAATTACCTGAGGAAGAGGTTAAAAGTATTCCAACAGTTTGTGGATCTTTAAGAGAAGCAATGGAAGCTTTGGATAAAGATAGAGAGTTTTTAACTCAAGGTGGAGTATTTAGTGACGATCAAATAGACGCCTATATTGCACTTAAGTTCGAGGAAATTCATAAGTTTGAGCATGCACCTCACCCGGTTGAGTTTGAGATGTATTATAGCAGTTAATAATTAACTACTGTTTGGTTGATGCAATTGAATCTTTGTTAATACCTTTTTTAACAACGTAATCTTGAGTACCATTAGCTCCAGTCTCAACTTCTTTACGTAAAACTTTAAAGAATGATCTTTCCTTCAAGTTATCCTTAAGGTCTTTAACAAGATTTTTAAACTCAAATTTATTCATATCTTGCTTATACAATAGATATGTGTTTTTAACAACTCTGGTATGCACTAAACTAATACTAGATTTTAAATGACTCTCCGCATCCGCAACGCTCTGTTTCATTGGGATTATTGAACACAAATGAGGACGAAAATTGATCTTTTTTATAATCCATTTCTGTACCAAGCAGATAAATTACCGCTGCAGAATCAATAAAAACTTTAACCCCTTTATCTTCAATTAATTCATCATTAGGATTTATTTCTTTTGTGTATTCCATAATATAAGACATCCCTGCGCATCCGCCTGATTTGACTCCAACTCTTACACCAAGAGAATTCTGCTGATCTTTAGACATTATTTCTTTTATTCTTGCTGCTGCATTATCGCTTAGAGTTATTATTTGTTTTGTCATAAATTTAGCTCTAATTTTGCTGCCTCTGACATCATTGATTTGTCCCATGGGGGATCCCAAACCAAATCAAGATCAACTTTATTAACTTCTTTAAGTTCCATTATACTATCCTTAACTTCTTTAGGCAAACTTTCTGCAACTGGACAATTAGGTGTTGTAAGCGTCATCTTAACTTGAACGTCTTTATCTTTAATTTTAATATCATAAATCAAACCAAGTTCATAAATATTTACCGGAATTTCAGGATCATATATTTTTTTTATTTCTGTAATTACTTTTTCTTTTAAATCCATTTTTAGCTTTCAGTATTTACTGTTTTTTGAAAATCATCAATTGCTGATGTTAGAGTATGCCAAGAAAGAGTAGCACATTTTACTCTCATTGGGTACTGTTTTACACCTGATAGACACATTAATTTAGTTTTTTCATCTTCATTTAAGATTTTATTTTGAAGTTCCTCTTTTTCTTTAATCATATCTAAAAAATCGTTTACAATTTCTTTTACCTGAGCTTCCTCTTTACCTTTAACTAAATCAGTCATTATAGAGGCTGATGCCATTGATATAGCGCACCCATGTCCTTCAAATGAAATATCCTCAACTTTTTTATTTTCGTTTAATTTTAAATAGATATGAACGTTATCTCCGCATAAAGGATTATGCCCTTTAGCGTCTTTATTAAAGTTTTCAGTTTTTCTTAAATTTCTAGGATTTTTACCATGATCCAAAATAATTTCTTGATATAATTCTTTTAGGTCCATTATATGTTAAATATTTTTTTACAATTTTCTATTGATTGGTTTAATTGATCAATATCATCCTTTGTATTATATATACCAAACGATGCTCTTGCAGTGGCCGGGAGTTTCAACTTTTCATGTAATATCTGACAACAATGATGTCCTGCTCTGATTGCTACTCCATCTTCATCAAGAATAGTTGCAATATCATGTGGGTGAACACCTTCAATGGTAAAAGAAATCACTCCGCCTTTATTTTTTGGATTACCTACAATTTTTATTGAATTATTTTTCCCCAAAATATCTAATCCATAATCCAATAACTCTTTCTCGTGCTTTTCTATATTTTCAATACCAACTTTTTCCATAAATTTTATAGATTCGTTAAATGCAATCACTTGGGCTGTTGCCATTGTACCTGCCTCATATTTATTTGGTAGTTCACCATAAGAAATTCCAGTTTTTTTAACTTCATTTATCATTCCTCCACCACCTTGGTATGGAGGTAGATCGTCTAACCATTTCTTTTTTGCGTATAAAACCCCAATTCCTGTTGGCCCATACATTTTATGTCCTGATATAGCATAAAAATCACAATCTAATTCCTGCATATCTAATTTTAAATGTGGTGCTCCTTGGCAACCATCCACTAAAACAGGAATATTTTTTGAGTGCGCAAGTTCTACAATTTCTTTAATCGGTAATATTGCTCCAGTTACATTTGATAAATGAGTGACGCTTATAATTTTTGTTTTACTAGTTATTTTGTTTTTTATTGCTTCAATAGTTATCTCACCTGCATCATTAATCTCAGCAAATTCAATTTTAATTTTTTTTGAATTTCTTAGGAAATGCCAAGGAACATAATTAGAATGATGTTCAAGTTCTGTTAATAAAACTTCATCACCTTCTTCTAGATACTTTTGCCCAAAGGTATTTGCTACCAAATTAATTGCTTCTGTAGCACCTTTGGTAAATACAATTTCATTCTTATCTTTGGCATTAATATATCTTTGAACTGATGTTCTTGTATTTTCATAAAGATTTGTTGCAGCAACAGCTAAATAATGAACACTTCTACCTACATTAGAAAACTCTTTAGAATAAAAATCATATATTCTATCAATTACAACCCTTGGTTTTTGTGAGGAGTTTGCGCTGTCTAAATATACAAGATCATTATTTTGAACTTTGTTATCAAATATTGGAAATTCTTTTTTAATGCTATCTATATCCATTAAGTTATCGCCTCCTTTAGATATTTCTGTATTTCGATGTTTGTTATTTTTTCAATTACATCATTAATGAAACCATCTATTAGTAACTTTTTTGCCTGATCGTAATTTAAACCTCTAGACATTAGGTAAAATATGGAGTTTTCATCCAAATTGCCTGAAGTAGAACCATGAGAACATTTTACATCATCTGCGTAAATTTCTAATTCTGGTTTACCATTAAATTCTGTATTTTCGTTTAAAAGTAAGGCTTTACTTAATTGATATCCGTCTGTTTTTTGAGCTTGATCGTTAACAAAAATTTTTCCTTGATAAACTCCAGTAGACTTATCGTTTAAAACACTTTTTATTAATTGATAACTTTTTGTATTTTTAGCCAAATGGTTAATATTTGTTTTAATTTCATGATGATTGTTCTTGTCTAAATTTATAATCCCATTAATAAAAGCAGAGCTATATTTTTCTTTTAAATTAGTATTTATTTCATATTTTGAAAATTTAGATCCAGATGAATAAATAAAGTTTTCTGAATTACTGTTTTCATAAATATCAATATTAGTGAAGCTGTATCTTAGATTTTGATTTTTATTTAAATCAAAAATATAATTTTTAAGGTTTGAATTTTTATTGATAAGAATATTAAAGTTATGATTATTAAAACCACTAACTGATTTATCTTCGAATAAATTCAAAGTTGATAAAGATGAATTTTTATGAAGTGTTAACTCAAATCTAGTATTAATTAAATTTGTTTTGTTATCTAAATCACATATATGATAAATAACTAAAGGTTTTTCTACAATTTTATCCTCTAAAACATTTATTTTAATTAATCGACTCGCAAAAGCCTTATTCAAATTATTTAAAGGTTCATTCAAACTTTCACTAAAAATTAAGTTTTCATTTTTTATCTCTATTTTATTTTTATCTATATCTAAAATATCTGCTGATAGGAACTCTCCATTTAAAATAACAATTTTTGAATGTTCAAAATTTTTTATATATTTTAAATTGTAACTTTTATTTTCAATGGTATTAAAGCCAAATTTAATTTCTTTTATGTTTTTATTTATAATTGATTTTAAATCTGAAAACTTCCAATCTTCCAATTTTTTTGAGGGAAACCCACTTTCTACAAATTTAAAAAAATGCTCTTTACGCTCTTTAGTGTTTCCTAAAGTTTTATAAGTTAAACTTTCAAATTCTAAATTTTCTTTTAACATTTATAGGCTCTCATAACCTTGTTTTTCTAATTCTAGTGCTAGTTCAAAATTCCCAGTTTTTATTATTTTTCCGTCTTTCAAAACATGAACGAAATCTGGCTTTATATAATTAAGTAATCTTTGATAATGCGTTATTATTAAAAAAGAATTATTTGTATTTCTTAATGAGTTTACTCCATCGGAAACTATTTTAAGTGCATCAATATCTAAACCAGAGTCTGTTTCATCTAATATTGATAATTTTGGATTTAAGATAGACATTTGAAGAATTTCATTTTTTTTCTTTTCTCCTCCTGAAAATCCTACATTTAGTTGTCGTGACAGAATATTTTGATCAAATTTTAATTGTGCAGATTTTTCTTTCACAAGCTTAAGAAATTCAATTGCATCTAATTCTTTTTCACCTTTTGCTTTTTTCACGGCATTTAATGAAGTTTTTAAAAAGTTGTTAGTGTTTACACCTGGAATTTCTAAAGGATACTGGAATGCTAAAAATATTCCTTTATGTGCTCTCTCTTCAATTTCAAGTTCGAGTAAGTTGGTATTTTCAAATTTTACATCCCCTTTGATTTCATAACCTTTTTTTCCAGATAAAATATTTGATAAAGTACTTTTTCCTGATCCATTTGGACCCATTATTGCATGAACTTCTCCAGGATTTATTTTTAAGCTAAGTCCTTTTAGAATTTCTTTATTATCAATACCTGCTTCTAAATTGTTTATTTCCAACATTATCCAACACTTCCTTCCAAACTAATTCCAACTAATTTTTGCGCTTCAACAGCAAATTCCATTGGTAATTGTTGAAGAACTTCTTTACAAAAACCGTTAACTATTAGCCCTACAGCTTCCTCTGAATTTAAACCTCTTTGTTGACAATAATATAATTGTTCCTCACTGATTTTTGATGTTGTTGCCTCATGTTCTATATTTGAGTCTGAATTTCTATTTTTAATGTAAGGAACAGTGTGTGCGCCACATTTATTACCCATTAATAGTGAGTCACACTGTGTAAAGTTTCTAGCATTTTTAGCTTTTGGAAAAATATCTACAAGACCTCTATAAGTATTATCAGCATATCCAGCTGAAATACCTTTGGATATTATTTTACTTTTAGTATTTTTGCCAATATGAATCATTTTAGTACCAGTATCTGCTTTTTGGTGGTTATTTGTAATTGCAATTGAGTAAAATTCTCCAACAGAGTTGTCTCCTTGCAAAATGCAACTAGGATATTTCCAAGTAATTGCAGAACCAGTTTCTACTTGCGTCCAAGATATTTTAGAATTTACACCTTTGCATAATCCTCTTTTAGTTACAAAATTATAAATCCCACCTTTGCCATCTTTATCTCCTGGGTACCAATTTTGGACAGTTGAATATTTTATTTCTGCATCATCTAATGCAACAAGTTCAACATTTGCTGCATGTAATTGGTTTTCATCTCTCATAGGAGCAGTACATCCTTCCAGATAGCTAACATAACTTCCTTTGTCGGCGATGATTAAAGTTCTTTCAAACTGACCTGTCTCAGATGCATTAATTCTAAAATATGTTGATAATTCCATAGGACATCTTACACCCTCTGGAATGTAAACAAATGAACCGTCAGTAAACACTGCAGAATTTAAAGTTGCAAAATAGTGATCAGTAACTGGTATAACTGAACCAAGATATTTTTTTACTAATTCTGGATGTTTTTGAATAGCCTCAGACATTGAACAAAATATTATTCCTTTTTCAGTCAATTTATCTTTAAATGTTGTTGCAACTGAAACAGAGTCAAAAACAGCATCTACTGCTATTCCATTTAATCTTTTTTGTTCTTGAAGTGGTATACCAAGTTTTTGATAAGTTTCCAAAAGCTTCGGATCTAATTCATCTAAACTTTTTGGTTTATCAGAAGCACTTTTAGGAGCTGAATAATAATATAAATCTTGGTAATCTATTTTTGGATATTTCGGTTTTTGCCAATTTGGTTCTTTTAAGTTTTTCAATCTCTCAAATGCTTTTAATCTCCAATCTAGCATCCAATCTGGTTCTTTTTTTATTTTAGATATAAATTTTATTACTGTCTCATTTAGACCTTTTGGTGCTCTGATATTTTCTATATCAGTTGTAAATCCATATTTATATTCTTTTAAATCTTCTATTTGTTTATCTCTCATCTATAATCTATTTGTTGATTGATTTAGTAAATCTCTGAGACTTTTTTTTTCAAAAAAATTATTTATATAATCCTCTAATTCATCCCAGAGATCATGAGTGATGCATTTTGCTGTTTTACCGTTACACCCTTTTTTTGAATGTTTTTCACACCCTATAGTTTTTACCTTTTCATCAACTGCAAAAAAGATATCTGAAATTTTAATATTAGAAGCTTCTTTAGAAAGAATATATCCACCCTTAATCCCGCGAACACTATTTACGATATTATTTTTTTTTAACTTTAAAAATAGTTGTTCAAGATAATCTAAAGATATTCCTTGTCTTAAAGAGATATCTCTTAAAGAAACTGGTTCATTAGGATCAAACTTTGCAAGATCGGCAAGTGCCATAACTGCATATCTTCCTTTACTTGATAATTTCATATTATTATTATTTTATGCGGGTTATATATATACCCGACTAAAATAGTCAAGTTTCTGAAAAATTTTAAAACTTGCATTTTGTCGCTCAATTTTGATAGAAAAATAAAATTTTTTTTTGAGATTAATTATCAATGACAACTGCAGATAACAAAATTGTTGAAATATTTATTCCTGGACCTGCAGGAAGGCTTGAAGCAAAATATTATAAAAGTAAAAAAAATACATCTCCAATTGCATTAGTTTTGCACCCCCACCCTCAATATGGTGGAACTATGAATAATAAAGTTGTTGTTGATACATTTCAAACTTTTATGGATAACGACTTTTCAGTCTGTAGAGTAAACTTTAGAGGAGTTGGTAAAAGTGATGGGGAATTTGATAATGGTCAGGGTGAGCTAGCAGATGCTGCCGCTGCACTAGATTGGTTGGAGCGAGAAAACTTTGACAATTCACAATGTTGGATTTCAGGATTTTCCTTTGGATCATTAATTGCAATGCAATTACTTATGAGAAGACCAGAAATAAATAGATTTGTTGCAATTTCACCCCAACCAAATGTTTATGATTTTTCATTTTTATCACCATGCCCTACATCAGGAATAATGATTTACGGTAAAAAAGATGAATTGGTTCCCGTTGAGCACATTAACGATTTAAACAAAAGACTAAGTGCTCAAAAAGGAATAAAAGTAGAATTTGATTCTATTACAGAAGCAAATCATTTCTTCTCAAAAGCTGATATTGCTCTTATTAAATCCTTAAATAAATATATTAAAAAAGAAACGGCTCTATATTAGTAATTTTTAAAAGTCTCTCCACCTGAAATTGGTTTACTTACTTTTGTTGTAGAGGGAAAAGATATATTTTTTTTAAGATATGATCTTATTGCTAAATAAGCAAATGCTTGGGACTCAATAAAATCTCCATCATAATTAAATTTATCGATATCAAAAATATTTTTTTTTAATAAACTTTTCAAATTTTGAATTAATGTTTTATTTTTTCTTCCTCCCCCGCATAAAATTACATTAGAACAATTTATAAAATTATCATTTAAATAATTTGAAATAATTAAGGCAGTAAAATAATTAAGAGTTGCAACAGCATCTTCAAAAATTAATCCTTTAATAAAATTAAAATCAAACTCATTTCTATCATAGGAATGTCTGTCTTCTGAATTGTAAATATCATGTTCGATAAATTGATTTATGATATCCATGTTGATTTGACCTGCTGAGGCAATTTCACCATTTTTATCAAAATCTATATTTTTTGTTTTTTTTAAATATTCATCTAATAAAACATTTCCTGGTCCTATATCTCTAGCAACTAATTCTACATTACTACAGTAAGTAAAATTGGACACCCCTCCTATATTTAAAAAAATACATTCCTCATTAGGAAAGATTTTTTTTGATAGCAAAGAGTGATATACTGGTGTTAGAGGTGCGCCCTCTCCATTATTTTCAATATCCTTTTTTCTAAAATTAAAAATAACTTTTTTTTGAATTAATTGAGATAATAAATTTGGGTTTCCCATCTGGATTGAATATTTTTTTTCAGGTTTATGAATAATTGTTTGTCCATGAAAACCCACTAAATCAACTTCAGTAGTATGCTTGGATATTAATTTTTTTGATATATCTGAATGAAGAAGAGTGATTTCTTTCTCAAGATTTTTATATTCAGAAATACTGTTTGTTATATCCTCTATTGAATTTATATTTTTAATATAATCTCTTAATTTTTGTCTAAACTCAGCTTTATATTCATAAAAATGGTTTACTTTTACCTTTAGGTGTGAATTTCCATCTGAATTAATAATACTTGCATCAATCCCATCTAAAGAAGTGCCGCTCATTAAACCCAAAGAAGTAATGCAATTGTCCATTATTGATTATTATTTTTAAATAAATATGTATATTGAAAATACTAAATTATGAATGATTTTATAAGAGAATTTAAAGACAGAGGCTTTTTCTATCAGTGTACAGATGAAGCAGAACTTTCAAATCTATTAAATAAAGAAAGTATCAAAGGGTATATAGGATTTGATTGTACCGCTCAAAGTCTGCATGTGGGCAGTTTGTTACAAATCATGTGTTTGAGGCAATTGCAAAAGCATGGACACCAGCCAATAGTTTTGCTAGGTGGAGGAACAACTAGGATTGGAGACCCATCAGGAAAAGATAAAACAAGAAAAATTTTAGATGAAAGTGAGATTGAAAAAAATATTAAAAGTATCGAGCTTGTTTTAAAAAAATATCTTAATACTGAAAATAAGGCGACATCTCCTATATTTGTAAATAATTATTCTTGGTTAAAAGAGTTAAACTATATTTCTTTTCTAAGAGATATAGGGAAACATTTTACAATCAATAAAATGTTGAGTTTTGATAGTGTAAAACTTCGTTTGGATAGAGAACAGTCTTTAAGTTATATGGAATTTAATTACATGATACTTCAAGCATATGACTTTCTTGAATTGAATAAAAAACATAATTGTCTTCTTCAAATTGGAGGATCAGACCAATGGGGAAACATCGTTAATGGTGTTGATTTAATCAAAAGATATTTATCAAAAGAAGTTTTTGGATTGACAACCCCTCTTATAACTCTGGCCTCAGGAGCCAAAATGGGAAAGACTGAAAGTGGAGCAGTATGGTTGGATAAAAATCTACTATCTATCTATGACTATTGGCAATTTTGGAGAAACACAGATGATCGGGACGTTATCAAGTTTCTAAAAATGTTCACAGATTTATCTTTAGAAAAAATAGAAAATATCAAAAATGAAAATATTAACGATTTGAAAATTTTATTAGCTAATGAAGCTACAAAGATGTTGCATGGGGAAATTGAAACAAAAAAAGTTGAAGAATTAGCAAAATCTACGTTTAAAGAAAATTCAACTGGAGAACATTTACCTAGTGTTAAAATTGGAAGTGACTTAATAGGAAAAGATATAATTAGCTTAATAGAATATACAAATAATGAGTTATCAAAAAGTGAAATAAGAAGATTAATTCAAAACAATGGAATTAAAATTGATAATGAGAAAATTGAAGATGGAAAATTATTAATAAGTAAAAAATTGTTTGAAAATAAAGGTTTTATTAAACTTTCGGTTGGAAAGAAAAAGCATTTTAAAATTATCATTTAATTTTTTTTTAACATTTCTAAAGTTCTAGTTATAAATCTTGGTGTAAGAGTTTTAATAGGATTTACAGAAGTTTTTAGATCTTTTGGTGGACCTTTGATTTTAAAACTTACGCCAAAAACTCCTTCACCAACCTTTTTCCCTACCAAAATATCTCCTAATAAGGGAATTTTTGATATTGTTTTATTTATTGTGGTGGCAGGCACTAGAGTACCTCTAAGACTTGTTAGTTTATTTCTATCAATATAACCCTCCATTAAAATAGAAATTGCTGGTCCAATAGCATACATTTCATTTATGTTAGTAAGTGACTGGTTTGATTCATAATTCATTTCAAATTCATTAAATCGAATACCCTCTCCTGTAAGAATATCTGCAATACCTTGAAGAGAGGCAAGTGTAAGTAATTTTGCTAGAACAGGAACGTCTTGAACTTTAAAATCAAATATTTTTAGATTTGCTCTTGTTTCATTATTTTTTTCTATAGACCCATAGGAAAGCTTACCTTCAGTAAAGCCTTTAATAAACTTGTAGTTTTTTATAAATGGTTCAGGTTCTTCAATAAACAAATTAGTAACTTTTTCATCTCCTGAATTAGTTTTTATAGATAGTGAAAAATCATTTTTATTGTTAATTTTAGAGCGAATTTCAGCAGAAATAACATCATTTTTTTTTAATAAAATCTCACCGACTAAGTTGGTCAGTTTACTGTTTTTATCTATAAATATATTATTAAGTTCAACTGATATGTTTGCGTTTATATTTTCAAATCTCTCAAAAATGTTATTAGTATTTTCGCCCTTTAAATAATTTGAAATGAGTAATTGAGCGTCAAACTCACTACCTGAAAGTTTATATCGATTATCATTTTTTTTTTGAAATTTAATATTATTTAATTTTTGATTTAAATTCTCATAATTCAAAATTACAGAGTCAATATTTTTAATTTTATATTTTTTTGATAATGTTATATTACTTGCCTGTATAGTATTCAAATTTTCTTTATATTCAATTTGGTTAAATTTTAAATCATCTTTATATCGACCCTTTATGATTAGATTAGAATTAATTTTTTTATTTTTTTTATAATCAAGTGATTTAAAATTTAAAAAGAGATTGTTTAAATTAATATTAGCATCAAAATCTAAAATCTCTGAGTTTTGGATTAAATTAATTTTATAATTGTCAGATAAGTTATTATTAAATGAATATAACCCTTTTAATTTTATATCTTTAATTTTTTTATTTAAGTTTATTTCAATTAAATTATCTTTGAAAATTATTATATCTTTATATTCAGGCAAAAACCTCTTTAAATTGCTACCATTATGTGAGATCTCTAATTTACTAATTTTTAAATTCGAATTTAATTTGTATTTTTCTATCTTATTTTTTTTATTAAATTCAAATTCTATTGAGTTATTTGAATCAAATTGTAAATCCTGACTTGGTATTAATTTGTTATCAATATTAATTATTTCTTTAATTTGATCAGAATTTATTTTATTTCCTGTGTTAGAAAAATTTCCCTTAAATTTTATATTTTCGTTTTTTTTTTTTGAAATTAAAAATTTAGCATCTCCTAAATTTGGTTGTTTCTTTTCACCACTTAGGAAATAAATTTTAGAATTTACATTTATATCAAATATGTGATTTTTATAATCAAGTTTTAATTCACCATTATTAATGTTAATTGGTAAATTTAAATTCTTCTTAAATTTTATTTCATCAAAATTTATTTTTGATTTTAATTCAAATTTATCAATTTTTTTTTTATTAATTAGACTGAACGAAAACTTATTATTTGATGAAAGATTTACTTTTGAATTTTCAATAAAATCAAAATTATAATCTAAATTTTTTTGTAATTTTTTTATATCAAAAACCTGTTTTTTATTTGATATATCACCGTTAATTATAAAACTATTGTCACGTTTTTTGACTGATATAGTTTCTGAGTTAAAATTAATATCTTCATAAATAAATTGTAAATCATTTATGAAATGTTGTTTTTGATCTGATATAAAATTAAAAGAAATTTTCTCTAATTCACCTTTGTTTAAAAGGTTTATTTGTGCATTTGTTACTTTTCCTAAAATACTATAATCAAATGTTTTGTTATTATTTTGAAAATCTAGAACAATTGATGCTTTAATCTTGCCTTTTTTAATTTGACTTAAAATTAATTCTCTTGAGAAGTTATAATCATACTCTGAAATAAAACTTTTAAAATTTGATATTTCATCTTCCCTTAGTAAAATTTCTAAACTCTGAATTGATCTATTATTAAACAAATTAGATATACTGAGTTTTGAAATAATTTTATCTAAATAGAGATATTCTTCTGCAATTTGTAATTTAACGTTTGAAGTCTCAAGCTTTATTGTCTGTTCTTTGATATCTAATTTTATGAATACATCATTAATTTCAGATGATAGTTTTGGGTTTATTTGACTTATTTTTGAATAAATTAAGTTGTTAAATTTATCTGTTTTGATACCAAAAAAATTTAAATAAGTAATAATTGATGCAAATAAAAATATTATAGTAATTGGTATTATAAATAAGTATTTACGCATTTATTTTATACAATGAGCTCTCAAGAAAATTATCAATTTCGCCATCGAGTATTTTTTCAGGATTTGAGCTTTCAAAATTAGTTCTATTATCTTTAACCATCTGATATGGGTGCAATACATAAGATCTAATTTGATGTCCCCACCCAATATCTGATTTCGAACTTTCTATATTTTCGTTTTGTTTTTCTCTTTTTTGAAGCTCATGTTCATAAAGTCTAGCTCTCAGCATATTCATACATGTTTCTTTATTTTTATGTTGTGATCTTTCATTTTGACATTGTACAACTATTTTAGTTGGGATATGCGTTATTCTTACTGCACTATCGGTTGTGTTTACATGCTGTCCACCGGCACCACTTGACCTGTAAGTATCTATTCTTAAATCTTTATCAATAATATCAATGTCTATTTTATCATCTACAACTGGATAAATCCAAACACTAGCAAAACTCGTATGTCTTCGTGCCCCTGAATCGAATGGAGAAATTCTCACCAATCGATGAATACCTGATTCTGATTTTAGATAACCATAAATATAATCACCCGATATTTTTATAGTAGATGATTTGATTCCTGCCTCATCTCCTCTGTGCTCACTAATTAATTCGACAGAATATCCCTTGTTAGACGCCCATTTCATGTACATTCTTCTAAGCATTTGAGCCCAGTCTTGACTTTCTGTTCCACCTGCACCAGCATGAAATTCTAAGTAACTATCAAGATTATCACTATCGTTAGATAAAAAACATTTTATCTCTAATTTTTTCAATCCAGATTTTAAAGCTTGTAATTTATCGAGGCTTTCATGTTGTAATGATTTATCGCTTTCAGATATAGCAAGATCTAAAATTTCTACTATGTCTTTAAACTCATTTTCAAATTTACTAAATGATCCAACTAAAAGTTCTAAATTTTTTTTTTCTTTTAAAATTTTTTCTGATAATTTTCTATCTTGCCAGAAATTTTGGCTCTCAATTTTATTATTTAATTCATCAAGTTTAGAATTAAGTTTATTTTTTTCAAAGAAACTCCTTAATTCTTAATATTATTTTGTTTATCTCTTTAATTAAATTACTTGTTTCTAATTCCATTTTAATAAAACTTTAAAATATTTGTTTTTGATACATCGCTAATATTATCAATATCAATTTTATAATTATTTGCAATTTTTTCCTCTTTAAAAGACTCAATAATAGTACTTTTAGAATTACTGTTAGCTTTTTTGCCAGTAGATGCATCTACGACCATCATTTTAATTCCTTTTGCCACTTTGAATGGTCTTGCCTCATGATTATTTACTGAGTTTTTAACAAATTCTTTGAAGATAGGTAGCGCAGTTTTTGATCCTGTTTCAAATTTTCCTAAAGTTCTTGGATTATCAAAACCTACATAAACTCCAATTACTAAATTTGAAGTGAAACCAATAAACCATGCATCGGTATTTTTATTAGTAGTTCCTGTTTTCCCTGCTAATTGTAAATTAAGATCTTTTAATTTTTTTCCAGTTCCTCTTTGAACAACTCCTTCTAAAATAGATGTCATTTGATAAGCTGTTTGAGGTGAAAAAATTTGTTTATAATTATTTTTTATTTGTGGAAGATTTTCACTTGTGTATGAAATCAAGTCGCAATCTTTACAAAATCTTAACTGATTTTTAAAAATTGTTTTTCCCTCACTATCTTGAATTCTATCTATAAATATTGGTTCGACTAACTTTCCGCCATTTACAAATGAAGAGTATGCGCTTGTAATCTTTAGTAAAGTAGTTTCAGCAGATCCCAATGAAATTGACATCAATTCCTCAGGTCTCTCATAAATTTTTAGTTTTTTTGAAAAATTTGTGATTTTGTTTAATCCAATTTCTTGTGCAATTCTTACTGTCATTAAATTTCGCGATTTTTCAACACCTGTTCTTAATGTTGAGGGGCCATAAAACTTTTTTCCATAATTTTCAGGTTTCCACATCTTTAAATCACTACCTTGTTCAAGAACAATTGGGGCGTCTAAAACTAATGTAGAAGGGGTAAAATTATTTTCTAAAGCTAGTGCATATATAAATGGCTTAAATGCTGATCCAGGTTGTCTTTTAGCTTGTGTAACTCTGTTATATTCACTTTTATTGAAACTAAATCCTCCAGCCATTGCTAAAACTCTTCCCGTAAATGGATCCATTACAACTATTCCTCCATTAACAGCAGGTAATTGTTTTAATTCATAGTCTTCATGATTAATTTTTTTTACATAAACTAAATCTCCAACTTTAAATAACTCATCTATATATTTTCTTGTCCAATTTAAGTTTTCAAATTTAATTTTGCCTTTTAAATTATTTTCAGTTTCTATATTTGCTTCAAATTTATTTTTTTTTTTTATAATTGCTATTTCCCACCCTAAAGATTTTTCTAATTTGAACTTATCTAAATTTTGATTCCAATTTTTGCTTATTTTTTTATTTATTAAAGAACCTCTCCAACCTCTCCTTCTATCATATTGTTCTAAACCTTTCCTTAATGCTGCTGAGGCTATGGTTTGCAAATTTAAATCAATTGGAGTTTTGATATTAAAACCTTGTTTATAAACTTTATCAAAACCGTATGTATCTATTACATTTTTTCTTACATCTTCGACATAATATCTAGTATCTTCTAAATATATTCTTTGTCTTTTACTAAGTTTAATGTCTGTATTTATTAATTCATTTAATAGATTTTGATCTATGTATTGATTTTCATAAAGATTTTTTAAAACGAGATCCCTTCTGTATTTAGCTAGTTTTATGTTTTTGTATGGATTATATCTGCTAGGAGCCTTTGGGAGCGCTGCTAGTAAAGCTGCCTCTGAATAATTTAATTCACTAATTGATTTATCAAAGTATCTCAAACTGGCAGAGGCTATTCCATAACTTCCTTCACCTAAATATATTTGGTTTAGATAAAGTTCTAAAATTCTCTCCTTGCTTAAAGCCCTTTCGATTCGAAAAGCTAAAATTGCTTCTTTTATTTTTCTGTCAAAACTTACTTCGTTTGTTAACAGAAAATTTTTAGCAACCTGTTGGGTTATAGTTGAGGCTCCCTCCAACCTTTTTGATTTTAGAGCATTTTTGATATTATTCTTAATAGCTCTTACAATTCCTTTTGCATCTACCCCAGGATGATTAAAAAAGTTTTTATCTTCCGCAGACAAAAATGAATTGATAACAACATCTGGGATAGCCTCAAAAGGTACGAATATTCTCTTCTCAGACGAAAAGTCACTAACTAATACCCCATTACCTGAATATAATTTGCTAGATACAGGGGGCTTGTAGTTTTTTAAAAACTTGTAATCTGGTAGCTTATTTGAATAAATCCATAAAATAGAAAATATAACAATTAAAGTTATCAACATTATCACCATTGATAGGGATACAACTTTTTTTATTATTGAACTCATTTATGTTTAATTTATATGGCGAATTTGGTATTGTTGTGGCACCGGATTTAAAAATAAACAAATGAAAAAAAATCATAATTTATGTCAAAAAATTTATACATTGATGCATCGCATCCAAATGAAACAAGAGTTGTACTTAAAAACGAAAATCATATTGAAGATTATGAGTATGAAAGCATCAACAACACATTAATAAAAAATAATATTTATCTTGGAAAGGTAAGCCGTATAGAACCATCTTTACAGGCTGCTTTTGTGGATTTTGGAAGAGAAAGACACGGATTTTTATCATTCAATGATATTCAATCAGATTATTATCAAATACCTCAAAGCGATCTAGAGAAAATTAAAGAAGAGGAGGAAAAAGTTAGAGAAGAATTATCTAAAGAAAGTGAAAATATTGAGAATAAAATTTTAGAAGGTGAAGAGGAAATAAAAATTGAAGATCCAGTTGAAAAAAAAGACGAAGATGTAGAAGAAAAAAAAGACAAAAAAATCCAAAAAAGATTTCCCTCAAAGAGATATAAAATTCAAGAAGTCATAAAACCAAACCAAGTTATTTTAGTACAAGTTTTAAAAGATGAAAGGGGTTTGAAGGGAGCGGCACTAAGCACTTTTATATCGATTGCGGGAAAATATATAGTACTTATGCCTAACACGGCTAAGGGTGGTGGTATTTCAAGAAAAATATTTAACCCAGGCGATCGAAAAAAAATTCGAAATATTCTGAATGAAATCAAAATTCCAAAGGCGATGGGGATAATTGTAAGAACAGCAGGATCAAATAAAACAAAGAATGAAATTGATGGAGATCTAAAAAATTTAATTACGGTTTGGGATTCCATTAAGAGTAATGCAATGAATTCCATGGCTCCATCTCTTATCCATCAAGAAAGCGATATTATTAAAAGAAGTATTCGAGATATGTACGACGATGATACTCAAAATATCATTGTAGAGGGTAACGATGGCTATCAAAAAACAAAAAATTACATGAAGCTAATGATGCCAAAACAATTAAAAAAAGTTAAAAAGTACAGAGATAAAGTACCATTATTTTTTAAAGAAAATATTGAAAAAAAACTTTTTGAAATTTTTAAAACAGAGGTAAAACTTAGTTCTGGTGGTTATTTAGTAATAAATCCTACTGAAGCTTTAGTTTCTATAGATGTCAATTCAGGAAAATCAATAAAACAAAAAAATGTTGAAAGCACTGCTTTAGATACAAATTTAGAAGCCGCAGAAGAAATAGCAAGACAAATTAAAATTAGAGATTTATCTGGGTTAATAATAATTGACTTTATTGATATGTTAAATTTTGGAAATAGAAGGCAAGTTGAAAGAAGATTAAAAGAAAAATGCCGAAATGATAGAGCCAGAATTCAAATTGGCAGAATAAGTAATTTTGGACTATTAGAAATGTCTAGACAAAGACTTAGAGAAAGCAACATAAAATGGTCAATAAAACTAACAAATGAAACTTTTGCACAAAAAATTATTAAATTAATCGAAATAAAGTCTTTGGAAAATGGTTCTAAAATTATTGATTTAAAAATTAATAATAAAATTTCGGACTTTATTGAAAATCAATTTCTTGAGGATTTAAAATATTTCGAAAAAAAAAATAAAATTAAAATAAATATTGCACATTCTGAAGAATTAAATTTAACTGAATATTTTATTGAGTTTAAGTCTAAAACAGGGAAAATATTAGATAAAATTGAAAAAATAGAAAATTTACAGAAAGTTATTACTGCACAAGGAAATTCTAATTCTAATATTGAAAAAACATTTAAAAAAAGAAAATTTAAAAAAAGAAAGTTTGTTAAGAAAAAAATTAAATAATTCCACTATTTGTAGTTGATGCAGATCCGAATAAATTAGGATTAATTCTTCCTGAAAGATATGATTTTCTTCCAGATATTACTGCGTATTTCATTGCTTCAGCCATCTCATAAGGATTTTTAGCTTTAGCTATTGCCGTATTAATTAAAACGCCATCACAACCTAGTTCCATTGCTTGAGTTGCATCAGATGCTTGACCTATACCTGCATCGACAATTACAGGAAGTTTTGTTTGATGTCTGATAATTCTTAAATTAATTTTATTTTGAATACCCAAACCTGAGCCAATTGGTGCAGCCAAAGGCATTATTGCACACGCTCCAGCATTTTCTAGCCTTTTTGCCATCAAAGGATCGTCATTGCAATAAACCATAACTTTAAATCCTTCTTTTGTTAAAACTTCTGTAGATTTTAGTGTTTCAATTGCATCCGGAAATAATGTTTTTTTATCTCCTAACACTTCAAGTTTTACTAATTTCCATCCTCCAATTTCTCTTGCCAGCCTAAGTGTTCTTAAAGCTTCATCTGAACTAAAACATCCAGCAGTATTTGGAAGATAGGTAATTTTTTTTGGGTTTATGTAATCCATCAGCAAAGGTTTGTTTTTATCTGATATATTTACTCTTCTTACTGCAACAGTCACAATATCTGCACCTGATATTTTAATTGCTTTAGCACACTCCTCCATTGATTTATATTTTCCTGTACCTACAATTAGTCTTGAGGAATAATTTTTTTTTGCAATTATAAATTTATCTTTATTTTTCATTAGCCTCCTCCAATAAAATGTACAATTTCCACGTTATCATTTTTAGAAAGAAGAATTTTTTCCAACTTTTTTTTATCTACAATTTCTCTGTTATATTCTATTGCAATTTTATTTAGGGGTATTTCTAACTTATCAACAAGATTTTTTAGTGAAAAATTTGAATTTATAATAGTTTGCTTACCATTTACTATTATTTTTATTTTATTTTTTTTTCTCATATATTATAAGATTTTAGTGAGCAAAATATTAATTATTAATGGACCTAATCTTAATCTATTAGGCCAAAGAGAACAATCGCAATATGGTAGCAAAGACTACAATTATTTAACAGAGATTTGTTATAAAAATGCTGAGGAATTAAATTTAAATTTGGATATAAAACAATCAAACGTGGAAGGTGAAATTGTAAATTTAATACAAAATAGTGTTGATAATTATGATGGTATTATAATTAATGCTGCAGCTTACAGTCATACATCTGTAGCAATAAGAGATGCATTAGATGTGTTTAAAAAACCTAAAATCGAGTTGCATATATCAAATATTTATAAAAGAGAGGAATTTAGACATAAGTCAATGATAAGTGGTGTTGTAACTGGAATTATTTGTGGGCTTGGAATAAATGGCTACATTTTGGCCATAAATTCAATGCAAGAGCTACTAAAAAATGAAAATAAATAAAAATATTATAAAAGAATTAAGTGATTATTTGGACGAATTTAATCTTACAGAAATCGAATATACTCAAAAAGATTTAAAAGTTAAAGTTTCAAAAACAAAAGAAATCAGTTCAGCTCCAGTCATAACAAATATTTTAAAAGAAAAAAAAGATAGAACAGAAAGTAAACCATCTGAAATAAGTGGAACAAAGATTACATCGCCAATTATTGGTACTGCATATCTAGCACCTGAACCAGGGGGTAAAAAATTTGCAGAAAAAGGAGGTAAAATTAAGAAGGGTGATACAATAATGATTGTTGAGGCAATGAAAACTATGAATCATGTGCCTTGCCCAATGGATGGAACGATAAAGGAAATTTGTGTTGAAGATGGTCAGCCAGTTGAATTTGGACAAACAATAGCAATCTTAGATTGATATGTTCAAAAAAATTCTGATTGCAAATCGAGGAGAAATTGCAGTTAGAGTTATAAGAGCATGTAAAGAATGGGGTATATCAACAGTTGCAATTCACTCAGATGTCGATCGAGATAGTATGCACGTGCGATTAGCAGATGAAAGTATTTGCGTGGGTCCACATCAGCCTTCAAATAGTTATTTAAATATACCAGCAATAATGTCTGCAATAGAATTAACTAATGCTGAAGCCGTGCACCCAGGATACGGTTTTTTATCTGAAAATGCTGAATTTGCTAAAATCCTTGAGGATAATAATATCAAGTTCATAGGTCCATCATCTAGTCTGATAAGTAAAATGGGAGATAAAATACAAGCTAAAAAAATTGCTAAGCAATATGGTTTACCAGTAATTGAAGGTTCTGAAGGTGGAGTAACAGATATTAAAGAAGCTAAAAAATTATGCGAAAAAATTGGTTTTCCTATTCTCATAAAAGCAGCAGGTGGTGGTGGTGGAAAAGGTATGAAAATAGTAAATAATGAGAATGATTTTGAGAATTTATTTTTAACTGCAAAATTAGAAGCAAAAAATTTTTTTGGAAATGATGAAGTTTATATTGAAAAATTTTTTCAAAACCCAAGACATATTGAGGTTCAAGTATTATCTGGAAAAAATAGAACTGTTCACTTACATGAAAGAGATTGCTCAGTACAGAGAAGACATCAAAAATTAATAGAGGAAACCCCAAGCCCAGTTTTAACAGATACAATCAGATCAGATTTATTTAGCAAAACTGTAAAGATGGTAAGTCAAATAGGATACGAAGGTGCAGGTACAGTTGAATTCATTTATGAAGAAGGAAAATTCTATTTTTTAGAAATGAATACTAGAGTTCAAGTTGAACATCCGGTGACTGAAATGGTTACAGGTATAGATATTATTAAAGAACAAATTAACATAGCTTACACAGGTGAAACAGCATTAAGTCAAGTTGATGTGAATCCAAGAGGACATGCTATTGAATGTAGAATAAATGCAGAGGATCCTAGTAAAAATTTTCAACCATCACCTGGAACAATCGGAATGTGTCATCAACCTTCAGGTTTTAGAACTAGAGTAGATGGTGCAATTTTTCAAGGTTATAAAGTTACTCCTTTTTATGACAGCATGGTATGTAAATTAATTTGCCATGGAAGAAATAGAACAGAGGCAATACAAAGAATGAATAGATCTCTTGATGAATTTGTTATTGAGGGCATAACTACTACTATTGGTTTACATAAAGTTTTATTAAACCATCAAAAATTTATTAAATCTGACTTTAATGTTAGTTGGCTTGATAAAGAAAAATTAATTTAAGAATAACACTTTTTTAACCATATATCATATACAGGATGATCAAATGGTCTTATTGATGGACTGGATGCAAATGTCCAATCATTGAAAATAAAAACTTTATCCTTATCTTTATTTTTTAAATCAATGACCTGCATATATGCTGTTACTTCAGGATCGTCATCAAACTTTGAATTTCTGCATTTAAGAATATGTATATTTAAATTCTGAAAAAATAATTCTTCACCAATTGTTAATTTTAACTTTGTTGTTTTAGAACTTACTTTATCCAAAATTAATATTTCTGCGAACTTTTCACTATATAAAGATGTTTTAGAATTTGCTTTAATGAAAATTATTTGAAAAAGTAGAATTAAAATTAAAGCAAAACTAACCTTGCCAAGATTTATATTTTTTTTCTGTTGCATTTTTATTATTTTTAGGGTTGTAAGCGTTTGTTGTCCCTGTTTGGTTCGGTAAATGATTTTTTTGCCATTTATATTTTTTTAAATTATGTGAATTTTCAATTTTATTATTTGTATGATGCATCCATGAGTACCAATCGTTTGGGATTTTTGATGCTTCAACCTCTCCGTTATATATTACCCATCTTTTACCTTTTTTATTTTGATAATATTTATTTCCTAATTCATCTTCACCAACCAACTTTCCAAAAAAAATTGTTTGCAATCTGGTTCCCAATGTCTGACCATTCCACCAAGTGAAAATTTCCTTAAAAAATGTCAACATAAAAAATAAATTATTTTTCAATTTAAAATTGAAAAAATTTAAATTAGACTAAAACATTAATTTGTATATACATAATTTCTTACGATTCAATTTTAATAAGGAAATTTAATGGCAAAATATTTAGTTGAGACATATTACACATGTAGTTTTAAAGTAAGTCACTATTTGGATGATGTTAATGAGAAAAACTTACAAAATTTAGAAAAAAATGAGGACGGAAAGTTTGAGATACTGGACGTCAAACTTGATAATAGAAAAACCAAAAATTTAGAAAAAATAGACAATAATAAAGTAAATATAATTGATAAATCAATTAACGCTCCTATCTCGCAGACTGCTCAAAAAATAGATACTAAAATTGGTGAAAATTTTAAAAACAATCTAAACGAAAAACTTGGAAAAAGATTTAGCATGCCAGACAGAAGAAAAGGATACATTCAAAAGGCAACGATAGGTGATCATAAAGTATACCTTCATACTGGTGAATATGAAGATGGAAAAATAGGTGAAATATTTATTGATACAAGCAAAGAAGGTGAGTTGGTAAAAGCTCTAATGAACAACTTTGCAATAGCAATTTCTTTGGGTCTTCAGTATGGGGTACCTCTAGATGAGTTTGTAAATGCTTATGTAGGAACAAAATTTGAACCATCAGGAAAAGTTCATGGAAATGATAGAATTTTAAGTGCGAGCTCAATTTTAGATTATATATTTAGAGAATTAGCAATATCTTATCTAAATAGAGAAGATCTGGCACATACTCCATCTATTGGTGGATCAGAAAAAGCAGATGATTTGAATAACGAAAGCTCTGAAGATCAAAATCAATTCTTAAAGTTAGTTAAAGATATAACTAGTAAGGGATTTGTAAGAAGTGATTATAAAAGAAAATTGGTCGACCTATCAGATATTAGAATTAATCTAAAAGGTAAAAAGTAATTAAATTTTTTTCTTAACAGTAAGGTTTAATTCCTTCAATTGATCTTCGTTAATTGTAGATGGTGCATTCATCATTAAATCCTGGGCATTTTGATTCATCGGAAACATAGTTACTTCCCGAATATTTTTTTCATCAGCTAAAAGCATTACTATTCTATCTATACCTGGAGCAATACCTCCGTGTGGCGGTGCACCATAACTCAAAGCATTTATCATTCCACTAAATTTTTCTTCAACATCTTTCTTTGTGTAGCCAGCTATTTCAAATAGTTTATACATTAATTCAGGCACATGATTTCTAATGGCTCCAGATGATAACTCAATACCATTACATACAATATCATATTGATAGGCTTTTAAAGAAAGAGGATCTGTTAAATCTAAGTTTTGAATATCTCCTTGTGGCATTGAAAATGGATTGTGGCTAAAACTTACTTTTTTGGTTTGTGTGTCAATTTCAAACATTGGGTAATCTACTATCCAACAAAATGCAAAAACATCTTCATTAATAATTTTAAGCTCCTCTGCTATTCTGGCTCGAGCAATTGATAATATTTTTTCTACGTCACTTTGTTTACCACATGAGAGAAAAACAGTATCCCCTATCTCTGCATTTGTAATTTTCATCAATTCTTTAAGTGACTCCTCTGAAAAAAATTTACCAACTGGTCCCTTTCCTGTTATCTTGTCAATTTTTTCTAAAGTAAAATAAGCAAGACCAGATGAACCTTGTTCCTTTGCCCATTTATCTATTCCATCAAAAAAGCTTCTTGGTTTATCTTTCGTATTTTTAGTAACGATAGATCTTACAATTGAACCTTTCTTGACTAAATTTTTAAAAATCTCGAAACTAATATCATCTCTTTGAAAGAGTTTTGTAACATCAGAAATAATAAGTGGATTTCTTAAATCCGGTTTATCAGTTCCATATTTTAACATAGCATCTTGATAAGAGATTTTTGGAAAAGTCTCAAAAAGTAATTTTTTATCTGAAAAGTTTTGAAAAACTTTAATCATTAATTTTTCCACCACATCAAAGATATCTTGTTGTTCAACAAATGACATTTCTAAATCTAGTTGGTAAAATTCACCTGGGCTTCTGTCAGCTCTTGCATCTTCATCTCTAAAGCAAGGTGCTATTTGAAAGTATTTGTCAAATCCTGATACCATTATTAATTGTTTGAATTGTTGGGGAGCTTGAGGCAATGCATAAAATTTTCCTGGATTTAGTCTACTTGGAACTAAGAAATCTCTAGCACCTTCTGGGCTAGAAGATGTTAATATAGGTGTTTGAAATTCTAAAAATCCTAAATTATTCATTTCTAATCGAATAAAAGAAATAACTTTTGATCTTAAAATAATATTCTGATGAATTTTTTTTCTTCTTAAATCCAAAAATCTGTATTTTAGTCTTATCTCCTCTGAATATTCTTGATCTGAAAAAACTGGCATAGGAAGGTCTTTCGTTTGACCAAGAATTTCAAAATCATTAATTGAAATTTCTATTTCACCAGTTGATAAATTTACATTAATGGTATCTTTGTTTCTCTCAATTACTACCCCGCTTATTCTTAATACAGTTTCTAGTGGAAGTTTTTCTATTTCTTTAAAAACTTTATTTTCATTGTCCACAACGCACTGGGTAAGACCATAATTATCTCTTAAATCAATAAATAATAGATTTCCATGATCTCTTTTCTTATTAATCCATCCAGATAAAATAATTTTTTGACCTTTGTGAGAAATGTTAAGTTCTCCGCATGTATGTGTTCTATATTTGTTCAATTTACAATAGTTCTTTAATTGTTTTTAAATTAACTGGTTTCTTTTTTTTTAAGCTCAATTCGTCAACCTTATATATAAATTCATAAATTTTACCATAAGATCTGTCTATCCTTTTTATAATATATTCTAGTAATTTTTTTTCTAATTTGATTTGTCTATCTGAAAAACTTTTTACGATAATTGCAAAAATTAAATCGTCGTCGGGATTTTCAATTTTTGCAAATATACAATTTTTTGCCCTAGAATTTAAATCATCAAGAATATAATTAATTTCACTTATTGCTTGGTTAGATAAAATTAATAGGTACTTATTATCTTGATAAATCAAATTAAATACAGAATATAATAAATTTTCATTTTTAATTTTTTCAAAATCATCAATAACAATACACTCATTTAACTTAATTTTTTTTAATACTTCTTCGTTAATATCATTGTGACCTAAATACAAAGCATTACTTTTTTCTTGAAAAATTTTGGCCAGGTGAGTTTTTCCTGAAAATGTATCTCCAGAAATATTAAGTATTTTTCTTTCCCATATTGGCCAATTTTGTATCAAATTAAAAGCTAGATAGTTGCTACTTGAGACATAATAATCATGTTCGTTGAATTCAATATTATAATCAAAATCAAGTAATAGTTGGTTTAGTTCACTCATTGTAATTTCCAGACATCTTTAGAGGTATCAATTTTAAATTTTGCATTTTCCATAATTTTTAAAAACTTATCTGGAGTACTATTGAATATAATTTTATAAATAATTTGTTTACTATTTAAGTTTTCAATTTTATAATTTGAAATTAAATCTACTTCATTTAAATAATCTTCTAAATTATTTGACAATAAAAAATTATTTGCGTCTACTGATAATCGAATAGGCAGTACTATTGACGTATTAATTTCGTTTAATGATTTCCATTTATTTTCATAATCGTTTTTCAAATCCAAAATTATTTCATTAATCTGATCTAAGTTTCTCAAATTAAAATTTTTAAAATTCTTATTTATGTACATCTCATTACTTTCTAAATTAAGTTTTGAAAAAACTTTAAGTAGGTTATATTGTTTTAATGAAACAAGTAAGATTCTATTTTTAATATTATATTTATTAAATATTTCATTAAAATTATAATTCTCTATATCACTGATATTTTTCCTAATTATTGAAAAATCTTCAATATCCTCGTTTGGTAAAACATAATTTATTTGATGAGTTTTTTTTTTATTTAGGTTCCAATTTAGAAAGATAGGGTTATCTGAATAAGAAAATATTTGATTATTTTTCAAATCTATCATTATAGGTAATATCATAACGTCAATTGGGTTTATTGATGATGTAATAATACCTTTCGAATTAAAATAATTAATTAAATCTTTTTTGTTAAAATCCACATTTATTTTTGCTTGATAATTGTTGTCTATAAATTTTTCATCCCTCAGTGAAAAACTTTCAACAAAACTTTTAATTTGGCTAAGGTTAATGGATCTAGAAATACTTTTGTTTTCACTTTGTAAAATTTTTGAAATTAATATTTCAAAAGCTTTTTTAAAGGCTTTATCAACCACCTTTGCTTTATCAAAATTTAAATCATATTTTTCTTCAATTTCTATATTGTTAATTACAAAATTATTAGCTTTTGCCAAATTTGTGGAAAACTCACTAAAAACAATAATTAAAACTAGAAAAAAAATGTATAGATGATTGTATGTTTTTTTAGATAAAGTCATTTTAAATAATTTATGAAATCGCAAAAATTCACATATAAAAATAGTGGAGTAAATATAAAAAATGCTGATAAATTTATAGATTTCATTTCTGATTTAACAAAAAAAACAAAGAAAAGTGGTAATTTTAAGAATATTGGTGGATTTGGTGCAATTTCAAATATACCAAAAAACTTTAAAAATCCTCACATTGTAACTAGCACAGATGGGGTTGGAACAAAATTAGAGATAGCAAATGAAATTAAAAAATTTAACACAATTGGCATTGATCTTGTTGCGATGTGTGTAAATGATTTGATTGTTCAAGGTGCAAAACCTTTTTTATTTCTAGATTATATTTCAATAGACAAAATTAATTTGAAAAAAATGAAGGAAATTATTAGAGGTATTGTTAAAGGTTGTGAGTTATCAAGTTGTAATCTTGTAGGGGGAGAAACAGCTGAAATGCCTGGAACATATTCTCCAGGTAAATTTGATCTTGCAGGTTTTTCTGTTGGTTTAGTCGAAGAAAAAAATATCTTAATTAACAAAATAAAAGAAAATGATTTAATTTTAGCCATTCCATCAAATGGCATACACTCTAATGGCTTTTCACTTGTAAGGGCTATTTTAAAAACAAATAAAATAAATATAAATAGAAATAAATATCTTAAAAAAGAATTAATAAAACCAACTAAAATTTATGTTAAGGAAATTATCAATTTAATAAACAAAAATCTTATAAATGGTTGTGCAAATATAACTGGAGGTGGTTTAGAGAGTAACATTAAAAGAATTATTCCAAAAAATTTATGTGCGAATATAGATTTAAATAAAATTAAAATTCAAAAAATATTTAAATGGCTTAAAAATTCAGGAATAACAGATATTGAAATGTTAAAAACATTTAATTGCGGTGTTGGTTTTTGTATAATCATTAATAAAAAAAATCTTAATAAGGTTAAATTAAAGTTTGAGAAAAAGTATAAGCCTTATGTGATTGGTAAAATTTCAAAAAATAAAAAAAAAGTAAATTTAAGTGGGAAAATTAATTGGTAGAAATTTAAATACTTCTGTTTTTATTTCTGGACGCGGAAGTAATCTGCTTTCTTTAATTAGGTACTCAAAAATACAAAAATCAAAAATAAATATTAATTTGGTAATTTCTAACAATAAATTATCAAAAGGTTTAAAATATGCTAAGAAAAATAAAATTAAGTTTCACATAATAAATTACTCAAAAAAAAATCATGCCGAGAGAGTAATATTAAAATATTTAAAAAAAAATAAAATAGATCTAATTTGTTTAGCGGGTTTTATGAAAATATTATCTTCAGGTTTCATAAGAAAGTTCAAAAATCCAATATTAAATATTCATCCATCATTATTGCCAAAATATAAAGGTTTAAATACCCATAGAAGAGCAATTCAAAATAAAGATAAGTTTTCAGGTGCAACTGTACACTTGGTTACTTCAAAATTAGATACTGGAAAAATAATTTTACAAAAAAAGGTTAGAATTTCGAAAGCTGATACAGAACAAACATTAGCCAAAAAAGTTTTAAAAATTGAACATAAGCTTTATCCAGCTGCAATTAAAAAATTTTTAAAAGTCTAGTCTTTAAAGAAAAAGTCTAATTCAATTTTAGCATTTTCAGAGCTATCAGAGCCATGAACTGAGTTTTTATCTATTGAAATACCATATTTTTTTCTAATAGTTCCTTCCTCAGCATCTTTAGGGTTTGTCGCCCCCATTAATTTCCTATTCTCAAAAATTGCATTTTCTCTACTTAATTCCATGACGACTATAGGCCCTGAAGATAGATATGAACATAGTTCATTGTAGAAAGGTTTGGTCTCATGAACTTTATAAAACTGTTCAGCTTCTTGTTTTGAAATATGAATTTTTTTTTCTTTTTTAATTTCAAAACCCTTATTTCTAAATTCTTTTTTAATTTCATCTTGTAAGTTTCTTTCAACAGCATCTGGTTTTATTATTGAGAGTGTTTGTTCGATATTACTCATAGTTTTCTTCCACAAATTTATTTAATAATCTAACTCCATACCCTGTTGCACCTCCAGAATTCAATGCTCCTGCATATTTAGAAAAAGACATTCCAGCTATATCTAAATGAGCCCAAGGTGTTTTTTTGAGTATAAATCTTTGTAAAAATTGAGCGGCGGTTGTTGATCCTGCGCCACCAACATAATTAATATTTTGCATATCTGCATTTTTAGAATTGATTAATTTATCATAATTTTTATGCAATGGCATTCTCCAAACTTTTTCCTCTACTCTTTCACCTGCTTCGTACAATTGTTTTGAAAGCTTATCATTATTTGAAAATAATCCAGCATACTCAGAACCTAATGATACTATGATTGCACCAGTTAACGTTGCAAGATCTATAATTAAATTAGGTTTAAATTTTTCCTCAGTAAATGTAAGTGCATCTGCTAAAACCAATCTTCCTTCAGCATCAGTATTTAATACTTCGATAGTTTTTCCACTATAAGATCTAACTATATCACCTGGTCTTTGAGCATTTCCTCCAGGCATATTTTCAACAAGACCAACTACACCTACTGCGTTTATTTTAGCTTTTCGAAGTGCAAAATTTTTCATTAATCCAACTACAACTGCAGAGCCAGCCATGTCATAAGTCATATCTTCCATAAATTTTGCAGGCTTTAATGAAATACCACCAGTATCAAAACAAACTCCTTTTCCTACAAATGCCAAAGGTTTAGATTTTGGAGAAGCACCTTTCCATTCCATTGTAACAAGGTACGAACCTCTCACACTTCCTTGACCTACACCAAGTAAAGCGCCGCATCCCATTTTCTTTAATTTTTTCTTATCATATACTGCTACTTTAATTCCTATCTTTCTTAACTTTTCTATTCTTTTTGCATATTCATCAGGGTGTAATATATTTCCTGGTTCAGAGACCAAATCCCTTGTTAAAAATACACCCTCAGCAAGAGCATCTAGTTTTGTTCTGAGAATACTTTTTTTACTTTTACCTATTATATTTATATTTATAAATTTCTTAATATTTTTTTTTGTTTTATAAACTTCAAAAGAATATGATTTTAGATTTGCTCCATGTAAAATTCTTTCGATTTGGACACTTGTGATTTTAAGTGAACTTAAATTAAGAAAACTGTTTTCAATTTTGTTATTTGAAAGAAAATCTAAAAGCTTTGATCCTATATTTTCAAAATCTGATGACATTTTCTGACCAATACAGTTAATAAAAATATAATTACATTTATCATGATTTCTTTGTACTATTTTATTCTCATTGAATAGCTCATTATCTAAAATCTCTTTTTGATCTAATGTTTTGTGCTTAAAATTTTTACTACTTATGAAAATAAGCTCATTTTTACTAGCCAACTTTGGGGTTTTGCTTACAAAATTTAATTTTAACTTCATATTTTAGAATTTTTGAATAGATATTGTTGTATATTTATAAAAATTATAATTTCAATGAATAAATTGCTCTATAGAAAACTTTCACTGGACATTATTTATTTTTTTTTAGCCTCATCTTTAAGTATTGCTCTGATAATTTGGGTAATACAGGCAGTAAATTTCCTAGATATAGTATCTGAGGATGGACATAGTTTAAGAGTGTATTTTGCATACTCAGTTTTAAGTATACCAAAAATTTTCAGTAGAATCTTAATTTTTATTTTTTTTATTTCATGTTTTTATATAATTAATAAATACGAGGAAAATAATGAAATTTTAGTTTTTTGGACTAACGGTATAAAAAAAATAAGCGTAATTAATTTTTTATTAAAGCTTTCTATTGTATTTATATTTTTACAATTAGCTTTTAGCCTATATCTAGTACCTTTAACTCAAAATCTTAGCAGAATTTATTTGAAAAATTCAAACGTGGATTTTTTACCTTCTTTAATAACTGAGAAAAAATTTATAAACGTTTTCAAAAATTTAACAATATTTCTCGATAGTTATGATCAAGAGGGAAATATAAAAAATATATATATAAATGAAAAAATAGATAACTACTCATCAAAAATAATAGTAGCTGAAAGTGGAAAAATTAAAAAAAAAAATAATGAATTTGTAATTAAGTTATTTAATGGAAGTATAGTGAATTCTAATGAAAATAATTTCTACAATATGAACTTTAAAGAAACTGAATATGATCTATCGAATTTTTCACCAAAAACCGTTACGCGCCAAAAAATTCAACAAGTCAATTCTATAAGTTTATTTAAATGTATTTATGATTTTTATATAAAGAAAAAAATGGATAAAAAAATATGTCCAAGAAAAATTGATTCTATTTCAGAGGAAATTTATAAGCGATCTGTAGTCCCTTTTTATATTTTAATTTTATCTCTAGTATCATCAAGTCTTCTAATTAAACCTAAATCAAACAAGTACTTAAGATATTACAAAAGTTTTATTTTTATAATTGGTTTTGTATTTATTATAATTTCTCAAATGGGATCTAAATTTGTAAATCAAAATTTATTTAATGATTTAATTGTTTTATTTGCGCCAATAATTTTTGTTATCATCTTTTATTTAACAATTTTATTTAAAACTAATTTTAAATTAAAATATTTATAATGTTTAAAACATATCAATTATATATAGCAAAAATATTTTTTAAAAATTTATTTTTAATTTCCTTGGTATTTTTAGGATTAAGTTTTATTTTGAATTTTTTCGAGGAATTGAAGTTTTTTGAAAATTATGATGTAGGGATTAAATATCCTGTATTGCTTACTTTTCTTAATTCACCATCAATATTATTTGAACTTTTTCCATTTATTTTTTTAATTTCTGTAAAATTTTTTTATATTCATTTAAATGAAAGAAATGAAATAGAAATCTTTAAAAATCACGGCGTAGACAACTTTAGTGTATTATCTCTACTATCTTTTTGCACAATTATTTGTGGAGCATTTGTATTACTAGTATTTTACACTTTTTCATCAAATCTAAAAAGCCATTACTTGAATTTAAAAAATAAATTTTCATCTGAAAATGAGTACTTAGCGGTGGTAAATGAAAATGGATTATGGATTAAAGAAGAAATTGACGGATCTTCAAATATAATTCATGCAAAAAAATTTAACAAAAATAATATTGAGGATATTACTATTACTCAATCCACTTTATTAACTGATAAAATAAATATTATTACTGCAAAAAATGCAGATATTTCAACTAAAATTTGGTCATTAGAGAATGTAAAAATAGTCGATAAATTATCAGATAAAAAATATAAAAAACTAAATTATATATCATCTTTTGATGGAGAAATAATTTCAAATTTATTCTCAAATCTTAACTCATTAAATGTTTATCAATTAAATATATTATTATCGAATTATTCAAAAATTGGGTATTCAACAACTGATGTGAATGTACACTTAAATAAACTATATAGTCTACCTATATTCTATTTGTTAATGACTATTTTAGGATTATTAATAATGATGAAATTCACTTTTATTAAAACAAAATTTTTTACAATAATTGTAGGCGTTTCGGTATCTGTATTTGTTTATTATATTAATTACTTTTCTAGTTTATTTGGTTCAAACGAAACGATACCTATTCTCTTGTCGATTTGGTTGCCACATCTCATTTTATTTCTAATTTGTATATTGGGGGGATTAAGAATTAATGAGAGCTAAATTTCTTAAATATTTAATTTTTTTTATTTTAATAAATTTTAACTTATTCGCTAATGATATAGAAATTTATTCAGATAATATAAAAATTTTAAATAATAACAGTATTATAAAGTCTATTAATACTAAGGCAAGCATAGAAGAAAAAAAAATATTTTTAGAAGGAAATAATTCTGTTTACGATAAGAATAAGCAAGAAATTACTTTGACTGGAAATGTAATTTTTTTTGATCAGTTAAAAAATATAAAAGTATACTCAGAAAAAGCTCTTTACAGTCAAACGATTGACACATTAACAACAAAGGGAATAACAAAAATAGAAATAGAGGATGAGTATGAAATCTTATCAAAAAATATGATCTATGATAGAATTTCACAAAATATTTTATCACGTCATGAAACTACAATTAAAGATTCTTTAGGAAATGTTTACAATATTCAAGAAAGTTTTAAATTCAACTTACCTAATGAGGTAATATCATCTAACAAAGTAAACATTTTAGATAACAAAAATAATATATATTTCTTTGAAAACTCTAAAATTGACTTAATTAATAAGGAAATAGTTGGAAGAGAGATTAAAATAGAATTTGTAGACAATTTTTTTGGTAATTCAAATAATGATCCAATATTAAAAGGAAGATCAGCTGTCTCGAATAGTAAAGAAACTAAAATTTATAAAACTGTTTTTACCACATGTAATACTGAGAATAAATCATGCCCAGGCTGGGAGCTCGAAACTGAAGAGTTTACTCATGATAAAATTAAAAAAACATTTAATTATAAGAATTCGTGGCTAAAGATTTTTGATAAAGAAATTTTTTATTTCCCTTTCTTCAGTCATCCAGATCCATCTGTGAAAAGAAAGTCTGGATTTTTGCCAGCCACATATGGAAGTTCAAATAATTATGGAAGTTGGGTAAACATTCCATATTATAAAGCAATTAATATAGATAAAGACTTCACATTTAAACCAAGAGTGTATCTTGATGATAAATTTATTTTACAATCTGAATACAGACAGGCTTTTGAAAATTCAAATTTAATTGCTGATTTTAGTTATAATAACGATGGAAAAAATACCAATTCTCATTTTTTTATAAAATCAAATGGAAAAACAAAACATGAATCTGACTACGAATTTAATTATCAAAGTGTGTCTAATGATGAATATTTAAAATTACATAATTTATCAAATTCTTCAAATATCATAAATAATGAAAGCTTGTTAACATCAGAGTTAAGTTTTAATAAAATAATAGATGAAAATACGTCTTTTAAAAATAACTTTTTCATTTATGAAGATTTATCAATCAGAGATAGTGACCGTTTTCGCTATGTATTTCCAAATTTTGAATTTGATAAGAAAATTAATATTGAAAAAAATTATAATGGTAATTTTTATTTTAATAGCTCTGGTTATCAACAAAACTACAATACTAACAATTATCAAGCTGTAATAACTAACGATTTTTTATTCAATTCAAATAATTTCATTTCAACAAATGGTATAAAAAGTAATTACCAATTTTTAATTAAACATGACAATTCTTTTACCAGTACTCCAATTGATGATACTGATACCACTGATTTATATCAAACAATCTTATTTAGATCTGAATTACCCTTAATCAAAAAGACTGAAAATTTTAATACATATTTAAAGCCAATTTTTGTAACAAGATACAGTCCAAATAATTCAAAGAATATAGCAAACAAAGATTTAAGATTAACTTATGACAATATATATTCTTTAAATCGAATTGGATCAGAAAGAAATATAGAAGAAGGTGGATCTATTTCACTTGGTATTGAATATGATATTGATGATAAACAAAATAATAATATTTTAAAATTTGGAATAGCAAATTCGATAAGCAACGAAAAAAAAAATAATTTACCTACTAAAAGTAAACTTAACGAAAAAAGATCAGATGTTGTTGGTAAAATAAATTTTAAACCTAATCAGATATTGGATATTAATTATAATTTTTCTTATGACAGAGATTTTAAAAATTCAAATTATCAGTCTATTTCAACAAATTTTAATTTTGATAACTTTCAAACAGTATTTAATTACTTATCAGAGGATAATGAGATAGGCAATGCAGAAACTGTGAGTAATACTTCAAGTTATAATTTAAATGAAGAAAATAAAATAAGTTTCGATGCTACAAAAAATTTAAAAACAGATTTTACTGAATATTATAATCTTTCATATCAATATCAAACTGACTGCTTAACTACATCAGTAAAATATACTAAGAAATTTTATAAGGATGGTAATATATTACCTGATCAAAGTTTATTATTCTACATAAAATTTATTCCATTTGCAGAATTAAGACCACAAGCAACAGATTTTAAATAATGTTATCAAAAAAAATATATTCTTTTTTTTTGATTTTTATTATAATTTTTGTTTTTAATTCAAAAACAAATTCAAAAGAAATTATAATAATTGCTAAGGTTAACAATGAAATTATTACTAATGTTGATTTAGAAAATCAGATTAAATATTTAAAAATTACTAGCAACAATTTAAAAGATTTAAGTAATAAAGATTTACTTGAATTATCAAAAAATTTACTGATTAAAGAAATATTAAAAAGAGAAGAAATTCAAAAGTTTATAAATGTTGATGAAAGATCTAATCTTGAAGATAAACTTTTAAATCAACACTACAAGAATTTAGGATTTGAAAAAAAATCAGACTATAAAACATTTTTACAAAGCAAAGGTATAAGTTTGGAGTTAGTTAAAAATAAACTTATTATTGAGCAACTTTGGAACACTCTTATATATGAAAAATTTAAAGAAAAAGTAAAAATTAATGAGAATGAAATTAAGAAAAGAATTAAATTATATAAGAGTAAACAAAAAAAAACTTATGAGGTTAACGTGTCAGAGATATTATTTAATGTTGATGTAAATTTTAATGAATTAAATGAATTTATTAAAAAATATGGTTTTAAAAGTGCTGCCGTTAAGTTTAGTATTTCAGATACATCTTCAAAAGGGGGTGAAATTGGATGGGTTAACTTAAATAATTTGTCACCAGAATTGCAGGAAAAAATTTATTCTTTAAAAATTGGCGAATACACAAAGCCAATTAAAATTCCAAGTGGAAACTTAATACTTAAAATAAATTCAAAAAGAGAAATTAAAGATCAATTTGATTTAGATAAAGAGACAAAAAAACAAATCATTTTTGAACAAAACAGACAGCTTAATAGTTTTTCTGTAAATTATTATAATAAGCTTAAACAAAATGCAATTATATATGAGTATAAATAAAATTTTAATTGTTACAGCTGAGCCTAAAAGTGTTTTTTTAGAAATTTTATTTAAATGCTTGAATTCAAAAAAAAAATTAATAGGGAAAAAAAAAATAATACTTGTAGGAAATAAAAAACTTATTCAGAATGAAGCCAAAATATTTAATTACAAAAAAGAAATTAACCAAATTTCTAACCCTAAAAATGCAGTTCAAGGTAAATTAAATATAATTAATATAGAAATTAAAAAAAATAATTATAAACAATATATTTCTACATGTTTTAAAAAGTCTATTGCTATTCTAAAAAATGATCAACGTATAGTACTAATCAATGGACCAGTTGAGAAAAAGACATTTTTAAATAAAAAATACCTGGGAGTTACAGAATATCTTGCAAAAAAAACAAGTTCAAAGAACCCTGTTATGCTAATTTATAATAAAAAAATTTCTGTTTCACCGATAACTACACATTTGCCGATCAAGTATGTTTCAAAGCGCATAAATAAAACTATAATCGTCCAAAATATCCGGTCAATCCATAATTTTTATAAAAAAATTTTAAAATTTAAACCTAAAATTGCTGTTTTAGGTCTTAATCCTCACTGTGAAACGGTAAGTAAAATTAGTGAGGAAAAAAATATAATTATACCAGCTATAAAGAGGCTAAAAAAAGAAATGGTTTCTGTAAAAGGACCATTTTCTGCAGACTCCTTTTTTATAAAAAAAAATATAGATGAATATGATGTGGTAATTGGAATGTATCACGATCAAGTTTTAACACCTTTAAAAACATTATTTAACTTTGATGCAATAAATATTACTATTGGTCTTCCTTTTATTAGAATTTCGCCTGATCATGGGCCAAATTCTAAGATGTATCTTAAAAATAAGTCTGATCCATCATCTATTATCTGTGCAATAAATTTTTTAAACAAAATTTGATGAATTTAGTTCCTAAAAAAAGCTTAGGACAAAATTTTTTAATAGATAAAACTATTATAAAAAAGATATGTGAAACTGGTAATATAAGTGAGAAAGATTTTGTTTTAGAGATAGGACCTGGAACTGGTAATTTATCAGAAACTATTCTTCTTAAAAAACCTGAAAAATTTTACGTAATAGAAAAAGATAAGAGACTAATTGAGCATTTAAATCAAAAATTTCAAGAAAAGGTTACTGTTATCAATGAAGATATCTTAAAATATAAATTCAATAAATTTAAAAATAAAAATTTGATTGTATTTGGAAATCTTCCATACAATATTTCAAGTCAAATACTCATAAAATTTATTAAATTCAATAAGAAAGATTTTTTATTTAAAAAATTAATTTTTATGTTTCAGAAAGAGGTTGCAGACAGAATCTTAGCCGAAGATAATACAAATCTCTACGGAAGATTATCTATTATTTCTTCATGGAGATTTAAGATAAAAAAAATTATGGATATAGAGCCCTCTTGTTTTTACCCTCAACCAAAAGTTATTAGCACATTATTAACTTTTGAACCAAAATCAAATTGTATTGAATTTAAGAACTCAAGTAATCTTGAGCATATTACAAATATTTTTTTTAATCAGAGAAGAAAAATGATAAAAAAACCACTCAATATTCTTTTTAAAGACCCAAAAAAAGTATCTGAAGAGTTAAAATTAGACTTAAAATTGAGGCCACAAAATTTGGAAAAAAATACTTTCTATAAAATATGTTTAGCTTATGAAAGATTAATTAAGTAGACTATCTACGTGTAAAGATATCAATTTTAGATTATTAACATCTTTAATATTATCTTCAGAGTAGATAAAATTAATTATTTTTTTATAACAATCATCTAGATCATCATTAACCACTACTATATCGTAATCTTTCCAATGCAACACATCTTTATTGAACTGTTTCATTCTTTCGATAGTTATTTCTTTGTTATTTTTGTCTCTATTTATTAGTCTTTTATAAAGTTCTTCTCTGCTAGGCGGTAATATGAATATTGTAATTACTTTATAATTTAGTTTTTGATTTTTTATTTGTTGAGTTCCTTGCCAGTCAATATCAAATATTATATTTTGACCTTTGTTGAGTTTATTAATTATAACATCTTTTGAAGAACCATAATAATGGTTAAATACTTTTGCATATTCTAAAAATTTATTATTCAAAATAAGGTTTTGAAATTCTAAATCAGTTACAAAAAAATAGTCTTTACCATGAATTTCGTTAAATCGAGGTTTTCTTGTTGTATGAGAAATAGATATTTCAAAATTGTTTTCTTTTGAAATTTTTTTTACAAGAGTAGTTTTTCCTGCGCCCGAGGGAGATGATAATATCACAATTATCCCCTCATTATTTTTGGACATCAGTGACTAAAATTTAATTAGCTTTATTTTCAATAAACTTTACAGCATCGCCAACTGTAAGAATCTTCTCAGCATCACTATCCGAAATTTCTGATCCAAATTCCTCTTCAAAAGCCATAACTAATTCTACAGTGTCTAAACTATCTGCTCCAAGGTCATCTATAAAACTTGATTCCTCGGTAACTTTTGCCTCATCAATCCCTAGATGGTCTGCAACTATTTTTTTTACTTTGCTTGAAATATCGTCTGACATTTATATCCTTTAAGTTAAGTCGTTAATAAATATTTTGTTGATTTTGTCAACTAAAATACATGCCGCCATTAACATGAATTGTTTCACCGGTAATATAATCTGAAAGTTTAGAGCATAAAAAAATGACAGTATTTGCAATATCATTTGGGGTACCAAATCTATTCATTGGTATTTTAGATTTTAAAACTTCTTTATATTCATCATTAATTTTATCAGTCATTTCAGTTGATATAAAACCTGGAGAGATGCAATTAACATTTATATTTTTCTTTCCATATTCTAAAGCTAAACTTTTAGACATTGCAACCACGCCAGCTTTTGAAGCAGTATAATTTGCTTGGCCAATATTACCTGTATGTCCAACTATAGATGTAATATTTACAATTTTTCCTTTTTTACTTTTTAGCATTTTCTTAATGACACTTTTGCTTAGAAGAAATGTGGAAGTTAAATTTATATCAATAACTTTATTCCATTCTTCATCTTTCATTCTTATCGAAAGATTATCTCTTGTAATTCCAGCATTATTAATCAATACATCTATTCTTCCACCCAAGTTATCATTTGCTTTATTTATAAAATTTTCAATCTCAGAATGATTTGATATATCAAATTTTTCTGTTTGAACATTTTTGTATTTTTCTTTAATTAAAGTTAGTTTTTTTTCGTTGGTACCCGTAGCTAATACATTTGCACCAGATAAAATTAAATTTTCTAAAATAGAATTACCTATACCTCCTGTAGCTCCAGTAAGAACTATATTAGTATCTTTTAAGTCTATCATGAGCCTATAACTTTTTTAAATCCTCTAAATCATTAATTTGTATAAGTTCTACATTTCTATTTATTCTTTTTACTAATCCTGAGAGAACTTTTCCAGGACCAATTTCTATAAATTTATTTATATTTTTATTTATCATATAATTAATAATTTCTCTCCATCTTACTGGTTTTTCTATTTGGCTTATCAATAATTTTTTTATATCAGATATCTCGTTAACCGGTTCTGATGTCACGTTTGAAATAATATCAATTATTGGGGATTTAAAATCCAAATTAGATATTTCTGCCTTCATAATTTTTGTTGCACTATTCATTAGTTTACAATGAAACGGAGCACTTACTGGAAGTTTTATATTTTTTATTTTATTATTTATTAATTCTAATGAAAATTTTTCTAAATCTTTATTGTTTCCACTTATCACAATTTGACCAACTGAGTTATCATTAGCTATATAACAATTAAAAATATCTTTATTCTTATCTAAAATTTCATTAATTATTGCAATATCAGACCCTAAAACTGCCAACATACCACCCTGACCTTTTGGAACAGCTGTTTGCATTGCATAACCTCTTTTTTTTAACAATTTTATTGTTTGAGCAAATGTTAAAGACTCAGCGCATGCTAATGCAGAATACTCACCTAGTGAGTGACCAGCAAAATACTTTGCAGCATTAATATTAAATGAGGTTTCTCGTTTTAAAACATGAAAAATACTATAACTAACTAGAAATATTGCTGGTTGAGTATTTTCAGTAAGATCAAGTTGATCTTTAGGACCCTCCAATATTAATTTACTTATTGAACTATTAAGTAAATCATCTGCCTCTTTAAAAAAGATCTTAACATAATCAAAGTTATCATGGAAAACTTTTGCCATCCCTATAGACTGCGAACCTTGGCCAGGGAATAAAACAGAAAACATTAAATATATAAGTAAATATTGTATTTTTTGTATTGTAATTAAAAATTAATAATAGTATATCCTCACTTTTTTAAAAGAATAAATATGAACTTTTACGAACATACAATTATTGCTAGACAAGACACTAGTCCATCACAGTTGAAACAACTACAAGAAAAGTACTCTAAAATTGTTGAAAAAAATGAAGGTGATATTGTAAAACTTGAAAATTGGGGTTTAATGAACCTATCTTATTTAATAAAAAAAAATAAAAAAGGTAATTATTTACATTTTAAAATTAAAGCTAACGGAAAAACTATTTCTGAATTAGAAAAAAACGAGAAAATTGATAAAAATCTTCTAAGATATTTAACAGTTAAGGTTAAAAAATTTGATTTAGAAACAGATTATTTTAAAAAAAATAGTGATGATAAAGAAGTCGATAAAAAAATTAAAAAGTAATGAAAAAGAGAAATAACAAAAAAAAAGGTTCACAAAGCAATTTTTCAAAATTAAGTATTTTTCAAAATAATAAATATAAATTTAAAAAAAAATGCCCTCTTTCAGGAAAGGGTGCACCAATAGTTGATTATAAAAATATTAAGCTGTTAAAAAGATATATATCTGAAAATGGAAAAATTCTTCCTTCTCGAATTACATCGGTAAGTCAAAAAAAACAAAGAGAATTATCTCTTTCAATTAAAAGAGCTCGAAATTTAGCATTGATATAATGAAAGTTATTTTATTGGAGAACGTAAGAAAAATAGGATCAATTGGAGAAATAATTGATGTTAAGCGAGGTTTTGCTAGAAATTATTTAATTTCAAAAAATAAAGCTCTTTTTGCCTCTAAAGAAAATATAAAAGAGGTCGAGAAAATTAAGCAGGAGCTTAATAAAAAAGACCAAGATAAAAAGAAAGAAGCTAAAAGTATTCTCGAAAAAATTCAAAATAAAACTTATGAGATAAAAAAACTTAGCACTGAAAATAAAGAATTATATGGATCAGTAAAACCAACTGAAATTTCTAAGTTAATTCATGAAAAAGAAAATGAAGATATAAATCCTTCCAATATTCAACCATCAAAAGAAATAAAATCTCTAGGTGAATTTAAGGTTGAAATAAACCTACACTCTGACGTGCAGACACAAATAACAATCAAAGTAGTTCCTCAAGAGGAAATAAAATAATTATACATTTTTTTCCCCAGTTCTAAATTAATATTGTATACAATCTATTTTTAAATAGAATTTTCTAATGTCTCAATCACTTAACATTATAAAAAGTAAACTAGAAGAACATCCAAACAATATTGAAGCTGAACAATCTGTAATTGGATCGATTTTACTTTCTAATGAAATATTTGACGAGATCAATATGCTAATTGTTAGTAAAAATTTTTATGATCCAATGCATCAAAAAATTTTCGGTGCGATAGAAAAGTTAATTTATGGTGGAATGTTAGCAAATCCAATTACTCTTAAAAATCATTTTGAAAATGAAAAAGATGAATTAAATGTGCCAGAATATCTTGTAAAAATTACCAAATTTTCAACATCCTCAAGGCAAGCAATTGAGTATTCAAAACTAATTTATGATCTGTTTGTAAAAAGAGAATTAATTAAAATATCAGAAAATATAATTGATACTGCAAAATTAAATGATCTAAGTAATGATGGACAAAAAATTATAGAGAATTTTGAAAAATCATTATTTGATTTAGCTGAAAAGGGGTCCTTTAGTAATTCCTTAATTAAATTTGATGAAGCCATGAGACAAACAATTGAAATGGCTTCAAGCGCATATAAAAATGATGAAGGAATTGTTGGTGTGCCTACTGGTTTAACAGATCTTGATGATCGTCTGGGTGGGCTACATAAATCTGATTTAATTATAATTGCAGGAAGACCATCAATGGGAAAGACAGCATTAGCTACAAATATAGCATTCAATGCTGCTAAAAAGTTACAAGATGATGGAAAAAAGTCTTCAATAGCTTTTTTTTCTTTAGAGATGTCATCAGAACAACTTTCAACTCGAATTCTTGCTGAGCAATCTAGAATTAAATCTAATGATATAAGAAGAGGTAGAATATCGGAGGAGCAATTTGATAAATTTATTGAAACCTCAAAAGATATATCTGAATTGCCACTTTATATTGATGAAACTCCAGCAATTTCAATTGCAGCTCTAAGTAACAGAGCTAGAAGAATAAAAAGATTATATGGCCTTGATATGGTGGTTATTGATTATATACAATTGATGAGAGCATCGAACTTTAAAGATGGAAGAGTTCAAGAAATATCTGAGATTACGCAGGGTTTAAAAGCACTTGCAAAAGAGCTGTCAGTCCCAGTTGTTGCGCTCTCTCAGTTATCTAGAGCAGTTGAGGCAAGAGATGATAAGAAACCACAACTAGCTGATTTAAGAGAATCTGGTTCGATTGAACAAGATGCAGATGTTGTAATGTTTGTTTACAGAGAAGCATATTACTTAGAGAGAAAAGAACCAAGACCTGCAACTGTTGAGCACGCAGAATGGCAGGCAAAAATGAATGAAGTCTCAAGTTTAGCTGAAATAATTATTGGTAAACAACGTCATGGTCCAACGGGTAATATAATGCTTGAATTTGAGGCTATGTTTACCAAATTTAAAGATATTCAAAATAACTAGTTTTAAATATATAAGCTAATACTGAATGTTAGCTAATTTTTATCAAAAAAATATTATTGAAAAACCAAAATTAGTTTTTCTTCTACTTTTAATTTCTATAATTTTTTTTGGTTATTTTTCT
>CACMJW010000001.1 GCA_902614125.1 uncultured Pelagibacteraceae bacterium | reverse complement strand
TTTAATTTTAAATAAATCATGCAAAGGCTTTAGTACTAAAACTAATTGTGCTGTGGAACAATTCGGATTAGCAATAATATTTTTTTTCATTTTCTGAATATCTTTAGCATTTACTTGAGGAACTATTAATGGAACCTCAGGATCCATTCTAAAATAACTAGAATTGTCAATTACTGTAGTGTGTTTTGCAGCCTTTTCTGCATACTGTTCTGAAATTTTTCCGCCTGCTGCAAAGAAAGTTATTTTTGCTTTAGAAAAATCATAAGTTTCTAGATTTTCTATTAAATACTTTTTTCCATTGAATTCTAATTGTTTTCCAGCGCTGTTTGGTGACGCTACCAAATAGAGATTATTAATATTTAAATTCTTTTGTTGTAAAACTTCTAAGGTTTTACGACCTACGTTTCCTGTTGCCCCTACAATTGCAATATCCATGGTAATTTTTTGAATAGTTTTATACTAAATAAAAGGTAAATCACAAACTTTTCCATCAAAAGCTTGATCGTTAATTTTTATTTTTATTGTCTGATTGGCACTCCAATTTGGCTTATTTAGCATAGCTATTCCAATGACTTGATCAAAATAGGGTGAATAACATCCAGATCTTAATTCACCAATCGGATTACTATTTTCGTCCATTATATCAATCGACTCTGTAATATTTATTTTTTTCAAATCTAATTTTACTCCCATTAACTTTTTACTTACACCCTCAGACTTAATTTTTATCAATTTTTCTTTTCCCAAAAAATTAATATCACTATCCACATTTACAAATTTATCAAATCCACACTCCAAGGGATTGTCATTTATATCAATATCATTTCCATAAGATAAAAGTGCGCTCTCAATTCTTTCTATTAAATTGGGACAGCCAGGTTTTACATCAAGGTCTTTACCTTTCTCAAACAAAGTATCATATAAATCTAATCCAGATTTAGTATGTTCAACATATATTTCATATCCACCTTGCTTAGACCAGCCTGATCGAGCAATTAAATGTTTAGTTCCTTTAAAATTATAATAATCAAATCCAAAAAACTTTAGTTGAGTAATTTTTTCACCAAATATTTTTTCCATTAATTTAAAAGATTTTGGTCCTTGAACAGCTATTATATTCACATCTGGTTCAAAAATATTTACAGAAAAATTGTTACCGATGGCCAGTCCTTTTGCAAAAAGTAAAACATCTGAATCTGCTATGGATAACCACCATCTATCTGAACTTAGTCTTAAAACTACTGGATCATTTATTATTCCACCTTTGTCATCTATAATTGGACAGTAGTAACATCTACCATCTTTAGATTTTGATAGATCTCTACATGTCATAAGCTGGACTAGCTTTGCTGAATCTTTTCCATTTATCTCAACTTGTCGTTCTCCTGCAACGTCCCAAACTTGAACAGACTCTTTCAAATGATGATAGGAATCTTCAAGTGATCCGAAAGCAGCTGGTAGCAACATATGGTTATATGTCGTATATGCTGTAACTCCTTGTTCTTCTATTCTAGAGGTGTAAGGAGTGCTTCTTAATCTTCTTGATTTAGCTATAGAGAATGTTTTCATTTTTTAAAATTAAGAGATCTTTTCTCTTATTTTAAAAGATTTTTCAAACATTATTCTTTAGCTTTTTTTCTAAGTTCAAATTTTTGAATTTTTCCAGTTGAGGTTTTTGGCAGTTCACAAAATTCAATTTTTTTTGGCACCTTAAATCCTGCAAGGGTTTCTTTACAAAATTCAATTAGCTCCTTCTCACTTGTTTCTTTATCTTGAACTTTTTCAATAAATGCGCATGGAACTTCACCCCATTTTTCATCTGGCTTTGCAACAACTGCAGCTATTGAAACTGCTGGATGCTTAGCTAAAGTATTTTCAATTTCAATTGAAGATATATTTTCACCCCCAGAAATAATTATATCTTTTGATCTATCTTGAATTTTAATATAACCGTCTGGATGTGCAACTGCTAGGTCACCCGAGTGAAACCAACCTCCTGCCATAGCTTTAACTGTTGCCTCTTTATCTTTAAAATATCCTTTCATGACAACATTTCCTTTAATCATTATTTCTCCCATAGTTTTTCCGTCTTTTGGAACAGGTTTTAAAGTTTCCGGATCCATAACCATGACATCCTCTGTATTAGGGTATCTAACACCTTGACGTGCTTTAATTTCATTTTGTTTATCCTCGTCTAAATCATTCCATTGATCATTCCAAGCACACTGTAAAATGTGTCCATATGTTTCAGTAAGTCCATATACATGCATTACTTCAAAGCCTAGTGCTTGCATTTTTTTAAATATAATACTTGGGGGAGGTGCTCCTGCTGTTAGAACATATACTTTATGACCTAACTTTTTTTGATCTTTCTCAGATGCTCCAGTAATCATATTCAACACAATTGGGGCACCGCCAAAATGGGTTACCTTATGCTCTTCGATTAATTCAAAAATTTTTTTTATGTCAATATTTCTAAGACAAACCGTTTTTCCATTTAACATTGGTATTGTCCATGGATAGCACCAACCATTACAATGAAACATTGGAACAACCGTTAAAAAATTGAGCCTAGCAGGCATATTCCACGCAACAGCACTTCCAGTAGACATTAAATATGAGCCTCTATGATGATATACAACACCTTTAGGATTTCCAGTAGTACCCGAGGTGTAACTCAATGATATTGCCTGCCACTCATCTTTAGGTCTTTTCCATTGAAAGTTTTCGTCTCCAGTGTTCAAAAATTCTTCGTATTCTATTTCTCCAATTTTTTTTAGTAGTGATTGATCGGCAAAATTATCTTGGATATCAATTATGAGAGGTTTATTTTTAGCAGTTTCTAAAGCTTTATTCACAACAGCATGAAATTGTCTATCTACAATTAATACTTTTGCTTCACTATGATCCAAAATATATGAGACTGTTTTTGCATCTAAACGAATATTAATTGTGTTTAATATTCCACCAGTCATCGGAACTGAATAGTGAGCCTCAAAAATTTCAGGCGTGTTACAAGCCATTACAGATACGGTATCTCCTTCACCAATTCCAATTTTTTCTAGTGCGCTCGCAAATTTAATACATCTTTTATATATTTCAGACCAAGTGTATGATCTGTCTTCATAAACTATCCCAACATAACCAGGATAAATATCCTTAGCTCTCTCTAAAAAACTTAATGGAGTTAATGGAACAAAATTTGCGTCGTTTTTATCAAGATTTTGATTGTATTTATTCACTTAGTTAAACTTAGCACTCATTGTATATTTGCTACCAGAAATTGCTGATTTGTAATGACTATCAACCCTAGGTACAATTTTATCAAAATAATAATTGCCAGTATTTATTTTATCATCATAAAATTCTTTATTAGCTGAATGATTTTCATAACTTTTTCTTAAAACTTTTAACCAAACAAATGCTAAAGATGTATAACCAAAGTACTTCAAATAATCATTGCATGATGCACTAATGTCATCTTTTGGTGTCTTGCCCTCTGGATCCATCCATTTGGTAAAGTCTATTAGGACATCTTTTAAATTTTCTAAAATTAATGTTTTATCTTTAATTTTATCAATTGATTTACAAAGCTTAATTTCTTCATCAATTAAAGATAAAAAATTAGTAAATATATTTTTTTGGCTAACTTTTCTAAATACAAAATCTATGGCTTGAACGGAATTTGTACCTTCGTAGATAGGGGTAATTCTGTTATCTCTGAATAATTGTTCTATACCTTGATCTTTGGTATATCCGTATCCACCAAATATTTGAATAGCCTCATTTGTAATATCCATCGCCATATCGGTAAAAAAAGACTTAATAACAGGAGTCATTAATGAAACCATTTCACCCGCTTTTTTTTTAACATTCTGGTCGTTATGATTTAAACTCACATCAATTTGTTGTGCCATCCAAAATGATAAGGCTCTTTCTCCCTCGATAATCGATTTCATATTCATTAAACTTCTTCTAATATCAGCGTGCTGAATTATTAAGTCTGTATCCCCATTTTTATTTTCATTTGACTTACCTTGTTTTCTCTCTTTTGCATAACTTAAGGCAGTTTGATAAGCTGTTTCTGAAATTCCTAAACCTTGAATTCCGACAATAATTCTCTCTAAGTTCATCATAGTAAACATTGAGTTTAGTCCTTTATTTTCAGGACCAATCATATAACCTTTCGCTTCATCAAAACTTAGTACACAAGTTGCTGAACCTTTAATTCCCATTTTAGACTCAATAGACACTGTATTAACTCCGTTTCTCGAACCTACTGAACCATCTTCATTTATTTCATACTTAGGAACTAGAAATAAACTTATACCTCTTGTGCCTTTAGGTGCATCTGGTGTTCTAGCTAAAACTAAATGAATTATGTTTTCTGTTAGATCATGATCACCTGAGGTTATGAAAATTTTTTGCCCACTTATCTTATAGCCGTTTCCATTTTTTACAGCCTTAGTTTTTATAAGTCCTAGATCTGTACCACACTGAGGTTCTGTCAAACACATTGTGCCACTCCACTTTCCCTCTACTATTTTAGGAAGATATTTATTTTTTATCTCTTCTGTTCCATGAGTTTTAAGACAATTATAAGCTCCAATACTTAATTCACTGTAAAGTTTAAATGATAAGCTAGAAGAAGACAACATTTCATCGAAAAATGCACTGACAGTTTTTGGCATACCTTGTCCTCCATACTCAGGGTCACAAGATAAAGATACCCACCCGTCTTCTATAAATTTTGAATATACTTCTTTATAACCTGGAGGTGTTCTTACAACTCCATTTTCATAAATGCATGGTTTTTCATCACCAACTTTTGCTAATGGTAGAATTAAATCCTGATTTATTTTCGCAGCCTCTTCTAATATATTTTTTACTAGGTCTGATGTAACTTCTTTGTTTTTTTCTATTTCGTTATATTCTTTATTGTCTTTTAGATGTTCAAAAAGAAACATCATATCATCTATGGGAGCTGAATAAATTGTCATAATTATTTTATCAAATTAAATTAAAATATTTAATTTTGCAAACAGGCAATGATTGCATCACCCATTTGTGAGGTGGATACTTCCTTAGTGCCTTGAGACATAATATCTTTTGTTCTCAAACCCTTGTCTAAAACATCCTGAACTGCTTTTTCTAACAAATCAGCCTCTTTATCTAAATCAAGAGAATACCTTAATGCCATTGCAAAACTTAATATAGTAGCAATAGGATTTGCAAGACCTTTACCAGCGATATCCGGAGCTGAACCATGAATAGGTTCATACATTGCTCTCATTTCACCATCTTTATTTTTTGCACCAAGTGATGCTGAAGGTAATAATCCAAGAGATCCTGTTAACATCGAAGCTTCATCTGAAAGCATATCACCAAATAAATTATCTGTTACAATAACATCAAATTGTTTAGGATTTCTAAGTAATTGCATAGCACAGTTATCAGCTAACATATGACTTAGTTCTACATCTTTATATTCTCTGTCATGTAAAGCTTGAACATCTTCTTTCCAAAGCAATCCTGCCTCCATAACATTTGATTTTTCACATGATGTTACTTTGTTCTTTCGTTTTCTGGCAAGATCAAAAGCTACTTTTGCAACTCTTTCTATTTCACTCGTTGTATATGTATGAGTATTTATACCTTTTCTCTCTCCATTATCTATTGGTTTAATACCCCGAGGTTCTCCAAAATAAATTCCACCAGTCAGCTCTCTTACGATCATGATGTCTAGACCAGAAACTACTTCTGGCTTTAGAGTAGAAGCATCAACTAATTGCTTAAAACATATTGCAGGTCTTAAATTTGCAAAAAGTTTAAGTTCCTTTCTTAATTTTAGTAAAGCTCTTTCAGGTTTTTTTGAAAACTCTAGATTATCCCATTTAGGTCCACCTACAGCTCCTAAAATAACTGCCTCACACTCTAATGCTTTATAAAAAACCTCATCTGTAATTGGAGTACCATGCTTATCATATGATGCCCCGCCAGCTAAATCCTCATCAATTTCAAAGTCTAAAGATTTATTTGTGTTAAACCAATTTATAATTTTTTTGACTTCAGTAATTACTTCAGGACCAATACCATCACCTGGAAGCAACAGAAATTTTCTTTTTTTAATTTTAATCATTGAAAATCCAAGGTTTTGAAGACTTTAATTTTTTTTCAAAGGAGTCAATTTTGTCTGATTTCTCTAGAGATAAAGCAATATCATCTAAACCTTCGATTAAACATTTTTTTTTAAATTCATCTAACTCAAATTTTATTTCGTTGTTACCAAAAACTATTTTTTGATCTTTAAGATCAATCAAAATTTTTTCCTTTCTACTTGAATATTCTGAAATTTGTTTTATTTGCTCTTCACTGATTGTGATTGGTAAAATTCCATTTTTGAAACAATTATTATAAAATATATCAGCATAGCTTGAGCTAATTACACAAGTAATACCAAAATCTAATAAAGCCCATGGCGCATGTTCTCTTGATGAACCACAGCCAAAATTTTTACCAGCTATTAAAATTTTAGAATTTGTATAAGGTTCATTATTAAGTATAAAATTTTCAATTTCCTTACCTGTTTCATCATATCTCATTTCAAAGAAAAGGTTTTTTCCCAAACCAGTCCTTTTAATTGTTTTTAAAAACTGTTTTGGGATTATCATATCTGTATCAATATTAACTATTGGAAGATATGCGGGTATACTCTCTAACGTATCAAATTTTCTCATTAATTTTCGTACTTTCTAACATCATCCAAATTTCCTGATATTGCAGCAGCAGCTGCCATACCTGGGCTAACTAAATGAGTTCTTCCACCTCTTCCTTGTCTTCCCTCAAAATTTCTATTTGAGGTGGAGGCACACCTTTCTTCAGGCTTAAGTTTATCGGCATTCATAGCAAGGCACATGGAACAACCCGGCTCTCTCCACTCAAAACCAGATTGCTTGAAAATTTTATCTAAACCCTCTTGCTCTGCTTGTTCTTTTACTAACCCTGAGCCAGGCACAATAATAGCATTAACGTGTGAAGCAATTTTCTTATCTTTTAAAATTTTAGCAGCATCTCTGAGGTCCTCTATTCTTCCATTTGTACAACTGCCTATAAATACTTTATCAATTTTAATATCTTTAATGTTAGTATTAGGTTTTAAACCCATATAATTTAAAGATCTTGTAATTGAGTTTTTTCTATCCTCATCATTTTCATTATCAGGATTAGGAACTTTGCCATCTATTTCAACAACGTCTTGGGGTGATGTGCCCCATGTAACCATTGGTTTTATTTCAGCACCATCCAATGTTACCTCTTTATCAAAGTGAGCATTCTTATCAGTTTTTAATTTACTCCAATACTCAATAGCTTTGTCCCAACTTTCACCTTTCGGTGACATTGGTTTTCCCTTCAGATAATTAAAAATTTTTGTGTCAGGTTCGATAAGGCCAGCTCTTGCCCCTCCCTCTATGGTCATATTGCAAATTGTCATTCTTTGCTCAACACTTAAACTTGAAATTAAATTTCCTGCGTACTCAATTACATATCCTGTTCCACCTGCGGTACCAATTTTACCAATTATTTGAAGGATTACGTCTTTTGATGTTACGCCTATAGGTAAACTACCATTTACATTTATTCTAAAATTTTTAGATTTTTTTTGAACTAAGGTTTGTGTTGCTAGTACATGTTCAACTTCAGAAGTACCTATTCCAAACGCTAAAGCACCAAATGCACCATGTGTAGCAGTATGACTATCACCACAGACAATTATGTTTCCTGGTTGGGTAAAACCTTGTTCAGGACCAATTATATGAACAATGCCTTGTCTCTTATCATCCATTCCAAATAATTGGATACCAAATTCCTTACAATTTTTCTCAAGAGTTTCTACCTGAATTCTCGAATCCTCGTCTGAAATTCCTTTAGATCTATCTGTAGTTGGAACATTATGATCTGCAACCGCAAGTGTTAATCTAGGTTGCCTTACTTTCCTGTTTGTGTTTCTCAAACCCTCAAATGCTTGGGGACTGGTTACCTCATGAATTAGATGTCTGTCGACAAATAGTAGAGATGTGCCATCATCTTGTTCATGAACAAGATGCTCTTCCCAAATTTTATCGTAAATAGTTTGTGACATTTAGAAAAATATTATTTTTTCTCTGCGGGACTTTCTTGTTTTTGCTCCTCTTTTCTAATTTCTTCTTTTGGAGCTTCTGCTACTGCCTCTTTTTTAACTTCTTCTTTTGGTGCTTCTGCTACCGTTTCTTTTTTAGCTGCATCAAAGCTTGCATCAGATTTTGGAACTTCTTTTGAATTCTCATCTGTTGCTTGCAAAACATTTTCTTCAGTTACTTGTTGAATTTTTGTTTCTATATCAATTCCAATTTTCTTTTTAATCTTTTCAGCTATTCTTGCTGATTTACCAGTTCTATCCCTTAGATAATAAAGTTTTGCTCTTCTTACCTTTCCAGATCTTACAACTTTAATTGTATCAACAATTGGACTGTACAATGCAAATGTTCTCTCAACACCTTCACCAAATGAAATTTTTCTAACAGTAAAAGATGAGTTTATATCTCTATTTTTTTTTGCAATACACACTCCTTCAAAATACTGAATTCTGTCTCTTTTGCCTTCAGTAATTCTTACTCCAACCTTTACTATATCTCCTGGAAAAAAATCAGGATGTTTCCTCTCAGAAACAATTTTTTTTACAATGGATTGATTGATTTCTTCAATATTTTTCATTTTAGTTCTTTTTAATCTTCTTATATTTTTCCCACAAATCTGGTCTTCGGTCGCGTGTTATAGCCTCAGATTGTGATAAACGCCAGTCTTTAATTTTGGCATGATCTCCTGATAATAACACTTCTGGCACACCTTTTTGCTCAAAAATTTGAGGTTTAGTATATTGAGGATATTCCAAAAGACCATTTTCGAAACTTTCATTTTTAGATGAGTTCACATTGCCTAAAACACCAGGAACAAATCTTAAAATCGCATCAAGAACTACAAATACAGCCGTTTCACCTCCGGACAAAACAAAGTCTCCAATACTTATTTCCTCTATATTTCTGCTATCAATTATCCTTTGATCAATACCCTCAAAATGACCACAGATAAAATTAATTGTTTTAAATTCTGAAAATCTTTTTGCACAATTATGATCAAAAATTTTTCCTTTTGGGCTTAGGTAAATTATTTTTTCATCCTGTGGTAAATTTTTATCCAATGATCTTGCTAATACATCTGCTTTCATTATCATACCATCACCACCGCCATACGGTGTATCATCAACTGTCTTGTGCTTATCCTCAGCATAATTTCTAATATCCACAATTTCTAAACTCCAAATATTTTCCTTCATAGCTTTGCCAAATAAACCTTTTTCTAGATAGCCTGGAAAATAGTCTGGATACAAAGTGAATACTCGAGACTTAAACATTTATTTTTTTTCTTCTCCCTTAGGAGCTTCTGGAGCAGCTTCAGCCTTAGGAGCTTCTTTGGTATCTTCATTTTTTGGTGTTTCGCTTGTAGCATCTTTTTTAGGTGCTTCTGCATTTTTATCTGATTTCGTATCAGTTTTTGCTTCCGCTCCTTCACCATCTTTTTTGTTTCTTTCTTTTTTAGGAACTGCTTTAACAGGGTTATTGCCATTAGCTGGCATTTCGATTATCTGGTTCTCGCCAAGAATTCTGGCAACTCTAGTTGTTGGTTGCGCTCCTTGACTTAACCAATATTTAATTCTCTCTTGGTCTAGTCCTACCCTTTCTTTTTTTTCCTTTGGAAGTAACGGATTAAAGAAACCTAGCTTTTCAATAAATCTTCCATCTCTTGGAAATCTACTGTCAGCAACAACAATTTTATAAACAGGTCTTTTTTTTGTACCACCCATTGACAATCTCATTTTTAACATTTTTTCTCCTTTTTTTATTTAAGTTGATTAAAAAGTTCTGGTGGTATTCCTTTGTCCGCCATTCCTTTCATATTTCCTTTAGACATCTTTTTCATCATCTCAGACATCATTTTAAATTGTTTTAACAATTTATTGATAGTGGCAATGTCAGTACCAGAGCCATTAGCAATTCTTTTCTTTCTGGATCCATCAATTATCTTTGGATTTTCTCTCTCTTTTTTAGTCATAGATAAAATTACAGCTTCATTTTGGGTAATTATTTTTTCGTCAACACCTGCTTCATCCATTTGAGATTTAATTTTTGAAACACCTGGCAGAAAAGACATAATACCCTCGATCCCGCCCATTTTCTTCATTTGTCGTAATTGTGATAAATAGTCTTCTAAGGAAAATTGACCTTTTTTTAATTTTTCTTCAGTTTTTTTTAAATTTTCTTGATCTATATCTTCAGTAGCTTTTTCAACAAGAGAAACGATATCTCCCATTCCTAAAATTCTATTTGCTATTCTGTCAGGATAAAAAATTTCAAAATTATCTATTTTCTCTCCAATTCCCAAAAATTTTATAGGAACATCTGCAACATACTTCATACTTAATGCTGCACCACCTCTTCCGTCACCATCTGATCTGGTAAGAACTATACCTGTTAAATTTACAGTATTTTTAAATTCTTTAGCCACATTTGCAGCAACTTGACCTGTTAAAGAGTCTGCAACTAATATAGTTTCTGAAGGATTTATAATTCCCTCTATTTGTTTAATTTCACTCATCATTTGGAGATCTATTTGAGTTCTTCCTGCTGTATCAAAAAGGATTACCTCGGAGCCATTCAGGTTTGCTGCACTTAAAGCTCGCCTGCAAATGTCTGCAGGTAATTGACCTTCAATAACAGGTAAAGTAATTATGTTATTTTGTTCACCAAGTAATTTTAATTGTTCTTGTGCAGCTGGCCGGTACACATCAAGACTAACCATCATTACTTTTTTTTTATTATTTTTTTCTAGAAATTTAGCCAGCTTTGCAGTGGTGGTAGTTTTTCCTGATCCTTGTAATCCCACTAACATAATAGGAACAGGTGGAACGGCATTAAGGAGAATATCTGAATTTTTATCACCTAAAAATGATACAAGTTCATCGTAAACAATTTTAACAACCATTTGCCCAGGTGATGTTGATCTTACAATTTCCTTACCTAGAGCTTTTGGTTTAACTCTGTTTATGAATTCTTTTACAACATCTAGAGATACATCAGCCTCTAATAAAGCAAGACGAATAGCACGCAATCCCTCATCTACTTGTTTTTCATCAAGAGAAGGTGCTTTTTTTAAAGAGGAAAAAATTTCCTCAAATTTATTTGTTAAATTTTCAAACATAATTTCACACAGCAGGTATCGCACCAGTGGGCGAACTCTCGCTGACTGGTGTCGATCTCTTTGTTACCAAAGACACCGCAAATTGCTGTATTTTGCGGAAACTGCGGTAAACTATAATAGAGGTTCAAAAAGTCAATAAATAAGTTAAGTATTTAATCTATGGAATTTGATGCTTTTAGAATGGACGGTTTGGGTAATGATTTTGTCATTATTGATCAAAGAAAAAGATCGGTTAGTCTTACTAAGGATCAAATTATAAAAATTTGTGATCGTAATTTTTTAGGATGTGATCAATTAATTTTTATTCAAAATAGCACTATATCAAATGCTTCAATGCAATTTTATAATTCAGATGGGAGTACATCAGGAGCATGTGGTAATGGAACAAGATGTGTTGCATATTTGATTTCAGAAGAGGCGAAAAATAAAAACATAAGTTTAAATGTTGATAATCAAATACTTAATTCTAAAATTTTAGATAGTAAACAGGTTGAAACAATAATAGGAAAACCAAAACTGAATTGGAAGGATATCCCGATTAATAGAGAATTAAATACAAGAAATTTAGAATTAACTATTTCAGATGTTGACAATAATAAAATTACTGGAGGTGTAGGTATCAATGTTGGTAATCCCCATGTAATTTTTTTTGTAAATGATGTTGAGTTATTTGACTTAAAAAGAATTGGTCCGCAAATAGAGAATAATGAAATATTTCCAGAAAAATGCAATGTTACATTGGCTCAGAAAATAAGTAACGAACATATAAAAATAAAGGTTTGGGAAAGGGGTGCTGGACTAACAAAAGCTTGTGGTACAGCTGCATGTGCAACAGCTGTTGCTGCTAACATTGATAAATTGGAAAATACAGTCACTGAAATAGAATTTAAACTGGGAAGATTACAAATAAAAATTGATCAAGATAAGTTTATACATATGAAAGGTCCTGTTTCGGAGATACAAAAAATAACAATTAAACTTTAATGGGAATTTTTGAAAAATTTAAAATCGGATTTAAAAAAAGTGCCGATAATATTGCCTCTGGTCTAAGAGAAATAATAATTAAAAAAGAAATAGACGACAAAACATTAGATGAAATTGAGGAATTCTTAATTAGCTCAGATGTAGGAATTGATGCTTCTTCAGAAATAAAAGAAATAATAGCACAAAAAAAAATTGATCCAAAAAATGATGCTGTAAATGAGGTTAATAAAATACTTGAAGAATATATTATAAATCTTATGGAACCACTCGAAAAAAAAAACTTTTTTGAAAAAAAAGAGAATTTGAATATTATTTTAATTTCAGGTGTTAATGGTGTAGGCAAAACCACAACGATTGGGAAAATTGGAAAAATCTTTATTGAAAATCAAAATAAAGTTATATTTTCTGCATGTGATACTTTTAGAGCTGCAGCAATTGAACAGCTAGAGGAGTGGTCAAATCGAGTGGGAGCTACGATTATAAAATCAAATGCTGGTTCTGATCCAGCCTCAGTTGCATTTAAAGCTGTTGAATATGCTAAGCAAAATAATATCAATCAAGTTTTGATAGATACTGCTGGAAGACTACAGAATAAAAAAAATCTTATGGAAGAATTTAAAAAAATAGCAAACGTAGTTAAAAAAAGTTCTGAGGGCGCACCGCACGAGGTAATACTTGTTTTAGATGCAACATCAGGTCAAAATATTATTAATCAATTAGAGGAATTTAATAAAATTATTCCAGTTTCAGGATTAATAATGACAAAATTAGATGGTACTGCAAAAGGAGGAATTCTAATTGCACTTTCAAAAAAATATAAAATACCAATTGTTGGACTTGGTTTAGGTGAAAAAGAAGATGATTTGCAAGTTTTTAATGCAAAACAATTCGCGAGTGCATTTACTCAAAAAATGTAATTAAGTTTTTTGAAATCAGTGGCTTGTAAATATTGCATTCAAAGTTTGTTTTCAAATCTCTATAACCACAGTTTTTTGCGAAACTTGAAACAATAAATTCTAATTTTCCGTTTGATTTTGCAGTAGACAAATGTTTGTTTGAAATACTGAATTTAAGATTTTTAAAAAAATTTTTTGATGCGCTTACTAATATCAATGTATCATTATCATTTAACAAATAATATGCAAAGTCCTCAGGGAACATCGGATATTCAAAATTGTTTGTAATTTTTTTTATTCTTTTTGGAAACCATTCATAAGAGATAAGAGGATAATCTTTCTTAGTTTTATGGTCATGAATATAAAGGTCTTGGGGATAATCATTGAAATAATTTCTATGCTCTCCTTTTGCAATTATAGCCTTTTCTCTAGTCTTAAAATAAAGAGTGAATTTTTTGTCATAAGACTCCATCAGACCAATATGAAAATATTTATTTATTTTTTCTGCATAAGCATTATTGAAAAAAACAAAAAATAAAAAAATTATAATTATTTTCATTATAATTTTTAACAAAAGAAAAAGATAATGCTTTGGTTAAATTGTGTTCTAATTTAAGCTGGAAATAAATTTTTTAATTGTATTTATTAAATTTTCATTAAAATTCATCATATGATCGTCATTATCACTAAAAAAATTGTATTTAACACCATCAAATTTTTTGTACATTTCTTCACCCATACTAAAAGGAACAACTTTATCCTCTCTTCCGTGCATTATTAAAATGGGCGAATTTATTTTTGATATTTTTTCAATGGACTTATATTTGTCCTTTAAAATTAATTTAGCTGGTAAATATGGGTAATATTTTTTAGCTAGGATTTCCATTGAAGTAAATGGTGACTCTAATATTAAACCAGAAAAACTATTAGAGCTTGCAAGATCTACAGCAATTGCTGTTCCAAGAGATTCTCCATATAAGATAATTGAATTGTCCTCTACACCGTTTGAATTAAGCCATTTCTTCACAGCCCTTGCATCTTCATAAAGTCCTTGCTCAGTTGGTTTACCCTTATTTCCACTGAAACCCCTATAAGCAAATATTAAATAATTAATATCTAACTTAGAAAATTCATTTAGTTTATAAATTCTATTATCTATTTTTCCTGCATTTCCATGAAAAAAAAGAATAGTTTTAAAGTTTTTATTTTTCACAAATCTCCAAGCTACAAGTTGATTTTCAGACTGAATATATACTTTTTCTATTTTATGATTAAGCGGTCCTTCATCTAAGTAATTATTTTCGCCTGGATGATAAAGTAATTTTCTTTGGTAAAAATATACTACAAGCGAGACCCCAAAATAAATTACGAAAATATAAAATAATATTTTAAAAAAAATCATTTTATACTTTTTGTTCATTATCAACTTTTCTTTTAACTAAATATATTCCAAAAAATACTAAGACGGTTCCAAGATAATGGTAGTTTTCTAAATTTTCATCGAATAAAAATATTCCATAAAATGCCCCATAAACAGTGAATAAATATAATGTAAATCCAGTTACAGACGCTCCTAATTTTTGTTGCGTTAAAGTATAAAGTGCAAATGCAATAATTCCTGGTGAAATTGCTGCAAACAATATCCAAAAATAAAAATTTAAGTCAAATTGAGTTTGTACAAAATATATTTCTTCTAATAAGTAGAAGGGTAACAAGCTAATGATGCCGCCGAGTGAGATAATAGTAAACCTTGGAAAAACATCTAAATCAGACTTCCAATAAAATAAGAAAATTGAATATAATGCCCAACCAATTGCAGCTCCCAACATCCATAAGTCACCTTGATTAAAAGTTAAATTGAATAAAAGCAAAATATCACCTTTGATTATAATAATAAGAACTCCAACTAAACAGGAAACTAAACCAAAAATTTTAAGTTTACTTATTTTTTCACCAAAAAATAAAGAGGAAATTATAATAATAAAAATTGGAGAGGAGGTATAAATAATTCCCATATTAATTATCGTAGTTGTTTTTCCAGCTATAAAAGGGAAGGCACCACATACACCACAGCCCATTGAGCCTAAAAATAAAAGTTTCCAGATTTCTTTTTTTATGATCCTAATTTCTCTTTTAATATAAAAAAAAGTAAAGGATAACAGAATTAAAAAAACAAAAAACCACCTCCAAAATGCTAATGAAATTGGAGGTATAAACTCAACACCCCCACGAGCAACTATTAAGTTGCTTGCCATAAAAATTGGTTGAATAAAAAGTAATAGATAAGGAAAAAGATTTTGTTTGTTCATCTTTATTTCTTATATTTTAATTTTTATTTTTAAGATGATATGTTTAAATTTAGAGATTTATTGCTTGTCAAAAAAAGCTTCGTAAATCATCATTATAATTGCTGCACCCATAAAGATATATACAGGTAATACATCTAAAAAAGTTATCATCATAGATCTAGTAAGAGTAGTAGCTAAGCCAACTAAAAAGAATAGAGCAAACGAAATTCCAATAACTGTTGTTAATTTATTCATAATTAATCTTCACATTCCTTCTCTAGCCATCTAGCGACTCCTAAAAATCTGTGATCATCATATTTATCACCGATTAATTGAACACCCAATGGTAATTTATTTTCACCTTCAAGTAAAGGAAGAGAAATACAAGGCGTACCAAGATAAGACCAAACCTTATTAAATTCTGCAGTACCTGTGCTTTTTAATCCTTTAGGTGCGACCCCTGGACTGGACGGCATTAGCACCCCATGGTAATCCTCAAAAACTTCTTTATAAGATTCATAACTTTGTTTCCTAAAATCAATAGCCTCTGCATATTCTTTTGCAGAGTAATTATTTCCTCTAGAAATTGCATCTTGCATGTATTTAGACAATTTAGATTTAAACTTTTTATAATAAATTGAAAAATTGTTTGCTAAGTCTGTTTCGTGAATTACTTGATGATATTTATGTATATCTTTGAAGTAAGACGGAGTATCAAAAACTTCAATGTTTTTAAAAGATTTAATAAAATATTCAAAAGCATCTCTAGATTTTTTTTCAATCATCTTCCAGTGATTTGTTTTATAAAATATAAATTTTGGTTCAAATAATGGGCCTTTTTTTGTCTCTGCTAGAATATTCTCTGATGAATAGTGTATTGAAGCTGGATCCTGTTTGTCTTTCTTAATTAAAGCTTTGGCCAATAAAGCAACGTCTTCTACATTTCTTCCAAACATACCAATATGATCTAAAGTTTGAGAGGTTCTTAAAACACCATTTCTTGATATTAAGCCATAAGTTGGTTTATAGCCTACTACACCACAGTAAGAAGCAGGTCTGATTACTGATCCACCTGTTTGAGATCCAATTGAAAGGGGTGCCATATATGATGCAACTGATGCAGCCGATCCACTGGAAGAACCACCTGGTGTTCTAGTATAATCATGTGGGTTCGTAGTTTTTGGAGGTCCAAGAAAAGCTAATTCTGAAGTTGCAGTTTTGCCCATTACAATAGCTCCTTCCGAAATCAATAAATCAATGATTTCTGCATTTTGTGAGTAAGATTTGCCTTTCCTTATGCTTGTGCCGCATTCAGTTGGCATCTCAACTGTTCCAATAATATCTTTAACAGCTACAGGTATACCATGTAGGAAGCCAATTGGTTTACCTGATCTTCTGTAGTCGTCTGCCTCTTTAGCTTTCTCTAATAAAATTTTTTTATCAAAAAATGCCCAAGCTTTTACTTCTTTTTCAAATTCATCGATTCTTTCAATATATTTTTCACATAGTTCTACTGAGGTTAATTCTGAATTTTTTATTTTTAAAGCAAGGTTTTCTACACTCTGTGAAAATATTTCATTCATCAATTTTTTCTTTAATCGGCAAAAAGTACATCAGGAAGCCATAAGGCTATACCTGGAAAAATATACATCAATACCATTGCAAAAATCACTATTCCTAAAAATGGCATAATACCTTTAAATATTTCCAATAATTCTACATTTTTTGTTTGTACACCTTTAAGATAATATGCAGACATTGCCATGGGGGGTGTTAAGAAAGATGTTTGCAAGTTTAATGCAATCAACATAGCAAAGAAATACGGATTAACACCAAAAAATTCTACCAGTGGAAGGAAAATAGGTACAAAAATAATTAGAATTTCTGTCCATTCTAAAGGCCATCCTAGAATAAAAATAATTATTTGAGTTATCACTAAAAACTGCCAAGGAGCTAAATTCATAGATTTAAAAAAGTGTTCAAAAACTTCATGACCACCCAAATAAGAAAACACTGCTGCAAAAGTCCATGATCCTACAAACAACCACATTATCATTGCGGTTGTTTTTGCTGTAAGGAAAACAGACTCTTTAAAACTTTTCCATTTTAATGACTTATAAATTAAAGATAGGACTAAAGATCCAAGAGCTCCCACCGCTGCAGCCTCTGCTGGTGTTGCAAGACCTGCAAGAATAGTACCTAAAACTAATATTATTAGTGAAAATAATGGTACAAATGAAACTAAAACCTCTTTTAATATCACTGCTCTTGGTGGTATTTCCTCCTTTGGAGGCTTAGGTGCAATGGATGGATTAAAGTACGCCCTAGTTATTGCATAAATTATATAAAGTCCTGCCAACATTAATCCAGGAAATATCGCTGCTGCAAATAATCTAAGAGGAGATAATTGAGCAATTACTGCGTAAACTATAAGCATAATACTTGGAGGAATTAAAATACCTAAACAACCACCCGAACATATTACTCCCGATGCAAATTTTTTGTCGTAACCTGCTCTTATCATTGCAGGCCATGCAAGTAGTCCCATTAATGTAACTACTGCACCGATAATTCCTGTGGCTGTAGAAAATAATGCGCAAGTGACAAGAGCAGCTACAGCCATTGAAGCTGGCAAACCATGTGAAGCTAGTCTAATTGCATTAAATAATCTTGCTACAATTCCTGCTCTTTCAACTAGATAACCCATAAATAAAAATAAGGGGACGGCGGTAAGCACTGTATTGTCCATTACGGAATATGTGTTTTGAACAAATAATTGAAATATCCTGTTATCCAACAAATGATCCATTCTTGATGGATCGTAATATGCAAAATAACCGAAACCAATTCCCATTGCCATTAAGGTAAAAGCAATTGGAAAACCTAAAAGCACTGCAAATAAAAATATACCCATCATCAAGATAGCTATTTCAGGATTTGTTAGACTAAATAACATCTTTTTGATCCTCGTCTTGAGTTGTTCTCATTAAAATTTTTTCTGTCTCCTCGGCAACAACCAATCTTGCGGGCCAATGACCAGTTTGAATGCAAATGATTGATCTGAATACCTCACTTATTCCTTGAATGATTAATAGTAAACCAGAAAGTGGTATCAAAGATTTTGCCATATAAATTTGAATTTGTGCTGGACTATTCCAACTTGTCTCTTTTATTTTCCAAGCCATAGATGCATATTCGTACCCATAAAATGCTAGAGCCAAAACACCTGGAAAGAAAAATACAAAATATAAAATTAGATCAATCCAACCTTGAGTTCTGGGTTTGAATAGTCGGTAAATTACATCACCTCTTACATGAGCTTCGGTCGACAAAGTATAAGCACCTGCCATCATAAAAATGGCTCCATACATTTGAAGACTAAAATCAAAATTCCATAATGTGGGAGCATTAAATGCATATGCCATAACCACCTCATAACAAGTTCCACACATTAAAATTACAATACACCATGAAAATGCCTTACCCATTGATGTACTTAATTGATCTGCAAACTTGATAAATGATCTCATAAAAACTGTCTAAGTAATAACAAAAAGGGGGCTAAAAAGCCCCCCTTTTTTTTCTAATTTATTAAAAATTATTAGATTTTTACTTTTGCTATTGGACCAAACTCATTTTCGTAAGCAAGTTTGTAATTAGGCTGATTCATCAGCAAGTACTTCATTACTCTCTTAGCATACGCTTTCTGTGAGTCTATGATTTTCTTGAAGAATGGATCTTTTCCAGAAAAGTCACCGACTACTTTGTCCCAACCTTTTAACTGCTCAGAAAGAATTGCATCTGAAGTTTGATATACATTTACTTTATGCTCATTCATTAACTTAGATAAGTCAGCTGAATATCTCACTAAAGCTTTAAAGTAGTTATCAGTGTTTGCAGCATAAGCAGCATTTTTCAAAATTGCTTGATGTGCAGGCGAAAGGTTGTTGTATGATTTTTTGTTAATAGGAATTTCAAACATCTCCTGTGATTGGTGGAAACTACCTAAGTGATAGTGCTTAGATACATCCTGCATACCAAACTGAGAGTCTGAAGTTGGGTTGTTAAACTCAGCTGCATCAATCAAACCAGTTTTCATTGCTGGTTGGATTTCTCCACCTGGTAACTGTCTTACGACCATTCCCATTGCAGTAAGAACGTTAGTTGCAAGACCAACTGTTCTGTACTTCATTCCTTTAACGTCGGATACTTTAGTTACATTCTTTTTAAACCATCCGAATGGTTGAGCTGGCATAGGCATATGAAAGAAACCAACATAGTCAAAACCAACTTTTGCTAAAGTTTCTTCGTATAGAGCTCTTCCTCCACCATATTCCATCCATCCCATAACTTCTTGTGATGACATACCGTATGATGGTCCAGTTCCAAATAATGAAGCTGCAGGGTTTTTTCCATACCAATATGCAGTCACCCAGTGACCCATATCAAGTACTCCAGAACTTACTGCTTGTCCAATTTCGGAAGTTTTAACAACAGCTCCAACTGGTTGTAAGTCAATTTTTAATGTTCCGCCTGACATCTGATCAACCATTTTCGCATAGTCTCCTGCCATTTCGAAAAAGATGTTTGCTCCACTAGGCCAAGCTGCTTGCATTTTCAGAGTAGTATGACCACCTCCCAATGCAAGATTAGGCATTGCCACTGCTGCTGTTGCTGCTGCACCAGTTGCTGCTGCCGTTTTAAAGAACTTACGTCTTGAAGGAATTTTACCCTTCAAAGGTTTTTTTTCTTTAACCATTTATTTCTCCTCTTTAAGTTAATTAACTTTCAAGATTTAAACATGTAAACTTGTTAGAGTCATTCTAAAATCGATTAGATTTTTAATTAAATACAATTTGAGATTGTATAATCAGGTCAAAAAGTCCTAATTCACTTTATTCTTACAGTCTCCCGTTTTGAAAAACTCATCAATGTTATCAATTGCAAGATTAGCCATAGCAGTTCTTGTTTCTTTTGTAGCGCTTCCTAAATGGGGAAGAATAAAAGCACTCTTATATTTAAGATAACCTGGATTTAAATTTGGTTCATTTTTGTAGACATCTAAACCAACTGCATAAACTTTTCTTCTTTCAAGTGCATCTATCAAAGCTTCATCCTCTACAATATCTCCTCTTGCAACGTTAGTGACAACTGCGCCTTTTGGCAGATACTCGATGGTCTCTTTGTTAATCATATCAATTGTCTCTTTTGAAGCTGGACAACAAATAGATAAAACATCAGATACTGACAACAAACTTTTTAAATTATCATGATAAACAGCACCATGTTCTTTCTCCTCAGATAATTTTGACCGATTATGATAATGTATTATCATTCCTAAAGACTTTGCAATTTTTGCAATCTTTTGACCAATTCTTCCCATGCCTAGTACTCCGAGTCTTGCGCCCGTTAGTTGCTTTCCAATTAAGTAATCTGCAGACCACTTCCAGTTGCTTTCTTTAGCAGATTCTATTCCCTCTGATGCTCTTCTGCATGCTCCAAGTATTAACAAGATTCCAATTTCAGCTGTAGCATCTGTTAAGACGTCAGGTGTATTTGTAATCGCTATTCCTCTCGCCTTAGCTGCCTCCAAATCTATATTTCCAAAACCAACTGCAAAATTTGAAATAATTTTTATAGTTTCTGGTAATTTATTTATTGTCTCAGCATCAAGTTTATCTGTTAATGAGGATAATATTCCATCTTTTCCTTCACTCATTTCAATTAATTTTTTTTGAGAATATAATTCGTCATTCAAGTTTAAATTAGCATCAAAACTTTTTAATGCTTTATCTTCACAAGATCTAAGCAGTTTTCTTGTTACTAGAATTTTTTTCATATTAAACTTTGTTCAAAATTTTTGGTTTAGGACCACCAGTGTACCAATCCAGCAGTTCTATAGTATGTAAAATTGGTATATTGGTACCATTAGATATTTGGGTTATGCAACCTATATTTCCAGTAGATATAATCTGTGGATTTGTACTCTCTATATTTTTAACTTTATCTTTTAAAAGATTTTTCGCGATTTCTGATTGCAGAATGTTATAAGTTCCAGCAGAACCACAACAAAGGTGTCCATTAGGTATTTCCATAATATCATTGTCAGTTTTTTGAAGTAAGCTAATCGGTTCATTATGAACCTTTTGACCATGTTGCATTGAACATGCAGAATGATAAGCAATTTTATATTTCTTATTTTTCTTTTGTATATTTAGTTTTAAGTTTTCTGATAAATATTCAGTAACATCTTTGCTTAACTCAGATACTGTTTTTGCTTTAGCTTTTAATTTTTTGTCATTTCTAAATATAAATCCATAGTCTTTTAAAGTAGTTCCACATCCAGAAGTATTAGATAATATTGCATCAAGATTTCCCTTTTTATGTTCTTCATACCAAGTTTCAATATTATTTATAAAATCAATATTTGCATCGTCCTCTTTACCTAAATGATGATTTAATGAGCCACAACATCTAATTTTTTTTGGAACAACAACTTCAACGCCATGTCTATTTAATATTCTTATTGTGGACTCGTTTATTTGTGGCGATAATTCTTTTTGCACGCATCCAGTCAGCAAGGCTACTCTTGCGATTTTTTTTCCATTTGCTGGATACATTTCCTTTACTTTGATGGTTTTTTCTGGAAATGAAGTTGGCATCAATTCCATCATATCTTTTATTTTCTTCGGAAATAAAAATTTAAATAATTTTCCGATCTTAACTAGATAACTTGTTAATTTAAAATATTGAGTATTCGGAAGAACTTTTGATAAAAAATTTCTTAAAATTTTATCAAATAAAGGTCTGTCATAATTTTTTTCAATATATTTTCTACCATGATCAATCACATGCATATAATTAACACCAGCTGGGCAAGTCGTCATGCAGCTATAACATGATAGACAACGATCTATATGCTTAACAACTTTTTTTGAAGGTTTCCTCTCGTTTTCCAACATATCTTGAATTAGATAAATTCTTCCTCTTGGTCCATCTAGTTCATCACCTAATATTCCATAAGTGGGACAAGTTGCGTTGCACATCCCACAGTGCACACATTTTTGAAATATTTTTTCTGTTGACTGATTATCTTTGTCTTTAAGTTGATTTTCTGAAAAATTAGTTTGCATTATAAATCTCTATACATTCTTCCTGGGTTAAATAATTTTTTTGGATCAAAACTCTCTTTTATTTTTTTTGATATCATCAATCTTATATTATCGATAGTAAACAAAGTGTCTTGAAAATCAAAATTTTCGGATTTTTTAACAATTGTTAGATATCCACTATTTTCAACAATAAAATTTTTTATTTTGTTAATTTTTTCATCGTCTCTGTCGAGAACCTCAATCCAAAACAATGATCCACACCAATCAATGTAATATTTATAATTTTTATTAAGAAATTTACTAAATGTCTCACATTTGGCAGGAGGCATAACAGCTCTCAAAACATTATTTTTTGTTCCACTAAATAACTCCAAATTATTGACTTTTTTCCAGAAAGGTATTGATTGGTGAACGTCTAATATTGAACTTTTGAAATTTGATAAATCTAACTCTATTTTTAGCTCTTTTAATCTCTCATCAATTGATCTCTTGTCTCCTTCAATTCTAAAAGCTAAAAAAGAACCTTCTTGATCCAGATCATTAAATTTGAAAATTTTATTTTTTGTATGTTCATAGTTTTTATTACTGGGTTCTTCAGGTATGAATGTTGCTGCTGAAACTTCATTACTTGAGCTTAGAATTTTATCAAATAAATTTGATATTTTTTTAATTTCATCAGAATAAACAATAACCGTAATTTGAGATTGTTTTTTTGGTGAAACTTTTAATGTTATTTCAGTTAAAACAACAAGTGTTCCAAACGAACCTGATATTAATTTTGAAAGATCATAACCGGTAACGTTTTTAACTACAGTCCCACCAGACTTTATAATATCACCTTTTCCATTTACTCCTTTGAAACCTAAAATATGATCTCTAACACTTCCAACTTTAAATCTTCTCGATCCAGCAAAATTACACGCTACATAGCCACCAATAGTCCCTTTATTCGATTGACCATTTATCATGTATCCAAAATCAATTGGTTCAAATGCTAGCTCTTGATTGTTTTCATCTAATATTTTTTCAATATCTTGAATGGGAGTTCCTGCTTTAACTTTGATGTAGAGTTCCTCTTTCTTGTAATCAATAATCCCAGAAAGTTTTGAAAGACTTAGTTTCTTAGCAGTTTGTAAATTATAACCAAAACCTTTTTTTGTTCCTGTTCCAGAAATCTCTATAGGTAGTTGTTTCGAATAAATTTCTCTTACTATTTCTGATACCTCTTTTTCAGTACTTGGACTTAATATTTCAGAATCTAGGGAGATCTGGGAATTTTTCTTCTCCTCTGTGGACATGGACTCTTCCTTCCTCTGCACATTTCCTTAGTATCGGGTAAACCTTTCCTGGATTTAAAAGATTTTTTTCATCTAAAGAATTTTTAATATTCAATTGTTGTTGAATATCGTCATTGTTAAATGACTCACACATTAATTCTCTTTTTTCAATTCCTACACCGTGTTCTCCTGTTAATGCTCCACCATGTTTTACACAAGCTTTTAAAATCTCTGCACCAAATTCTTCGGTTTTTCTCAACTGTTCTTTATCACTACCATCAAACATTATAAGAGGATGCAAATTTCCATCTCCAGCGTGAAAAGCGTTTGCCACAGCTAAGTTATATTTTTTTGACAGCTCATTTATTTCTTTTAAAATTAATGACAGCTTCCCTCTTGGAATAGAGCCATCCATACAATAATAATCTGGGGCCATTGCTCCACAAGCTGGGAAAGCAGCTTTTCTTCCAGACCAAAAAGCTAATCTTTCTTTTTCATTATTGCTTAATTTCATACTATTAGAGTTATTTTGTTTAGCAATCTCACTTACTTTATTTAAAAGACCGTCAACTTCAGATTTGGTACCATCAAGCTCAACAATCATTAAAACTTCTGCGTCTTTTGGATAACCAGCTTTTGAAAATTTATCCGTTGCATCAATCAAAGCTTTATCCATCATTTCCATTCCAGCAGGTACAATCCCACTTGATATAATATCAGAAACACAATTACCTCCATCTTCGACCGTAGGAAAACCAATTAAAGCGGCTCTCACAGATTGAGGTTTTCTTAAAATTTTTACTGTTACTTCTGTAATTACTCCTAGTAGCCCTTCAGATCCACATACTAGCCCTAATAAATCATATCCTTCTTGATCTAAAGTCTTACCACCAATTCTGGTAATAGTTCCATCCATCATCACCATTTCAACACCAAGAATATTATTTGTAGTTGTTCCATATTTTAAAGAATGAACGCCACCTGAGTTTTCAGCTACATTTCCTCCAATTGAACATGCTAACTGACTTGAAGGATCTGGAGCATAATAATATCCTTTATGTTGGACGGCATGTGTAATACCAAGATTTGTAACACCAGGTTGTGTCACCACACATTTATTTTCAAAATCTATTTCAAGAATTTTGTTAAATTTTCCAAGACCTAGCAAAATTGCATCTTGAAGGGGTAGTGCACCACCGGACAAACCTGTTCCTGCACCTCTAGGGATTACTTTTATGTTTTTCTCATTACAGAATTTTAATATTTCACTTACCTCTTTTGTATTTTCTGGTAAAACAACTGCTAGTGGGGTTTGTTTATAAGCAGCCAAACCATCAGTTTCATATGGTTTAATCTCCTCATTCTCACTAAGAATATTTTCATCTTTAGTAAATTTTTTAAGATGAGAAACGATTTGATCTTTCCTTGAAATTGTATCTTTATCAATTTTTGGTAAAGCTAATTCAGTCATGAATTATCCAAGCATTTTTTTGATATTTTCTAAAGCTTGAGAGATATTATCTCTAGATGCCGCAAAACTAAATCTGACGTATTCATTGCAACTTTTTCCAAATGCTGTTCCTGGTACTATTGCAACTCCAGCTTCATGCATTGCTTTTTGACAAAACTCCGCACCATTCATTCCGGTTCCAGTAACTTTAGGGAATGCATAAAAAGCGCCACCTGGTAGACTACATTCAACACCTGGCAAACTATTTAGACCTTCATGGATTAATTTTCTTCTCGCAGTAAATTTTTCCATCATTTCATGTATAGAGTCATCCGGGCCATCTAAAGCTGCTATTCCAGCAAATTGAGCTGCTGCATTAACACATGAAACACTATTAATTAGAAGTTTATTTACATGTTCAACTAAATGTTCAGGCCAAAAACTCCAACCTAACCTCCAACCAGTCATTGAGTATGCTTTGCTCCATCCTTCTAATACTATTAATCTGTCTCTTAATTCTGGATAATTGAAAAATGTAGGCATTTCCTTATTATCAAAAATCTGTCTACTATAAATTTCATCACTTAAAATTGTTACATGTGGAAATTTTTCTAACCCCTTAGCAAGCTTATCTATTTCGGGTTTTTCAACAAAACTTCCAGTGGGGTTATTTGGATTGATTAAAATTAAAAGTCTTGTTTTAGCAGTTATCAGAGATAAAATTTTATCTGCATTGAATTTTAAATCTTTATCTTCTGTAAGATCATAAGGAACTGGTGTGGATCCAGTATAATTTATCATAGACTCATAAATAGGAAAAGCTGGTGTCGGATGTATTATCTCTGCACCTGGTTCTCCAAAACACTGGATTGCATATGTCATGGTAGGTTTACCACCTGGCATAATTAATATTCTTTCAAAATCAACGTCTGCATTGTATCTTTTTTTAATCCATCTAGTTACAGCTTGTCTGCACTCAGGTATTCCATTTGACATTACATATCCATGGTGTCCATCGTCCAACGCTTTTTTTGCAGCATCTACAACATGCTTAGGAGTTTTAAAATCTGGTTGTCCAAGTCCAAGATGGATCATGGGATGACCTTTCGCCTCTAGTTTTTTAGCCTCAGCTAAGACACTAAATGCAGTTTCTGTACCTAATCTATTTAAACTCGCAGCTAATTTCATTTCCATAATCTATCTCCTATATATTATTTTGTCCTGGTTTAATTCTGATAAATTTTTGCAGCCCATTAGTATCATATTTCTTCTAATTTCAGCTTGCATATTATGTAGCAATCTTTCTACACCTACTTGACCTCCGGCTCCAAGGCTAAAAAGGAAAGCTTTACCAAAACTACATGCTTTTGCGCCTGCCGCAAGGGCTTTTAACACATGTGTTCCTCTTCTTACCCCACCATCTAGTATTATCTCCAGCTTATCACCCACAGCATCTGCAATTGCTTTGACTTGATCAAATGGAGATCTTGATCCATCCAATTGCCTACCACCATGATTTGAGATCATTATTGCAGTACATCCAATATCTACAGCTCTTTTAGCATCCTCAACTGACATAACACCTTTTAAAGCAAATGGTCCATTCCATTTCTTAATACAATACTCTGCATCGCCCCAATTCATCTTTGGATCATATTGCTCATTAATATAATCAATGACAGATTTAGCGATATTTGTACCCTTGTCTGTTTTATGTTTGATATTTGCTAATTCAAACTTTTTATTTGTTAAATAATTTAAAACCCATTGAGGTCTCATTGCAAAACTCATCAAACTTTCCAAAGTAAATTTAGGTGGTGTAGTAAATCCAGTTCTGTGATCTCTTTCTCTATTACCCGCAACTAAGGTATCTACAGTCAAACATAGTCCATCAAAGTTTGCTCTTCTACATCTATCAATTAGATCATCAGTAAAAGATTTGTCTTTATGAATATAGAGTTGAAATAATTTTGGCCCACTTGAAACATTTGCAATTTCCTCAATTGAGAATGAAGCCATGGTAGACATACTATACATTGTGTTAAATTTTTCTGCTGCTCTGGCTGATGCTTTATCGCCATCCGGGTGATATAAACTTTGCATTGCTGTTGGAGATAAAAAAATAGGCATATCAATTTTTCTACCAAAAATTTCTGTCTTCAGATCAGGTTCTCCAACACTTGTTAAAATACTTGGAACTAAGTCACAATCATTAAAAGCATTTGTGTTTCTTTTAAGAGTTGCTTCATCATCTGCACCTCCATCAATATAATGAAAAATTGGGGCTGGTAACTTGCTTTTTGCAAGTTTTCTAAAATCTTCAAAATTATAGCAATCTTTAACTCTCATATCTTAGGAATCTATCAGTAAACTTTTATAAAATTAAACATATAACTATTAGCGCCTGGATTTTTATCACCTAGGCTAGCGTTAGAGATATGATTATAAGATAAACCGATTTCACTTTGATTAGATATCTCAAAAGATATCTGAATTTCTGTTTTAAATTCTATCGCATGTCCTAAATCTTTTCCATCTCCCTCATCATAAAGTCCAGGGGTAAAGCTTGGTGTGAACGTGAAAGATCCGTTTTTCTTTGGAATTTGAAAACCCGTATATATATATGTAGCATTATCAGCTGTTATGAATGCACCAGTCACAGGCTGAAGGGTACCAAAAGAAGTTTCTCTATATAAATCCTCATTTATATGTTGAATTCCAAACAGATTTGATTTTTTTCCATCATCACTGAAATCAAACATACCTGTGTAAAAGCTCCATTTGCTTCCAGAATTTTCAGCATTCACAAAATTTGGAAACGATAAAACACAAAAAATAACAAAGCTAATTATTGATCTCATGGTAAATTGAGTTACTTTATAGTTACTTTTCTAATAATTAAAAGACCACCAAAAATAAATAAAATAAGGGGTAATCCCCATAAAAAAATTGTATTTTTATTCACTTCTGGCTCATAAACAATCCACTCACCATATTTTTCTTTTAAAAATTTGTATATCTCATCTTCGGTATTTCCCTCTTTAATTTTAATATGAATTAATTTTTTCATACTCAATGCAAAATCTGATTGAGAATCATAAACAGATTGACCTTGGCAAATTAAACATCGTAAATTCTTGGTTATGTGATCAATATTCTTATTTTGATCTGCAAAAGAGATATTAGAATAGAAAGTGGTTATTATTAATATTAAGACCGTTAAAATAATTTTTTTCATTTTTTAATTAAACTAATTATATTTTCATAATCATCTTGGTCTAATGGTCCAATAAATTTTTTGATAATTTTAAATTCATTATTAATCAAGTATGTTTCAGGAACACCTATAGCACCAAGCTCAATTGATTTTATTCCATCACTATCTACCAAAACCTCATCGTATGGGTTTCCAAGATCAGATAGAAATTTTTTTGAATTATCTAAGTTATCTTTATAGTTTATGCCTATTAAATTTATGTCAAATCTCTCATTCAGATTTATCAAGTAAGGATGTTCAGCTTTACATGGCAAACACCATGAGGCCCAAATATTAATTAAATTTAACTCATTTTCTAGCAATAAATCATTAAGAAAAATATTTTTTCCTGAATAAAGCTCTTGGAGTGAAATTGAATTATTTAATTTTTTAGTTTCTGGCTGTGGGGAATAATTTTTTTCTTCTTTCAAACCTAGAAGCAAAACAAAAAAGATTGCTACTATTAAAATTACAATAAAATAAAAAATCTTATTATTTTTCATTTAATTTAAAGAAGCTGAATACACCCCCAAGTGACATCAATAATACTGATATCCAGATCCAAATCATTAAAGGTTTGTGTTGGTATCTAACATTAAAAAAACCATCATTTTTAATAAGGCTGAAAACTAAAAAATTATCTGAAAATAGTGTTGATGAAATATCTGCTTCACTTGTGATAGTTTCGGGTTGGCTATAAACTCTAATTTCTGGTTTAAAATGAATAATTTTTCCATTGTCATTAAGTTTGAATTCACCTACTAATTTTTTAAAATTTGAATCACTTTCAACTTTTACATTCTCGAAAATTAATTTTTTATTTAAAAAATTAATTTCATCACCAACCTTCATGTTTGCCGAATTTTCTTTAGATAAAATACCATTGAATAGAATACTAAGCATAAAAATACTGAAACCAAGATGGGAAACTTTTTGAGATAAATTAGAATTTTTTTTTTGAAAACTATTTATTACATTAAAAAATAAATAAAAACTGAATGTGAATAACAAAGTTGAGAACAAATAATTTGTATTAGTATTTAAAACAATAAAAAAGGAAATTACAAAAGATAAAATTAAAAAAATAATTTGTGATATATTTAGTTTTTTTATTTTATCTTTTATCCATTTTATATTTGGTCCTAATGCCATAAAAAATAAAAAAGGTATAAGAAATGGAACGATTAATTTATGATAAAATGGTGGTCCTACCGAAATTTTAGCGTCATTAATAACTTCAAGAAAAATTGGATATGCTGTCCCGACTAATACTACTGATAAAAAAAACATCATAAACCAGTTATTGATTAATATACTTGTCTCTCTACTAACCAAAAATGATCTTTGGTATGTATCTGGAAAATTTTTTTGATTAAAAAAGAAAATAAAAACAGCCAGTAAAACAAGAAATAATAGGAATGTTAGTATAAACACTCCTCTGGATGGATCATTAGCAAATGTGTGAATTGAATTGAGTATCCCTGATCTTACTAAAAATGTTCCACTCATACTTAATGAAAATGTTGTGATTGATAAAATTACAGTCCAAGAATGAAAAACATTTCTATTTTTAAGAACTATTATTGAATGAAGCAATGCAGTCAAACAAAACCAAGGCATCAATGAAACATTTTCGACTGGGTCCCAAAACCAAAAACCACCCCATCCTAATTCATAGTAAGCCCATATAGATCCTAGAAGTATTCCAACTGATAAGAATATCCAAGATATTAAAATCCAATTTTTAATATGAGATGCCCAAACATTGTCTACAGTTTTAGTAATTAAAGCTGCTAATGATGCAGAAAAAATTATAGAGGTTCCAACATAACCTACATATAAAAGCGGTGGATGGATAGCCAGCGCTGGATCTTGCAAAATTGGATTTAAACCTAAACCTTCATCAGGTATTGGAAAAATGTTTAAAAATGGATTTGATGTAAAAAGAATGAAGAGTAAAAAACCTAAAATAATAATTTCCTGAAATAAAATCGTTAGAATTCTATATCTTACATTCATCTTTTTTGAGGTAACAAAAAAAATGAACAAAAAGAAAGTTAGCACTAATAACCACAACAGTAGACTTCCCTCATGATTGCCCCAGGTACCGGATATTTTATAAAAAAGAGGTTTTAACGTATGGGAATTATTGAACACTGTAATATTTGAAAAGTCAGAAAAAACAAAAGCAAAAACTAGGGTAAAAAAACTTAAAATTGTCATTAATAGTTGTACTGACAAAGTTGCAAAAAATGTTTGATCAATTTTTTTGTCAAAATTTTTTGAGGAAATATATGATTTTAATATTAAGTATACAGATACAAATAAACAGATATATAGTGAATAAGCTCCGATTTGATTAATCATTTCTAATTTCCTTGCATTGCCTCTTTAACCTCTGGAGGCATATAATTTTCATCATGTTTTGCTAAAATTTTTTCTGCTTTTAAATATTTTCTATCTTCTAAATATCCCTCTGCAACTACTCCTTTTCCTTCCTCAAATAAGTTTGGTACAGCTCCACTAAAAGTTACAATTATCTCATTTTTAAAATCAGTAATTACAAATTTTAAATTTTTATTTTCAATTTCTATTGAGTTTTTTTTAACCATCCCACCAACTCTTATTTTTTTACTTTCTATTTGATTTAAATTATTAATGTCAGTCGGTGATTTAAAAAATACAACATTTTCTTTTAATGAATTTATCACCAAAAAAGTGATAAGAATTGCTGAAGTGAATACTAAAATAATGAAAAAAGCTCGTATCTTGACTTTTTTACCATACATGAAAATCTAAAGTTAAATTTTAGATGTTGAAGTACTTGATAAAATTCCTCTGTAAATTTCTTGCTTTTTTGCAATTTCAGCTTTGTCAATATCTAAATTTTTAAATTTAGCTTCAAAGTTCCTTAACTCTTTATTTAGCTGAATTTTAGTTACGAAATATAAAGTACCAAAACTTAACAAAGTAAACATAAAAGATGACCAAACATATAAACCGTATCCGTTCATGTTTAAAATTTCACTTATCATAATCTATCTAATCCTTTATTTTTAATCTTTAGCAGTTCTGTATGATATTTCATTAAAAATATTAAAATTGAGAAAAGTGCAAATGCCGCAGTCATTATACCTAATGGCATAAGCATAGTTGAGTGAATAGTAGTTTCCTTAAATACATTTATAGAAGACGGTTGGTGCAAAGTTGACCACCAGTCAACAGAAAATTTAATTATTGGAACATTTATTAATCCAAAAATTGCAATGTATGAACTAAGTTTAATTGATTTCTTTTCATCCTCAAAAATTTTCCAACTCAGCATGAACATCAAGTAAAATACAGCGAGAAGTAACATTGATGTAATTCTAGCATCCCAAGCCCACCAGGTACCCCATGTGGGCTTTCCCCAGATTGAGCCTGTAACTAATGCAATAATATTAAATACAAAGCCAGATGGTGCTAAACTTTTAGAAATTAAAATAAAATTTTTATTTTTAAAAATTAAAATTCCAAAAGATAAGATTGATATAACAGAAAATATGCCAACTGAAATCCAAGCTGCAGGAACATGAACATACATTATCCTCACAGAGTCACTTTGTTTATAATCCTCAGGAGAAAGTACCAAAGCCTCAAACAGTCCGAGAATTAAAACTGCAATAAATAATGCAAAAATAAATTTCTGAAGCTTGTTGATAACCTTCAAAGTGTTACTAGGATTAAAATAATTTAACATGAGTTTTTATAACATAAATAATCGATATAAATTTTGATAAATCGTCTGACCGAGAATACTGAGGGAGATAAAAATGGAATTAATAAGCATTCTCAGCCAGATATAAGTTGATTATATTTATAAGTTATGACTTCTGTTTGTATAAAATGTGTTAAAAAGTAGGCTTTCGATTAATTTGAAGGTTTAAAATAACTTGAGCCTTTTTTCCCCGAAAAAATCTCATTTATCAATGGATGTTTAATGGGTTCTTCCGAGTCATCCGTTAAAAGATTTTGTTCTGACACGTATGCTTCATATGTAATTTCATCATTTTCAGCTAGTAGATGATAAAAAGGCTGATCTTTTCTAGGTCTAACATTTTTGGGTATTGATTGATACCATTCTTCTGAATTATTAAATTCAAAATCTACATCATAAATTACACCTCTAAATTCGAAGTGCTTATGTTTCACTACATCACCTATTGAAAATTTAGCTTTTTGAATGCTCACTAAACAAATATGGATATTTGAAAAAAAAAATCAATAAAAAAAATATGATTGTTTTATTAATCTGATAATATGTAGCAGTGAATAAATCTTTCTTAAAATTTATTACAGATATTGGACCTTTAGTAATTTTTTTTTTCTTTTATTATAATAACGATAAAAATTTAAAAATAGCTATACCTCCACTCATAGTTGCAACTATAATTGCAGTTCTTATAGTTTGGATACTAGAGAAAAAAATTCCAATGGTTCCACTGATAAGTGGAGTGTTAATTACATTATTTGGAGGTTTAACTATATATTTTGATAATCCAGTTTTCATCTACATGAAGCCCACAATAATTAATATTTTATTCGCTTTAGCCTTATTTTTCGGAAAATATTTTACAGATGAGCCTGTTTTAAAAAAAATTTTAGGAAAATCTTTACCATTAAGTGATGAAGGCTGGAAAATCTTAAATAATAGATGGATGTATTTCTTTTTTGGTCTTGCATTATTAAACGAAGTAATTTGGCGAACGCAAACAGAGGAGTTTTGGGTTAACTTCAAAGTTTGGGGAATGCTTCCAATCACATTTATTTTTACTGCTTTTCAAATTGGTCTTATTAACAAGTACAAACTAAATGAATAGAAACTTAAAACTTGTTGTAAATAACTTAAAAAAAGATGAAGAAATAAAGTATTTTTTTGAAAAGAATGAGTTGAAAATTATTTTGGATCTCTATGCTAAAATGGTATCTGAAGGATCTTGGAGAGACTACGGGCTCTCTATTTCTAGCAAACAAGTAAGTTTTAGTGTTTTTAAAAATGCTGCTGAAAATGCCATCTATAAAATTTGTAAAAACTTTAAACCATCAAGCAAAAACTTAAGATATTTGATCACCGATACAAATGGTAAGATCTTAAAAAATTCTTTTGATCTTGAAAATCTATTAAAGAGTACTAATTGGAAAAAACTAAAAAATTAACTATCTTCTCTGACCAAAAAGTCTTAGCAACATTATAAATAAATTAATGAAATCTAAATATAAAGTTAAAGCACCCATAACTGCTTTTTTACCCATTAATTCTCCAGAGTCTGATGCAACATACATATTCTTAATTTTTTGAGTATCGTAAGCAGTTAAGCCCACGAAAATTAATACTCCAATTATAGAAATTGCAAAATACATCATAGAAGATTTAAGAAAAATATTAACTAGTGAAGCAATAATAATTCCAATTAAACCCATCATCAAAAAAGATCCAAATTTAGTTAAATCTCTTTTTGTTGTGTAACCGTAAATACTCATTGCACCAAAAGTTGCGGAAGATATGAAAAATACTCTAGTAACACTTAAACCTGTGTAAACTAAAAGAATTGAGGATAAAGAAAGACCCATTAAAGCTGCAAATATCCAAAAGGTAGTTTGAGCTTTTGATGAACTCATTTTATTTATTCCAAAACTCATGTAAAAAACTATTGCAAGAGGTGCGAGCATTACTACCCACTTTAGTCCTGACAAATATATAGCATTACCAAATTCAGTTAATGCAACAATTGAACCATTTGCATCTGTAACAACCGACATTTTGAAAGATAACAGAGCTATAATTCCAGTTAACAGAACCCCTGTAGCCATATAGTTATATACTTTTAACATGTAGGCTCTTAAACCTTCATCCATTGCAACAGCTTGTTTTGCAGTTGTAGATTTATTTAAAATATTTTCTTTGTTGAATTCCATACGATTTATATAATATCATATTTCTATATTTTCAAGCCACCAAAATATAAGTAAAAATAACTTTAAAAAATGAATTACAAAAAATTAGGAAATACAGACCTGAAAGTAAGCACAATTTGTCTCGGTACAATGACCTGGGGGGAGCAAAACACGGAAGCGGAAGCCTTTGAACAAATGGATTTTGCATTAACTGAGGGCGTAAACTTTTGGGACACAGCTGAACTTTATGCAGTTCCTCCGAAAAAAGAAACTTACGGTCATACTGAAAAAATCATAGGCAATTGGCTAAAAAAAAACAAAAAAAGAGAAGATATTATTTTAGCAACAAAAGTTGCTGGACCATCAAGGGATTACTTAAGAAACGGTGAAAATAGTTTTGTAGGTAAAAATTTAGAAAATGCGCTTAATGATAGTCTTAAAAGATTGAACACTGACTATGTAGACTTGTATCAACTTCATTGGCCAGAAAGAAATGTCAATAACTTTGGAAGATTGGGTTATGAGCATAAAGAAAACGAATGGAACCAATTTGAAGACGTTCTTAATCAGTTAAAAAAATATGTTGATAAAGGTAAAATCAGATACGTAGGGCTATCAAATGAAACTCCTTGGGGAGTGATGAATTATATTAAACTTTCTAAAGATAAAAATTTACCAAGAATGATGTCTATTCAAAATCCCTATAGTTTACTTAATAGATCTTATGAAGTCGGACTTGCAGAGGTCTCTATTAGAGAACAGATAGGATGTCTCTCCTATTCACCTTTAGCAAGTGGATATTTGTCAGGCAAATATAGAAATGGAGGATTGCCAAAGGGCTCGAGAATGGAGAGAGATTATGATTTTTGGACCAGATATAGAAAGCCCAATACTGAAAAAGCAGTAGAGGAATATTTCAAAATAAGTGAAAAATATGGTCTAGATATGAGTCAAATGTCCATTAAATTTTGTGAGGAGCAAGAATTTATGACAAGCGTGATCATAGGCGCAACAACCATGGATCAGTTGAAAACTAATATAGAAAGTGTAAAAGTCAATTTAGATCAAGAAGTAATAAACGATATAAATAATGTTCAAAAAATATTTCCAAATCCATGTCCTTAATTAGATACTCAATTGTTATTTTATTTTTTACATTTTCATCAAGTTTTGCTGAAGAAGTTAAAAAAATAGGAAAGTTTAAAGATTGGGAAGTAATTCAAGTGTTGGATACAGGTGGAAAAATTTGTTTTGCTCAATCAAAGCCTGTTTTACAATCTCCAAAAAAGGGAGATAGAGAGGCAAGATTATTTGTTACATTTAGGCCAACTGATAAAATTTCAGATGAGGTAAGCACTACATCTGGTTACGAATATAATAGCCAGAATTCAATCATAGCATCATCTGGAAAATCTAAATATAAGTTTGACATTGCACAAGAAGATTTTGCATGGATTTCAAGCAATAAAATTGAAAAAAGAATTATAAAAAGAATGAAAAAAGCATCAAGAATTATGGTTACTGCATATAATAAATCAGGATCTCAAACAATTGATCATTATTCTTTGATGGGTTTTACCAAAGCATACAATTCAGCCAAAAAAAATTGCACATAAAATCATGAAGTCGAAAAAAAGAATAGTGCTCGCCTATTCTGGAGGGTTAGATACTTCTATAATTTTAAAGTGGCTTCAAGAGAATTATGATGCAGAAGTAATATGCTATACCGCCGATATTGGCCAAGAAATAAATAAAAATAAAATTATTAAAAATGCAAAAAAACTTGGTGTAAAAAAAATAATAATAAATGATCTAAAAGATATTTTTGTAAAAGATTACATTTACCCAATGATTAGAGGACATGCAATTTATGAAGGTGTCTATTTACTTGGTACATCAATTGCACGCCCGTTAATTGCAAAAGACCAAATAAGAGTTGCTAAGAAATTTAAAGCCTATGCTGTTTCGCATGGATCGACAGGAAAAGGCAACGATCAAATAAGGTTTGAATTAGGTTATCATTATTTTGGTTCAAATATAAAAATTATTGCTCCATGGAGAATTTGGAAATTAAGATCAAGAACTGACTTAATTAATTACGCAAAAAAATACAATATTCCAATTCCAAATGATAAAAAAGGAGAACCACCTTTTTCTGTAGATGATAATTTATTCCATACCTCGACAGAGGGAAAGGTCTTGGAGAACCCTAGAAACTCAGCTCCAGAATTTATTTTTCAAAGAACTGTTTCTCCTGAAAAAGCAGCAAATAGACCAACTTATGTCACTATAAATTTTAAAAATGGTGATCCTTTTGGAATTAATGGAAAAAAAATGTCACCTGCTAAGTTACTGTCAAAACTTAATAATTTCGCAGGTAATAATGGAATTGGAAGGGTTGACTTAGTTGAGAATAGATTTTTAGGCATCAAATCTAGAGGTGTATACGAAACACCTGGTGGTACTCTTTTAATTAATGCACATAGAGCAATTGAGTCTGTTACTTTAGATAAAGTAACCATGCATAAGAAAGATCGAATTATGTCTAGATATGCAGAATTGATTTATAATGGTTACTGGTATTCAAAAGAAAGATTTAAACTTCAGAAAATTGTTGATTTAAAAAGAAGTAAAGTTAACGGCGCAGTCAAGCTTAAATTGTATAAAGGGAATATTATAATTCAATCAAGAGTTACTAATAGCAGTGCTTACTCAATGAAGAAAGTTTCATTTGAAGAGAACAAGTCATTTAATAAATCTAACGTTGAAAGATTTATCAATTTTCATAAAAAAAAGCTTCGTTAACAGTAAAGTTTAGGGCAAATTAGCATTTGTTTAAATTTTAAAAAATTATATCTTCAATATATGGAATCAATTAAAAATTGGATGAGAGATGCTGCAAATATTTTATTTGATGATAGTAAAAATGATCTACGTGCACTTCCTAAAACAGTTAGACTACAAATTTTATTAGTTTTAAGTTTTATTTGGACTACAGTTTTTAGTTTATATGTTTTTTCATATACAACTTTTGCATTTGGGTGGGCTGGTCTTTTTTTGGCTCATATAGGATTAATATTTGCCGTCTATATGACTTTTAAACAATTCCATAAAGCAGAAGCAAGGTCTGCAAGTGTCTTTCAAACAAAAAATTTTGATCCTTTTAAAATAATGGTAATTGTTTTTGTAATAGTATTTATCTTTATTTTTTCAAAAGGTATTGAAGTTTTAACTAGTCCGAATCCAAATTCTTATTCAATTCCATATGATGGTCCTTTAAAATCAGCATTTGAAAAATGGTTACCATTTACTAAAGGTAAATAATGGACAATATTACAAAAAACTTACAACTAGCCTTAATGTGTATTATTTTAGTAAGCACTGTTATTGCTGTTGGTATAGAAATTAAAAATATGTTCACCAATCAGTTGGTAACATTAGCTGATTTACTTTTAATGTTTCTTTACTTAGAGGTACTAGCAATGGTTAGAGTTTTTTGGAACCAACAGTCTATTAGTATTACACTTCCATTACTTATTGCGATAACGGCTCTTGCCCGGTTTATTATCTTACAAGGTAAAGAGATGGATCCTACTGCACTTGTTTACGAAGCAGTTGCAATTTTGTTAATTGCTGCAGCGATTGTTGTTTTAAGGTTAAGACACAGTGATAAATTAGGTCTAAAGAAAAAAAAATCGAAATAATTAAAAGCAATGTTTGAAGCTTCAAGGGCTAAGGCCATAAATCAATTAGATAATTTTGTTGAAAATAATCTTGCAGAATATTCTAGGTTGAGAAATTTTGATTTTGGACCTGAAAAAAGGTTAAATGTTTCTTGTTTGTCGCCGTATATAACCCATGGGATAATTAATGAAAAAGAGGTGATTAAAAAATCACTAAGTAAATTTTCTTTCTCAAAAAATGAAAAATTTATTCAGGAAGTTTTATGGCGAACATATTGGAAAGGTTGGCTAGAATTAAGACCTAATGTTTGGACAGATTATCTTCTAGAATTAGATAAGATAAAAAACGAATTTCAAAATAATCAAGATTACCTATCTGCAATTGAGGGAAAAACAAACATAGATTGCTTCAATGAATGGGTAAACGAGCTTAAAGAGAATAATTATTTACATAATCATACAAGAATGTGGTTTGCTAGTATTTGGATTTTTACTTTAGAATTACCTTGGCAATTAGGTGCGGAATTTTTTATGCAGCATCTTTTTGATGGAGATGCTGCATCAAATACTCTTGGATGGAGATGGGTTGCAGGTATTCAAACTCAAGGGAAACATTACCTAGCAAGTGAATGGAATATTAAAAAATTCACTAACAATAGATTTCAAAATATAAAATTAAATGAAAATGCTCCTCCAAAAGTATCTGAAAAATCTTATAATATAGTAAAACAAAATTTTACTAACCCACAAAACGTTGAAGAGAAAAACCTGTTGGTTTTTGAAAATAATCTCTCGTTTGAAATTACTGACTTTAAAGATAAAAACTTTAAGAAAATTTACTTAGTTTCTAATAAAAATGATAGTAGATCTATAAAGCTAAGCGAGAAATTATTGAAATTTAAGTCTCAGTTAATTGAAGATCAAGAAAAAAGGTTAAAAGATCAATCTATTGATTGTGAAATTATTAACATTAGTGAAATAATAAATATTGAAAATTGTTGTGGTTTATATCCAACAATAGGTGAGAATTTAGATTTTTTAAATTCGAATCATTTAGGAATACATTTTTTATATAGAAACATTGATCAAAACGCGTGGAAATATTGTAACAAAGGATTTTTTAACTTTAAAAAATATATTCCCAAAATTATAGAGCATATTTTGTAATAAAAATTTTATGTGATATAAACTAATTCTATGAATAATCCTCAAATATTAGAAATTATCGAAAACTTAAAAGGTAGAAGAGCCTATGAGGAGAAAAGAGCTTCTAAACTCGGTTTTAGTTCATTGTATGCCTATATAGAGGATAAAATTTTAAAGAAAAAAGTTTTTGAAGAATCTAAAGTTATTAAAAATAAAATAGAAAAAGATAATCCTGAAAAGATTAAAAAAGAAAAAAAAAGTAGTTGCTCTTGCTGCTAACTTAAGATCTCGAACACTTTTTAGAACAATATTTAACTCGTTCCCAGTTCAACTTCCATTTTCGTCTCCATGCAAATGATCTTTTACATATTGGGCATATTTTAGAAGGTAGATTTTGTTTTTTCACTGGATTGTATTTTGTTTTATAAATTTTTCTGCCTCGGCTAATATGAGTTTTTTTCTTTCGGCTTTCATTTTATCAAAAATTCTCACCATCATCGACAATCTTGGGTTTTTTAAAAAAAAATTTCTATTCCTATTGATAAACCTCCAGTACAAACCATCCATTGTGTTGCACCATTCTCCTTTTTTAAAGTCCATCATCTTCATAAAATAACTAGATCCACAAATGTAAGGTTTGGTTGCAAAAATACCTCCATCACTAAACAAGCCCATACCATAAACATTTGGAACCATTACCCAATCAGATGAATCAACAAACATTTCCATAAACCATTTATAAACGATGTTAGGTTTAATTTCACAAAGGTTCATAATGTTAGACAAAATCATTAATCTCTCTATGTGATGTGACCATCCATATTTTAACGCGTTCTTGATTGCGTAATCTAATGGTGGAAGTCCAGTTGATCCATCGTACCAACTTTTTTTCATTTTTCTATTTTGTTTAAAGAAGTTTCTCGTTTCCATTTCATTAGAATAACTTTGATAAATACCTCTCATAAATTCTCTCCACCCTATTACTTGACGGATATATCCCTCTAATGAATTTAATCTAATTTTATTTTTCTTATGAAAATCTAGAATTTTTTTCAATATAAGCTCAGGAGTAATTAATCCTAAATTTAAATAAGGACTTAAAGCACTGTGAAATAAGATATTATCTTTTTGATCAACAGCATCTTCATAATCGCCAAACAGATTAGATTTTTCTTTAATAAAAAAATTTAATAGTTTAACAACATCCTCATATTCAGTTGCAAACCAAAAGTTTTCCACATTACCAGGATGATCTTTAAAATATTTTTCAATGATGTGTTTTAATTTTTTTGTATGAGATGTCTCTTTTATTTTTGGAAATTTTGGAATTGAAATATTTTTAGGTAGTTTGTTCCTATTATCTTCATCAAAACTCCACTTTCCTCCCTCGGGAGTTCCATCTTTTTTAATTAAAATATTTAATTCTCTTCGTGTATCTTTATAGAATACAGCCATAAAAGGTTTTTTTGATTTTGATAGATATTTTTTAAAATTTTGTCTCGAATTCAAAAACATTGGTGATTGAACAATATTCCATTTAATATTTTCTTTTTTTGTGAACTGACTTATTTTTTTTTCAAAAAATTTATCTTCAATTTCGAAGCTAGAAATTTCGTTTATTTTTTTTGATTTTATAGTTTTTTTTAATTTTTCTGTGTAGTCTAGTTTAAATGTCTTTTCCTCTATTGTTGAATATTCAATTTTAAATTTACTTTTTTTTAATCTATCTGCATGCGACCGCATGGACGAAAGAAACAGTAAGATTTTGTTTTTATGGTGTTTTTCATAAGTGCAAAGTTGAAAATCCTCAGCCATATAAAAAATATGATCTTTTTTAAACTTTTCTAAGTATTTTTCGTCAAATAGTTGGTTTCCTAGTAGAAAAAATAATTTCATAACCTATATATAACTCTTCAAAAAAAATATGTCAGATAAATATTTAGTAGTTGGAGCAACAGGAGCAATAGGATCTAATTTAGCAGAACAGCTATACTCAGCAGGTAAAGAAATTCACCTAGTGGGTAGAGATGAAGATCAGACCAAATCTTTATCTGAAAAATTTAACTGTGATTACTCTATAGTCAACGTATTAAATGATGGTTTTGTAGAAAAATTAAAGTCAGACGTAGAGGATGTTAAAGGTATAGCATACTGTGTGGGTTCAATAGATCTAAAGCCATTCAGAATGATAACTGAAGCTGATTTAAATAAATGTATGAAGCTTAATCTTTACTCTGCAATAGATTTAATAAAAGGATATCAAGAGTCATTAAAAAAAAACAAGGGGTCAGTAGTATTATTTTCAACTGTTGCAGCTCAAAGAGGTTTTACTAATCATTCAATAATTGCGTCTACAAAAGCAGCTGTTGAGGGACTTACAGTGTCATTAGCTGCTGAATTTGCTCCAAATATCAGAGTCAACTGTATTGCACCAAGTTTAACAAATTCAAAAATAGCTGAACCAATGTTAAAGAATAAAGTTTTAGCAGAGGGAATTGCTAAAGCACATCCTCTCAAAAGAATTGGAGAGGGAAAAGACTCAGCTTCGCTAGCAAAATTTTTGATTACTGAGGAAAGTTCTTGGGTTACAGGTCAGATAATTGCAGTTGATGGCGGAAGATCAAAGCTATCCTAGAGTGAAAAAATTTTTTTTTCTATTTATTTTTATACTTTCATTTTCAAAAGCTAATTCGGAAAACTTTAAATTTATAAAGATTGCTAATTTAAATAATCCTTGGGGCTCTTCTTTTTTAAATAATGATGAAATGATAATAACTGAAAAAAGTGGTCTCATTAAAATTGTAAATATTATTAATAATCAAGTTAACGATGTTGAGCACAATCTTAATTTTTTGGAAGATGGACAAGGAGGGCTGCTTGATATTCTACATCAAGAAAATAAAGTTTGGATTTCATATACAGAAAATAGAGGAAATAGGAAAACTAGTACCTCAATAGCTTTAGCAAATTTAGATAAAAAAAATTTAGTTTTTAAAAATATATTCCAAGCTAATCCACCAATAAATTCAGGCTATCATTTTGGCTCAAGGTTAGCTATCAAAGACAATTATCTTTATGCATCAGCTGGTGAAAGGGGTAAAGGCATGATTGCACAAGATGCATCAAAACATCCAGGTAGTATAATCAGAATTCATTTGGACGGAAGTATTCCAAATGATAATCCTAAATTTGATGGAAAACCCGACTGGTTACCTGAAATTTATCAAATTGGTATTAGAAATCCCCAAGGACTGACTGTTTCACCTTTTGACGGTAAAGTTTATATGAGTAATCACGGTGCTAAAGGTGGAGATTGGTTTGGTGAAGCAAAAAAAGGTGAAAATTATGGTTGGAAAATTCTTGGTTGGGGAGGAAAGAATTACTCAGGTTTACCTATAGGTCCTAAATGGAAACCAGGATTTACAAAAGCAATAAAATATTGGGTCCCTTCAATAGCAACAAGTGCAATTACTATTTATAAGGGCGAGGAATTTAATGAATGGAATGGTCATGCGTTAATTACATCTCTTAAAGATCAATCTTTAAGGAAATTGAAATTTGATGACTTAAATAAAGTAGACGAAGAGATTATTTTTAAAGGACAAATTGGAAGAATTAGAGATATTCAGGTTCACCCTGTATCTGGGAAAATTTATTTTCTAAATGAAAATGGGCTCTGGTTAATGAAAAAAAGTTAATTATAATTAAGAAGTTTTTTAAGTGATTGAAACTCTCCAATTTTAAAAATTAAAGCTTCATCACTTTTATATCCGTAATTTTGTGCATTATCTTTAAATCTTTGCCTTGGCTCCATAATTGGTTCTAAGGAAAGTACAAAAGTTCCCCAGTGCATTCCTAAAACCTTTTTACTTTTGAGATTTCTGGCTATGCTCAATGCTTCCTCTGGATTTGTGTGATAAGTTGATTTATCTTTATAGGGTGCCATTGGGTAAAAGTTATAAGCACCTATATTTAAAATTGTTAAATCTATTGGTCCATATTTCTCACCAAGATCTTTGTAAATATTTCCAACACCTGTATCGCAAGCAAAAAGTATTTTTTTGCCCTTATAATTAATCAAAAAATTTCCCCATAAAGTTTTATTAGTATCCGTCAAGCTTCTTTTAGACCAATGAACTGCAGGTAAAAAAGTTACTTTTAAATCATTATTCACTGTGATCTCGTCGTACCAATCCATTTCATTAACGTCCTTATACCTTTTAAAATATTTTCCTAGTTTTAGAGGAAGCATTACCTTTGCTTGCTTATATGGAAATTTTCTTATTGTACTCATATCTTGATGGTCATAATGGTTATGAGTTAGTAAAAATAAATTAATTTCTGGTAATTCATCTAAATTTAAAGCTGGTTCAGTAAATCTTTTGGGCCCAAATATAAGTGGTCCAGCGTTTTTAGAAAAAACAGGATCTGTAATAATCGTGGTCTCACCTAGTTTAATCAAAAAAGTAGCATGCCCAATCCAACCAATATAATCATCATTTTTTAGGGTATTAAATTCTTTAATTACATTTCTTTTTTCTACAACATGATCACTTGGAACAGTCATATCCAAATTTTTTTTTTCTTGTCTAAACTTTTTAAATGACCAATTAAAATTTTTATTTCTCTCAGGGGATCCCTCTGGATTTCTAAATGTCCCATCTGGTAAGTGATGATAAGGTTTATTTTCCATACTTATTGTGAATGAGTTATAATTTAAAAAAATAACAATAAAAATTGCTAATTTTTTCACAGTAATAATTTAATTTTTTTGTGATCTTTTGAAACAATCTATTGTGTTTTTTAGTAAACACGCGATAGTCATTGGGCCAACACCTCCAGGAACGGGTGTTAATGCTTTTGCAACTTTTGAAACTTCATCAAATGCTACATCTCCAACTATACCTTTTTCCGTTTTATTAATTCCAACATCTATAACAATTGCATCTTTTTTAACCCAGTCACCTTTTACTAATTCAGGGATACCAACTGCTGCTACTATAATATCTCCCTCTAAACACTCTGCTTTTAAATCTTTTGTTTTTGAATGAGTGATAGTTACAGTACAATTTTCCTTTAATAATAATTGTGTCATGGGCTTTCCGTTTAAATTTGATCTACCAACTACAACTGCCTTTTTTCCGTTTAAGTTAGGTTCAATTTTTTTAATAAGTAGATAACATCCAAGGGGTGTACATGGAATTGAGCTTTCATATCCGGAAGATAAATTACCAACATTCATAGGATGAAATCCATCAACATCTTTTGCTGGATCAATAGCCTCAATAACTTTCTGTTTATCAATATGTTTTGGCAGTGGAAGCTGTACTAAAATTCCTGAAACACTATTATCTTTATTTAGCTCTTCAATTTTTTCTAAAACAGTTTTTTCTTCGACAGAGTCTGGATACCTTATTACATCAGATTTTAAGCCGACCTCAATTGCTGATTTCTCCTTATTTCTCACATAAATTTGACTAGGAGTTAAATCTCCTATTAGTATTACTGTTAAACCAGGGGCCTGATTATATTTTTTTTTTAATTCAGAAACTTCTTCTTTTAGTTTCTGTCTAAGTTCAGCAGCAGCTTTTTTTCCATCGATTAAAATCATAAATTAATTAAATATAATTGGTGCTAAGTAGAGCTTCATACACATTTCTACAAACCATATCAACAAAAGAAGAATAATAGGGGAAATGTCAAAAGCACCTAAATTTGGAAGAAATCTTCGAATTCTTGATAGGGCTGGTTCTGTAAACCTATAACCAAACTGTAATATAGAATAAACAAATCTATTTGAACTATTTATGATATTAAAACCAACCAACCAGCTTAATATTACATAGCCAATTACTACATAAGAATACAATTTTAAAACTTGAAGAGCTAAGTAATAAATAGCTATCATTTTTTTTCTACATATATTGATTGACTTGGGAATGCAAAAGAAGCTTTATTTGTCTCAACTATTTGCTTTATAGAAAGCGCCAAACTCTCTTTCACTTTTAACCATTCGTTCCAACTATTTGTTTTACTGAAACATCTTACATACATATCTATGGAACTGTCTGCAAATTTGTCCACTCTCACAGCAATTCCAATTGATTGATCAAAATCCTCACTTTTATTTATATGTTCTTCTATTTGATTCCTAATAGTTTTAAGTTGGTCAACTGTGGTGTCATATTGAAGTGTAATTATCCAACTTATTAACCAGTTCGTAGTTTGACTAACATTTATTACTGCGTTTTCAGCAAATTGAAAATTTGGAATTATTGCAAGTGATTTGTCAAATTTTCTTATCACTGTAGATCTAAATCCAATTTTTTCAACAACACCCTCTATTATTCCGTCTACTCTGATCCAATCACCCATCCTAAATCTTTTTTCAACTAGAACTAAAATTCCTGAAATTAAATTTTTAAATAAGTCCTGCGCACCTAATGCAACAGCAACTCCAAATAAACCTAAACCAGCAATAATTGGTCCAATTTTAATTCCCCATAACTCAAGAACCGCAGCAGCACCTAAAATAAAAATTAGAATTTTTAAAGATTTGATAATCCATCCTATTAGTTCTCTTGTTAAAATTTTATCTAATCCACTTAAAATATAAGAAATTGGCTCTATTATTTGATGAATAATCCAAAATATTAAAATGGTTATTAGTGTCCTGTTTAGATTGTCTACAAAATCTCTCATGTCGTCAGAAAATGACATGTAATAACTTGCGAAAAAAACTCCTAACACAATTGGAAGAAACCTTGCAGGCCCCATCATTGATTTAACAAATGTATCGTCAAGTTTATTAGTTGTACGTTTGGAAATTATTTCAAGTTTTTTAATAATTAATCTGCTTATTAAGCCCCTAAAAATAAGAAAAAGAAGAAAAATTCCCAAACCAACCAGGATCTGAAAAAAATCTATCCCAAGGATACCTTTTTCCCATACTGATAAGAATAAGCTTTTAAAATTGTTAAAGACTTCCATAATTTAAATTTTATATAGTAAATACTCTTCTTCACCAGGATTAAATAAAAATATTTTTTTCCACTTTATTTCGTTAAGAACAGCTGATGATTTTTCACCTAAACACATTAAATTCGTATCCATCCAATTATCAATTAAATTATATTTTTTAAGTAAGTTTAGATAACTACGAGCACTATTTTCAGAATAAATAAAAACTATCTCTGGTATCGAATTTTTTAATTGCCCTACAAATTCATCAGATAATTTTTCATTAGAGTTTACAGAATAGTTAATAATTCTTTTCACATAGTAACCTTCTAACTTTAACTCTTTTTCCAAGTCATAAGAAACTAACTCTCCACTTACATAAATTAAATTCCCATTTTTGGGATCGAAGTTTTGTATAATTATTTCTTTCAAATTTGAAACATTTCCTTCGGCAGTAAAAATATTTTGAAAACCTTTTTCTTTTGCAATTTTCTCTGTTGCATTTCCCACACAAAAACAAAATATATTTTTATTTATTTTTGAAATGTCTAAATTTTTAATTGCATTAGAACTTGTAAAAATTATTCCTTTGAATTCATTATAATTTGGGTCCTCATAATCTTTTTTTTTAATTGTTATTACTGGCAAATGTGAAACTTGATGACCTAGTTCTTTAAACCTAATAATCAAATCTTTGGAATCTTCTAGAGGTCTTGTTAATAGTATGTGCATTTTAACCTTTATATGATCCTTTAGATTTAATCTTCAAGTCTCCTGCAATCTTTTTTGCTAAAATCATGTGATTTTCTATGTCATCATCTTCCTTGATAAAAAATCTGCTTTTTCCATCAACAGAGAATAATTCTGCTGTGAGTTCAATTTTATTGTTCTTTATTATTGCAAAAACGCCTATAGCTGTATCACAATCTCCCTCTAATATTTTAAGAACTTCTCTTTCTGTATTTGCAATAATTCTAGTTTGTTTGTCATTTATTTTCTCTATTAATCTAAGTATGTCTTGATTATTTTCATTGCACTGTATTGCTATTATACCTTGTCCAGCACATGGAACTAGTTTTGCAACATCAAATTCATCTGTAATTTTATTTTGTAAATTTAAAGAGTCTATTCCTGCTTTTGATAAAATGATTGCATCGTACTCATTATTTTCTAATTTTTTAATTCTTGTATCAACATTTCCTCTTATCAATTTATATACCAAATCAGCTCTAACATTTCTTAACTGATATTCTCTTCTAAATGAGGACGTGCCAATAACTGATCCCTGCTTAAGATCATTAAATTTTAAATTTTTACTAATTAGTATTTCATTTGGTGAATTTCTTTTCAAAAAGCAATTTGTTATTAATCCTACAGTATCAATAGATGGCATATCTTTAAGAGCATGAACGGCTATATCAATTTTATTTTCTAATAGTTCTTTTTCAATATTAGTCGAAAACATTCCTTTTCCACCCATACTTGAAAGTCTTTCATTTTGATTTTGATCACCGGTTGTTATAATTTTTCTTATCTCAATTTTTCCAGAATAGAATTTTGATATCTCTCTCTTTACTTTTTCTGCATAAATTATAGCAAGCTTACTTCCTCTTGATCCAATTATGATGTTATCTCTTTTCATAAAATTAATTTCTATTACATTCTTATAATTTAATTGTATTAATTAAAAAAAAAATTTTATGTCAGAAAAACCAATAATATTAGGTATAGAGACTAGTTGTGATGAAACAGCAATTTCATTAATTCAAGATAATCAAAATGGAACACCAAAAATTCTATCAAGCATTATCTCAAGTCAATTTGACATCCATAAAGAGTTTGGTGGTGTAGTTCCTGAATTAGCTGCTAGATCACATGTTGAAAAAATCGACCTTATAGCGAAAAAAGCAATTAGCGATAGTGGAATTGAATTAAATAAAGTTTCTGCGATAGCGGCGACTTATGGTCCTGGTTTAATAGTTTGTCTCTCAGTTGGACTAAGTTTTGGTAAAGGATTAGCATCAACTTTGGGCATTCCCTTTATAGGGATAAATCATTTAGAAGGACACGCTTTAAGTCCAAAACTCCACGATAAAATTGAATATCCTTATCTTCTACTATTGATTTCTGGAGGCCACAGTCAGTATCTATCCGTAAACGGTTTGGGAGATTATAAAAGACTTGGTACTACAATTGATGATGCATTGGGGGAAGCTTTTGATAAAACCGCAAAATTGTTGGGTATAGATTTTCCTGGAGGACCTAAAATTGAAGAGTTCGCTAAAAAAGGAAATCCAGAAAAATATGATTTACCAAAACCAATAATTAATAAAGGTGGATGCAATCTATCTTTTGCAGGTCTAAAGACTGCAATTTTAAGAATTGTAAAAAATATTAAAAGTGATCAGGAAAAATTCGATCTTGCGGCATCATTTCAGAAAACAATAGAAGAAATATTGTTTACAAAAACAAGAGTTGCATTAGATGAGTTTAAAAAATTAAATTCGACGAACAAAGGTTCATTCGTAGTAGCTGGAGGGGTAGCTGCAAATAAAGGTATAAGAAAAAAATTAATTGAAGTAAGTATGCAACATAATTTCAAACCTATTTTTCCTGATTTACATTTGTGTGGTGACAATGCTGCAATGATAGCAATGGTAGGATTAGAAAAATTTAAAAAGAAACAATTTGATAGTTTAGATTTGTCTGCAAGTCCAAGATTACCTCTAGATAAAAACGCTAAATTTTTAAAAGGGGCAGGAGTAGTATTATTATGAAATACTGGTTATTAAAGTCAGAGCCAGACGTTTGGTCTGTTGATCAACAAATCAAGGCTGGATCAAAAGGCGCGAATTGGGATGGAGTTAGAAACTATCAAGCAGCAAATAATTTAAAAAGCATGAAGAAAGGTGATCTCTGTTTTTTTTACCATTCGAATATTGGCAAAGAAATTGTTGGTATAGTTGAGGTAATCAAAACTGCCTTTATAGACCCAACAGATAAAAAAAAGAAGTTTGTAGCAGTTAAAGTAAGATTTAAAAATAAACTACAAATCCCAGTTACTCTTGAAAGTATTAAAAAAAATAAGGATTTAAGCCATTTAGCCTTAATCAAACAAAGCAGACTATCAGTAATGCCTATTGATTATAAAAGCTGGAAAATTATAAATAACATGAGTAAGATTTAAATTTAAATTATTACATGCCTAAGAAAAAAAAGAAAAAAACAAAGATTAGAAAAAAAAATTCTAAAAAATTAAAAAGTAAGTCCAAAAATAAAAAAAAATCTTCAAGAAAAATTAAAAAAAAAATAAAAGTTCAAGCGCAAGAGACAAATCAGGTCTCAGAGGTAATAATTAAAACAAAACCTGAATGGATTAAAAGTAGTTTAGCAAATAAAAGTAAATACCAGCAAAAATATTCTCAATCCATAAAAAGTAATGATGAATTCTGGAGAAAAGAAGGAAAAAGAATTACATGGATTAAACCTTATAAAAAAATCAAAGATGTGAAATACAGCACCAAAGAAGTAAGAATTAAATGGTTTCAAGATGGAACTTTAAATGCATCTGCAAACTGTATTGATAGACATTTAAAAGATAAAAAAGATAAAACTGCAATAATTTGGGTTGGGGATGATCCAAAAGATAGTCAAAAAATTACATACAAACAACTCCATCAAAAGGTATCTAGAGCAGCAAATGGTTTAAAAAAATTAGGAATTAAAAAAGGAGATAGAGTTACTATCTACTTAACAATGATACCTGAACTTGCAATTTTAATGCTTGCCTGTGTGAGAATTGGAGCAGTTCATTCAATTATTTTTGGTGGATTTTCTGCAGAGTCTATCTCTGGAAGAGTTAACGATTGTGAGTCAGAATACATTATTACTGCAGACGAAGGGGTAAGAGGTGGAAAAACAATTCCACTTAAATATACTACTGATGAAGCGCTTTTAAATTGTCCAAATGTAAAAAAATGTATTGTGGTCAAACGTACGGGTAATTATATCAACTGGGATAATGGAAGAGATGTTTGGTACCATGATTTAATTAAAGATGTTTCAAATCAATGTGAACCAGAAGAGATGAACGCGGAAGATCCTTTATTCATTTTATATACCTCAGGTTCAACAGGTAAACCGAAGGGTGTGCTCCACACAACTGGTGGATACATGGTCTATGCCTCAATGACACATCAATATATTTTTAATTATAAACCAAAAGACATTTACTGGTGCACGGCTGACATTGGTTGGGTTACTGGTCATAGCTATATAATTTATGGGCCGCTTTCTAATGGAGCAACTACAATTATGTTTGAAGGAATTCCAAATTACCCTGACAGTTCAAGGTGGTGGCAAATAGTTGATAAATACAAAGTTAATACATTCTACACTGCTCCAACTGCAATCAGAGCTCTAATGCGAGAGGGAGACAAGCCAGTTAAAAAAACATCACGTAAGTCACTAAAACTTTTAGGTACAGTTGGAGAACCCATCAATCCTGAGGCATGGATGTGGTATTATAAAACTGTTGGAAATTCTAAATGCCCAATTGTTGATACATGGTGGCAAACTGAGACAGGTGGAATTATGATTGCTCCTCAAACTGGTGCTATTCCACTTAAGCCAGGTTCAGCGACAAAACCTTTCTATGGAATTAAACCAGTCCTCGTTGATAAAAATGGAGATGAAATTAAAGGTGCTGGAGAGGGAAGACTTTGTATTGCTCAATCATGGCCTGGTCAAATGAGAACAGTTTATGGAGATCATCAAAGGTTTATTGACACATACTTTTCTCAGTTCAATGGAAAATATTTTACAGGAGATGGATGTAGAAGAGATAAGGATGGTTATTATTGGATAACAGGCAGAGTGGATGATGTAATTATAGTTTCAGGACATAACTTGGGAACTGCAGAAATTGAAAGTGCATTTGTCGCTCATCCAAAAGTAGCAGAGGCGGCAGTAGTTGGGTATCCACATGATATAAAAGGAAATGGTCTCTACTGTTATGTAACTCTAAATGCTGGAGAAACAGAAACAGGAGAGCTTGAAAGAGATTTAAAGCTTTGGGTAAGAAAACAAATTGGACCTCTAGCAACTCCAGACCTTATTCATTTTACTCCAGGTCTTCCAAAAACAAGATCTGGTAAAATAATGAGAAGAATTTTAAGAAAAATTGCTGCTAATGAACATGAGCAATTAGGTGATACTACCACTTTGGCAGACCCTAGTGTTGTAAACAGTTTAGTTGAAAATAGAAAAAATATTTAAAATTGAATTAAACTTACAAATTCTTTTTTTATAATATCCCATTTTAAAATCATTGAATTAAGTACAATTTGTCGATCTAGAGTTTTTAACTCTTCTGCTATTGGAGCCCATTTATATAATGACAGAGCGCTAGGGTTAAATGGCAAATCCTGATAATATTCATTCCAATTAATTTTCTCTAACCTTTCATCAAAGCTTTTTCTAGCGGTCTCTATAATTTCCAATGGCATCTTGTTTGAAATTTCATCATCTAAAATCTTATTAAATATTTCTTTTGCTTTACTTATTTCTTGAAAATTAAAATTTACATTTAGATATGAGAACGTAAAAAAAGTTAAATCCTGCAAGGATACAGAATAAATATTCCATTTTGCCAGGTTAACTGATCCCATAAAAACATCATTTTCAAAATGAAGTACATATCTTGTTCCCATTCTAGTTTTCAGATAATTGTACAAAGTTACTTGGGTAACCCATGCAGATTTTGTTTGAATAAACTCCTCTAAATGATCTAAATTTTTGATTTTTTTCTTAGGAATAAACGCTTTAAACATAGCGAATAAATATATTTTGAAATCTCTTAGCGTGAGATCTTTCCAGGTTAATTTATATTTTCCCATAATTTATGTGAGGTGAGTCAATTATACCCTAAAAAAGTAAGTAAATAAGTACTTTATATGTACAATTTTTAGTCTTTTCAAAGCTCTCATAATGGTTATGGTTTTGTTAAGTTATAACTTAATAGAGAGGTAAAAATGTCAAATCAAACAAAACATTGGGAAAAATCCCGTGGCTTGTTATTTATAACACTTGCTATCTGGTTTGTTTTCTCAATTGGCATCTTTCTCTTTGGAGCTGAAATGAACGAGGTCACTGGACCTTTTGGATATCCATGGACATATTGGTTTACATGTCAAGGATCTCTTGGAATCTTTGTTATTTTAATTTTTTGGTTTGCAAGTAGGCAAGAAAAAATTGATGAAGAGTTCGGCTTTAGCGAAAGAGAGGACGAATAATGAAAGGTAGTTTTATAGATAATTTGCCAAGAATTTATGGGATCTATACTGGAGGATTTATAGGTTTCATAGTTATCATGGCAATTGCTGAACAGATGGGTATGTCTGCCAAAGCGATAGGTATCGCTTTTGTTGCATTTACAGTATTCATCTATGCATTAATTGGTTATCTATCAAGAACAGCCCAAGCAGATGCTTATTACGTAGCCGGAAGGCAAGTACCAACAGTATTCAACGGAATGGCCACTGCAGCAGACTGGATGTCTGGTGCATCATTCGTTGCAATGGCAGGTGGTATTTATTTTAAAGGTTATGGTTATATGGCTCTACTTGTGGGTTGGACTGGTGGTTACGTGCTTGTTGCATCCTTATTAGCACCATACTTAAGAAAATTTGGCTGTTACACAGTTCCAGATTTTATAGGTACAAGATACGGTGGTAATTTAGCTAGGTTCTGTGCAGTGGTTGTTTTAACTGTTGCATCGTTCACTTATGTAACAGCTCAAATTAATGCCACGGGTACTATTGCATCTGTTGCACTTGATATTCCATTTCAGTACGCTGTTTATATTGGATTAATAAGTATCTTATTATGTTCAATGTTGGGTGGTATGAGAGGAGTAACTTGGACACAAGTTGCACAATATATCGTGCTAATTATAGCTTACCTACTTCCAGTATTCTGGATCAGTAATAAAATGGGTGCAGGGTTCTTCCCTCACTTTATGTTAGCTGATGAGGTTGCTAGAATTGGTGAACTTGAGCAGCAATTTGGTTTCATTGCAAATTCTAAGGAAGATCTTGCTTTGGTACCAAAAGGCTTAGCAGGAATAACTAAAGCTCACTCTGCAGTTAACGCTACACCTTGGGCATTTATTTCATTAGCATTGGCGATGATGATGGGAACAGCTTCATTACCACACGTTATGATGAGATACTTCACTACTCCAAGTGTAAAAGCAGCTAGAAAGTCAGTAGGTTGGTCATTATTCTTTATCTTCTTACTATATTCTTCTGCTCCAATGTTAGCTACACTATCTAAGTTGTCATTGATTGATCCAACTTTATCAACTGGTATAATCGGTAAATCAATAGCAGAAGTTCAAGCGATAGATTGGTATCAAAACTGGAACCAAGCAAACTTGATGTTTATCAGCGACTTTAATGGAAATGGAACTGTTGAATTAAACGAGTTCTTCATGGGTGGTAAAGCCGTTGTATTAGCAACTCCAGAGATCGCAGGATTACCTTATGTAATTTCAGGTCTTGTTGCTGCTGGAGGTATGGCTGCTGCCATGTCAACAGCTGATGGTTTAATTCTAGCGATTGCAAACGCGATATCACATGATGTTTACTACAAAATCATTGATCCAAAAGCGGAAACTGCAAAAAGACTTGTTGTTGCAAGGGTATTACTTGTAGTAATTGGTTTTGCTGGAGCAACTATTGCAGCGATGGAGATACAAGGTATCTTAGGTTCGGTTATATGGGCATTTGACTTTGCGATGTCTGGATTGTTCTTCCCACTTGTACTAGGTGTATGGTGGAAGAGAGCTAACAGACAAGGTGCAATTGCCGGAATGATCTTAGGTTTAGTGTCTGGTGCTTGGTACTTGGTTTGGGTACGAAGTGGTGGAAGTGGTTTCCTAGGTATTACACAATTAACATTTGGTATCTTTGGATCGGCTGTAAGTTTAGTTTCTATGGTTATTGTAAGTTTAATGACACAAGAGCCAGATAAAGCTACTCAAAAAATGGTTGATAACGTACGTGTACCAAGTGGTAAAACAATTCTTGGTAAACAACACTAAATAAAAAGCTTTTAAGGGGCGATTAATTTCGCCCCTTTAATTTCAACTAGTTTTCCAATATAAATTTTATATGTCTGCAAACTTTCATCCGTTAATCTATTTTATAGATTATTTACTTGGAATAATAATGTGGACTTTGATTGGAAGAGTTGCAATGAATATTTTTCAACGTGAAGACTCTGAATTTTTTTTTATGAAAGTTTTCGTTAAATATACAAATCCTTTGATTAATGCATTTAAACCAATAACACCCTCTTTTATTATTGGGCCATTGGTGCCATTATATGTCGCTTGGTTTTTTTATATGATTAGATTTTATTTAATGCCTTGGATATTGGGTTATTCTGTAATGGGAATGTTGTCATTTCCTCTTGAAAGTGAAATTTCGAGACAAATTTATCAATTTTTTAATTCAATTAAATTTTAAAAATTGGTACTAGTAAACCTAGTATCAATGAAAAAAATTCAAATTTCACCATCAATTTTATCTGCAGATTTTAGTCAATTGGCCAATGAAATAAAAAGGCTTGAAGAAGGTGGGGCAGACATGATCCATGTTGATGTGATGGATGGACATTTCGTTCCTAACCTCACAATTGGCCCACCAGTAATTAAAGCTCTTAGAAAACATTGTTCATTGAATTTTGATGTACACTTAATGATATCTCCGGTACATAAATATATAAAAGACTTTTCAGATGCTGGGGCTGATATCATTACATTTCATCCAGAAGCAACAGAAAATATGGAAGAAACAATATCATTAATTAAAAGTTTAGATAAAAAAGTAGGGGTTTCATTAAATCCTAATACAGAAATCAAAACTATAACTGACTACTTAGACAAAGTTGATTTAGTATTGATAATGAGCGTATTTCCAGGTTTTGGAGGCCAAAAGTTTATGCCAAAAGTATTAGATAAAATAAAATCACTCAAAGAAATAAAAGACAATAATAATTATAATTTTGATATTGAAGTTGATGGTGGAGTTAATTTTTCAAACTCTAAAGATATTCTAAATGCAGGAGCAAATATATTGGTCTCTGGCACTACAATTTTTAAAGAAAATAGAGGGGACATTAAAAAAAATATTGAGACACTAAGATTAGTGTAAAATGAAATTGAACAATTTCACGCTGATTATCAATGAATCACTTTATCGAGTTTTAAAAAAAATAAGAAAAATTTATTTAAATTCTGCTATTTACGACAAGAAAATCTCATCAAAGAATCTTAAAGCATTAACTTATAAACCTTCCTTAAAAATTTTAGGTTCAATTGCAAAATATGAAAAAACCAAAAATAAAATTGAAGATTTTGAAACAGACAAAATTTGGGAAGTAAATAAACTTTCTTATAAGGATTATAAAAAATTAAATAATTTTTTTTGGCTTTTTTCAGTTGATTTAAAGTCTTCTAAAAAAATTTGTATATCAATAATAAGTAAATGGATTGAGAGTAATCAGAAATATAATGATAGTTTGTGGGAAATCGACACTTTATCAAGGAGAATTATCTCATGGATCACGAACTCACAATTAACATACGATGAAGGAGATAAAATATATAAAGAAAAATTTAATAGGATAATTTTTAAACAAATAAATCATTTAATTAATGAAATAAAAAGATCAGACAATTACCATGATAAATTAATTGGATGTTCTGCAATTATTCTGGCAGGAATATCTTATAATGATGAAAAATATTTAAATTTTGGACTAGAGCTATTAAAAAAAATAATAACTTCCTGCTTCGATACAGAATATTTTCCAAAATCTAGAAATATTAGACAACTGGTATTTTACTTAAAATATTTTATTCTTTTAAGAGAGTTTTTGAAAGAGTCATCGAATGAAATCCCTGGATATCTCGATGAAATAATTTTTCACTTGGGCAAGGGATATAACTTTGTTTGGGGTTCAGTTAAACAAAGTTTATTATTTAATGGTAATCATGACAGCAATTTAGAAGATTTTGATTTTTATCTAGATTATCAAAAATACTCTTTTAAAAGTGAAAAAAGAGATTTAGGTGGATACGGCATTTTAAAAAATAAAAACGTAATTTTAGGAATGGACATTGGGACTGCTCCAGAAAGTAAATTTTCTGAAAATTACCAAAGTGGAACTCTTTCATTTGAAGCGATTTATAAAGGAAGAAAAATAATTTGTAATTCAGGGTATTATCAAAATACAAAAAAAAATTTAAATTTAATTTCAAGATCAACGGCAGCACACTCTACTCTGATATTAAATAATAACTCTATTGTTTCTTTTAAGAAAAATTTTAGAAATAAAATATTAAATAAATTAAATTTCAATACTTTAAATAAAAATATTGTATGTGAAAAGAACTATTGGCTAATTAAATGTTCTCATGATGGATATTTAAAAAAATATGGAACTATTCATGAGAGATCATTAGAATTTTTCCCAGAGAAAAATAAATTTGTAGGTACAGATAAACTTATTAAAAATAAAAATTTTACGCCTGCAAATTTTGATATTAGATTCCATTTAATGCCAACGACGAAAGTAACAAAGATTCAGGATAGAAATATAATACTAATTGAACTTGAAAATTCTGCTTGGAGATTTTATTCAGTAAATGGGTCTATTGATGTTGAAACTGGATTATATTTTGGTAATAAAAATGATTATTTAGAAAATCAAAATATTTTTATCTCTGGTTTGACTGAAAAAGATGATCAAGTGATAAAATGGGAAATAACTAAAATTGAATGAAAAAAATTTCACAGGCTCTAATTTCAGTTTCAGATAAACATAACTTAAGGAAAATCTTAACAGTTCTTAAAAAATTTAAAATCAAAATTATAAGCTCTGGCGGGACATTTAAAGAAATAAAAAAACATGGTTTTAAATGTAATGAGGTTTCAAATTTTACAAAATTTCCCGAAATTCTTGATGGAAGAGTTAAAACCTTGCACCCAAAAATTCATGCTGGAATTTTAAATGAAAGAAATAAAAAATCTCACAAACTTGCAATGAAATCTTATAATTTTGAAAATATAGATTTAGTGATAGTAAATTTTTACCCATTTGAGAAAGCCGTTAACGAAAATACAAATCACGATAAAATTATAGAAAATATTGATATTGGTGGACCAACAATGGTCAGAGCAGCAGCAAAAAATTATAAAGATGTTACAATTATCACAAAATTAGATCAATACGAAAAATTAATATTGGAATTAAATGAAAATAAAGGATCAACTTCATTATCTTTTAGACAGCAAATGTCTGAGGAAGCTTTTACTGAAACTGCATCTTACGATGCAATGATTTCAAATTACTTTATAGAAAAAAATAAGACAAGTTTTCCAGTTAAAAAAGTAATATCAACAAATTTAGTTGAAAAACTTAGATATGGAGAAAACCCACATCAAATTGCTTCAATATATAGCTATTCTTTATCAACAAATTTAGATCAGTTACATGGAAAAAAACTCAGTTATAATAACTATAACGATATATATGCAGCACTTAACACGTCAAAATCATTACCGGCTGGAGTTGGTACAGTAATTGTTAAACACGCAAATCCTTGTGGTGTATCAATTAACAAAAACAAAGTTAGTAGTTTTAAGGAAGCACTAACTTCAGATCCTATAAGTGCTTTTGGTGGTATTGTTTCTTGTAATTTTAAAATTAATACAAAGCTGGCAGATGAATTATCTAAAACTTATTTTGAAGTAGTAATTGGAAATGGTTATGAGAAAGATGCAATTAGAGCCTTAAAAAAAAGGAAGAATTTAAGAATAATAGATTCTTCAAAAATTAAATTAGAAAACATAAATAGTATTGTCTCAAATTTTAACTCTCTACTCATACAATCACCTGATAATAAAAAGTTTGAGAGTAAAAATTTTCAAGTAGTTTCTAAAAAAAAACCTTCGTCTAAAATATTTAGAGAGCTAATGTTTGCCTTAAATGTTTGCAGATATGTAAAATCTAATGCAATTGTACTTACTTCCAACACTAGAACGGTTGGAATAGGATCAGGTCAACCAAGCCGCCTGGATAGTTGTAAAATTGCGATTGATAAAATGCATAACTTTCAAAAAATCAAAGAGAGTGATGAAGTAGTTGCTGCTTCTGATGCTTTTTTTCCTTTTGTAGATGGAATTGAAACTTTAATTCAAGCAGGTGTGAGTGCTGTTATTCAACCCTCTGGCTCAATAAGGGATAAAGAAATTATAAAATATGCTAATGAAACAGAGACTGTGCTTGTATTTTCAAAAACGCGTCACTTTAAACATTAATAATTTTATCAATTTTTGCTGCTAATATAAAATCACTTTCAGCCAAGCCTTTTATTGCATGAGTATAAATTTTAATTTTAGCATATCCCCATCCAAACCATATATCTGGATGATGACCCTCACTCTCTGCAATTTCTCCTACTTTATTTACAAATTCTTGGCTTTTTAAAAAATTTTCAAATTTATAATCTTTTATTAAATGATACCCATCAAGACCATCTTCCTTGACTGACCAGCCATCAACTTTTTTTAGATAGTTGTGTATTTCCTCAATTTTAAAAGGAGGAATATTTCCCTCACAAGGAATACATTTTTTACTAGCTAAATCACTCATAGTTTTTTGGAGCGGGCAATGGGACTCGAACCCACGACCTTCTCGTTGGCAACGAGACGCTCTACCACTGAGCTATGCCCGCTTATTATATTATTCTTAAAATTAATGGCTTTTTTAAAATTAAGCAAGAGGCAAAATTTGTTTCTAATAATTTATTATAGATAATGCAATTCATCTAAGTTCTTTTTAAAAACTTCATTTACTTTAATTTGAAAATCTTCATCTAACTTATTTTTCCAATTATTTTCTGGTCCTAAATGAAAAAAAGGTATCTTTCCGTTTTTCATTTTCGAATCTAATGACTCAGAAAAACCCTTTGTATTTTCGATTTTTTTTAAATTAGAAAAACTTGTGCTTGATAAAGCATTAAGTGCTTTATTTTTATTAAATTCATTATCTTTTTCCATTAGATTATCTATAAATTTTACAATTTTTTTAAATTCTTCGTAAGTTTGTTTAATTAAATTTTCGTATTTAATGACTAATGTTGGAAAAATTTTATTATTTATCCAAGTTTGATAATTCTTTTCCCATGAGCTTAAAAACTGAAAATCGCTATAATCTTTTTTTTTAAAATAATCATACGTAAATTTTCTTTCATTAAGCATAAATTCTAACGATTCTTCATAACTCATTTCAAAATGATTCTTAAGTGAAGTAATGACATTTCGTGGATCTCTTAGAATATAAATTGCACCTACAGTATTTTTTTCGTTTGTAAATTGTGTGTTACCAATTTTCCCTAAAAAGTTATGTGTTTTAAAAAATTTAAATTTTTTGTCTTGATTAATTGTATCTTGCGCTTTAATCCAGTGTTGAGCTGTGTCTCCAGGCACTGAAATATTGTAATCAAACTTTTCGAAGTGTTTTTTTTCAGGAAATTGTCCAATATTTTTTAATAATGCGTCGTCAGTAAATATACCATCTTCAGTGAAGTAATAAGAACAAAGAAGTGATCTTATCCATGTGTTTCCACTTTTCGGGTAGGATGCTATCCAAAAAATCATTATTTAGAATTCTATATTATTATTTTTAAGTATTTCCATGATAGGTGATAAGTGTTTCTTGTATTTTTTCCAGTTTTTAGAACTATCTTGGTATACTTTGCTTCTGACTTGCAACAAGGAGTTTGTTTCTACAACTCTATTGTTTTCGTGAAATTTTAAAATCTCATTCTCCCAATTCAATCCAATATCAGAAATTATATTTTTAGAACTCGTTTCATAATCAATTACAAACTTATCATAATCAATGTTAATCAAACTATCAGAATAAGTTTCGCTCCAAAATTTCATTATCTCATTATAAATCAAGTAGAATTCACCTATAGTTTCTAATTTATGAGCATAATTCATACCAACATTGTCAAAAAAATTTGCTTTAAAATTTGACCAGCAGACTGCCATTGGATTTCTGTGTATGTGTATTATTTTTGCTTCAGGAATGGATTTTAAAATAAATCCTATATAAAAAAAATTAAAAGGCATCTTATCAACAACAAATTCCTGATTAACTTTAAATTCAGAGATTTGATTTAAGTATTCCTCCCTAATAAAAGTTAATAATTCCTCAGGGTTTGTATATTTATCCCAAATAGATTTATGCATGATTTTGGGAAGTATTGTTAATTCACCAGCACCATAAACATTTGAGTGAGTTGAAACTATTTGCTCTATGAGACTAGTACCAGACCTTGGCATGCCAAGTATAAAAATTGGTTTTTTTTTATATGTATTTTGTATCTTTATTTCAGAGACTTCATTGCTTAAAAAATATTCTCGAACTTTTTTAAAATGATTTTTTTCTTCATCAATTGAAAAATTATTTGAACTTAAATACAGATCTTTTGCTTTTTTAAGTAATTGAAATCCAAGATCAATTTTATCAATATCAAAATATATTTTACTTAGAGCATATGAAAAATCTATTATTAACTTATTTTCAAGATTTTCTATTTTTAGAAGCTCCTCAAGAGTACTTACAATATTATCATCATGTTTTATTTTTCTAGTGTTTACATAATGTACATAAGCCTCTGATAAAAATTTATCTTTCTCTATTGCTTTTAAAAAAAATGTTTTTGCATCATCAAATTTTCCTTGAATTGATTTTATTTGTGCTATTAAAAAATATGATTTAGGAAATTGTTTATTAATCTCTATTACTTTTTTATAAGATCTAAGAGCATTATCAAATTTTTTTTCATCATAAAATAAATTCCCTAAATTAAAATATGCTTCAAGATTATCCTTTTTAATTTTAATAGACTTGTTATAGTTTTTAATAGCATCGTCAACTAAGCCAATTTTTTTCTGAGAACTAGCAAGATTATTGTAAGCTTCGAAGAAGTCTTTTTTAAAATCAACTGCTTTTTTATAAAATATTATTGCCTCTTCAAACTTATTTTGAAGTTTAAGAACATTTCCATGAATGTAATTTGTCTCAGCGTCATCATTTAAGGCAAGTAATTTGCCTGAGACTCTAAGAGCTTTATCAAGATTTTTTTCACTTATTTCACTAAATATTATAATTTTGTAAATTTCTTTATCATTTATAAAAGTCTTTAAGATAGATTTTGAGATCTTAGATATTTTGGCATATTTTTTTTCTTGAAATAATTTGAATATTTTCTGTCTGTCAAAATTTAAATTTTTTTCTCTCATTGAATTATAGTGAAGTCATACTATATAATTGTTTTTAAATTAAATGATCAATATGATAAACAAAGATTTACCAAAAAAAATTCCTGTTTTTCCACTGTCTAATTTTATAATTTTTCCTAAAACTACAGTTCCATTAAATATTTTTGAACCAAGGTATATACAAATGATAGACGATAGTATGAAAAGCAATAGATATATTGGAATGATACAGCCTAAGAAAACTGGTAATTTAAAAAAACCTGATCTTCATAAAATCGGTTGTGTTGGAAAAATCACAAGTTTTAATGAAACAGAAGATGGAAGATATCTAATTGTTCTAAATGGGATATGTAGATATGAAACTATTAGTGAAATAAATTCAGATAAACTTTATAGAGAATGTGAGGTAAATTTTGAAAAATTCTCTAACGACTTAATTGAAAAAAAGGAGCAAATAAAATTTTCTGATTTAAAACAAGTTTTTAATAACCTTAAGAAATTATTTGAGCAACAAGGTTATCAAATTAATTGGAAAGACCTTGAAAAACAAAGTGTTGAGCAAACTATAAATACTTTGTCTATGGCCTCGCCATTTACATTGGAAGAAAAACAGATTTTATTAGAGACAAGTAATTTAATTGAGAGGAAACATAAGTTAGAGGAAATATTAATTACTTATACTAACTTTAATTTTACTAACAAAACTATTCAGTAAAAAAGTTTATACCCTTGTCAGCAATTAAAATTGAATTCTTTTTAAATAATTCATTTGTATCTAAAAAACTAAAAACATTATCTGATAATCTACCGTTTAATTTACTATCTATTTTAAAAAATTCGTTGATAAGATTTATTCCAATACCAAAAATATAATTATAATGTTTAGTTTTATTTCTAAACTCAATTAGCGAAGATCTATCGACATCTAAACCAAAATTTAATCTATTTTCAATTATTTTCAAAAAAAGTTTTAAATCTCTCAAGGTCATATTAAATCCTTGACCAGCTAGAGGGTGAATTTTGTGCAAAGCATCTCCAAAACAGATAATGTTTTTATGAACAAATTTTCTTGGGAAGCTGTATTTTAAATCAGATTTTTCTAGATCATCCAATTTTTTTAAATCATATTTTTTCGAATGTTTTAGTATTTCATTTTTTATCTGGTCAAAATTAAGTCTGAATTTTTTTTGAACAGAATAGACTATTGATGTTTTGTCTCTAGATAATGGCAAGAAGGCTAGTGGTCCATATTTTGTAAAAACTTGTATAGCTTTATAGTTATCAAATTTTTTATGATTTATAATCGTTGTGAAAGCTGTGCTCTCATAATCTTGTTTAATACTATTTGAAAAAAACTTTTTCATCACAATATTATTTGATTGAGAATTTACTATTAAATTGTAATTATTTTTTTTTTCTAATTTTAAAATTTCGTTTACTTTATATTTTTTGAAATTAATATTCTTAATCCCCCTGCACTTCTTTTCAGATAGTTTGTTAAAATAGTCTTGTTTAATTATAAAAAAATTCTCAGTTTTACCGTTTTTAAATCTAATTTTTTTAGATGGATTATTATTTAAATTAAAAATTTCAATTTCATGAATTGGCCATAGATGTTGATCGGGAATATTTAAAAAAGATTTTATAAATTCAATATTTTTTTTTGAAACACCGATTGTCCTATTTGTTGATTTATTTATATTTTTATCTTCAAAAATTATATCTACTTTAAAACCTTTTTTACTTAGCAATATTGCTAATAAAAAGTTTGTAAGATTATAGCCTATCAGACAAATGTTCATTTATTATTTAATTTTAACAATAATAGTATAATGGTAAAAGTGACATAACTGATTTGCACAATATGAAGGAATTTATTAACAAAATTGGTACTTTTTGTATTAATAGATTATCGGAATTAATCGGTATATTAATAATTTTAGCATCAATTTTTGTTTTTATATCCCTGGTCACTTATTCTCCAGAAGATCCTAATTTTATTTTTCCAGATAATACTCCAATTAAAAATTTAATGGGTTCTAAAGGAAGTTTTTTATCTGATCTATTGTTTCAAAGTTTTGGTTTAGTTTCTTTGCTTATACCATTTACATTTTTCTTCACAGGTTTGGGTATTGCTTTATCAAAAAAATTTTTATCAATAATCGAAAATACTTTTTTTATAATTCTTTATGTTTTATTAGCTTCATTATTCTTTTCGGCGTTTAATGAAAATTCTTATTGGTTAACGATAAATGGTAACAATGGTTTTTTAGGTAATTTATTTAAAGATACGTTTATATTAAATTTAACAAAAAGTTTTGAATACCTTTCATACTACTCATTAATTATTTTGATATTATTATTTTTCTTAAAAAGTGTAAATTTTAAAATTTCATACATATTAAATATCTTTAAGAAAATATCATTATTTTTAAAAAGAAAAGACAATTTTGAAAATGTTACAATAAACCCAGAAACTGAGGAAAATGTAGAAACTGAAATAAGCCAAGCATCAATTCAAGAAAACTTTTCTTTTGATGAAAAACCTAAACCAGATATTAAACCTGCTAAATTCAAACTTCCCACGTTGGATTTTTTAAAACAACCAACAAAAAAGGAGAGAGAGAATTCGTCCGAGGTTAAGGTTAATGGACAGACACTTGAGAAAATTTTATTAGATTTTGGAGTTGAAGGAAAAATAAATAAAATTAGTAATGGCCCAGTAGTTACATTAAATGAATTTGAACCTGCCCCTGGTGTAAAGGTATCTAAAATTATAAATTTATCAGAAGATATTGCAAGAAATACAAGTTCTGAGTCAGCTAGAATAGCTACTATTCCTGGTAGTAGCTCAATTGGAATAGAGCTACCAAAATCTTCAAGAGAAAATGTTTATCTAAGCGAAATAATAAGTAGTAGTGAATTTTCAAAAAAAAATATCAAGTTACCTATTGCTCTTGGAAAGAACATCTCTGGTATGCCTATAACTGGAGATCTAGGCTCTATGCCTCATTTATTGATTGCTGGTACTACAGGATCTGGAAAATCGGTTTGTATTAATACAATCATACTATCACTGCTTTACAAACATCCTCCCGAAAAATGCAAATTTATTTTAATTGATCCAAAAATGCTTGAACTATCTACTTATGAGGGAATTCCTCACCTATTATGTCCTGTTATTACAGAAGCAAAAAGAGCTGCATCTGTATTAGGATGGGTCGTCAAGGAAATGGAAAGCAGATACAAGCTTATGACAAGAGTAGGGGTTAGAAACATAGATGGTTATAACGAGAAACATAAATTATCAATGCCGTATATTATTGTAATTGTAGATGAAATGTCTGACCTTATGTTGGTTGCTGGTAAAGAAATCGAAAATTATATTCAAAAGTTATCTCAAATGGCAAGAGCTGCTGGAATTCACATTATCATGGCAACTCAAAGACCTAGCGTAGATGTGATTACAGGAACTATAAAAGCTAATTTTCCAACTAGAATATCTTTTCAAGTTACTTCTAAAATAGATAGTAGAACAATACTTGGTGAACAAGGGGCAGAACAATTACTTGGAAAAGGAGATATGCTATATATGTCCTCTGCAAATAAAATTGTCAGAATTCACGCTCCATTTGTATCTGAAGAAGAAATTGAAAAAATAAATAATTTTCTTAGAAATCAAGCTGAGCCAAATTATGTTGACGAAATTTTAAGTTTTGCAGATGAAAAAGATACAAAATCTTCAGGTAAAGAGGATGAAAACCTAGATGATTTATATGAAACTGCTCTTGAAATCATCAAAAGTGAGAGAAAAGCTTCTACATCTTTCTTGCAAAGAAAATTACAAATTGGGTATAACCGTGCAGCAAGAATTATAGATCAAATGGAGATTAATGGAGAAGTAAGTAAAGCGAATCACGTTGGTAAAAGAGAAGTGCTTAAATGAAGAGATATCTAATTTTAATTTTTTTTCTTTTAATACCAAATGCATATGGTTCTATTAAATCTCAAATAATTTCAAATTTAGTTCTTACTGAAAATTTAAAATTTAACTTCAAACAAAAGATTAATGAAGAAGAAGAAATAGGAAGTTGTATAATTAGTTATCCAAAAAAAATATTTTGTGAATATGATGATTTTTACAAAAAGGTTCTAGTTTCAAATGGAAAGTCATTGCTTATAAATCCAAATAGAAATAACCAATATTTTAGATACAATTTAGAAAAGACTGCACTTAATCTAATTTTAGATAAAACATTTATTATTAAAAAAATTGATGAGTTTGGAGACAATCTAATTACCCAAGAGTATCATAAAATAGAATTAAATCATGATAATTGGAATGTTATTATTTTTTTTGATAAGAATAATTTAAATATAATTGGCTGGACAACTACTGATATTTATCAAAATAAAGTAGAAACAAGATTATTTGATATTGAACAAAATATCATAATAGACGATAAAATGTTCGATATTAGAAAATATATTAATTAATATCTAAATTTATTGTTTCTGACTTGAATATTTTCATTCCCCGAGCTAAGTAATTTTTAAGAGCATTTTGATGGTCCAAGGAACAAGTATGGAGCCATATCTTATTAATTTTTTTCTCAAAACACTTTGTGATTGCTAATGATAAAAGATGAGCTCCATATTTTTTTCCATAGAACTCCTTTAGAATCCCGAAATATGCTATTTCACAATTATTTTTTTCTTCATTTATAATTAGCTCAAAGTATCCAACTAAATCATTATTTTCTTTCAATACATATGTTCTAACATTTGGATTGCTTACGTAAGATACCCACTTTTGATCATCCCAAACTAAACGATCAACCCATCTATGATCACTTCCAATTTGTTTATAAAAAAATTTATTTATTTGAAAATCTGGAGGATTTATCTCAAATAGTTCACATTTATTGTTTGGACTTTTCGAATAATTTAATTCTTCTATTGAATTTATCTCTAAGAAATTTCGACTAACTTTTGTTATCACGAAACCATTTTACCTACTTTTTCACCACCAAATAAGTGGAAATGTAGATGAGGAACTTCTTGTCCTCCATCTTCATTAATGTTTGCTAAAGTTCTATAGCCATTGCCTTTTTCTGAGGAAATACCTAATTTTTCAGCCACAATAGATATTCCATTCATAAGTCCCACAATCTCATCCTTAGTTGCGTTTTTATTAAAGTCGTCTAGGTTAATATATTTTCCTTTAGGTATCACCAAAGCGTGAACTTTCCGTTGTGGATTTATATCATAAAAAGATAACACAAAATCATCTTCATAAATTTTTTTGCAAGGAATTTCTCCTCTTATAATTTTTGCAAAAATATTTTGATCATCGTAAGACATTTACATTTTTTCCAAGACAGATTTTACAGTATCACCCATTACAGAAGGGTTTTTTGATATGGTAACACCACAATCTTTTAAAATTTCAACCTTTTCAATTGCACTTTCTCCATAAGCTGAGACTATTGCTCCAGCATGACCCATAACTCTCCCTTTTGGGGCTGTTAAACCAGCAATATATCCTATAACAGGCTTTTTCATGTTTTCTTTTGCAAATTCCCCAGCTGCAACTTCTTGGGGCCCACCTATTTCTCCTATCATTAAAACTGCATCAGTTTCATCATCAGTTTCGAATTTTTCAATTATATCTCTAAATGAACTTCCGTTGATCGGATCACCCCCAATACCAACACTTGTTGAAATTCCTATATCTAAATTTTTCATTTGCTGGGCAGCTTCATAACCTAAAGTTCCAGAACGGCTTATAATTCCAACTCTTCCTTCTTTGTAAATGTGCCCAGGCATTATTCCTAACATTGATTTTCCTGGACTAATAATTCCTGCACAGTTAGGTCCAACTAAAGTCATTTTTTCTGTTCTAGAATATCGTCTCATGTATCTTTTAATTCTAATCATGTCGTGTGATGGAATTCCGTCAACTATAGCTACACAAGTTTTAATTCCTGCATCGGCTGCTTCCATTGCTGAGTCTGCTGCAAAAGCTGGGGGTACGAATAGTATTGATGCTGTTGCTCCAGTATGTTTAACAGCATCTTTTACAGTGTTAAAAACTGGCCTTTCTAAATGCTTTTGACCTCCTTTGCCAGGTGTGACACCTCCAACTATATTTGATCCATATTTAATCATTTCCTCAGCATGAAATGTTCCCATTTTTCCGGTAAACCCTTGGATAATAATTTTTGTATCTTTATGTATAATCACTGACATTTATTTTAGTGCTGCAACAGCCTTATTAGCAGCTTCCTCTAAAGTACTTGCTTCAATATAATTTATATTGCTGTCTTTTAAAATTTTATTTCCCTTTTCAACATTTGTACCAGCTAATCGAATAACCAATGGGACCTTTACCTCAATTTTATCTAGCGCTTGAACAATACCTTCTGCAACCCAATCACATCTATTTATACCTGCAAAAATATTAACTAAAATTACTTTTACTTTTTTATCCATTGTTATTAGCCTAAATGCTTTGACAATCTTTTCTGGCGTTGCTCCTCCACCGACATCTAAAAAGTTAGCGGGTTCTCCACCGGCTAATTTAATCATGTCCATTGATGCCATAGCAAGCCCAGCTCCGTTAATAATATTACCTATGTTTCCATCCAAACTGACATAATTCAAACCTCTATCTGATGCATATACTTCTTTTTCATCCTCTTGTGATTTATCTCTAAGTTCTGAAACTTTATTTCTTCTAAACATTGCATTGTTATCAAAACTCATTTTACAATCTAAAGCTAATATTTGTTTTTGTTTTGAAATAACTAATGGGTTAACTTCAACCATTGTAGCATCTAACTCACTAAAAGCTTTAGCACATCCAATTATCGTATCTGAAGCTCTAGCTATTAACTCTGGATCAACACCTAATCCAAATGCTAATTCTCTTGCTTGAAAACTTTGAATTCCTACAGCTACTTCAATTTTAGATCTAATAATTGTCTCTGGTTTTTCTTTGGCAATTTCCTCAACACTCATTCCTCCCTCTGTTGAGGCTACAACCATAATGCTTTCTGAACTTCTATCAAATACTAAACCTAGATAAAGTTCCTTTTCAATATCAGTTGCTTCTTCAATATAAATTCTATTTACAATTTTTCCCTCAGGTCCTGTTTGATTTGTAACTAATTTTTTACCTAATAATTTATCAGTTGCTTGAGCAACCTCTAAAGGTGAATTACAAACTATTATTCCTCCTGCTTTTCCTCTTGCTCCAGAGTGAATTTGTGCTTTTACAACCCATTTGGATCCACCAATCTCTCTAGCTTTATTTTCAGCATTTTCAGGACTATAAACAATGCCCCCTCTTGGAATAGTTACTCCAAAACTAGATAGAATTTCCTTTGCTTGATATTCGTGTATATCCATAATTATTTATTTATTAATTTATCTATATTAACAATATTCTCTGCCATTCTTGCAGACGCTGCATCAATCATTCTGCCATCTAATTGGGCTGCACCTTTGCCTTCACTAGCGGCTTTTTCAAGTTCTTCTAAAATTCTTTTTGCCTTGTTCACTTCAGTCTCTGGAGGTGAAAATACTTTATTTGCTAATTCTATTTGAGAAGGATGTATTGCCCATTTTCCTTCTATCCCAATAGCTGCTCCTCTTTTTGCTGCAGCTATATATGCATCTGGATCATTAAAATCTCCAAAAGGGCCATCAATTGCTCTTAATCCATAAGCTCTACAAGTCATTACCAGTTCTGATAAACCGTGATGCCATTGATCACCAGGATAATCAGGATTTAATCCACCAATAACAACAGTCCTAGCTCTTAAGCTTGCTGCATAATCAGCAACTCCAAAATGTAAGGCTTCAAGTCTTTCGCTTGATGTCGCAATTTCTTTAATGTTGGACATTCCAAGTGCGGTTTCGATTAAACATTCAATTCCAATTTTATTTTTTATTTTTTTATTTGTTTCAATTTGCGTAAGCATACAATCAACCATATAAACATCACTGGCAGTACCTGCTTTTGGTACTAATATTGTATCGATATTTTCTCCAGCTTGCTCAACAATTTCTACAAGGTCGCTATACATATAATGAGTGTCTAAACTATTAATTCTAACAGATATTGTTTTGCCTTTTTCTCTCCAATTAATTTCCTTTAAAGCTTTAATTACATTTGCTCTTGCAGTAATCTTATCATTTGGGGAAACAGCATCTTCTAAATCTAAAAAAATATAATCAGCATCAGAGTTCAATGCTTTTTCAAACATTTTTGGGGACGAACCTGGAACTGCTAGTTCGCTTCTTTGAAGTCTAGATCTTGCAGGCTTATAAAATTTGTGGCTCATTTTTATAAAAAAGTATATCTGGATTTAATTAATGTAAATACTTAATTCTACTTTAGAGATATATTAAATTTAGATGGCTTCCAATCTTTTGGTGCAAGCTCTAGATCTTCAAACTCAAAAGCTGGAGCAACTGTGCAACCGATTAAGCTGTATTTGCCTTTGGGTTTCATTGCAAACCAAGTATTTTTTTCAATACTATAAATAAAATTATTATTAGACCCAATTTGGTTAGTATCAAACTCTTCTCCATGTTTGGAAGTATAAATTTCTAAAGGATCTCCAGAGTAGAAGTGAACTGTTTCAGTCTTAGTTATCCTATGCCAATGAGAATGTTCATGACCCTCCAATAAAAAATAAATATGGCTCACATCTTTAGTTTTAAATACCTCAACATAATGACCACCTTCTGGATGAGGTATCATGTTGTGATATTCTATTAATGATTTTACAATTTCCATGTGCTAGCTTATAAATAATTATTAATGCCTAATTTAGAGCTAATTTTAAATCTAATCAAATACATGTGAAATATATTTTTATTTTATTTTTATCACTATTTTTAGTTTCGTGTAATACGACTAATCCAACTGATGTTAAAAAATCAGACACTCAAAGAGTTAAATCAATTAAATATGGAAGCATAGTTTCCTCTTTACCCGTAAAAGTGAAAGGCGAAGGAAGTTTAATTGGTGCTACCACAGGAGCGATGATTGGAGGTCTTTTAGGCACTCAAGTTTGTGGAAAAGAACTCATTGCAGGTGCAAAATGCGAAGAAATTGCAATCGTTTACGCAACAATAGGTGGGGCTGCACTTGGTTATGTCACGGAAGCATTGTTAGGAAATCATGATGGACATCAATATATTATTAACATTGATGACGGTGAAGATGATATTGCTATTGTTCAAGGAAGTGAAATAAAATTAAATAATAATGATAGAGTTGTAATAATTTTTGGTAAATCTATTAGAGTATTGCCCTACGACGGTTAAACTATGTTTCAAAACTTTTCTACAGTTAATAATTAAAATAACTTAATTTAGTAGCAATTTTTTGGCTTTTTCAAATTCTTCTAATGAAATGGCACCAGACTTGTATAAATCATTTAGATTATTAAGTTCTTCAACAATATTTTTATTATTTTTTTTTGGTTTTTCTTTAGACTTTATACTGGAGTTATCTGAACTTGAAGCACTGGACGATTGAGAATAATCTGGATTGTAAAATCCCAATTCTTGAAGTATTGCTTTAGTTTTTCCAGCTTTAATTTCCTTTCTCTTAAGCTTACGTCTTTTTTTGTTACTTCCATTATCCCACAAAATTTTATAACCACTCGCAAACAAGAAGCATTCTTTGCCAGATCTTTTTTGACAATCTTTAAGAAGCATTCCAACATAATTTTTTGTATCCACATTGCTTGCATCCACATGTGCTGGCCTTCTTATGTATGAAAATTCAGATCCATCTTCTGCTATAACTATAGCTCCTGGGAACCATGCTGTAGACTGATCCTCTGCATACTTTCCCATCCTGCCTCCACTAAAATAATATTCCAAAATGTTTGCCATTTCATCACTTATTAATAAAGGACCTTTTCCATTTTTAAAAGTTTTAACGATCCCATATACGTTAGATAAAGGATAAAGAATTAAAGAAAAAACTATTATTAAATTATAAAGAATTTTTTTTTTCAACTATCTTTCTCTTTGTTTTAATTCATTCATTACATCTTCAATCATTATACCATTTTTTTCTAAATACACTAATAGATGATAAAAGACATCTGCTGCTTCATGAATTTTGTTTGTATTTTTTTCAACAGATTCTATTAATTCACCTATTTCTTCTAAAACTTTTTCTTTTGCTAAAGTTTCATCCTCTAAAAGTTTGTTTGTATAAGATCCTTCAACTGGGTTTTTTTTTCTTTCTCTTGCAAGAGTAACGAGATCCTCTAAAATTTTAAGCATGCTAAATCCTAACAGGTATATCTTTTGAAGCCAAATACTGCTTTGCTTGATTTACTGAATATGTTCCATAATGAAATATTGATGCAGCTAAAACTGCGCTAGCGCCTGATTTTATACCATCAACCAAATGATCTAAAGTTCCAACTCCACCAGATGCAATGACGGGAATATTTACATTTTCAGAAATATTTTTCATTAACTCAATATCATACCCGGATTGAGTGCCATCTTTATCCATTGAAGTAACTAGTAGTTCCCCTGCTCCACTTTTTTCCATTTTGAGTGCAAATTCTATTGCATTAATTCCCGTTTCTTTTCTTCCACCATGGGTAAATATTTCCCATTTGTCACCTTTTTTTTTTGCATCTATTGCAACAACAATACATTGTGAACCAAATTTTTTGGAGCTTTCTTCAACAACACTTGGGTTTTGGACTGCGGCCGTATTTATAGAAACTTTATCTGCACCACAGTTTAAAAGTTTGTATATATCATCAATACTTCTCACACCTCCTCCAACTGTCAAAGGCACAAAACATTTTTTTGAGGTTTCCTTAACCACATTATAAATAGTATCTCTATTTTCGTTTGATGCTGTGATATCTAAAAAACATATTTCATCAGCACCACCATCACTATAAATTTTTGCTTGTTCAACTGGATCTCCAGCATCTTTTAGATCAACAAAATTTATACCTTTTACAACTCTTCCATTTTTAACATCTAAACAAGGGATAATTCTATTTTTAAGCATCAATTTCTTTTGCAAGTTCGTCTAACTTAATATCTCCATCATATATAGCTTTACCAACAATTATACCTTCAATATTTTTGTTATTTAATTCTTTTGCTTTTTTAATATCATCTATATTTGATACCCCACCGGATACTATTACTGGACAATTCGAATTATTAGCCACTATCTCAGTTTCCTCAAAATTGGGGCTTTGTTTCATCCCATCTCTATTTATGTCTGTATAAATTAATCTACTTGCTCCAAAGTTATTCACCTCTTTTAAATAATCCAATGTCAGCTGGTTAGAGTTTTCTTTCCACCCTGAAACTGACAAATATCCATTTTTTGCATCTAGGCCTAATGCAATTTTATTAGGGAACTTTTCACAAGCACCTTTTAAAAAGTCTTTATCTTTAATAGCCGCGCTTCCTAAAATAACCTTTTCAACACCAGCATCAGTATATTTTTTGATGCTTTCAAAGTTTCTAATTCCACCACCAATTTCAATTTTAATATCGCACCTCTTTACTATTTCTTGGATAATATCCAAATTAACAGTCTCCCCTGTTAAAGCTCCATCTAAATCTACAATGTGTAAATTTTTAAATCCATGATCTTTATACTTCGAAGCTTGTTCAACTGGGGACATTTCATATTCAGTTTTTTTGTCAAAGTCTCCTTTGACTAATCTCACACATTTTTTTTCTTTAATATCTATTGCTGGAAAAATTTTCATTTATAAATTTATAAAATTACTAATAATTTTTAGTCCAACCTTATCACTCTTTTCTGGATGAAATTGAGTTCCAAAGATATTATCTTTTTCAACAGAGCAAACGATTTTAGAGGAATAATCTGTTGTAGCTGAAATCAGGTCTTTATCTTCAGGAATAAATTCATAGCTATGAACAAAATACATATGTGAATTATTTCCCACATCTTTAAAAATTTTGCTATCTTTAACTATATTTATTTGGTTCCAGCCAATATGTGGGAGTTTATATTTTCCATTTTTGTTATCGATTTTTGATACTTTTCCAGATATCCACCCCAATCCTTTTGTCTCGGTTTCTTCATAACCAACATCAGCAAACATTTGCAAGCCCACGCATATTCCAAAAAGTGGTTTTTTTTTATTTATCACAAACTCATCTAAAGTATCTATTAGTCCATTTATGCTGTTTAAGGCGTCTATGCAGCTCTTAAATGAGCCTTGTCCAGGTAACACAACTTTATCGCTTGATTTAATTTTATTTAAATCTGAAGTTACTTCTAGATTAACTGTACCTTTTGCAACCTCAGTGAAAGAGTTAATTACTGAGCTTATATTGCCTGAGTTATAGTCAACAATTGTGACATTCATTAATTTTATAAAGAGCCTTTAGTAGAAGGAATAGTAGTTTTGTTCCTTGGATCCATTTCCAATGCAGCTCTTAAAGATCTTGCTAAGCCTTTAAAACAAGATTCAATTATGTGGTGACTATTATCACCATAAATATTTTCAACGTGTAAAGTAATTCCTGCTGCTTGTGAAAAAGCTTGAAACCACTCTTTGAAAAGCTCTGTATCCATTTCTCCAAGCTTTTCGACTTTTAATTTCACTTTCCAAATTAAGTAAGGTCTATTTGATACATCAATTGCAACTCGAGTAAGCGTTTCATCCATTGGTATCATTGCGTGTGCATATCTTTTAATACCAACAAACTTTTTAGATGCTTTTTTTAAACATTCACCGATTGCAATGCCTGTATCTTCTGTTGTGTGATGAAGATCAATGTGTGTATCACCCTTGGCTTTTATATTCATATCCATTGAAGAATGCTTTGATAGTTGTTCGAGCATGTGATCTAAAAATCCTATGCCTGTGTCAACTTTGTATTTACCTTTTCCATCTATGTTTAGTTCAACATTGATGTTGGTTTCTTTTGTCTTTCTGCTTATTTTTGCTTTACGCTTCATAATTTTAAAGAGGTATATATATATAATTCAATTATGGCAATAATACTAAACCTGGGCTTGAACTATCAAATTTAGTATCCATTTATAGTGCATGACAACAATAGTTTTAGTCAGAAAAAATAATGATGTAGTAGTTGCGAGTGACGGACAGGTCAGTATGGGAAATACTGTAATTAAAAAAACTGCTAACAAAGTCAGAAAGATTGAGAAAAGAAATGTGATCGCTGGATTTGCTGGATCAACAGCTGATGCATTAACATTATTTGAAAGATTAGAATCTAAGTTAGAAAAACATGCAGGTAATTTGACAAGAGCTGCTGTCGAACTAGCTAAAGATTGGAGAACAGATAAATATTTAAGAAGACTCGAAGCACTAATGGCTATAGCTGATAAAGAAAAAAGTTTTATTATTTCTGGTACTGGAGATGTTTTAGAGCCAGAAGGAGATGTTATTGGGATCGGTTCAGGTGGAAATTATGCTTTAGCAGCTGCGAAAGTATTAATGGATGGTGATAAATCTGCTGAGGATATAGCAAAGAAAGCTATTAAGGTTGCATCAGAAATATGTGTTTTTACAAATGACAATTTGAGTATGGAGAAAATATAAAATGGAAAAAACTAACGTCACTACATTTCCAAAAGAAAAAGTTGCAAAAGAAAATTCAACTATTGAAAATTCACTTTCCCCAAGAGAAATCGTTTCAGAGTTAGATAGATTTGTTGTTGGACAGAACAAAGCAAAAAGAGCAGTAGCTATAGCATTAAGAAATAGATGGAGAAGACAGGCTTTATCTGGAGATATGAAAGATGAAGTTCTGCCCAAAAATATACTTATGATAGGACCAACAGGAGTTGGTAAAACAGAAATTTCAAGAAGACTATCAAAGCTTGCTGAAGCTCCTTTTGTAAAAGTTGAAGCGACAAGATTTACAGAGGTAGGTTACGTTGGAAGAGATGTTGAACAAATTGTAAGAGATTTGTTAGAGATTGCCATTTCGATGGAAAAGGTAAAGAAAAGAAAAGAAGTTCACGCACAAGCACAAAAGTTAGCTGAGGAAAGAGTTTTGGACGCATTAGTCGGTAACAAAGCAAGTGTTGCTACCAGAGAAAGTTTTAGAAAAAGATTGAGAGACGGAGATTTAGATGACAATGAGATTGAAATTGCTGTAGCTGAAAGTAATCAAATGCCATCTTTTGAAATACCAGGAATGCCAGGTGCAAATGTTGGAATGATAAATATTTCTGATGTTTTAGGTAGATCAATGGGACAAAAACCAAAGAAGAAGAAAATGAGTGTAAAAGAATCTCACGAAATTTTAATCAATGAAGAGTCTGATAAGTTAATTGAGCAAGATAAAATTATAAAAGCTGCAAAAAATTCAACAGAAAATAACGGTATCGTATTTTTAGATGAGATAGATAAGATCTCAGCTAGAACTGATCGTGTTGGAGGAGATGTTTCAAGAGAAGGAGTTCAAAGAGATCTATTGCCTTTGATTGAAGGAACAACAGTGAGCACAAAATATGGTCCTATCAAAACTGATCATATTTTATTTATTGCTTCAGGAGCATTCCAATTAGCAAAACCGTCTGATCTTTTACCAGAACTTCAAGGAAGACTTCCAATTCGAGTTGAACTTGATGCGTTAAACAGTGATGATTTTAAAAGAATTTTGAAAGAACCAGATAACAGTTTGATAAAACAGTATAAGGCACTTTTAAAAACTGAAAATGTAGACCTTGAATTCACAGACGACGGTATTGATACTATTGCTAATATTGCTAGTGAAGTTAATACAACTGTTGAAAATATTGGTGCAAGACGTCTTCATACAATTATCGAAAGAGTACTAGATGAAATTAGTTTTACAGCTACAGATAGAGCTGGTGAGAAAATAACAGTGGATTCTGAATATATTAAGAAAAATATTGGTGAACTAGTAAAAGATACCGATCTTTCTAAGTTTATTCTATAATTTCTTTTTCAAATAAATCTCAAAATTTCCTTTTGATGGACTATCAACAGCTTGTTGATCAATTTTGATAATTTTTGACATTAGGTGAGGGCTATCTTTAATGAAGTTAGGTACAGAGTGTTTTAGTATACTTAGATCTTTAGATTGATATGGATTATTAAAATTTTTTGATCTAAGTCCTTTTCCAGTTATTATATTTATTTTTATTACATTTTGATCATAACAATCTTGGATAAATTCAGAAACTTTTTGATTTGCCTCCTCAAGAGTAAATCCATGAAGATCTATAACTTTCTCTCCAATTCTATTCTGGTGATCTAAAGTTTCTTTGTCTTTGATTTCTAACTTTTCTGAGCTTTCTAAGAAATTTTGCCAGTCTTTTTTATCTTTATCTGAAAGTTTTTTTGTCAATTAAGCTTGGGTATCAATTAGTACCCAATTTGGATTTACAGATCTACTATCTTTAGAAAATTTCCAAATATCATGAACTTTTTTTATTTTCTCTGGATCTCCTGAAACTGTTTTGTTTTCTTTGTCCTTAATATGTGAAATGATTTCACTTACAAACTCAACGGTCACCTCTAGCATGTTTTTATTTTGTTCATGATTTTTAATTTCTGCAGAATTAATTCCTATAAAAGTAGTGTTAGAAGATAAATTTTTAGATTTTCTGTCCTTAACTGCTTGATCAAATTGATCATAAACTTCTTTACCTAACAATGATTTTATATCTTTTAATTTTCCTTCAGAAAAACTTGTAACAATCGTTTCGTAAGCAATTTGCGCACCTTTTAAGAATTCTTTTTTAGCATTATCATCGAATGTATCAGCGTTTAACTTTACATCAGTTTTAACTATTGGTGCTTCATGAGGAAAGCTTTGGTTGATATCTTCTTCAAAGCCTGATTTTTTTCCTAAAATTCCTCTTAATCTTAGAAATATAAACCCTGCAATCATTGCAAGAAGGATAATATCGATATATTCAAAGCTATAACTCATATAATTATAATATTTACTATGTTGCCTAATTTCAACTGACAATTTACATTAAAGACAAATGAACTCAGCATTAATTCTAATTATATCTATTCCTTTAATTGAAATTTACTTATTTATTAAAATAGGATCCTCTATTGGGGCATTTAACACAATTAGTTTAATTTTGCTCACAGCAATTATAGGTGTTACCTATGCAAGATACGAGGGATTTAACACCCTAAGATCTGGAATAAGCCAATTAGTTAAAAATGAAGTTCCAATTTATGAAATTGTGTCAGGTGCCGTCTTAACATTTGCTGCCATTCTTTTAATCATTCCCGGTTTCGCCACTGATTTTTTAGGATTATTACTGATTATTCCAATTACAAGAAAGCTCATCTTTAATGCTTTTTCTAAAAGATTAAATAAAAAAAAAAATACCTACGAAAAAAAAGATTTTATTGAAGGTGAATATAAAGATATGGATGAAAAATAATGCCTCTTAAACATAAAATCATAGTTAATTACACAAAAGATTTATCTGTTGAAATACCTGATGTGCAAACACTTCTTTTGGCAAGAGAAAGAATATCAAAATATAAAATCACTTTAGATATAACCTCAAAACCATTAAAAAATAAAATGATAGAGGTTTTTACTAAACTTAAATACACAGATGTAGAAGAGAGTAAAAAAAAAGCGCTCTTTGAACTTCTATACTCAACTGTCGTTGAAATTGAAGACATAAATGTAGAAAAAAATGAATTAGAAAAATTTATACTTTGTGATCTACAGCGAGAAGTTTTTCCAAAAATACGTGAAGCTTTTGTTCAAATACTCAGACACTCAGGATTTCCAGAGGCTAATTTCTCAGGGGAAATTGATTTTCTCAAATTATACCAACAAAGATCAAATCAATAAAAATTTTTCTTTAAATCTCTCTTCAAAAACTCTCTATGCTGTTCAAGCTCTTCTGTTGTTGGATAAACAATTTTTTTTGAATATGTTATATTTTTATTTTGAATTTCGACAGAATTAATATCAATAGGGTTTGAAAAATTTAGTTTAGGCTCTTTCTGATCTAATAGATTTATATAAACTTTTGCAAGTAGTTCACAATCAATTAACGCAGTATGTTTTTCTCTTTTTGAGTTATCTATTCTAAATCTCTTACAGAGAGCATCCAAACTAATACCTGAACCAGGGAATTTGTTCCTAGCTATGTCTAGTGTATCTACAGTATTTTCTTTGTTTATTTCTGGTTTACCGGCAATAGATAGTTCATTGTTTAAATGTGAAATATCAAATTCTGCATTATGTATTATTATTTTTTTATCTTTAATAAAATTTAAAAATTCATCTGCTATTTCAAAAAATTTTTTTTTATCAGATAAAAATTTGTCAGAATAACCATGAACCTTAAATGCTTTTTCGGATACTTTCCTTTCAGGATTTAAATAGACATGAAATATATTTTTTGTTGGTACTAAGTTATCAAGTTCTATACAACCAATTTCAACAATACGGTGGCCATCTTTAACAGATAGTCCGGTTGTTTCAGTATCTAAAATTATTTCTTTCATATATTAAAGATTTCATTTTTTATATTTTTAACATCATTTTTAATTTTTGATGCGTTAAATGTATTCTTAATAACAAAATTAGATAATTTTTTCTTTTTATTTAGTGGTAACTGCAAACTCTTCAAATTTCTGTTTAGTTTTTCATTATAATATTTTCTCTTTTTTAATCTTTTTTTAATGTCTTTTCTTTTTGCTTCCACAAATATTAACACATCACCTTTATTGTTTAGTTTGTTTTCTAAATATAAAGGAATGTCTAATACTACTAATTTTTTTGAACTATTCTTAATTAAAAACTTATTCATTCTGGTTCTAACAATTGGATGAACAATTTTTGATATCTTTTTAAGATTATTTTTACTATCCAATACAGCTTTCAGTAAAAACTTTTTATCTAAGTGATCTGAAATAATATATTTAGGCAAAGCTTTTTTTATTTTAAGGTAACAAGATCTGTCATTTTTATAAATTTCGGCAACCTCTTTATCAGCATTAAATAGTGGGCAATTAAATTGTTTAGACACAAAACTTTTACCAGCACCTATATCTCCTAAAATTGCTATTTTAATCATCTAAAAAATTTAAGACCTGTTCATTAATTTCTGGCTTTAAATTATTCCACAATTCAAATGCTTTTTGTGCTTGATAAGCAAACATCATTTTACCGTTTTCAATTGTATTGCCTCTTTTTTTTGCCTCATCTAAAAATAATGTTTTTGATGGTTTGTATATTACATCATAAAAAAACTTATCCTTGCCAATTTTTTCATAATCAATATCAATTTTATCATTAGGATTGAGACCTAAACTCGTTACATTAATTACAACATCGGCAGCTGGTGTCTCTCCCCAATCAACTACATCGATATCGCTGAATTTATTCTTCAAATTTTCTGATTTAATCTTTGTTCTATTGGTAATTAAAATTTTTGACGCTTTAATTTTTTTTAAAACATAAATTATAGATGGGGAAACTCCTCCAGCTCCTAAAATTAGAACAGTTTTATTTCTTATTTTATCGATATAATTTAACAGGGATAACTCGAAACCATCTACGTCCGTATTAAATCCAAAAATTTTGTTATCTTTTTTAAGTATTGTATTTACAGATTGAGTAGCATTAGCATCATCACTTAGTAAGTCTAAATATTCAATTATTTTTGATTTATAAGGAACAGTTACATTTACCCCGAAAATTTCGTTTGTTCTAATTTTAGACACAACATCCTTAAGTTCTATTTCATTAATTTTTTTTTTTTCATAAATTGCATCGATATTATTCTGTTTGAACCAGTAATTATGTAATTTTGGGGAAAGTGAATGTTCTATTGGATCACCAATCACTAAAAATTTTTTCATTTATAATTTTCCATGTATGTTTTTATTTGTGTAATTGGTAAGCCCATTATTGTATCTTTATTACCTTCAATTTTCTCAAATAAATTTCTCCCCTCTCCTTCTATTTGATAAACATTATAAGCATACAATGCTTCATTTGAGATTTTGTTTAAATATTCACTAAGCTCTAAATCTGAAAAATTTTTCATAGTTAATTTTGCTTTATCAGTATGATTCCAAATCATTGAATTATTCTTTGAAATGCAGACAGAACTTATTAGATAATGTGACTTACCATTTAATTTTCTTAGTATATTCATCGCCTCCTCTCTTGAGGAAGGTTTTGAAATTAGTTCACCATTTAAATCTATTACGCTATCAGCGCCTAGTACTAATTTGTCATACACATTTGAACTAACTTTATTTGCTTTTAACTCAGCTAGATTTTTAGAAATAATTTCAGGTGTTGCGCCTTCCGCGAGCAAACTATATTTAATTGGATCCTCATCAACGTTTGATTGAATAACTTCACAATCTATATTGTGTTCAGTTAATATATTTTTTCTAACCTTGCTTTTTGAAGCTAATATAATTTTCATCACTTATTTTTTATTTCATAAATTTTAATGATTGAAGCAGCGGTTTCCTCAACAGATTTTCTTGTAACATCTATTGTTGGCCATTGGTTTTTTCTGAAAATTTTTTTTGAGTTTTCAACCTCTTCTTTAATTTTTTCTAAATTTGTGTACTCATTGCTCTCATTTTCCTTTAAACTATTCAATCTATTCTTTCTTATATCAAATAATCTTTCAGCTTCGGTTGTTAGACCAACAATACAAGATTTAAAGTTTTTTCTTGTTATTTTTGTAGGTATTGATTTTTCATTAACTAACGGAATATTTGAAGTTTTATAACCTTTATTGGCCAGGTAAATCGAGGTTGGAGTTTTGCTAGTTCTGCTGACACCCAACAAAATAATATCGGATTTCTCCAGATCATCAGTTTGATTTCCATCATCATGGTTCATTGTAAATTGGATGGCTTCTATTCTTTGATAATATTCTTCATTGAGTACGTGTTGACCGCTTGGTTCGTGCGATGCCCGTTGATTTAATATTTTAGAAAAACTTAATATCAAATCACCCAAAACACCAAAACAGGGAATTTGTTTTGATTGAGCTTGATCTGCTAAGTACTTGGCAAGTTTACTATTAACGATTGTATAAAGTATAATTGGGTTATCTCTTTTTTTTGCTCTTTCTAAAATCTGCTGAATTTGATTCTCTGTTCTAGTGAAAGAAAAATTATTAAGTTCATATTCAAAGTTTGTAAACTGTGCTTTTAATGCTAGGAAAATTCTATCTAGAGTTTCTCCGGTTGAGTCTGAAATTAAATAAATTTGATGTTCATTTTTCATGTATAAAATGTCAATAAAATATCACTAAAGTTTAATAATTAGTGATTAGTAAATATCTGTAATTAATATTATAAATGATTACTGATATTAAACATTTTTTTACATGTTAATTAATTAAAAAACAGAAATATATAATTGGTAAAAATTATTAACTTATATTGATAAATACACATAAAATTAGCGTCAAAATGTTAATAAAGTGTATATAAAGTGTGTAAATTAGATAATTTACGTAATTCACATATCATAATACTAATACAATAATATTTAATTGATCTATTTATAAATGACTCCAATTCAAAAATGTATTGTTGAGAAAAAAAGTAATCTAAATCCTATATGGTTAATGAGACAGGCTGGAAGATATTTGCCTGAATTTCGTGAAATAAGGAGTAAAAATCAAGATTTTATAAAACTGTGTCTTAGTGAAAATTTAGCATCCGAAATAACTTTACAACCTATAGAGAGATTTAATTTTGATGCTGCAATTATTTTCTCAGATATTCTAATGCTTCCGTATGGTCTTAATCAAAGGGTTGAGTTTGAGAAAAATTTTGGTCCGAAGTTAGGTAATTTAAATTTAGATGAGCTGAAAAATATTGATGAAGTAGATTTTTCTTTTAGATTAAATTCTATTTATAAGGCCATTAGCATAACGTCAAATAGAATTAATAGAGATAAAAAAGACCTAATTGGATTTGTCGGTGCTCCATGGACAATTTTAGTATATATGATCAATAAAGTTTCTCCCAAAAAAAAACTTAGAGAAGATTTCTTTAAAGATGAATTTTTAATTAATAGATTATTACCAATTATTGATAAGTTCCTTAAAATTCACATTAAAAATCAAGTAGAAGCAGGTGCTACGATAATACAAATATTTGATAGTTGGGCTGGATTGCTTGAAAAGAATATTCCCGAATATATTTACATACCAACTTTAAGTCTTGTAGAATACACAAAAAGTCTTGGTGTGCCAGTTATATGTTTTCCCAGAGGAATAAAAGACTACAAAAACTTTTGTGATATTGTTAAACCAAGCGCTGTTAATATTGATTATGACATAGATCCAAAGGATATTGTTAAAAATATAGATATTCCTATTCAAGGTGGTTTAGATCCAAAGATACTATTACAAGATGAAGATATATTAGAAAAGGAGACTAAAAAATATTTAGGTATATTTAAAGATCATCCTTATATATTTAATTTAGGACATGGAATTTTGCCTGAAACAAAAATTGAAATGGTTGAAAAATTAGTAAAAACTGTGAGATCATATAGTTGATGGAAGATCACCCTAAAATTAATTTTGGGAAAACCGGAGTCTTGCTGGTAAATCTTGGAACTCCAGAGTCTACAGGTTGGTTTGATATAAGAAAGTATCTCAAAGAATTTCTCTCTGATAAAAGAGTTATAGAAGTTAATCCAATACTGTGGAAATTTATCCTGAATGTTTTCATTCTTACATTTAGACCTTCTAAAACGGCAAAAGCTTACAAAGAAATTTGGATGGAGAAAGAAAATATGTCTCCTTTAAGATACTACACAAAATTGCAGGCCGAAAAAGTTGATAAATTAATTAAAAATGAAAACGTTATAATTGATTATGCAATGAGATATGGAAACCCGAGTATAAAAAGTAAAATAAATAAGCTTCATAAAGCCGGTTGCGAACACCTTTTAATTATCCCTCTATATCCACAATATGCTGCAGCAACAACAGCAACAGTATGCGATGAAGTATATAGATCTCTTATGAATATGAGATGGCAACCAAGTTTGAAGATTGTTCCACATTATGAATCAGAAGAACTTTATATTGATGCACTAGTAAATTCATTGAATAAAAAAATTTCCGAAATTAGTTGGGAACCAGACCTTATAATTGCTTCTTACCATGGAATCCCACAAAAATATTTTGATAAAGGCGATCCTTATCATTGTTACTGTCATAAAACTACAAGGCTAATCTCAGAAAAATTCAAAAATGTTAAAATAAGGACAACTTTTCAATCAAGGTTCGGTCCTGAACAATGGTTAAAACCTTATACTGATAAGACTTTAGAAGAATTACCAAACGACAATATAAATAATATCTTAGTAATTTGTCCTGGCTTTGCATCAGATTGTGTTGAGACTCTAGAAGAAATCGCAATTCAAGGTAAAGAGAGTTTTTTAAAATCCGGGGGAAAAAACTTTGATATGATACCGTGTTTGAATGATAACGAAGATCATATTAAGCTTCTAGAATATCTTATAAATAAAAATTTATAAATTTATGAACTATTATTTGTTATTTAAGTCACTACATTTAATAGCAGTTATATCTTGGATGGCTGGATTGTTGTATTTGCCAAGAATTTTTGTTTATCATGTTGAAAATTATCAAAAAAAAGAAACTACTGAAATTTTTGAGACTATGGAGAGAAAGCTTTATTTTTACATTATGAGACCAGCAATGTTAATATCCTGGCTCCTAGGCATACTCCTAATTTATCAAATAGGTTTTGAATCTCTCTCACAACTTTGGCTTCAAATTAAAATTTTTTTAGTAATAATTTTGACTATTTACCACGAGTATTTGGGAAAATGCTTGAATTCCCTTAGAGATGGTTCAAACGCAAAATCCTCTAAATTTTTTAGGGTAATTAATGAAATTCCAACAGTGCTGTTAATTTTAATAGTATTTATTGTAATTTTTAAACCCATCTAGTCTTGAAATTTGAGACTTAATATATATATTTATACCATCTAACAAAAACATCTCCCTAAAATTATGAATATTCAAGAACTAAAAGAAAAGAGCTCAGAAAAGTTAATTACCGAAGCTGAAAAGCTTGGCATTGAAAACGCTAGCACTTTAAGAAGACAAGAAATTTATTTTGCCATATTAAAAAAATTGGCTGAAAAAGGTGAAGAAATCACTGGCGGAGGGGTTTTACAGCTTTTACAGGATGGTTTTGGATTTCTAAGAGCTATGGAGTCAAATTATCTCCCAGGCGCAGATGATATATACGTAAGCCCAAGCCAAATTAGAAGATTTGGTCTAAGAACGGGAGATACTGTTGAAGGTCCAATAAGATCTCCAAAAGAAGGAGAAAGATATTTCGCTTTATTGCAAGTATCCAAAATAAATTTTGAGGAGCCTGATAAATTTAAACACAAAATAGCTTTTGACAATTTAACACCACTCTACCCTAACAAGCAATTTAGAATGGAAGTAGAGACTACAAAAATTGAAAAAAAACCAGACTTAACTCCAAGATTAATTGATCTAGTAAGTCCAATTGGAAAAGGACAAAGATCGTTGATTATATCACCACCAAAAGCTGGTAAAACGATGATTTTGCAAAGCATAGCAAACTCGATTACAGCCAATCATCCAGAGTGTTATTTGATGGTTTTATTAATTGACGAAAGGCCAGAAGAGGTAACAGATATGCAACGAACAGTTAAGGGAGAAGTAATAAGCTCAACCTTTGATGAGCCCGCACAAAGACACGTTGCAGTTGCTGAGATGGTTATCGAAAAAGCGAAGAGACTAACTGAACATAAAAGAGATGTCGTAATTTTGTTAGATTCTATAACAAGACTTGGACGTGCGTATAACGCTGTAGTTCCGAGTTCTGGAAAAGTTTTAACCGGAGGTGTTGATGCAAATGCGCTTCAAAGGCCCAAAAGATTTTTTGGTGCTGCAAGAAATATCGAAGAAGGTGGATCATTAACAATTATTGCTACAGCACTAATTGATACTGGAAGTAGAATGGATGAAGTTATATTTGAAGAATTTAAAGGTACTGGTAACAGTGAAACAATATTAGATAGAAAGATATCTGAAAAGAGAATATTCCCAGCAATAGACATAACCAAATCGGGCACAAGAAGAGAAGAACTATTGTTTGATAAAAGTGATCTTCAAAAAATGAATGTATTAAGAAGAATTATTGCCCCAATGGGTTCAATGGATGCGATAGAGTTTATTAATTCTAAATTAAAAGATACTAAAAATAATGCAGAATTTTTTAATTCTATGAATAAGCCATCTTAAGGATTTATTTTTCCAAAATACTGATATAATTTTCTGATGACATTTTATGCTCTATCCTCAGGGCCAGGTTTATCAGGTGTAGCCGTTATTAGAGTTTCGGGATCTGAAACTGTAAACGTAATTAAACATCTTACAAATTCAAGTTTGCCAAAACCTAAAGAGGCAACTTTAAAAAAATTCATTAACAAAAATAATGAGCTGATAGATGAAGGTATACTTTTATGGTTACCTGGTCCAAACAGTTACACAGGTGAAGATATGGCCGAATTCCATGTTCATGGTAGCAGAGCAGTAATTGAAGCAATACAAAGTTCAATTTCAGAAGTATCTAATTGTAGACTTGCGTCTCCAGGAGAATTCACAAAAACTGCTTTCCAGAACGGAAAGATAGACTTAATGAAAGCTGAAGGCGTTTCAGACTTAATTTCATCAGAAACAGAAATTCAGAGATTACAAGCTATAAAGATTTTGGAGGGAAAAAGTTCAAAAACATTTGAGACTCTTAGAGATATATTGATTAAGGTTTTATCAAAGATAGAAGCTAAAATCGACTTTCCAGATGAAGATCTGCCAACCGGAATATTAGATGGAATAAAAGCAGATACGGCTAAAGCATTATCTGATTTAGAAAAGATATTGGATGATCAAAGAGTGGGAGAAAGAATAAGAGAAGGGTTTAAAATATCCATAATTGGTCCCACTAATGTAGGTAAATCTTCTCTCCTTAATCATCTAGCAAACCGTGAAGTAGCAATTGTGTCAGAAATTGCCGGAACAACAAGAGATGTTATAGAAACACATCTTAATTTAGATGGATATCCAGTTATTTTATCTGATACCGCCGGCATAAGGGACTCTCAAGATGAAATAGAGAGAAAAGGGATAAAGTTAAGTCTAAAAAACGCAAATGAGGCAGATTTAAATATCATTGTGTTAGAACCAAAAAGTGTTGATTTTCAAAGCTTTTTAAGCGCTTTGAGCCAGGATAAGAATATTATTGTCGTTAATAAATTGGATAATATTAATGATAAAATAAATGAAGAAATTAGAAAATTAAATCCAATATCTATATCGGTTAAAGAGAACAAAAATATTGATTTACTTATTAATAAAATAAAAAAAAAATTAGAAAATAAATTTATATCATCAAATGATATTATAATCACAAGAAGCAGGCATAGAGACAATATTGAAAAATGCATTAATCATTTAAAAAACTTTCAGGACAAAAATTCAGATGAGGAATTTGACAAAGCTGCAGAAGACTTAAGATTAGCAGTTAGACATTTAGGATTAATTGTTGGAAAAGTAGATGTTGAAGAAATATTAGGATCCATATTTAATGATTTCTGTATAGGCAAATAATCATCAATTAAGAAAACCACAAAAAGAGTAATAACTAGTATCTTGTAAAATCTTATAACGATAATAAATTAAAGACATGAAAAATGAGTTATCGTTTGATGTAGTGGTTATTGGAGGTGGTCATGCTGGTTGTGAGGCAGCAGCAGCATCTGCAAGATTGGGAGTTAACACTGCCTTATTCACACATAAGTTCGAAACTATAGGGGAAATGTCCTGTAATCCTGCGATTGGTGGACTTGGTAAAGGTCATTTGGTCAGAGAAATAGATGCATTAGACGGTGTTATGGGAGAAGTTGCGGACAAATCAGGAATACAATTTAGGCTCTTAAATAGAAGTAGAGGCCCTGCAGTTAGAGGACCTAGAACACAAAGTGATAGATCATTATACAAAAAATTTATGCAAGAAAAACTTCTAAACTACTGTAATTTATGCATTTATTCTGATCCTGTAATAAGCTTCAATTTTAAAAATAATGCTATAATTGGATTTAATACTCAATCTGGTAAAGAAATCAGATCATCTAAGATAATTCTAACAACTGGCACATTTTTAAATGGTCTTATACATATTGGTGAGAAAAAAACTCCAGCAGGGAGATATGATGAAAAACCATCAACAGGTTTAAGTGAACAATTAGAAAAGTTTAATTTTAAAATTGGTAGATTAAAAACCGGAACTCCACCAAGATTAGATGCACGCACAATTAATTTTGAAAATTTGGAAGCTCAAAATGCAGATGAAGATCCATATTTTTTTTCTTTCTTAACTAAAAAAAATTTAAACAAGCAAATCTCTTGCAGAATGACCTATACCAATGAGGAAGTTCATAAAATCATTTCTAAAAATATTAAGCGAAGTGCTATGTACTCTGGCAGCATACAAGGAGTAGGTCCAAGATATTGTCCATCTATAGAGGATAAAATAAAAAAATTCGCTGATAAGGAGCGACACCAAATTTTTTTAGAGCCAGAAGGCTTAAATGATAATACTATATATCCAAATGGCATTTCAACTTCGCTACCATCAGAGATACAGCAAGAAATATGTAGTAAAATCAAAGGTTTAGAGAATGTAAAAATATTAAGGCCTGGATATGCTATTGAATACGATTATATTGATCCAAGAGAACTATCCTTAACTTTAGAGACTAAAAAAATCAAAAATCTCTATCTTGCTGGTCAAATTAATGGAACAACCGGATATGAAGAGGCAGCCGCTCAAGGCTTAATCGCTGGAATAAATTCTGCTCTATCTATCAAAGGCAAGGAACCTTTTATACTTGATAGATCAGATGCATATATAGGAGTGATGATAGACGATTTGGTTACGAAAGGTGTAGCAGAACCATATAGAATGTTTACCTCAAGAGCAGAGTATAGATTATCATTAAGGTCAGATAATGCAGATGTTAGACTAACTCAAAAAGGAATTAATTTGGGAGTGGTACTTAAAGATAGAGCTCAAATATTTAAAGAAAAACATTTTCAACTAACAAAAATTGAAAATCAAATGTCAAAATTACAAATTACCCCGTCAAAAGTTGAAAAATACGGTATAAATATTGCAAAGGACGGGGTTAGTAGAACTGCATTCCATATACTAGGCCAAAAATCAGTAAATATGAATAAAATTAGGGAAATTTGGCCAGAAATACCCTATGTTTCACGTGAAATAGATGAACAATTAGAGATAAACTCTCATTATAAAGGTTATTTGAAGAAGCAAAAAGCCGATATTTTAGCTTTTAAAAGAGATGAAAATTTAATAATTCCAGATAATATTAATTATGATAGCTTTTCAGGACTATCAAATGAAGTTAAGTCAAAATTTAAGAAAATAAAGCCTAAAACAATGGGTCAAGCCCTTAGAATAGACGGTATAACACCTGCGGCCGTATATATTTTATTGTCTCATCTTAAAAGAAGGTCTATTAAGCATATAGCTTGATTGATTCGTATTTTTTAAAAACAGTCTCAAAATTTAATCTAGATGTTTCACGTGAAACACTCGAAAGGTTAGATGAATATTCAAAAGACATAATTTTAAAAAATAAGGAAATAAATTTAATTAGCAAAAGCACTGAAAGCTCAATAAAATCAAGGCATATTGCTGATAGTATGCAAATCATTGATTTTATTAATAGAAATGACATTAAAACGTGTACAGACTTAGGTTCAGGGGCAGGTTTACCAGGAATTGTCTTAGGTATTATTATGAGTTCAAGAAAGCCTACATTTAAAGTGATTTTTTATGAAAAAAGTTATCATAAAAGTAATTTCTTAAGAGAAATGTCCAAAAAATTTAAACTGGATGCGGAAATTTATCAAAAAAATATTTTTAATGAAAAAAATTTAATTACAGACGTCATAATTTCACGTGCCTTTAAACCTTTGCCAGTAATTTTTCAGATTGCGAAAACTAATTTTAAAAATTTTAAATACATAATTTTATTTTTAGGAAAAAATGGAAAAAAGATTTTAAAGGACGCAATGAAAAGTTGGAAATTTGATTATGAGGAGAGGAAAAGTTTAACTAACGACGAGTCTGTCATTGTGAAAATATCAAATCTTAAAAAAAAATGAATAGTAAAATTATTTCAGTCATAAATCAAAAAGGTGGGGTGGGGAAGACAACAACAATAATTAATTTAGCTGCTGGTTTGTCTCTTAAAGAAAAAAGAATTCTTGTGATTGACCTTGACCCACAAGGAAATGCCACAACAGGTCTTGGATTATCCAACTCAGGTACATCGGATAATACAATTTATAGTGTTTTAAATGGAAACAGAAAAATATCTGAAGTGATACAAAAAACTGATTTTAAAAACTTAGATATTATTACTTCTAATGTAGATTTATCAGGACTTGAGGTTGAAACTGCTGGTGACAACCGAAGAGCATTTAAATTAAAAGATGAATTAGTCTCTATTTTAAATGATTCTAGAGCATCCTATCATTATATACTAATTGACTGCCCTCCATCTCTTAGTCTTCTCACAATTATGGCCTTAGTTGCATCTGATGCTTTGGTAGTGCCACTTCAGACGGAGTTTTTCGCTTTAGAGGGTCTAACCCAATTAATGAAAACTATTGAAAGGATTAAATCGAATTTAAACCCTATCCTTGAGATAAGAGGGATCCTCCTTACGATGTATGATAAGAGAAATAAGTTGTCCAGCCAGGTTGAGACAGAAGCTAGAAATTTTTTTAAAGAAAAAGTTTACAACACAGCAGTGCCGAGAAATGTAAGGTTATCAGAGGCGCCTTCTCATGGAGTTCCAGTATTAATCTACGATAAGCTTTGTCCAGGTAGTAAAGCGTATTTTAGTTTCACTGAAGAATTTTTAGAACAAGAAAAAGAAATTGAGACTGCTGCATGATAAATCCGTTTAAAAATAAAAAAGGATTAGGAAGAGGTTTGTCATCCTTGATCGGAGATAGTGATGTAAAGATTACAAACAATAAAATATCGATTAGTTCTATTATACCAAACAAATATCAACCAAGAAAAAACTTTGACAAAAATAGTTTAGAAGAACTCACAGCATCAATTCGAGAAAGAGGAATTATTCAGCCAATAATTGTAAGAGCATCAGAAGATAGCAATGACAAATATGAATTGATAGCAGGAGAAAGAAGATGGCAAGCGGCCCAAAATGCTGGCTTGCACGAAGTTCCAGCAGTAATTCTTAATTTAGACAATCTTAAGTCTCTTGAATTTGCAATTGTTGAAAATGTTCAAAGAAAGGATCTTAACCCCATCGAGGAAGCCGAGGGATATCAAAGATTAATTAATGAATTTAATTATGATCAAGACAAAGTCGCGAAATTTATTGGGAAGAGCAGAGCTCATATATCTAATTGCATAAGATTATTAAGTCTTCCAGCTAAGGTGATTGAGTACATTATCAATGACAAAATATCTCCGGGCCATGCCAAGATTTTAGTTGGTTTAGATAACTCTGAGTTATTAGCTGATAAAATAATCAAAAAAAAATTATCAGTTAGACAGGCAGAAGCTCTTGCTAGATTAGTTAAAAGTAATAAAAGTTCAATTAAGTCTAAGGATCCAAATTCAATAGATATTGAAAATCAATTAACATCTAAAATTGGAATGAAGGTATTTTTAAATAATAAAAAAAATAATACTGGTACATTAATTTTTGAGTATAAAGGTATTGATCAGCTTGATCGATTAATCAAAATAATAAAGGAAAACTATTAATAATTGCTGATTAAATCTGATACAAGATTAATAGAAGGTGTATTTTTTTTGATTAAAATCTCTAAGTTAGATACTTGAAAAATTTTTTCTTTTATCTCTTTTTCAGACCAATTTTTAATTTGTTGTTTAACTAAATCTTTTTCTTTCCAAAATATTGAGGGTTTATAAGATGAAATTACTTCATCAATATTATTTTTTTCTTTTTGAATATTTTTTAATTTTAAAAGCCTTTTTGATCTATTTAGCAATGTTCTTAGTATTAAAATGCAATCATCATTTACAAAATTATTTTCATTTAGAATTTTCGAAACTTTAATCTTATTTTTCGCCAAATAATTATCTACAAGTTCAAATATTCCATAATCCTCCGAAAGATTTGTTAAATTGAATATATCTTCTTGTGTGATTTTTTTTCTTGTTAGGTGTAGAGCTTCTAACTTTTGAAGTTCATTATTTAAATTACCTCTATCTCCACGCGCTCTTTCAACTATTAAATTTACAGTCTCTTGTGAAATTTTTATATTTTTTCCTTTTATAAAATTAATTGCAAAAATATTTAGACTTTGGTTGTTATCCTCATAAAACGGTATACAGGCTAATTTTTTATCTTTCTCAAATAAACCTCTTAGCTTTGATTTTTTATCTAAATTTTCAGAATTTATAATTATTTGTACACCTGATATATCTCTCTCTAAAAAATCGTCTATAAAATTAATTATTTTATTAGAAGATCTAGAGATTATCATTATTTTCATTTCTCCAAATAATGAACCATTCAAAAAACTCTCAAGGATGGTATCTTTATTTTCTAAAACTTCTGGCTCTTCATAACGTAATATTTCCCCTGAAAAACCCAATAAAATGTATGATTTTATCACCTCTTCTTTAAAACCTTTATTTAAACCGTAGAGAAGAATTGATTTAAAGTTTGAAAATTTTGCTTTTTTTACTTCAAAAGATTTAATTATCATTAATCATTGGATTTAGTATTAAATTAGATGCAGAGTTAATTATGTCTGACACTAAATTTTCAACAAGATTGTCTCTTAAAATCTCCTCAGATTTACTTAACTCAAATTTATCTGATATATTATTATATGTTGATCTTTGACTTAAAGTTCTGTTAACTAGAATCTTCCCATTCTCACTTAATTTATAATTTAAATTAATTACTAACTCCAAAATACTAGGATCACCTTTTGAGTCTTTAGAAAGAACGTTTTTGGTTTCTTTAGAACTAAAATTTAGTATAAAGGTCCTTTTTATTCCATCTACTGCTCTTATTTTATTTTCTATCTTTGAATTTATTTGTTTGTTACCAATATTTGTTCCAATTTTAATTTTAAAATCATAATCTGATCCTATAAGTGTGGGTTTAAAACCACATCCATTTAAAAAAAACAGAAGTAAAAAAAAGGGATAGATAAACTTTATTTTTATCATACTAGTATGTTCATTAATCTATTTTTTACAAAAATAATTTTTTTTATAGATATATTTTTCAAATATTTATCTAACAGTTTGTCATTTTTAACAAGGTCAAATAATCTTTCTTGATCTAGATTTTTGTCAGCATTAATTACTGATCTCTTTTTTCCATTAATTTGAACTACATAATCAACTTTGCTGTTTTCTAGGTATTTTTTCTCAACCGTAGGCCAAGAATTGGTGTTCTCATAAACCATTTCTTCAAGACATTCATTTATAAGATGGGGCAAAACCGGAGAAAATATAATTAAAATTTTCTTGTAGCACTCATTAAGATCTTTTGAATTTGATTTTTTGTCAAGGTGTTTAATTAGAAAGTTGTAAGTTTCATGCATGTTTGCAATTATCACGTTATAACTAAAATTATTTAAATTTTGAGTTATTTTGTAAATTAATTGATTGGTAAATTTTTTTAAAACTAAATCTTCCTCCTTTTCATTTTTAAGTTTTATTTTTTTTTTAATCTTTAGATGCAAACCCCAAAATTTCTGTACAAATTTATATGCTGATAACATTCCTTGCTCAGACCATTGAACATCTTTCTCAGGTGGACTATCTGAAAGAATAAAAAATCTTACAGCATCAGCACCATAATTTTTAATTATATTTTCAGGATCAATTACATTTTTTTTTGATTTTGACATGGATTCTGATGGACCAACTATAACTTTTGATAAAGGATTTTTTTTAATAAAATAATTCTTCCCCTTTGAATCTACTTCATCAGGACTTAGCCAATTATTATTTTCATCTTTGTATGTTTCATGACAAACCATACCTTGAGTGAAAAGGCCTGCAAATGGTTCTTTAAATGTAAATTTATCGTTTTCATAAGCTATAGATCTCATAAAAAATCTGGAGTATAACAAGTGCAGTATTGCATGCTCTACGCCTCCGATATATTGATCAACTGGCATCCAATAATTAATTTCATCTAAATCGAAACCGTAGTCACTATTTTTTGGTGAGCAAAATCTCAAAAAATACCACGAAGAGTCAACAAAAGTATCCAAAGTATCTGTTTCTCTAAAATATTTCTTACCATCTATATAAATTGTCTTCCAATTTTCATCATAATCTAAAGGATTTCCTTTGCAGTTATGATTTATATTTTCTGGAAGTTTTACTGGTAAATCATCTTTTGGAATTGTTTTAATTGTTCCATTTTCATCATAAGCAACCGGTATTGGGCATCCCCAGTATCTTTGTCTTGATACACCCCAATCTTTTAATCTAAAATTAATTTTTTCTTTTCCAAGCTTTCTGTTCTGTAAAATTTCTATAGCTTTCAATACTGATTGGCCTGGTGCTTCCAAACCATCTAAAAATTCCGAATTAATTATTATTCCTTCCCCAGGAAATGCTTCGGTACTTACTTTAAAATTTTCAATATCTTTTGGTTTGACTACTGTTTTTATTGAAAGATTATATTTCTTAGCAAAATCAAAATCTCTTTGATCATGTCCAGGACAACCAAAAACTGCACCGAAGCCGTAGTCCATTAGCACAAAGTTTGCGAAATAAACTGGGACTTTTTCATTTTCTTTAAATGGATTAATTGCCTTTAAACTAGTTTTAAAACCAATCTTTTCAGCTAAAGCCAAAGATTCCTCTGTGGTACCAGTTTTAGAACATTCTTCTTTAAACTTTATAAATTCAGGTTCATTTTCATAATACTTAGATACTGGATGGTCTGGTGAAATAGCCAAAAAAGAAAAACCAAATAATGTGTCTGGTCTTGTTGTAAAACATTTTATATTTTTAACTGGTAAATCACCTTCGATTTTAAAATTTAATTCACAACCAAATGATTTCCCAATCCAATTTCGTTGCATAACTTTAACTTTGTTAGGCCAATTTCCAAGCTCATCAAGTTCAGCTAATAAATCCTCTGAAAATTTAGAAATATTAAAAAACCATTGATTTAGTTTTTTTCTTTGTACTATAGCTCCAGACCTCCAGCCTTTACCATCAATAACTTGTTCATTTGCTAAAACAGTTTCATCAATTGGGTCCCAATTTACAAAATTTTCTTTTCTGTAGACTAGACCCTTTTCATACAATTCTAAAAAAAATATTTGTTGATGCTTGTAATAATCTTCACTACATGTTGAAATTTCTCTATCCCAATCTATTGAGAGTCCTAATTTTTTTAATTGAGATTTCATGATTGATATATTCTTTTCAGTCCATTCTTTTGGATTTAAATTATTTTGTTTAGCAGCATTTTCTGCTGGTAAACCAAAAGAATCCCAACCCATAGGATGTAAGACGTTAAATCCCTCTAATGATTTATATCGCGAAAGGACATCTCCAATTGTGTAATTTCTAACATGACCCATATGTATTTTACCTGATGGGTAAGGAAACATTTCAAGGCAATAAAATTTTTTTTTGTCTTTTTTAATTTCTGTTTTAAAGGATTTATTTTCTTCCCAGAATTTTTGCCACTTATCTTCTACTATCTTGAAATTATATCTGTTATTCTGTTCCACTTATTGCTTAGTTTTAGATTTTGAAATGATTTCTAAATTTTACTTAACTGTTCCTTTACCTTTATATGGTTTAAAATTTTTCACTTTTGTCTCTTTTTCGTAAACCGCAGCCTTTGTTAAAATTTTTTTACTTAATTGTTTTTTAATATTTTCAGATTTTTCTATAATCTTACAACTTTCATTCGTAGCACATTTTTTATAAAACACTTTTATATCTAACGCATCTGACCTAATCTCATTCGTTAAAAATCTTATAGAAATTTTTATTGCTTCAGAGGAATTTGTGTCACTAGAGTACCAGTCTGTTATTATTATTCCTCCACTATAATTAGCTGATGCTAAGGGCATGAAATCTATAGTATCAAGGGAAGCTCTCCATAGACTGTTTGAGCTTGCAAAATCAAAATTGCCAGAACCACCCTTATTGTTATCATCAAAAATTCTAAATCCTCGTCCTTCTTCTATGTTTTTTTTTACTCTGGATTCTGCATCTGGGGGAAACTGTCTCGCGTCCGCGCCCATACCGCAGGAGTAAAGAAAAATAACTAAAGAGCCTAAAATTGCTACATTTCTAAGATTTTTATTCATTCTAGATTTATGCGTTATTTATTATTAATACGAAATAGTCAATTTTCCTTAATAGAACAGTATTGATGCAAAAATGCAACAGTATAGAAAATAACGACAAACTCTAGCAATATATGGAATTTAAACCAAATTAAACTGCTAAAAGGCTCATGTTTAATATTAATATTAACAATTTAATAAAGGAGTAATTAATATGAACAATCTTAAAAAAGTAGGATTGACTGCATTAGGTACTGCTCTTGTATCATCATCAGCTTTTGCTGGTGCATTAGATGTTACAGGTACAGCTGGTATTACATATGTAGGAAATTCTGGAGCTTCTGCTGCTAACGGTGATAACAAGTTAGAGCAAAAAACAACTATCTCTTTCACAGGTTCTGCTGATTTAGATAACGGTTTTACAGTAAGCTACTATAACAACGTTTCAGGTTCAGCTATGACAGCTGGAAACCAACACTTCGATGTAGACATGGGAGATATGGGTAAACTTAGATTCGCAGGTGCAGGTGTATCAGGAAATGGTGCAGTAGGTGCTTGGGATGATAAAACTCCAGCTGCTAACGAAGAATCTTGGGACATCAAAGGTGGCGGTGGAGAAACTGGTCCAGTAAATCAACAAACTGGTAATGACTCTTTCATCTACACAAATAGCTCAGCTATTGATGGTGTAACAATCATGTTAAACTACAAACCAGGTGAAACAACATACGACAGCACAACAGGTGGTGGTATTGCGTTTACTGGAATGGAAGGTTTAAACGTTGGTGCTGCAATGGAAGACAACAACACAACTGATGGTGCTGTAGTAGAAAACACTGTTTTCTATGCAACATATGCAATGGATGCATTCACTGTTGGTTTCCAATCAAACGAATCTGACAGCCAAACAGCTAACTCAGATACAGAGTTTGAAGCTTGGGGTGTTTCTTATGCAGTAAGCGAAGACATTTCAATTTCATACGGTTCTTCAACTGTTGAGTTTGAATCAGGTGCAAGTAAATCAGACCAAGAAGCAGATGCAATTGGTGTATCTTGGACAAATGGTTCAATGTCAGTAACAGCTTCAAGACACGGTATTGACAATGTAGCTGGTGCAGCTGCTGATGACAGAGACGTAACAGAAGTTAACTTAACTTTTGCGTTCTAATTATTTAATATAATTAATTTAAAGGCCCCTTTTTAAGGGGCCTTTTTTTTGCTCTAAATTTAATTGAAATAACTAATTCCAGCAAACCCAACACAGCTTGTTAATGAAAGCATTTTAAGATTACTCTTATTAATACCTCCAAGAGCAATTATATTAGTTTCAGTCAATTTTACTAAATTAATAAATCTATATAACCCTAAGTAATTTTTATTTTTCTTAAATATTGATGAAATAAAGATTAGATTAACTTTTTGCTTTTCTTTAAATCGTATTTCTTTGACATTGTGAGCAGATCCCAAAACTATAAATTTTCTTTTTAAAACATAATTTAAATGTTGAAGGTTTTTATTAAATGAAGGAATGTAAGCACCATCAAAACCAAGTCTTATAGCAAGCCTAAAGTTATTTGCTAAGCAAACCTTAATATTTCTCTTTTTACAGAATTCTTTAATCTTCAGAAGTTCAATTATATCGGGCTTTTTTGCATAGTTTCTAAAAATTATTGTTGTATTTGAGTTTAAATTTTTGAGTTCTGTAGTATTAAATCTTTTTATAAAGTAGTATTTTTTGGATAATCTATGCATCAATCAGTTACAAATTTTAACAACATACAAACCTCAATAAAATCAAATCAAGAAAAAACAAACAACAAAAATAATATCAAAATTATCGCTGTTTCAAAAACATTTGAAATAAGCCATATAAACCCTTTAATTGATTACGGTCACACAGACTTTGGAGAAAATAAGGTTCAAGAAGCTATTGAAAAATGGACAGATATTAAGAACAAAAATAATAAAATTTTACTCCATTTGGTTGGAAAACTACAATCTAACAAGACAAAATCGGCGTTAAAAATATTCGATTACATTCACTCACTCGATAGCGAAAAACTTGCAAATAAAATTTCAGAGGAGCAAAAAAAAATTGAAAAAAAACCTAAATTGTTTATTCAAGTAAATATTGGAAATGAAGACCAAAAAAGTGGGATTGATCCAAATGAATTAAATTCATTTTATAAATATTGCATAGATAGAGATTTAGATATTATTGGAACAATGTGTTTACCGCCTATTTCAGAGGATCCAGAGAAATATTTCATGAGGATGAATTATTTAAACAAAAATTTGGGTTTAAAAGAACTTAGCATGGGCATGTCTGCAGATTTTATTTCTGCAATTGAGAATAATGCTACTTTCATCAGAATAGGATCTAAAATATTTGGTGAGAGAAAAAAGAAATTATAAGTAATGAAAAGTAATAATGACTTAAGAGAAAATTTAGATTTTGCAAACAAATTTTTTAGAAATAAAAATTTTGATAAAGCAGAAAAATTATATAAAAAAATAATTAAAAAATTTCCAAATAATTTTGATGCAAATTATTTTATGGCCTCAATTAAAGCTCAAAAGAATAGTTACAATGAAGCCAAAGATTATATGGAGAAAGCTAATTCTATAAATCCAAATCTACCAGAATTAAACAATAATTTAGGATTAGTATATTTAAATTTAAATGAATTAGAGAAATCTATAAATTATTTTCAAAAAGCAATTAAATTAAATAAAAATTATATACTTGCTTATACTAATCTAGGTATGGCACACATAAATCTAAAAAATGTTCCAGAGGCAAAAAAAAGTTATCTTAGGGCACTTGAAATTGATCCTAGTAATCTTCTAGCAAACTATAATTATGCTAATCTACTTAAAAGACTGGGTGATCACGAAAATTCTGAAAATTATTATAAAAAATCAATAGAGATAAATCCAAATTATTTACCCTCTTATAATAATGTTTTGGATTTGTATGATAAATCGAACCAAAATGAAAAACTTCATAATTTAATTAATAAAGCAGAAAAAATATTTAAAAATCACCAAGTAATTAAGTCATTTAAAGCAAAGCTACTTTATAAAAATAAGAATTATAAAGAAGTAGTAAGTCTATTAGAAGATACAAAATTTTTGCCAGAGCAAATAGTTCAAAAACAGGCTAGCTATGAGGTTTTGGCCAAAAGTTATGACAAAGTGGGAGATTATGCGAAAGCTTTTGAGCTATTCCAAACGTTGAATGACTTAATGGATCAAGGCAAAGATAAAACTGTTGACAAAAATATATATGTAAAAACTACAAAAGACAGACTAAATTTCTTTAGTAATCCAAAAATATCCAATTGGAACCCTCCACAAATATTTGATGAAAGGAGAGATCCATATTTTTTAATAGGCTTTCCAAGATCTGGTACAACTTTGTTAGATACAATTTTAAGAAGCCATCCATCCATTGAAGTTCTGGAAGAAATACCAATAATAAATAGATTTATAGATCATCTTTATATTAACAAAGGTTTTACTCTTGAAAATCTGGAAAATACTGATCCTAAATTAATTAAAGAGATGAGGGATTACTATTTCAATCAAATCGAAAATTATAAAAAAAATAAAGATAAAAAAATCACCATAGATAAAATGCCTCTTAATATTGTACATGTAGGTGAAATTTTAAGATTTTTTCCGAATGCAAAATTTATATTATCTTTAAGACACCCATATGATTGTGTTTTGAGCTGTTTCATGCAAAATTTTATGCTTAATCATGCTATGGCTAACTTTCTAAATTTAGATGACTCGTTAAGATTATATGATCTCACTATGTCGCTATGGAAAAAATATACTAATGTTTTGAAAATTGATCACCATATAATCAGATACGAAGATCTAATATCTAACTTTGAAAAAACTATTAGAGGTCTTTTGGAATTTCTAAAAGTTAAATGGTCCAACAATGTAACAGAATTTTATAAAACTGCAGAAAAAAGAGGAATAATTAACACGCCAAGTTATAATCAAGTAAGTCAGCCTATTTATACTAACTCTATGTACAGATGGAAAAATTATGAAAAGGAGTTTAAGAAATCCAATATTTCATTGGAAAATTGGGTCAAGGAATTTAATTATTAACAAATTTATCTTAAAATTTTTATTTTAGTATTTTTATTAATTAGCTTAATTAAAATTAAAAAATCCTTTTTTGATAAGGCAATACATCCTGCGGTAGGTTGATAATTTTTTGTTAAGTGAATAAATATTGCGCTCCCTTTCTTAGGTACAACTTTATGATAATTATATTTGATTGGTATGAAAAGGTCATATTTATGGTCCTTTCTAAATAATTTCTCATGTCTAATATTTTTATTAATTTTAATTAATTTATTGTATTTTTTGTAGTTAACATCATTGCACCACCCCATGTTTTTATTTATCTTGCGAGTCTTTAGATTTGTAAATGGCTTTCTTAATCTGTCGGCTCTATAATAGAGATATCCCAGATCAAATATTCCAATTGGGGTTTTTTTATCTCCTTCAGTTTTTTTTTTTGAAAATTTATTTTTACCAACGCAGCATCTAAATTGAAAATCTTTAAATAAAAGAGTATGTTTATTTTTGACAATAATTGTCATAAATTCAATATATACCATGAGTAAGAAATTGATAATCTTTCAAAATAAAGAATTATTTAATATCCTTGATGAAATTAACGAAAATTTTGAATTTAAATTAGAATCTTGTGATAAAGAAAAGGATCTTAAAATTTTAGATAGCGAAAATTTAACAGACTATTTAGTAATCAGTAAAAAAAAAATATTAAATTTAAACAACCAGATTATAATTGATAAATTTCCTGTAAATATCAAAGAATTAAATCAAATTTTAAATGTTAATTTTTTGAAATCTAAATTTACTGAACAATCTAAAATAAGTTTAGGAAATTATAATTTAGATCTTAACTCAAGAATACTAAAACAAGACTCAAAGGAACTTGAACTCACAGAGAAAGAATGCTCCATACTAGTTTTTTTGAGACAATCCAAGCAGCCGGTAAAAATTAATGTACTCCAAGAAAAGGTTTGGGGATATAATTCTGAATTAGAAACACATACAGTTGAAACACATATTTATCGTCTTAGGAAAAAAATAAGTGATAAATTTTCCGACAATGAAATTATCATTAGTGATAAAAAAGGTTACTTTTTAAATGAAAAAAAAAAATAATTTAGCAAAAGAACTTTTTTCTCGAAAGTACAAGCCACGAATAGTTAAGCCTAAAAAAGGAAAAGGTAGTTTTAAAAGAAAAAAATAATACTCATAGTCTTGCTCCAATTTGTTGAATGACTTTAGATGACATTTCAGTTCCTTTTTCTAAACTATCCCTCAATGACATATTATTTACTTGTCCATGTAAAAAACCTCCTGCAAAAAGATCTCCAGCACCAGTTAAATCAACTATTTTTAAACCTTCCTTTACGCCACATTCAACAACTTCATCACCGTTAATTGCTACAGCTCCCTTTTCTCCTCGAGTTACTACGATTATTTTTTCAAGAGACTTAGAAAATGTAATTACTTCATCAAAATTTTTTGCATCAATAAGAGAAGTTATTTCCTGCTCATTGGCAAATGTAATATCTAGCTTGCTCTTAACTAATTCTAAAAAGTTTGGTTTGTGTCTATCTACACAAAATTGATCGGATAGAGACATTGCAACCTTGTTTGCATTTTGAATAGCTTTTTCAAATGCTTTTTTTGGATCTCCCTCATCCCAAAGATAACCCTCAAGAAGAATAATCTCACTTTTCTTTATTGCCTCTAAACTTACATCATTCTCATTGACTTTTCCTGCGGTTCCTAAAAACGTGCACATTGTTCTTTCCGAGTCTGGTGTCACTAAAATTAAACAAGTGCCTGTAGGTAACTCTTCTTTTTTTTTATTATAAAAATATTCAACATTTTCTTTTTTTAAACCTTCCTCATATTTACCACCCAATTCATCATCACAAACCTTTCCTATAAATCCTACTTTATTTCCAAGTTGTGATAAACCAACAATAGAATTTGCTACAGAACCTCCTGAGACAGTTTTTTCGATCTTAAGATTTTTTAATAAACTTTGAAATTCACTTTCCTCAAAAATTAATTTCATTGTACTTTTCGTTAAGTTATTTTTTGATATAAAATCATCATCCACTTTACAAATAACGTCTACTATTGCGTTTCCAATTCCTAATATTTTCATTTTATGCTTTCTTTGTTTTAAGAGGTTTTTTTCTATTAGGATAGCAAGTAGTGCAAATTTTACAAGAAGTTCCGTAACATTCTCTTGCCTTACAATATTCACGACCGTAATAAATTATTTGAAGATGTAATTTGTTCCAATATTTTTTAGGAAATAATCTTTTCAGGTCTTTTTCAGTTTGCACAACGTTTTTTCCGTTAGTAAGCCCCCATCTTTGAGCTAATCTATGGATATGAGTATCTATTGGAAAAGCAGGAAATCCAAATCCTTGTGACATGACTACACTCGCAGTTTTATGTCCAACGCCAGGTAATTTTTCTAAATCTTCAAATGTTTTTGGGACTTTTCCATTATAATTTTCTACTAACATTTGTGATAAAATATAAATACTTTTTGCTTTAATTCTAAAAATCCCGATTTTTTGTATTAGTTTTTCAATTTTTTTTCTACCAAGTTTAACAAAATGTTCAGGTTTATAATATTTTGGATAAATATCTTTAGTTACATTATTCACATTTTTATCAGTACACTGAGCAGACAAAAGAACAGAGACGAGAAGTGTAAAAATATTTTTATGTCTTAATGGAATTGGTGTTTTAGGATAAAATTTATTAAGTTCTTTTAAAACTATTTTAGCCCTTTGGACTTCATTCATTATTCAAAATTTAGTACATCTCTCATTGAATAAAGACTCGGTTTTTTTGATTTTAGCCACTTTGCAGCTGTAATTGCTCCTTCTGAATAAAGAGCTCTATCAAAAGCCTCATGGTTTAAAGTGATTATCTCTTTACCACTAGAAAATTTAACCTCATGTTCTCCGATGATTTCACCTTTTCTAATCGAATTAAAATTTATCTTTTTGCTATATGGAAATATTTTCTTATTTAGGAATTTTTTTCCAAGTAATTTATAAAAATCTTTATTTTTACCAACAGCTATACCTTTACCAAGCATTAAAGCGGTTCCAGACGGAAAATCTTTTTTATGTTTGTGATGAACTTCAAAAACCTTACTTAAATATTTATCGCCAAGTGCTTTTGATGTTATTTCAGTTAAATACATTAAGAGATTTATTCCTAGACTCATATTACCAGCCTTTAAAATAGGAATTTTTTTTGAAATTTTTTTAATCTTATCCTCTTCAGATTTAGTAAAACCAGTGGTTCCAATAACAACTCTTTTTTTTAATTTTGAAGCTATTTTTAAAACTTCAAAGGTGCATTTAGGCACCGTAAAATCTATTATTACATCTGCTTTTTTAAACACATTATCATTATTTAATTGTGGTTTAATCCCACCTATCTTTCTTTTTATTAATATATTTTCAGTTAAACCAACAAGTTTTGTAGCTCTATCAGCCTTTGTGGATTTTATCAGCTGTTGCCCCATTCTTCCCATGCACCCAGTTATTACTAAATTTATTTTTTTCATTTAAAAATTTAAAGATAACTTAGATTAGCATTAACCTTTAGTTTTGCCAGAAACTTTTAGCCTTTTGAAAGAATTTTTTAATACTTGGGTTTGATTTTTCGTTTTCAATTTCTCTAAATTTTTCCAGTATTTCCTTTTGCTCCTTATTTAATGAAACAGGTACTTCAGTATTTACTTGAACATAAAGATCACCATAATCCCCACCTCTCATATAAGGCATCCCTTTTGCTCTTAACCTGAATTGTTTACCACTCTGTGTTCCTGCTGGAATTTTAATTTTAGCTTTTCCTCCATCAATAGTTGGAATTTCGATAGAAGTCCCTAATGCTGCATCAGCAATAGAAATTGGACACTCAAAAAATAAGTTTTCGTCTGAGCGTTTAAATAATTCATGAGAATGAACATTTATAAATAAATATAAGTCTCCATTACTTCCACCCCTAGATCCTGCTTCACCTTTGCCAGATAATCTAATTCTTGTTCCATCATCTACACCTTTTGGAATTGTAACTGACAGTCTTTTTGATGCTTGTTTTTTTCCTTGTCCACCACAACTTCCACACGGATGAGTAATCATCTCACCAGAGCCAGAGCACTGTGGGCAAGTTTGTTGTACAGTAAAAAATCCCTGACTAGATCTTACTTGACCATGACCTCCGCACACATTACACGCACCAGCATTATGACCTGGTTTAGATCCTGAGCCAATACATGTGCCACATTTTTCTGTTGTTGAAAACTTAATGTCTTGTTTTTTTCCTGAAAAGGCCTCTTCTAAAGTTATGGATAAATCATATCTTAAGTCTGAACCTCTATTATTAGATCTTCTCGATCTTCTTCCACCTCCCCCAAAACCTTCACCAAAAAAGTCCTCAAAGATGTCTGAAAAAGATCCAGAAAAGTCAAAGTTTCCAAAACCACCTCTTCCTCCGCCGCCATTTTCAAAAGCTGCATGTCCAAAATTATCGTAGTTTTGTTTTCTCTCTGAATTCGATAAGACATGGTAAGCCTCTGAAGCCTCTTTAAATTTTTCTTCAGCTGCTTTATCGCCTTTATTTTTGTCTGGATGAAATTTTACCGCTAATTTTCTGTAGGCTGACTTAATTTGATCGGCTGAAGCACCTTTGTTAACTCCCAAGACATCATAATAATCTCTTTTTGCCATAACTAATTATAGACAAATAGTTGTTAGTCTAGGCGCTTTTTTCTTTATTCTCGTCTTTTACTTCTTCAAAGTCAGCATCAACAACATTGTCGTCTTTTTTATCTTCTCCTTTAGAGTCATCTTTTGGAGCATCATTTGGTTTAGCACCTTGTTGTGATTTATAAATTGCTTCACCAAGCTTCATGGATGCTTGAACTAGGTCTTGAGTTTTCTTTTTTATCTCTTCTAAATCAGTTCCTTTTAGTGCATTTCTTAGATTTGCAGATGCATCTTCTATAGCTTTTTTATCAGCATCAGAAACTTTACTTCCGTGCTCTTTTAAATTTTTTTCTGTTGAATGTAATAAAGTATCAGCTTGGTTTCTTGCATCAACAGCCTCTCTTTTTTTCTTGTCAGCCTCTTTATTGCTTTCTGCATCTTTTACCATTTGACTGATTTCTTCATCACTTAAACCACCAGAAGCTTGAATTTGAATTTTTTGCTCTTTACCAGTTCCTTTATCCTTAGCTGAAACGTTCACTATACCATTAGCATCAATATCGAATGTTACTTCAATCTGAGGAACTCCTCTAGGTGCTGGTGCAATTCCAACTAACTCAAAATTTCCAAGAACTTTATTGTCTGTTGCCATCTCTCTTTCACCTTGCAAAACTCTTATAGAAACTGCTGGCTGATTATCCTCTGCAGTCGAGAAAACTTGGCTTTTCTTTGTAGGAATAGTCGTATTCTTTTCTATTAATTTTGTTGATACACCACCTAATGTTTCAATGCCAAGTGATAATGGAGTTACATCTAACAATAATACATCTTTAACATCACCCTGTAATACTCCTGCTTGAATAGCAGCACCCATTGCAACAACCTCGTCTGGGTTTACAGATTTATTTGGATCTTTGCCGAAAAAGTTTTTAACTTCCTCAACTACTTTAGGCATTCTTGTCATACCACCAACTAAAACAATCTCATCTATCTCACTTGCTGAAAGACCAGCGTCTTTTAATGCAGTTTGACACGGTGGTATTGTTCTTGAAATTAAATCTTCAACAAGAGCCTCTAATTTTGCTCTAGTCATTTTTAAATTTATGTGTTTTGGACCTGTTTTGTCAGCAGTTATAAAAGGTAAATTTATTTCGGTTTGTGCAGCAGATGATAACTCAATCTTTGCCTTTTCTGCAGCTTCCTTAAGTCTTTGAAGAGCAAGCTTATCTGATTTTAAATCTATACCATTTTCTTTTTTAAATTCTGAAAGAAGGTAATCAACAATTGTATTATCAAAGTCTTCACCACCTAAGAATGTGTCTCCATTGGTAGATTTTACTTCGAAGACACCATCACCTAATTCAAGAATTGAAACATCAAATGTTCCACCACCTAAATCATATACTGCAATTTTTTTATTTGTTTTTTTATCTAAACCATATGCAAGTGATGCTGCAGTTGGCTCATTTATAATCCTTAAGACTTCAAGGCCAGCTATTTTTCCTGCATCCTTTGTTGCTTGTCTTTGTGCATCATTAAAATATGCTGGAACAGTTATAACTGCTTGTTTTACTTCTTGGCCTAAGTATTTTTCTGCTGTTTCCTTCATCTTTTGAAGTGTGAAAGCTGATATTTGAGATGGTGAATATTTTGTACCTTTTGCTTCTATCCAAGCATCACCTTTGTCTGAATTAACTATTTTAAATGGAGCTGTCTCTACATCTTTTTTAACAGTTGGATCATCAAAATTTCTACCAATTAATCTTTTAACAGCAAATATAGTGTTTTCAGGATTTGTTACCGCCTGTCTTTTTGCTGGCTGCCCAACTAATTTTTCATCTCCATCAGTAAATGCAACAACAGATGGAGTTGTTCTCGCACCTTCCGCATTTTCTAAAACTTTTGCCTGCGCGCCTTCCATTACAGCGACACAAGAATTAGTTGTTCCTAAATCAATCCCAATAACTTTGCTCATATTATTTTCCTTTGCTTCATATAAGTGTTAATTTTACAACTACAAGCATCCATCAAGATTAATTTTTATCCTTTTCTGCTTGATTTTCTTGAGTTTTTTGTACTTCTTCTGATTGTTCTTTTGGCTTCCTTTTTGCTACTCCAACCAATGCTGGTCTTAAAAGTCTATCTTTCATCATAAATCCTTTTTGAATTTCCTGAACTATCGTTCCTGGTTCTTTAGTCTCATCTTCAATTTCCATCATTGCTTGATGAAGATTTGGATCTAGCTTTTCATTTATAGACTTAATTGGCTCTATATTATTTTTCTTAAATATTGATAACAAATCTTTATTAATAATTTCAAAATGTTCTAGAACTTTTTTTAAAGTTTCAGTATTTTTAATAGTCTCATCATTTTCTAATGTAATCTTTGATCTTTCAAGATTATCTAAAAGATTTAACGCTTCTCTTGCAAAAGAAAAACCACCGTATTCGAAAGCGTCCTCTTTTTCTTTTTCATACCTTCTTCTTTGGTTTTCCATCTCAGCAAAAGTTCTTGCAAGCTTATCTTTAATGTTAATCAACTCTTCTTCAGGAGTTAATTTTTCCTCAGCTTTTTCCTCAACATCTTTAATATCCTCAGTCTTTTCTGATTTAGAGTCTTCAATTTCTGCTTGATCTTTTTTAGAATTATTTTCTAATGATTCTTCTTTTTCCATTAAGACGTATATGGTAAGTAAACCTAATTTTTCTAGATGCTTAAAAAAAAAATCAAAAAAATTGTTATAGGCTCTAATAATAAAGGTAAAATCAAAGAAATAAGGGATTTGATCCCTAAAAAGTATAGAATTTTCACCCCTAGTCAATTTAAATTAAAGAGCCCCGTCGAAAATGGAAAGTCGTTTAAAGAAAATTCTCTAATTAAAGCAAAAAATTTTTCACTAAAAACTAATATGGTTTGCATAGCTGATGACTCTGGTATTGAAATTGATTTATTAAATAAAAAACCAGGCATTTATTCAGCTAGATGGGGAGGTCCAAAAGGAGATTTTAATTTAGCAATTAAAAAAGTTTTTAAAGCTTTAGATAAAAAGAAAAAAAATTGGAGAGAAGAAAAAATCTCAGCGAGGTTTATTTGTGCATTGACAATTTTTGGTCTTAAAAAGAAACCTATTTTTTCAGTTGGCAAAATTGAGGGATATATATCTAATGAACAGAGGGGTTTAAAAGGCTTTGGTTATGATCCTATATTTATACCCAAAGGAAAAAGAAAAACTTTTGGAGAGATGGATCCTAAAAAAAAATATAAAATTGACCATAGATACAAAGCTTTTAAAAAAATTAGAAAATTTTTATAAATTTTTCATCATTGATACTGTAAAAATTTAATTGGTGTGTAATTGTGTTCTTATCAATCTCAAAAATACCTATTTTTCCTTTGAATTTATTTTTTTCATAAAATATTTTTTTATCTTGATCAAAATTGTTACTGTAAATCAAAAAGTAAACTAAACCGACAAGGTCATAACTTAAAAAGGAAAGTTGGTTAGCTTTTTTATTGTATGCGTTATTATACTCAACCTTAAACAATTCAAAATTTTCTTTATTAATTGATGGAAAATAAATTGGTTGAAGTGAGTATTCTTTTAAAAGTGAATTATCAAACCACTGATTTAAAGTAATGTAAGAAATTCTTTTTGAAGAAACATCTGTATATAAAAGAGATGTGGCTACACTCTTTAAACTTTCACCAAAATCAGCAATAATAACTGAGTCAAAGTTTATGCCACCTAAAGTATCTTTTTTATTTAATTCCTCTAATTTTTTTTCTTTATTTATTAATGATGAATTTTCTATCCTTTCAATTTCATTAAGTAAATTCTGTTTCCTTTCAGGGTATCTTGTAACTTTTTCGATTTGGGAAGTAAGCAATGTTGGGTCCATATCATAAAAATATTTATCTTTTAATTTTAATTTTGTTTTTTTGATAGCCTGTTCAACCTCCTTTTGGTAGTCACTCCTAGGGATTAAAAAAATGGTCCTTTGAATCTCATTTAAATTCCTAAATTTATCAATCGTTTGAAGTTGAGAAATTGCATTAACGCCTGCACTTATTACATTTGGAGGGTTTCCATAAATTTTATTTGTTAATGATATGAAAGTTACATTATTTAATTCATCAAGATACTTTGTACTTTCGTTAAAAACTGGACCTATAATAATTTTAATACCTTGATCATATAGGGCTTTAGATGCTTTTAATGTATCAATTGGATTGGCTTTTGAATCTCCTGGCACAATTTCAAATTTTTCATCATTAATTTTATTAAGCGCAAGTCTTGTTGATTTAATAATAGAGTCTCCAATAGTCGAATATTCACCACTTAATGGCACAACAAGACCAATTCTAATTTTGTCTTCCGCAAATATTTTGCTTGCAGGCAGTGAGTATATGAAGATTAATATTAATATTTTTTTAATTAAAGATTTCATTTTATTATTAATAATATAATTTTAAATTATGTATCATGATAAAATCTTAGATAATCTTAAACCTGGGCTATATTGTGTTGCAACACCTATTGGAAATCTTGGGGATATTACTTTAAGAGCTTTAGAAGTACTTAAAAAATGCGATCTAATTTTGTGTGAAGACACAAGAGTTTCAAAAAAATTGTTAAATCATTTTAACATAAAAAAACTTCTTATTTCTTACCATAAATTCAATGAGAGAGAAAAAATTAAAGAAATAATAGAAAAGCTTAAACAAGACAAAATTATCTGTTTAATATCTGACGCAGGTACACCAGCTATATCAGACCCAGGTCAATTACTTATTAAAGAATGTACAGAGCATTCAATCGATATCTTTCCAATACCTGGAGCATCATCTGTTAGTGCAGGTATTTCTATAAGTGGTTTTTCAGATAGATACTTATTTCTTGGTTTTTTGCCTGAAAAAAGAAAAGACCTTACTTTAAATCTTGAAAAAGCATCAAGTTTTGGATGCACAGTTGTATTTTTTATATCGCCAAACAAACTTTTCAAAATTATTAATGATTTAAAACTTCATTTTCCAAAAAGAGATATATTAATTTGTAGAGAAATTACCAAGTTTCATGAGGAGTATTTAAGAATTACTTCCGATAAATTAGATAATTTGAGCATATCAAAAAAAGGAGAAGTAACAGTAATAATTTCTGAGAGTAAAAATATTCAAAAAAAGTTAATTGAATTAGAAGAATCAGATAAAAAAAAGATTAAAAAACTATTAAAAACTAAAACAATTAAAAATGTAGTAAAATTAATTTGCAGCAAAAAAAACTTTCAAAAAAAAGTTATATATAATTACTGCTTAGAAATTAAAAATGATAAAAAATAAACTTTACTTTTTAATACTATTAATAATTTTAAACGGATGTGTGGGCGCTTCCTCAACGGGTGTTCTTGGTACCGGAGTATCAATTGCAACAGATCCAAGAACTATAGGAACCCAGATAGATGATAATATAATGCAAAAAAATTTGAGTGCAAAAATTATAAATATGGATGGAAAGTACTTTTTGTCTGTTAAGCCAAAAGTTATAGATGGAAGAATATTCATAACTGGCAAGGTTGAAACAATTGAAGAAAAATTAAAAATAACAAAATTAGCTTGGGAAATAAAAGGTACAAGATCGGTTAAAAACGATCTCAAGATAAAAGAGAAGTTTAACTTTCAACAATCTGCGAAAGATATCCTAATTACTTCGCAGTTACGTACAGCTATGATAGCTAGTAAAAAAATAAAGTCATCTAATTACAATATAGATACTCATAAAAAAAAAATTTATATTTATGGTATTGCTGAAAATGAAGAGGAAAGAACAGAAGTTATTAATGAAGCGAAACAAATTCTTGATGTAGAAGATGTAATTTCAAGTATATTGCTTGTGGAAGATCTTAGAATAGTAAAAAATTAATTTGGTTTTTTATAATTAATTACTCCCGCGGAATACGCCGCAACAGAAGCTAAATTTAATATATCAGAAGTAGAGGATCTTAATGGAGCAATTTCAATTGGTTGCCCCAAACCAATTAACAAAGGACCAATCACCTTAGCGCCACCCAAAGACTTCATCATTTTGTGAGAAATAGTTGCACTATGTTGTCCTGGCATAATTAATATATTCGCTTTACCAACAATTTCTGAAAAAGGATAAAGATCTGCATACTCATTATTTAGTGCCACATCTGGTTGCATGTCTCCATCAAATTTAAAATCAACTTCTTTATTTTTTAAAATTTCAACAGCATCCCTTATGTGTTTTGTTCTGCTAGTTAATGGTTGTCCAAAAGTTGAATGAGAAAGGAAAGCAACTTTAGGATCGAAACCAAAAAGTCTTACTACCCTTGCAGCTGAAATCGCTATTTCAGCTAATTGTTCAGACGTCGGATATTCATGTACGCTAGTATCTCCAATAAACACAGTTTTCCCTTTATTTACAACCATATTTAACCCAAACATTATTTCACCTGGCCTTGGTTCAACAACTTTTTTGATCTTTTGAAAAGACTGGGCATACCTTCTTGTATTTCCAGTTACCATTGCGTCTGCATCTCCACATGCTACCATACAAGAGCCCCATATAACTCTATCGTTTCTTACCATTCGATCACAATCTCTCTCTAATAAGCCTTCTTCTCTTTGCAATTTTTTAAACAAAAAGTTTACATATTTTTCTCTTTTGTCTTTTCTAGTTGAATTCACAATTTCAATGTCAAAATTTTCCCCATATCCAATTTCTTTTAACCTCTCTTTAACAACTTTTTCTTTCGCAACGATGATTGGTGTTCCTAGATTACTATTTTTAAAAGCTATTGCAGCTTTAAGTGTATTTTCATCTTCCCCATCAGCAAACACAACTCTTTTTTTATTTTTTTTAATTTTTGAGTTAATTCCTTGCATAATAGTTACGGATGGATCCAATCTTTGTTTAAGTTGCTCGGAATATATATCAAAATTTTCAATATTCTTTCTCGCAACTCCACTTGACATCGCGGCCCTTGCTACTGCAACTGGAATAACACTGATTAAACGCGGATCAAATGTAGAGGGAATAATGTATTCTTTTCCATAAGAAGGTGTTTCACCTCCCATTGCAGCAGCCACTTCTTCAGGCACAATTTCTCTTGCAAGTTTTGCAATTGCGTCTGCTGCAGCAGTTTTCATTTCCTCGTTAATTGTCTTCGCTCTTACATCTAATGCTCCTCTAAATATATATGGGAAACCAATTAAGTTATTTACTTGGTTAGGATAATCTGATCTACCTGTAGCAATTATTGCATCTTTTCTAACTTCCTCAACTTGTTCTGGAGTAATTTCTGGATCTGGGTTAGCACAAGCAAAAATTATCGGGTTTTTTGCCATTTTTCTAACCATCTCTTTTTTAAGAGCGCCTGCTGCAGACAATCCTAAAAAAACATCTGCACTATCAATTGCGTCAGACAATGTCCTATTTTTCGTTTCAACTGCATGAGCTGATTTCCATTGATTTAAGTTATCTCTTCCCCTGTAAATCACTCCTTTTCTGTCTAACATAGTTATATTTTTTTGAGGAACACCTGAGCTTTTAAATAAATTAGCACAAGCCATAGCTGCAGCACCCGCTCCATTGATTACAATTTTAATTTTTTTTAAATCCTTTTTTGCAATGTCTACTGCATTTATTAGTGCCGCAGTTGTAATAATTGCAGTACCATGTTGATCATCATGAAAAACAGGAATATCTAAAATTTCTTTAAGTTTTTCTTCTATTACGAAACAGTCTGGAGCAGCGATATCTTCTAAGTTAATACCTCCAAAACTTTTTGAAAAATTCTTAATTGAATTTATAATTTCGTTAGTATCGTTTGAGTCTATTTCTAAATCTATTGAATCAATATCTGCAAATCTTTTAAATAAAACTGCTTTTCCCTCCATAACTGGTTTAGAAGCAACAGCTCCTAAATTACCAAGACCAAGAATTGCAGATCCATTGCTAATTACGGCTACCAAATTACCTTTAGTAGTATATTCATAAGCAAGATCAGGATTTTCTGCGATAGCTTTAACTGGAGCAGCAACACCTGGAGAATAAGCTAGAGCTAAATCTCTTTTAGTAGTCATCGGCTTCGATGAATTTATTTCAATTTTTCCTGATTTTTCATTGGTATGAAAATCAAGAGCTTCTTTATCAGAATAATGTTCTATTTTAACTTTCTTCATTTTGGATATTTAAATATACAATTAGATCTAAATTAAGACTAATATGATTTATGAACATAATTAAGTCAACTGGCACATTTAGTTTTTTTGTTTTGATAAGTAGAGTGCTTGGTTATGTCAGAGATTTTTTTATCGCTCTTTATTTAGGTTCTGGGCCATTAGCTGATGCTTTTTTTGTAGCATTTAGGATTCCGAACACTTTTAGAAGGTTATTTTCTGAAGGAACATTTAACGCAGCTTTTGTTCCATCTTATTCTAGCGAGCTTATCAAAGGAAAAGATAAAGCCAAAGAGTTTGCAAATTCAGTTTTTAATTTATTAGTTTTCTTTCTTTTAGTTACAACCATTTTAATTGAAATTTTCATGCCAGGATTTGTAAAAATTATTGCTCCTGGTTTTAGTGATGATAAAGAAAAAATGCAATTAGCTATAAATTTAACAAGACTTACTTTTCCTTTTTTACTTTTTATTTGCCTTGCTTCTTTTTTATCAGCAATTTTAAACTCTCATAACAAATTTGCAGCTGCAGCGGCTGCGCCAATAATTTTAAATATTTTGTTAATTTTGTGTTTAATGTTCGCAAATAAGTTTGGAGATAAATTGGTTTATTATTTATCATATACAGTATCTATAGCTGGACTAGTACAGTTTATATTTCTTATTTTTTTTGTAAGAAAATTTTATTTACCTAATTTTAATTTAAAAATTAAAATGAATGATAATATAAAAATATTCTTTAAAAAGCTTCTACCAAGTATTTTTGCTTCAGGTGTAACTCAAATAAATATTTTAGTTGGAACAATTATTGCTTCATTTCAAGCAAGTGCAGTATCTTACTTATATTATGCAGATAGAATTTATCAGATTAATCTTGCAATAGCAGGAATAGCAATAGGTACGGTCATACTTCCAAATTTAAGCAAATATGTTCAAACAGAGGATAAATTAAAAATTTCAGAAATACAAAACAAAGCTTTAGAATTAAGTTTATTTCTAAGTTTGCCAGCATCATTTGCTTTGATTGTTGCGTCAGAGGAAATTACTTCCTCATTATTTGGATACGGATCATTTGATATTGAAAGTGTAAAAAATTCAGCTAAAGCGTTATTTTATTTTTCTCTTGGCTTACCTGCATTTTCATTAATAAAGATATTCTCCAGTTTTTTGTTTGCTAGAAATGACACCAATACTCCATTTAAAATTTCTGTATTATCAGTAGCAGTTAATATTTTTATTAGTGTTATTTTCTTTAACAAAATTGGGTTTATAATTATTCCAATTGCCACAACAATATCTTCTTGGCTAAATGGTATAATTTTGATGGTTATAGTCATAAACAAAAGTTATTTTAAATTTTCAAGGAATTTCCATTTTTCAATGCTGAAAATACTTTTTTCTAATTTTATTTCTTTGAGTATATTTATATATTTAATTAAGTTCTTTTCCGAATATTTGACTTATGAAAATAATTATAAATTTTTATGCATAATTATTTTAGTAATCATAACGTTTGTAATGTATTTTTTAATATCTATCGTCACTAAAGCTTTCAAATTATCAGATATTAAAATAAAATATTAACTTTATGGCTAAAAAAATTTTTTCAGGAGTCCAACCAACAGGAAATCTACATTTAGGAAATTATTTAGGTGCAATAAAAAATTTTGTAGAACTACAGAATGAAGAGGATAATAATTGCATATATTGTGTTGTTGACTTACATGCAATTACTTTGAAACAGGATCCTAAAGAACTAAAAAATAATATTAGAGAAACTGCTGCAACATTCATTGCAAGTGGACTTAATCCAAACAAAAGTATTTTGTTTAATCAATCTTTAGTTCCCGCACACTCAGAGGGTTCTTGGATATTGAGTTGTGTTGGTAGAATGGGTTGGCTTAACAGGATGACACAGTTTAAGGAAAAAGCAGGAAAAGATAAAGAGAAAGCAAGCGTAGGCCTTTACATCTATCCTATTCTTATGGCTGCAGATATTATGTTGTATGATGCAACACATGTACCAGTTGGCGATGATCAGAAGCAACATTTAGAACTTTGTCGCGATATTGCTCAAAAATTCAATAACGATTATAATGTTGAGGATTTCCTAGTTCCTCCTGAACCATTAATACAAAAACAATTTTCCAGAATTATGAGCTTAAAAGATGGTTCAAAAAAAATGAGTAAATCAGACGTGTCAGATCTAAGTAGAATAAACTTAAAAGACAATAAAGATTTAATAATAAATAAAATAAAAAAAGCAAAAACAGATCCACATCCTATACCTAATATTATTGAGGAATTAGAAAACAGACCTGAGGCAGAAAATTTACTTGGAATATATTCAAGTTTAAAAAATCAAAATATTAACACCACTTTGAAGGAGTTTGGTGGTAAAAATTTCTCTGAGTTTAAAACAAGTCTTTCTGAACAATTAATTGATAAAATTTCTCCAATGGCAAAAGAAATAAATAAATTATTAAATGATCCTGGTTATTTGGACAAAATTTTATTAGTTGGAGCAGAAAAAGCAAATGACATAGCTGAAAATAAAGTTAGAGAAATGAAGAAAATAATCGGTTTTTAACTATTTAAAATGTTTTTTTAGTTATTATATTAGAGAAATGTTTGTACAAACTCAAAAAACACCTAACCCAAACTCATTAAAGTTCATACCAGGACGTCCAGTTTCAAATAATGGACCTTTTGAGATAGTTAATAAAGATGATACAAAAAATACCTTGTTAAGAAATATTTTCTCCATAAATGGAGTAACCAGTATTTTTTTAGGCGAAGATTTTTTATCAGTTAACAAGATAGATGAAAATAATTGGGATGATATGCAGCATATAATTATATCTTACATAAATGAATATTATGCTGAGGGAAATAAGTGTATTATTGATAAATTAGGTCAAAATGAGTCTGATGAAAATTTAAATGAAATTGAAAAAAAAATAATCCATATTTTAGAAACAAAAGTTAGACCCGCAGTTGCAAAAGATGGTGGAGATATAAAATTTAAAGAGTTTATAGATGGCAAAGTCAAAGTAGAATTACAAGGAAGTTGTTCAGGCTGCCCATCTTCAACTATGACGCTAAAGCAAGGTGTTCAAAATTTACTAACTCATTATATTCCTGAAGTTAAAGAAGTTTTAGCAGTTTAAAATAATAATTTATTTTTATATAATCATTAAACTTATTTTATGCCTAAAAAAAATAGAAATGAATCAATTTTCATAAAACCAAACTCAATTAAATTAAAAAGTCTTAAAAAGAAAAATAAAAAAATTTTATTTAAAAAAGATTATAAGAGTTTATCTAAGTTTTCCTTAGCAAGTGGTATTGTTATTTTGATTTTTTTTGGTTTACCTGTGATGACTAATTTTATGGACGAAAACTTTAGAGCCAATATTGAAGTGTCGAATATATCAAAAAAAAATTTTGATCTAACACTTAACAATAAAGAAATATTTAAAAAAGAAAACGTTGATGAAGAAACAAATTTGGAAAATGTATTTGATGATATAGACGTATTTAATTCTGATGAAAATAATTTAAATACTTCCAGATTAAGCGCATCTACTATCGAGCAATTGTTTGAGGACACAAAGTACAATCTTCAAAAAGTTAAAGAAACAAAGCTAGTAAACATTGGTAATTCTATTGATCATTTGCCCAAAGAAATGAAAAAAATAGAAAACACAAAAAAAAGAAAGAATTTATTCATACAAATTATACTTCCTTTGATAATTGAGGAGAACACAAAAATTCGTTTAGATAGGAAAAAGCTTTTCGCTATCTTAAATAAAAATAATAATTCAAAAACAGAGAAAGAGTGGCTATCAAAAAAATTTAAGCAATATGGTGTCAAAAGTAATGATTTTTCAACGTTAAAAATAAGAATGGATGAAATACCAGTTTCATTAGCAATTGCTCAAGCAGCTAAAGAGACTGGATGGGGTACATCAAGATTTGCACAAGAAGGAAATGCACTTTTTGGACAATGGACTTGGTCTGGTGAGGGAATTAAACCGGCTGGAGCAGATGGAGATTCAAAACATAAGGTTGCAAAGTTTAAAGTCTTAAAGGCGTCTGTGAAGGCATATCAAAGAAATTTAAATACACATTCGGGATATAAAGAATTCAGACGTGAAAGAGCAATTCAAAGAGATAATGAAGGAAAACTAAATAGTCTTTTGCTTGTAAATTATTTGGATAAATATGCTGAAACTGGCGTTGAATACACAAAAATATTAAAAAAAATTATTGAGCAAAATTCTCTAACAGAATTTGATGATGTTAAAATTCTACCAACAACAAAAAAATTGAAAAACTTAATTTAAATCTACTGAAAATTGGCTACCTAACCACCTCCAGCCATCTATGTCGTTTAAGGAACAGTTAACTCTTCCTCTTCTAAAATTAAACTTTTCTCTAAAGGAAATTGTAAGTTTGTTTTCTTCTAAATTTATGTTTGAATTATCCCAAGAACCTCCTTCATCAGAAAAACAATTTATTTGTTCTAAATTTTTTTGCTCCTTAAAAAATTCTACAGTCATCTTTGGAGGGTTATTGTTGGTAATTAGTTTATCTTCTGGAGAGAGTTTATCGTACTGAAGTGGAAGTAAATTAATTAAAAACTGAAATCTTTTAATATCACCGTACTTTTCATTTATTGGGAATCTTGGTAATTCATATGGATCTTTATTAAGATCAATGACACCCGAGTGCTGACCAAATGCAAATTTAAATTTTGAAGAAATAAATTTTTTTTGTTCTAAACTATATTCACCAAAAGGATATGAAAAAAAAATTGGATTATAATTAAATTGAGCATTAAATATTTCAATAGATTTATTTATATCTTTTGTGTACTTCTCAAAATCAAATTCTACCATGTATTCATGAGAGTGAGAGTGATTTCCCAAATATGCAAAGCTATACGATTCAACTTCCTTTAACTGATCCATAGTCATGTAGCCTTTATTTCCTATAGTTTCAGTGGATGTAAATAAAATAAAAGGAATTTGATTTTCCTTCAGATAAGGCCAAGCATTGTTATAAAAAGATAAAAAAGCATCATCTATAGTAATAAGAATTTTTTTCTTAATTTTTACATTATAAAATTCTTTCTCAAAATCTTTTGGATCAAAAAATTCAAAATTATTATTTTTTATTAACTCCAAATGTTTTTTGAATACAGTCATCTTAATATTAGTCGATGGATACTTATTTTCCTCAAATCTATGGTACATTAGTGATAAAATTCCTTTTTCATCTTTCTCGTATTTTTTTTCGGTTGCATATAGGTTTGTTTGCAATAGAAATAAATTGATAATGACTAATTTAGTAATTGATGCTGCAAGTGATAAAATTTTTTTTTCAATCATCAAAGATAGTAAATCTTATACCACTGAGCATTCAAACAGTAGAGAAAATTTTGATAAAATAGTGACTCTATTAATTAAATTCTTGAGTGAAAAAGATACAAATATAAATCAAATTAAAAAAATATATGTTAATAAAGGGCCAGGAAAATTTTCAAGTTTAAGAACTTCAATTTCAATTGCTAAAGCCTTGTCTCTAGCCAATAAAATTGAATTAGTAGGATTTACTTCAATGGATATAAAAAACATAAATGACTATAAAAATTTAATTGAATTGGATAACGAAGATAAGCTAACAAAAGATTTGATAAATCCAATTTATTCGAGTTAAATAAGGTATGTCTGAAACAATAGAACAAAAATGTATTTCAAAAGGAGTAAAATTAACAGATCAAAGACGCATAATTGCAAAAGTTATGAGCGAATCTCAAGATCACCCAGATGTTGATGAGCTTTATAACAGGGTCTCAGAAATTGATTCAAAAATAAGCATAGCTACAGTCTATAGAACCGTTAAATTATTTGAAGAGGCAGGAATAGTTGCTAAGCATGATTTCAAAGGTGGAAAAGCAAGATATGAGCAACTTAGTGAAAGTCATCATGATCATTTAATAGACATAAAAACAGGTGAAATAATTGAATTTGTTGATGATGAGATTGAGAAATTGCAAAAAAAAGTAGCTGAAAAATACGGTTATGAATTAGTTGATCACAAACTAGAACTTTACGGTATCAAGAAAAATAAGTAATGCAAAAAAAAGTTTTTATCAAAACTTTTGGTTGTCAGATGAATGAATATGACTCCAATCGAATCTATGACACTGTTAAAAATATTGGATACATTAGAAATGAAGATCAAAACGATGTTGACTGTTATATATTAAACACTTGCCATATTCGAGATAAAGCAAAAGAGAAGGTCTACCATGAAATAGGTAGAGTTAAAAAAAGTTTTAAAGGAAAAAAAAAACCAATTGTAGTAGTTGCTGGGTGCGTTGCTCAAGCTGAGAATGAGGAAATGCTAAAACGAGAACCTTATATAGATATAGTTATTGGCCCTCAGGCTTATCATAAAATTAATGATTTAATTTTAGATCAGTCCAAAAACAAAAAAATAGATGAAACAGAATTTGATACCGTATCAAAGTTTAATTATTTCGATGATATTAAAAACGAGAATAGTAAAATTTCAGCTTTCTTAACAATCCAAGAGGGATGTGATAAGTTTTGCCATTTTTGTGTAGTTCCTTACACCAGAGGTCCTGAGTATTCTAGGCCTTTTGAACAAATAATTAAGGAAGCTGAGGAACTGATTAAAAATGGTGTTAGAGAAATTACACTATTAGGTCAGAATGTAAACGCATACTCTTATTCTGAAAATGGCAAAGAGTACAGAATTTCTGACTTGATAAAAAAATTAGATCAGTATTCTGAGTTAATAAGAGTAAGATATACAACATCCCATCCAAGAGACATGACCGATGACCTAATAGATTGTTATTCATTAAGTAAAAAGTTAATGCCATTTGTGCATTTACCAATTCAAAGTGGTTCAGATAAAATATTACATTTGATGAATAGGAAGCACAAAGTTGAAGACTATTTAAAAGTTTATGAAAAATTAATAAATATTAATAATGACATTAAATTCTCGAGTGATTTTATAATTGGGTATCCTGGTGAAACTGAAAATGATTTCAATGATACTCTAAAATTGCTAGATAAAGTAAATTTTATAAATTCTTTCTCTTTTATTTTTAGCCCAAGACCAGGCACAACAGCCTCAAATTATGAGTTAATTGATAATGAAATTTGTAAAGAAAGACTAATTATTATTCAAAAAAAATTATTCAATAATCAAATACAAATTAATAAATCTATGGAAAAACAGTCTATTGAAGTCCTCGTTGAAAATAAATTAAAAAATCAAAATAAATTTTTTGGAAGAAACAAATATTTATCCTCAGTTATCTTTGATGGATCAGAAGACATTATAGGAAAGTTGGTAGAAGTTAAAATAGAAAACTCTAATCAGAACAGTTTATTTGGAAAATTAGATAACAAAATGGTAGCAGCTTAATTTGAAAAATCTTAAACAAAATAATTTTAAAACTGAGCTGAAATTTGTTTATTCAGATAATAATTCGCTGAGTATAGTTTTCCAAGATAATGATCTGCTATTAGGTGTTGTTGGAGAATTTAATAACAACTTAAAAGAGTTAGAAAAGTTAACAAATACCAGTATTTATTCAAGAGGAAACTCAATTCTTATAAAAAGCGATCCAAAAAAAAATAATTTAGTAAAAAATGCTATTCAGTTTTTAACTAATCAATTTATTACAAATGGAAATATTGAAAAAAAAGATATAATTTCATCAGTTAATAAATTTATGATTGATGAAAATAATAATAACAATACGAATAAAAATATTGAATATATTATTAAGACACCAAAAAAATCTGTAATTCCTAGATCAGAAAAACAAAAAAACTATGTTAGAGCGTTAAGGGAGAGCGATATAGTTATTTCAGCAGGACCTGCGGGCACAGGTAAAACTTTCTTAGCAGTTGCTGTTGGATTAACAATGCTTTTAGAAAAAAAAATTGAAAGAATAATTTTATCAAGACCCGCGGTAGAGGCTGGTGAAAGATTAGGTTTTTTACCCGGTGATATGAGAGAAAAAGTAGATCCATATCTAAGACCATTGTATGACTCTCTTTACGATCTTTTAGACTTTGAAAAAATACAAAAAAAAATAGAAATTGGAGATATAGAAATTGCACCATTAGCTTTTATGAGAGGGAGAACTTTAAAAAATTCTTTTGCGATTTTGGATGAGGCTCAAAATGCAACAGATACTCAAATTAAAATGTTTTTAACAAGAATAGGAGAAAACTCAAAGATTGTAATAAATGGTGATCCATCTCAGATTGATCTTCCGAATAAAAATTTATCAGGTCTAAATAGGTCAAAAAAAATATTAGGTAACTTAAGTGAGATATCAATAATAGATTTTGACCATTCAGATGTTGTCAGACACCCTTTAGTATCTAAAATAGTTAAGGCTTATTCTGATATTAATAATGATTAGTGTAAATGTTCTAGTTGATAATAAGCTTTGGAGAAAAAAACTAAATAAACCACAATTATTTTTCAATAAAATTTTAAAGAAATTTCCAAAAGAATATTTATACCCTAATAAAAGAGTAAATTTTACTCTTTTACTCTCAAATAATACAAAAATTAAAAAATTGAATTATAAATTTAGGAAAAAAAATAATCACACAGATGTATTGTCATTTCCTTCATTTATTAAATCTGATTTAAAAAAAAAATTTAAAAAAAAAGAAATTTATCTTGGAGATATAATAATCAGTTATCAACATATTTTTCCTAACAAAAAAAATTATATTTTAGAAATGACCTTTATTCATGGATTTTTGCATCTTATAGGTTTTGACCATAAAAAAATGAAAGATTTTAAAATAATGAATAGAGAAGAAAATAAAATATTAAGCTTAATTAATTAAATTTTGACTAGATCTAAAAAACTTAATTTTTTAATATTATTTTTACTTGGTGGTTTTTCATCATTTAGTTTACCTCCATATAATTTATATTTAATAAATTTTATCTCTTATACATTTTTGTTTTTGTTCCTAATTGAGGCTAAAAATTCAAATAAATCCAAATTTTATTTTTTTCTTTATGGATGGTTTTTTGGATTTGGTTTTTTTATTTGTAGTTTATATTGGATATCAATATCCCTCACATTTGATGATAATTTTAAATTTTTAATACCAATATCAACTATTTTTATTCCAGCATTCATCTCAATCTTTTTTGGTATCTCAACCTTGATTACAAAATTCTTTTTAAGTCAAAAAAAAATAATTACTTCAATACTAATATTTTCTCTAGTGTTTAGTATAACTGAATATGTCCGTGGAATCGTACTTACTGGTTTTCCCTGGAACTTAGTTGCTTATAGTTTTTCTAATCAAATAGAGTTCATTCAAATTAATTCTATTACAGGAATTTATGGATTTAATTTGCTTTCTATTACTTTGTTTACAGTTCCAGCCTTATTGATGACCCGTAGATCAAAAAAAAATATCTATTTTTTGATTTTTTTTGGATCTTTAGTTTTATCTAACTTGATTTATGGCCACATCAGCTTAAATAATTTAAAATTAAAAAAAAATGATAATAAATTAAATATTGTAGCTGTCTCAACCAAAGTATCCTTAGAAAGATTTTACTCATCTAATGTTGATGAATATTCAATTATTCAAAATTTAATCAATCTAAGCGATCCAAAAAGATATTTTGGAAAAAAAACAATTTTTATCTGGCCAGAAGGTGTTTTACCCTCAACCAACATGAACAATATTAATTCATATAAAGAAATTTTTAGTAAAAATTTTGATAATAATCATTTTATATTGTTAGGTTTAAACAGGATCGAGTTTTTAAATGATAAAATGAGTTATTTTAACTCTATTGCTGTTATTGATAATAAATCAAATGTGATTGATTATTATGATAAAAGAAAATTAGTTCCATTTGGTGAATTTATGCCTTTAAATAAAATTTTTTCTTTGGTGGGACTTAAAAGTTTAACTAATAACTATCAATCCTACACTAAAGGAAAAGATAAGAAAGCACTTAAAATTGAGGAAATCGATTTAGAACTTTTAGCTACAATTTGTTATGAAATAATTTATTCCGGCCAACTTAGTAATCATTCAGATTATGATTTTATAATTAATATTTCCGAGGATGGCTGGTTTGGTAATTCTATAGGGCCGCATCAACACTATGTTCACTCTAAGTTTAGATCTATTGAGTATGGTAAAACTCTAATAAGATCTGCAAATAATGGTATTTCTGCAATTATAAATCCAAACGGTAAAATTAATTCAATTCTAGATTTAGAAGAAAGTGGGTCAATATCCACGAGTGATATCGAGCATAAAGATACACTTTTTGCAAAATTTGGAAATAAAACGTATTTTGGATTAATTTTTATCTATATTTTTTTTATTTTATCAATTAGAAGGATGGATCATGAATAATCTAAAAAATTTTCTTTTCACAAGTGAATCTGTATCGGAAGGTCATCCTGACAAAGTATCAGATAGAATTTCAGATATGGTAGTCGACAACTATCTAGCTAATGAGCCCCAATCAAGAGTAGCGTGTGAAACTTTAACAACAACAAATAAAGTTGTTCTAGCAGGTGAGGTAAGAGGACCAGAAATCAACAAAGATGAATTGATTTCAAAAGTAAGGGATTGCATTAAAGATATTGGATATGATCAAGATGGTTTCTCTTACAAAGAAGCTACTAAAATCGAAAGCCATTTACATTCTCAATCAGCAGATATTGCAATGGGAGTAGATGCATCTGGAAACAAAGATGAGGGTGCTGGTGACCAAGGTATAATGTTTGGCTATGCATGTGATGAAACAGATGTTTTAATGCCAGCTCCAATTCACTATTCACATAAAATTTTAAGGCTAATGGCTGAGGATAGAAAGTCAGGAAAGTTAAAAAATATTGAACCAGACTCAAAAAGTCAAATTACAATAGAGTATAAAGAAGGAAAACCTGCAGCTGTTAAATCAGTGGTAATATCAACTCAGCATTCTGCAGATGTAAATCAGGCTGATGTTAGAGAATTAGTTAAACCTTACATAGAAAAATCTATACCTAAAAACTTATTATCAGACCTTAGCGAGGATGAAATTTATGTAAATCCAACAGGGAATTTTGTCATCGGTGGTCCCGATGGAGATGCTGGTTTGACTGGGAGGAAAATCATAGTTGATACTTATGGTGGTGCTGCCCCTCATGGCGGTGGAGCGTTTTCGGGAAAGGACCCTACTAAAGTTGATAGATCAGCAGCTTATGCATCAAGGTATTTAGCAAAAAACATAGTTGCTTCAAAAATTTCTGATAGATGTTTGATACAGCTTGCGTACGCTATTGGGGTCTCCAAACCACTTTCTATTTATGTTAATCTTTTCACTAATGATGAAGAACAAAACAGACATGTTGAAAAATTAATAAGAGAAAATTTTGATTTAAGTCCTAGGGGAATTAGAGAAATGTTGAGTTTAAATAAACCCATTTATCAAAAAACCGCAGCATATGGTCATTTTGGAAGAGAGCCAGAATCAGATGGATCATTTTCATGGGAAAAAACTGATAAATCAAACATTTTTAACAATTAAATAAAGTTGAATATTTAAAAAAAGCCAATATATTCCACTTACATTATTGAAATTTCAAAATGGGCTTCGGCCCATTTTTTTTTGGAGAAAACTTAAATGTTAAACAGAAGAGCAGACAAGCTTGAGTTATTACGAATTGCAGAAGCAGTAGCTTTAGAAAAATCAATTGATAAAGAGTTGATAATAGACTCAATGGAAAATGGTATTGCAAAGGCTGCAAAGTCAAAGTTTGGATCTGAAAATGAGATAAAAGTACAGATAAATCGTGATAACGGTGACATAGGAATTTTCAGAAAACTACAAATTGTTGATAGCCCAGAAAACTCAAATTTAGAAATTAGTTTAGACGATGCAATTAAACTTAATGAAAACAATAAAGACAAAAAAGTTGGAGATGAAGTTTTGCAACCTTTGCCATCATTTGACTTTGGAAGAATTGCTGCACAAACTGCAAAACAAGTAATAAGCTTTAACGTTAGAGAGGCAGAGAGAGAAAGACAATTTAACGATTTTATAGACAAAAAAGACTCAATATTAAGTGGAATTGTAAAAAGATTAGAATTCGGAAATATCATCGTAGATCTTGGTAGAACAGAGGCAATAATTCAAAAAAATGAGTTAATACCAAGAGAAAATATCAAGGCAGGAGATAGAATAAAGGCTTATTGCTTGGATGTCAGAAGGGAACCTAGGGGACAACAGATATTTTTATCTAGAGCACATCCCAAATTTATGGAAAAATTATTTATCCAAGAAGTTCCAGAGATTTATGATGGACTGATTGAGATAAAATCTTCTTCTAGAGATCCAGGAAGTAGAGCTAAAATTTGTGTTAAAGCAATTGATACCTCTTTAGATCCTGTTGGTGCTTGTGTTGGAATGAGAGGAAGTAGAGTTCAGGCAGTAGTGAACGAATTACAAGGTGAAAAAATTGACATTGTAAATTGGTCAGAAGATCCAGCAGTTGTTGTTGCAAATGCATTATCGCCAGCTGAAGTACAAAGAGTTAATGTTGACAATGATGCTAAGAAGTTGGACGTAATCCTAACTGAAGAAAATTTAAGCAAAGCAATAGGTAGAAGAGGTCAAAACGTCAGATTAGCGACTAAGCTTTTAAATTATGAGATAAACATAATGACTGATCAAGAGGACTCAGAAAGAAGGCAAATAGAATTTAAGGAAAAAACTGACAATTTCGTAAAAAATTTAGAATTAGATGAAACATTGGGTCAACTACTCGTTGCTGAAGGATTTTCTTCAATTGACGACATAAAAGATAGCGAACCCGTTGCTTTAACAAAGATTGAAGGTATCGAGGAAGAGACAGCTAAAGAGCTTATTGAAAGAGCTAAAGAGTTTTATCAAAAAGACCAAGAAGAAATTGCAAAAAGAGTAAAAGATTTAGGTCTAGACAACGAGCTTATTAGTCATAATGGTTTAACGCCAGGCATGTTGGTTACATTGGGAGAGCAAAATATTTTAACATTAACTGATTTTGCTGATTTAGCATCTGATGAACTTACAGGTGGTTATGATGTTGTTAAGGGTGAAAGGGTGAAAATTAAAGGTTATTTAGAGGATTTCGCCTTATCAAAACAAGAGGCAGATAGTTTAATTATGTCTGCTCGTGAAAAAGTTTACAAAGATTGAGAGATGAAAGATGGAAAAGAAAAAATTAAAGTTATCAATTTCTGGAAGTTCCAAAAAAACTATCAACAGCATAGAGCAAGCTAAATCACAGTCAAAAAACACTGTTGTTATTGAAAAAAAACCTAGATTTGGCACTAAACCAAATTACTCAAGACCAAATACTACAAATGAAAGACCTAAAGGGAGCGCACCTTTTGTACCTAGAAATAACACCTTTTCTAAACCAAATACTTCCCCTAGTTCAGATTTTGAGAGAAGAAAGCTAGCAGAGCAAAGAGCAACCAGAAGATTAAAAGGAGAAACAACTTCAAGCAAAGATACAAAAAATGGAAAAGGAACATCAAAAAGAAGAGAATTAAAATTAACAGTATCTAGAGCTCTAAGCGATGAGGACTTTACAGGAAAAGGAAGAAGTTTAGCATCATTAAAAAGAGCAAAACAAAAAGAGAATAGACTTTTAAATCAAGAAGACAATAAAGACAATTTAAAGCCAATCAAAAGAGACGTTAGAATACCTGAAGTCGTTACAATTCGAGAGCTTGCAAATAGAATGGCTGAACAGTCAAGCAATATTATAAAACATTTATTAGGTATGGGAGTTACAGTAACGATAAACCATACAATTGACTCTGATACCGCTGAATATTTAGTAAAAGAATTTGGACATAATCCAATAAGAGAAGAAAAAGCAGAGGAAATAATTGAAAAAATAAAAGAGGTTAAAGCTGAGAATTTGAAAAGTAGAGCTCCTATTGTCACAGTAATGGGACATGTGGATCATGGAAAAACGTCAGTTCTAGATGTTTTAAGAAAAGCAAATGTAGTTTCAGGAGAGTTTGGTGGAATTACTCAACATATTGGTGCCTACCAAATTATACATCAGTCCAATAAAATTACATTTATAGATACACCTGGTCATGCAGCCTTCACAGAAATGAGGGCAAGAGGTTCAAAGTTGACAGATTTAGTAATTTTAGTTGTAGCAGCAGACGATGGAGTGAAACCTCAAACAATAGAGTCTATAAAACATGCAAAAGCAGCAAAAGTCCCAATTGTTGTTGCAATAAATAAATGTGACTTGCCAGAGGCTGATCCACAAAAAATTAAGAATCAATTATTGGAATATGAATTAATTGCTGAAGACTTATCTGGAGATACCTTGATGGTTGAGATTTCAACTAAGACAAAGCAGAATTTAGATAAATTAGTTGAGAGTGTTATTTTACAAGCTGAGCTTTTAGATTTAAAAACTGATTTTGAAACAGAGGCCAAAGGAATTGTTTTAGAATCTAAAATTGATATTGGAAGAGGTCCTATTGCAAATGTTATTGTGACTGCAGGAACATTAAAAAAAGGTGATTTTTTTGTAAGTGGTTTAAAATGGGGAAAGGTAAGAGCAATAATTAATGACCAAGGAAAAAATATAGAACAAGCAGAACCATCTACACCGGTTGAAATTCTAGGTATAAATGGTGCAGCAAAAGCAGGAGATGACTTTATAGTCTTAGAGAGTGAAAAAGAGGCAAAATCGCTGTGTGATGCAAGAATTCAAGAGACTAAGGATGGTAAAAATCCACTTACATTTGTCACTCAAGACTCTGCATTTAAAGATGCTGCAACAGAAGAATTAAATATTATTGTGAAATCAGATGTTCATGGATCATCTGAAGCAATTAAAAATGCAATTAATCAAATTAAACATGATGAGGTTAAACCTAAGATATTGTTATCAGATATAGGAATGGTAACCGAAACAGATGTGACATTAGCTAAAGCTTCGAGTGCAGTTTTAATAGCATTTAATGTTAAACCCAGTAAAGAGGCCAAGAAAAGGGCTGAACAAGAAAAAATTGTTATCTCATCTTACAATATTATTTATGAGGTTTTGGATTTTATTAAGAACAAGATGTCAGGTTTATTAACTCCTGAGGTCGATGAAAAAATAATTGGAACCGCAGAAATATTAGAAATATTTAAAGTATCAAAAGTTGGAAAAGTTGCAGGTTCTAAAGTTACAGACGGTGAAATTACACAAGACTCGAACGCAAGAGTAATAAGAGATGGAGCAATTATATTTAATGGTAAAATCGGCTCAATATTTAGAGAAAAAAATCAAACTAAGCAGGTTTCTGCTGGGTTAGAGTGTGGAATCACCTTAAAAGATTTTGGGGACTTTCAAAAAAAAGATATTATTGAAGTATATAACTCAACAGTAACAGAGAGAACAATTTAATGACGAGTTTGGGTAAACCAGTAACACAAAGACAATTAAGAGTAGGTGAAATGATAAAACAAGCTTTAGGAATGTTATTTATCAGAGATGAAGCAAAACTACCTTTATCAACAAAAGAAATTACAGTTACTGAAGTCAGAATGTCTCCAGATTTAAAAACAGCAAAAATATTTGTAATGCCTTTGGGTGGAAGAGAGGCTGATGATGTTGTTGCAAAATTAAAAGAGTTTTCATTTGTAATTAGAAAAGTACTTTCTAAGAAAATAGTTATGAAATTTTTACCAAAGCTATATTTCGTAAAAGATGACTCATTTGATTATGCTGAAAAAATTGAAAACTTAATAAAACAAACAAATAAATAAGGATAATATGATGGCAAAAAAAACAAAAGAACTAGCAATCCATGACAAAGATACTGGCTCGTCTGAAGTACAGATAGCTCAGTTGACAGATAAAATTGAGAACCTGTCAAAACATATTAAACAGTTTAAGAAAGATAAGCACTCATCAGTAGGTTTATTAAGAGCTGTTAACAGAAGAAAGAAACTATTGGACTATTTAAGGAAAAATAAAATCGAGTCTTATAAGGAAGTAATATCAAAACTAAATCTAAGGAAGTAAGTAGGAAATAAATGTTTAAGGTAGTAAAGAAGGAAATAGAAGTAGCAGGAAAAAAAATAAGTTTAGAAACAGGAAAAATAGCAAGACAAGCAGATGGCGCAATAATTGCTCAATGTGGTGAAACAGTTGTGTTGGCTACAGCTGTTGGGGCAAAGAAAGTAAACCCAGATATAGATTACTTTCCTTTATCAGTAAATTATCAAGAAAAATATTATGCAGCAGGAAAAATTCCTGGTGGATATTTTAAAAGAGAAGCAAGGCCGACAGAGAGCGAAACACTAATATCAAGATTAATTGACAGACCAATCAGACCTTTGTTTCCAGATGAATTCAAAAATGAAGTACAACTACTTCCAACAGTTATTTCTTACGATAAAGAAAATGAAGCAGATATTTTATCAATTATTGCTTCGTCAGCGGCTTTAGCAATTTCAGGTATGCCATTTTTAGGACCTGTTGGAGCATCTAGAGTTGGTTTTATAGATGGAAAATATGTTTTAAACCCATCAAAAATTGAACTTAAAAATTCAAAATTAGATCTAGTTGTGGCCGGAACTAAAGATGCTGTTTTAATGGTAGAGTCTGAAGCAAATGGTTTGACAGAGGAAGAAATGTTAAATGCTGTCAAATTTGGTCACAAAGGCTTTGTGCCAGTTATTCAAATGATAGAAGATTTAGCTAAAGAATGTAGAAAAGAGGAATGGGTTGTTGAGAAGAAAGATCTTTCTGAAGTAAAGAAAAAACTAGAAGATGAATTTACAGCAGATCTTTCTAAGGCATTTTCAATTAGAGATAAGCAGGATAGATCAAATATGATTTCAGAAATAACTGATAAAGCTAAGAAACTGTATGAAGAAAATGAAAACTATACAGACTTAGATGTAAATTCACAGCTTAAAAATCTTGAAAAAACAATTGTTAGAACTGATATATTAAAAAATAAAAATCGTATTGATGGAAGAGGTTTAGCAGATGTTAGACCAATAATGTGTGAAGTAGGAATTCTTCCAAGAGTTCATGGATCTGCATTATTTACAAGAGGAGAAACACAGGCAATTGTTACGACTACTCTTGGAACATCTGATGATGAGCAAAAAATTGAAAGTTTAGATGGATTGCAAAAAGAAAGATTCATGCTTCACTACAACTTTCCACCTTTTTCAGTTGGAGAAACTGGAAGAATTGGAACAGGCAGAAGAGAAATTGGACATGGAAAGCTTGCTTGGAGAGCAATAAATTCATCATTACCATCAAAGGAAAGCTTCCCATATACCTTTAGAATAGTTTCTGAGATTACAGAGTCTAATGGATCCTCTTCAATGGCAACTGTTTGTGGAACATCATTAGCATTAATGGATGCTGGTGTTCCAATTAAAGAACCTGTTGCTGGAATTGCAATGGGATTAATTAAAGAGGGTGATGACTTTAGTGTTTTATCTGACATTCTAGGCGATGAAGATCATTTAGGAGATATGGACTTTAAAGTTGCTGGGACTAAAGATGGAATTACATCTCTTCAAATGGATATCAAAATTACTGGTATAACGTTTGAAATAATGGAGCAGGCCTTAAAACAAGCAAAAGATGGAAGAATTCACATTTTAGGTGAAATGAATAAAGCACTTTCAAAATCAAGGGATGATGTAGGAAAACACACTCCAAAAATGGAGAAAATATCTGTAGATAAAAAAGATATCGCAACTGTTATTGGAAAAGGTGGAGCAACAATTAGAGAAATTGTTGAGGTATCAGGAGCTAAAGTTGATGTTAACGATGAAGGTGAAGTCACTGTTTCAGCACCAGACGAAGAGTCTAGAAATAAAGCAATGCAAATGATTAAAGATCTAACTGCAAAAGCTGAACTAAATAAAATTTATAATGGAAAAGTTATGAAAATTATGGAGTTCGGAGCATTTGTTAATTTCTTAGGCAAACAAGATGGACTTGTGCATATTTCAGAACTTGCTGACAAGAGAGTAGCTAAAGTAACTGATGTTGTTAAAGAAGGTGACCAAGTTAAAGTTAAAGTCATTGGATTTGATAGAGGAAAAGTTAAGCTTTCGATTAAACAAGCAGCAATATAAAAAAGGAGATACATGAAAAAATTTGATGATCTAATGAGTGTGAGTAGCGAAATTGAAAATATAACAGCTAGTGAAGCAAAAGAAAAATTAAATGACCCAAATGTCCAATTTATTGATGTTAGAGATAAAGAAAGCTTTTCTAAAGGAACCATAGGTAACGCTATTCATATGGATAGGGGATTGCTTGAATTTTATTTGGCAGACGGAAGTCCTTTAGAAAATGAGATTTTTAAAAATAACCCTGATAAAGAATATGTTGTATTTTGTGGATTAGGTGGGCAAGGCACATTGGCAACTAAAACAATGAAAGAAATGGGTGTTAAAAATGTTAAAAATATAACAGGGGGAATGGCCGAGTGGGAAAAAAATGAAAGTTAAACAAATCTCTTAAACAAAAAGCAGCTTAATTGGAATTAGGGTTTGGGGCACCTAACAACAGAACACACCTAAAAACTTTTAACTAATTTTACTGAATTTTAAGAAATATTTTTGGGATCTGGCATCCCTACTTTATTGTACCCTGCATCAACATAGTGAATTTCACCAGTAACACCACCTGCTAGATCACTTAGCAAGTATAATGCAGAATTTCCTACATCATGAATATCAACGTTTCTTTTAAGAAGTGAATGGTCTTCATTCCATTTATATAAGAATTTTGCATCTCCAATTGCCGATGCAGCTAATGTTTTAATAGGTCCTGCACTTATTGCATTAACTCTTATTTGTTTAGTGCCCAAATCTCTTGCTAAGTATTTTACACTAGATTCTAGCGCAGCTTTACAAACTCCCATAACATTATAGTTAGGAATAGCTTTATTTGCTTCGTAGCTTAATGTGACCATACTTCCGTTGGGCTTCATTATTTTTGATGCTTCCCTAGCAACCTCTGTAAATGAGAAGCATGAGATAAGCATACTTCTTAAAAAGTTTTCTCTTGTTGTATTCAAATATTCACCGGAAAGTTCAGATTTATCTGAAAATGCTATTGCATGAACAACAAAATCAATCTCACCCCAATTAGATTTTACATCTTCAAATAATTTTACTACATCCTCTTTTTTCTCTACATCACAACTAAAAGTTACATGAGAATTTAGTTTTTCCGCCAAAGGTATTACCCTTTTTTTCAAAGCATCACCTAGATAAGTAAATGCAAGCTCGGCCCCAGCTTCAGATAGTTTTTGTGAAATACCCCAAGCAATGGATCTTTCATTTGCAACACCCATGATCAATCCTTTTTTACCTTTCATTAAACTCATGGATTAAACCTTCTCAAATATTAAAGTAGCATTTGTTCCGCCAAATCCAAAACTGTTTGACATTACTGAGTGGAGCGATACATTTTTTTCTGTTTGTGTGACAATTGGATATTTTTTTGCATCTTCATCCATATCATTAATATTTGCAGATGCTGTAATGAAACTATTTTTCATCATAATTAAACTATAAATTGCTTCATGAACTGAAGCAGCACCTAATGGATGACCCGATAAAGATTTTGTAGAACTTATTTTTGGAATATCGTCACCAAATGCATCTCCAACTGCATTTAATTCAGTAATATCCCCAACAGGAGTCGAGGTTCCATGTGTATTGATATAATCAATTTTATTTTTCGATGTTGATAGAGCCATTTTCATACATCTGACAGCACCTTCTCCAGATGGCGCAACCATATCATATCCATCTGAGCTTGCCCCATATCCTGTAAGTTCAGCATATATTTTAGCTCCTCTTGCTTTGGCATGTTCGTATTCTTCCATTACTAAAACACCTGCTCCTCCAGCAATTACAAAACCATCTCTAGTTTTGTCATATGCTCTTGATGCTTTTTCGGGGGTATCATTATATTTTGAAGATAAAGCAGTCATTGCATCAAACATTGCTGTCATAGCCCAATGTAATTCCTCACTGCCTCCAGCAAAAACAATATCTTGTTTTCCCATTTGAATTAATTCACTTGCATGACCAATACAATGTCCGCTCGTTGCGCATGCTGAACTCATTGTGTAATTCATGCCTTTTATTTTAAATGGTACAGCAAGAGTTGCAGATGCAGTACTTGCCATTGTTCTTGGAACAATAAATGGACCCATTAATTTTGGAGTTTTTGCTCTTGTTTTATCAACTGACAAAACAACATTCTCAATTGATGGACCTCCTGATCCCATAACAATTCCTGTCTTGAAGTTACTTACATCTTTTTCTTCAAGACCAGAATCTGTAATTGCTTCTTTCATTGCTATATAATTATATGCAGAGCCAGATCCCATGAAACGGATTGTTTTTCTATCTACATGATCTTGAAGTTTAATATTTGGTTTACCATGAACGTGACTTCTAAGGTTATGTTCTTTATATTCTTCTGAAAATGAAATTCCTGATTTTGAATTTAATAAAGATTTATAAACTTCATCTTGATTGTTTCCTAAACAAGAGACAATACCAATACCTGTAATAACTACTCTTCTCATTATTTGAATAATCCTACTTTTAAGTTTTCTGCTGAATATATTTTTTTACCGTCCGCGCATAAAATACCATTTGCTAGTCCAACAGTTGTTTCTCCTTTAATTAAAATTCTTTTCATATCTATTTCGTATGTTGCCATTTTGACGTTTTTTAGAACTTCACCAGTAAATTTTACGGTGCTTACCCCTAACGCTCTTCCTCTACCAGGGTTTCCAAGCCATCCTAAATAAAAACCAACTAGCTGCCACATAGCGTCTAGGCCTAAACAACCAGGCATCACAGGATCTTCTCTAAAGTGACAGTCAAAAAACCACAAATCTTCTTTAATATCAAGCTCTGCTTTAATCACTCCTTTATTAAAAAAGCCTTTGTTTTCGTCAATTTCCGATATCCTATCAAACATAAGCATTGGGGGAGATGGTAATTTAGCGTTACCAGGTCCAAATAGCTCGCCATTTGCACAGCTAATTAACTCATTGTAATTAAACGAGTTTTTTTTCATATTTGTAATCTTCATACTTGATTTAACTTAATTATAATATACAAATAGTTTAGAATTATTATAAATTACAAATGACCACTACAGTTGAATTTATTAAGAAATTGAGAGACTCTGGTTTGAGACCAACTAAGCAGAGAATAAAGATTTGCGAAGTTTTATTTAATAAAGAGGCAACATTTCATTTCACAATAAATGACCTTGTTAAAATAATTGAAACTGAGGCAAATGAAAAAATATCTTTAGCTACTGTTTATAATACTATTCACGCATTTGAGAAAAAAGGATACCTAAAAGAAATTCCAATAGACTCAAATCAAAGTTATTTTGATACAAATGTTACAGACCATCATCATTTTTATGATATATCAGAAAAAAAATTGATTGATTTAGATCAAGTTGATGTGGGTCCAATTAACATTCAAAAATCAATTCCTGGAAAAAAAATTAAATCTGTAGAAGTTTTAGTAAAACTTGATACTGATAATCAGTAGCAAAAAATAATTTATAATAACAATACTTTACAAATTATATTAAAACCATTCTAAACTGTTGACATGTAGTTTAGAATCATTATATGTTGTTTAAAGGAGATTAATTATGTCATTAAAAGGAAGTAAAACAGAAGAAAACTTAAAAGCTGCTTTCGCAGGAGAAAGCCAAGCTAATAGAAGATATTTATATTTCGCTCAAAAAGCAGACGTAGAAGGTTTTAACGATGTAGCTGCAGTTTTTAGATCAACTGCAGAAGGTGAAACTGGTCATGCACACGGGCATCTTGAGTATCTTGAAGAAGTCGGAGATCCAGCAACTGGTAAACCAATCGGTGAAACTAAAGCAAATCTAGAATCTGCCATTGAAGGTGAAACACACGAGTATACTGATATGTATCCTGGTATGGCAAAAACAGCTAGAGAAGAGGGTTTTGATGAAATAGCTGACTGGTTTGAGACATTAGCAAAAGCTGAAAAATCCCACGCAGGTAAGTTTCAAAAAACTTTAGAAAGCATCGCTTAAATTCAATTTAGTGGACATTAAGATGTCCACTAAAAACAAATCAATAAATTTAATAATTAACAATTTTATTATTCTTATTTATTAAATCATTATACTAGATTAAATGAGCAAAGAAGGTAGTACACAAGCACCAATAAGACATCCGATAAATTTTAAAGATCCAGATTTCTTAGATCCACAAATGTTGGATCAAGAAATGAGAAGAGTTTTTGATGTTTGTCATGGTTGCAGGAGATGTTTTAACTTATGTGATAGTTTTCCAAAACTATTTGATTATATTGATGAGTCTGAGGATGGCGAAGTATCGTCTTTATCAAGTGATAAATTCAAACCAGTTGTCGATGCTTGTACTTTGTGCGACATGTGTTTTATGACTAAATGTCCTTACGTTCCTCCTCATGAATTTGATTTAGATTTTCCACATTTAATGCTTCGATATCGAATGCTTCAAAGAAAAAATGGTGAGATCTCTAGTACGACAAGGCAATTAGCTAACATAGACCGTAATGGAAAAATTGGAGTTATGTTTAGCGGTATAATTAATTGGTTTTCAAACATAAAAAATACTTTTTTTCGTAAATTCTTAGAATTTTTAACAGGAATTGATAAGAGAGCAATATTACCAAAGTATAATAGTGAAACATTTTCAAATTATTTCAAAAAGTTTAAGCAAAAAAAATTAGCACGTGAAACAGACAGAAAAGTTGTGATTTATTCTACTTGTTTTGTAAATTTTAATAAAAAAACCACAGGAGAAGCTGCACTAAAAGTTTTAAATCATAACAATGTTGAAGTTGAACATTCTTATGCAGGTTGTTGTGGAATGCCATATCTTGAACAAGCTGATCCAGACAAGGTAATTAAACAAGCTAAATTAGTATCAAAAGAACTAATCAGTTTTATAGACAAAGGTTATAAAGTAATAACTTTGACTGCTAGCTGTGGTTTGATGTTGAAATTTGAATGGCCACTTCTCCTACCAAACGACGAAGATGTAAAAAAATTATCAAAAAATACTTTTGATATTGATGAATATATTGTTGATATAGCTAACAAAGAAGGATTAGTAAAAGGAATGCAAGAAATAGATGGCGGAGTGACCGTGCATCACGCATGCCATGCTAGAGCTCAGAATATGGGCAATAAGGCAAGAGATATGCTCAAATTAATTCCAAATGTTAAAATTGATTTAGTTGAAAGATGCGCTGGACACGGTGGGACTTTTGGAGTGATGAAACAAACTCACGACACTGCAGTTAAAGTAGCAAAAAATACAGTCAGTGCAGTTAAAAGAAAAAACAATAAATATATGGCATCAGATTGTCCATTAGCAGGAAAACACATCAAACAGCTTGCTCAGGATACAAATATTAATAATGATGAGGCCTTACACCCCATAGAATTAGTAGCAAAAAGTTATAGATTATAAAAATGCCTAAAGACCAAAAAATTATTCAAAAATCCGATTTACTAGCCCCAGATGTATATGAAAAAAATAGACGTCAAATGAGAAAAGAGTTAGTTGAATTTAAAAAAGATAGAAGAGTTCCACTTGGCCCTTATGCAACCTTTTATTTTGAGTGTTATGAAACAATGTTAGCTCAAGTTCAGGAAATGTTACATATAGAAAAAGGTGGAGACGAGCAAATCAATGACGAGTTAACAGCTTACAATCCTTTAATACCAAATGGAAAAGAATTGGTTTCAACACTAATGTTTGAAATTGATAACCCAGTAATTAGAGCTACGTTTCTTGGAAAATTAGGCGGTGTTGAAGAAAATGTATTTATTAAGATTGATAATGATATAATTTACGGAAAACCGGAAATAGATGTAGATAGAACGTCTGCAGAGGGGAAAGCATCATCAGTGCAATTTATACATTTTGAATTTGATCAAAACCAAATTTCAAAATTTAAAGGTAATAATGTGAGCATTGAATTAGGAATAGATCATAAAGAGTATTCACACTCAACAAAGCTTTCAGAAAGCACCATAAAAGCTCTTTCAAGCGATTTTAATTAGTTGGTCCCCAAACATTTTCAACATTGACCCAACCAATAAATTCACTGGTTTGAATTTTACACCACTGAGTTTCACATTTTTTTATTAAAAGTAATCTACCTTTTTTTATTTGGGCTATAGGTTTAGAAAATTTAGAAGGTTTTTTGAAAATTATCTTATCTTCAAGTGATATAAATGACTTAGCTTTTCTTAGTTGAGAAACGTGTATCCAACCATTATTATTTTTATGATCTGTAATTCGTCTAAAATTCTCTTTTTTATCAATAACTTTTAAAGGAAGTTGAATTTTTTTATAAATATATTTGACTTGATAATCAAATCCTGGTCCATATCTAACATTCACTTTTTTATTCTTTAGCATAAGAAAAAATTCATCTTTTGCATTAATTGGTTGAGTTATGAATATCAATGAAGTTAAAACAAAAATTATAATTTTTTGCATAGACAATTCTTTCTCTTTTTAAAATTAACTTTTCTGGATGTAAGATTTAATAAATCAACTATTAAAATATTATTTTTAATAATTCCATTTAGTCCTAAGATTATTTTTAAAACTTCGTTTGCTTGTAATGCTCCTATTACATTAGCGGTAGGTCCCAAGATACCTTCTGCTTCACAATTTAATATTTCATTAGAAGGCATTCCTTGGTAAAAACAGTTAAGACAAGGAATTTTTTTTCGTGAAAAATCAAAACTAAAGATATGTCCATCAAATTTACTTATTGCTCCAATAACTAATTTCTTTTTATATTTTAATGAATAATTATTTAGTAAAAATTTAGTTGGAAAGTTGTCTGTTCCATCAACAATTATATCGAATTTTGGTAGAATTTTATCTAAATTTTTATCATTAGCCCTTTCTTTAAAAGTTTTTAATTTTATTTTGTTGTTAATTAATTTAATTTTTTTTTTTATTACATCTGATTTGTACTTACCCACATCATTATAATCATAGAGAGTTTGCCTATGTAAATTGCTATAGTCAACTTTGTCATCCTCAATGACACCTAAAAAACCGACACCTGCTCTAACTAATAAATCAATTACTGGACTACCCAATCCACCTGCACCAACCACTAATATTTTTGAATTAAAAATTTTTTTTTGTCCAATAATCCCAACATCTTTTAGAACTATTTGCCTCGAATACTTATTTAGATTTCTTTTACTTAATAAGTTCTTCATTTACCTGTTGATCCAAAGCCACCAGATCCTCTAACTGTATCGGGTAGCTCATCTACTTCCTCAAAAGAAGCTTTCAGAACGGGCATTAAAACCATTTGTGCTATTCTATCTCCATTATTAACTATAAAATCATCCACCCCATGATTAAATAATATAACTTTTAACTCCCCCCTATAGTCACTATCAATCGTACCGGGTGTGTTCAGTACACTTATCTGAGACTTTGCTGCTAAACCTGACCGAGGTCTAATTTGTATCTCTGTATCTTGAGGAATAGCTACAGAAATTCCAGTTGGTATTAATTTAGAACTGTTTGGCTTTATTTTCAAAGATTCTTTTACAAATGCCATTAGATCCATGCCTGATGATCCTTCAGTTTTATATTGTGGAATTTTGACCTTAGGGTCAAGTTTCTTTATCTTAATTTTGACCATTAATTAAGATTTTTAATAACTCTCTCAACTATATTTTCTGCAATTAATGATTTATTCATCTTATGTAGTATTTCGTTTTTATTATTTTTATAAAAAATTTTAACTTCATTGTATTCTGAATCAAATCCTATTTCATTATCTGATACATTATTAGCAATAATCCAATCACAATTTTTACTACCTAGCTTATCTTTCGCATTTAAATCTAAATTTTCCGTTTCAGCAGCAAAACCTACAGTAAGTTTTGGTCTAAGTGAATTATGTTTTGAGACATAAGATAATATATCTGTATTTTTGATCATGCTAATATCTAGTTCAGCATTTTTTTTAATCTTTTCTTTATTATATTTTTTAAATTTATAATCACACACAGCAGCTGAAAAAACAGCAACATCAACTGGAAGGTTTTCAATTGTTTTTTTTAACATTTCGTCTGCAGTTTCAACTTCAATAAATTTTATATCTTCCAAAGGTTTTAAGTTTGTTGTTCCTGATATTAGTGTTGTTTCAAAACCATTATCTCTAAATGATTTTGCAATTTCGTAACCTTGCTTTCCACTTGATTTGTTTGTTAAATATCTAACTGGATCCAAATATTCTCTAGTAGGTCCTGCTGTGACTAAAGCCTTATATTTTTTATTTTTTTGTAGACTAGATAAGTAATTTTCAATATGTAAAAGGATATCTGATGGCTCGGTCATTTTTCCCTCACCATACTCTCCACATGCCATATCCCCGATCTCTGGACCTATTATACTATAACCATATTCCCTTAGTTTAATTATATTTTTTTTATTCGACGGGTGATCCCACATTCTCACATTCATCGCTGGTACTATAAAAATCTTTTTATTTGATGCTAATAATACAGTTGATGCAAGATCATCTGTTAATCCATTACTCAATTTTGATATTGTATTAGCTGTTGCCGGTACAACAATAATCAAATCTGCCCATCTTGATAATGAAATATGATCCATTTCGCTTTCACTCTCTGAGCTAAATAAGTCTTCATATAACTTTCCTTGAGAAAGGGATGTTATAGATAAAGGTGTCACGAATTCTTTGGCACTTTTTGTGATGATTGTTTTTATTTCTACTTGTTTTTTTTTTAAGCCTCTAATCAATTCAAGACTTTTATAAGCAGAAATACCTCCACAAATTACGACAAGTATTTTTTTGTTTGACAAACTATTCATGCGAGAGATTAAAATACCAATAAAGTTACAATTACAAGCAATAATAAACCAATAATTGATTGATTTCTGAAGCTAGACATCTCTGATTTTTTTACATTTAACTCATTAAATGAGCTAGTGTTCTGTGGAATTTGTCCACTTGCTAGAAATGTTAAGGCCTGATTAGCTTTATCCATAATTTGTGGTAATTCAGGCAATCTCTTAATTACTTCTGCAGAATTTTTAAGTGTTTCATTAAATGAATTTATAGGATCCTTTGTTTCTCTCAGCCATTTTTCAAGAACAGGCTTGGATGTTTCCCATATATTTGTATCAGGGTTAAGTCTTCTTGCAACTCCTTCAACAACTACCATTGTTTTTTGTAACATAAGAAGCTGAGGTTGGGTTTGCATATTAAATTTTTCTGTCACGTCAAATAGTTGTTTAAGTAATTTTCCACCAGATATATCTTTTACAGATTGGCCAAATATAGGTTCTCCTATTGATCTTAATGCTTGAGCAAGATCATCAACTGGTACATCCTTAGGCACAAGTCCAGCAACTAAATGAACTTCTGCAACTTTTTTATAATCTCTTTGGATAAAACCGTATAAAATTTCTGCTAAAAATCTCTGGCTTAATTTATCTAATCTACCCATTATTCCAAAATCAATAGGTACTATTTGACCACTTTTATTTATAAATACATTTCCCTGATGCATGTCTGCATGAAAAAAACCATCTCTTACAGCATGCCTTAAAAAATGCTGAATTATGTCTGATGCTATTTTTTTTGCATCAATATTTCTATTTACAAGTTTATCAGTTTCTCTAATTGAAACTCCATCTACCCAATCAAGTGTCATTACATTTTCACTAGTAAAATTCCAATATATTTTAGGGACTAAAAAACCCTCATCGTTTTTTGTATTTTCTCCATATTCATTTGCAGCTGCTGCCTCAAACCTTAGGTCCATTTCAAGATTTGTTATTTCTTTAAGTAAAAAAACAACTTCAACTAACTTAAGTCTTTTAGTTTTTTTTACGAATGACTCTACAAAGAAAGCAAACAACATTAATGCATCAATTTCTTCATTAAATATTTTTTTTATGTCTGGTCTTAAAATTTTAATTGCAACATCTTTTATAGTGCCGCCATCATTAATTTGAGCTTTATGAACTTGTGCAATTGAAGCAGCTGCAACTGGCTCACTAAGATTTATTATTGAGTTAAAGCTTTGCTCGCCTAAATCTTTCTTAATAATTTCTCTAGCTTTGTCTTGTGGAAATGGAGGTAATCTATCTTGAAGATTTTCTAGTTCTTTTGATAATTCATCACCGATTATGTCAGGCCTGGTAGCTAAAAATTGTCCTAATTTTATAAATGTTGTTCCCATAGATTGAAGTGAAGAAGATAATCTTTCACCTTGATTTAATGAACTACCAATTTTTTTATTGTTCGAAAAAGAGAATGATAAAATACTAAATAAAACTTTTACTAATAATGGTGGTTCATTAAATTTAGTTGCAATTTTTAACGCATCAGATTTTGCAAGTTTTCGTCCAAGTTTAAAAAGTGTAAACAATTTTTTAATCATAATTTCCATCCCGAATGTATTGCAACGATACCTCCAGATAAATTTCTATAACTACAATTTTGGAAATTATTATTCTTTAGTAATTCTATTAATTCTTCTTGGTTAATAAAATTTTCAATACTTTTCACTAAATATTCGTAAGGTTTTTTATCTCCAACAATAAATTTTCCTAAATATGGAATTAACTTTGAATAATTTTTGTAAGCAAAATCTAGGTTTGAATTCTGTATTTTTGAAAACTCTAAACATAAAAAACGTCCACCCGGTTTTAAAACTCGATACGCTTCTGAAAGTGTTTTGTCTAAGTTTCTAGTATTTCTCAATCCAAAACTAATTGTGTAATAATCACAAGTTTCATTTTCTAATGGTAAATTTTCCGCTGAACCAATGATCCATTTAATATTTTTATATTTTCCTAGCTTCTTTTTACCTTTATTTATCATACCCTCATTGGGGTCTATACAAATTACATTATTTAAATTTTTAGTTTTATCATGAAATAGTTTTGCTAGATCTCCTGTTCCACAAGCTACATCCAACAATATTTTGTTTGTTCCAGGGTTCATCCAGAACATTAGATCATTTTTCCACACCCTATGAATACCAAAGGACATAAAATCATTCATCAGATCGTATTTATCAAAAACTTTATTAAATACACCTTGAACAAGTCCCTTTTTATTTTGAAGATATTGTTGCATAAATAAATAATTTTAAGATTAATATAGTATCTAATGCCAGAATTGCCAGAAGTAGAAATTGTAAGAAAATCATTAAACAAAAAAATATCAGGAAAAATTATTAATGATGTAAGGGTAAAAAACCGAAATTTACGTCTTAAAATCCCAAAAAATTTTGAAACTAATTTGAAGAGAAAAAAAATAAAAAAAATTGGAAGATTTTCGAAATATATAATAATTTTTTTTACTGATAATTCTTACTGTGTAATTCATTTGGGTATGTCTGGTACTATCCATTTATTAAACACATATTCAAAAAAAAAATTTACTAACACTAGCTTTTATCATAGCCCACATTTACCAAAAAAACATAATCATGTTGAAATTCAATTTAATAATTTGAAGTTAGTTTATAATGATCCCAGAAGATTTGGATATATCTTATTCATTAATTCTGAGAAAGATCTATTAAAAAAATTTAAACAATTTGGGCCCGAACCTTTTTCGAAAAATTTCAATATAAATTATGTAAAGGCATATTTTAGAAATAAAAAAAAAAATATTAAAAATTTCTTATTAGACCAAAATTTTGTTTCAGGAATTGGAAACATTTATGCTAGTGAAATATTATTTGAGTGTAAAATAAACCCATTAATTTCAGCTGACCTTTTGAAAGAAGAACAAATTGACAAAATTATTAAAAAATCTAGAGAAGTATTAAAAAAATCAATAGTAAAAGGTGGATCTTCCATTAGAGATTTTAAAAATACTTCAGGCAATAGGGGTTTATTTCAAAATGAATTTAAGGTCTATAATAGAGAAAACTTAAAATGTCCCCGAATAACTTGTAGAGGAAAAATTTTTAAAATAGTTGTCACGAATAGATCAAGTTTTTTTTGTAATAAATGCCAAAAATAAAAAAATTATTATATTGACCGGTTTTACATCTCAATATATACAATCGCGCTTATGGCAAATACCAAATCAGCAATTAAGAGAGTACGTAGAATATCTAGACAGACAGCGGTTAACAGGTCAAGAAAAAGTAAATTCAGATCTGCAGTAAAAAAAATGAACGTTTTAATAGAAAAAAAAGACAAAAAAGAAGCCCTTTCCTTTTTACCAAAGCTTAACTCTGAGTTAATGAAGATTTCAAAGACTGGCGTTATAAAAAAACAAAATGCGTCAAGAAATATTTCTAGAATTACAAAAAAAATTAATTCTTTATAACAACTTTAAGTAGTTAATCAAAAATATATATATAATTTATATTTTTTAATTAATTCTAATTACAACCAGTGGTTTGAATATTAAAAAACAACATCTAAATTTTAATTTAGTTCCATCACAATATATAGAAAAATAATTTTATTTAGAAAGTAAATTTTATTTTACTAACTTTGAGTTGTTAATTAATTGATTCAATCTGGAATTTATACAATTCTAAATTTCATTTTTTTTTGAATATATAAATTAATTTATTGCATAAAAATTTTAGATAAGTTTTAAGAGATTCCCACCATGAAAAATAATTTACAAAATAATACACCAATAGAAGATAAAAAACTTGATTGGAATATTGTTCAAAATGTAATGAAAGATAAGTTTGGCAGTGATATTTTTGATAGCTGGCTAAAAAAAATAGAACTTATAGATGAATATAAAAATTATGTACTAATTTCTGTATCTACGAGGTTTATTAGAGATTGGATAACATCAAGATATTTAGATCAAATATTACAAATTGTTAAAAGTTTTAAAAAAGACATAGTAAGAATAGAGTTTCTAGTTGAAGATAAAAAAAATATAGCAAACAAAAATAATTCTCAAGATAAACAAAATTTAAAAAATAATGAAATTAATAATAATATTTCTTTTATAAAAGATTCTTACCTTCAATATAATAGAATAGATCCAAATAAAAATTTTAATAATTTTATTACGGGACAAAGTAATAAATTAGCTTTTGAAGCTTCAAAAAAGGTATCTCAAGAAATCGCCCACTATAATCCGCTATATTTATATGGAGGTGTTGGAATGGGAAAAACACACTTACTTAATGCTATAGGTCTTGAACTTAAAGATAAAAATAAGGTCATGTTTATTTCTGCTGAAAGATTTATGTACCAATTTGTAAAATCTATAAAATCCAATGATATGGTTAAATTTAAAGAATATTTTAGGAATACAGATATTCTTTTAATTGATGATATTCAATTTATGAATGGAAAAGAGGCCATGCAAGAAGAGTTTTTTCATACATTTAATGCATTGTTTGACAAAGGTTCTCAGATTATTGTGTCTGCAGATAGGCCTCCAAATAAACTCTCAAGAATTCAGGACAGAATTAAATCAAGATTTTCTGGTGGATTAGTTGTAGATATTCAGAACCCTGATTATGAATTAAGATCTAAAATTATTAAATCAAAAACAGAGGAGCTCAAGTTATTTTACTCTAATCAAGTTCATATTAATGAAGAAATTCAAAAATTTATAAGTACTGAGGTCAGAACTAGTATTAGAGAATTAGTCGGAGCTTTAAATAGGATAGTATCCTTTTCAAGAATTTATAACAAAATACCAAATTTATCTGAGGTAAGAGTTATTTTGAAAGATCTACTTAACTTGTCGGAAAACAAAGTGACAATAGATACGATACAAACAATTGTATGCAAGTTTTTTAAAATTAGTAAAAATGAAATGCTTTCACCAAGAAGATCAAGATATCTTGTAAGACCTAGGCAAACAGCCATATATTTAGCAAAAATGTTAACTTCAAAATCTTTACCTGAGATCGGAAGGGCGTTTTCAAATCGAGATCACACTACAGTTATTCATTCTGTAAAGACCATTGAAAAACTTAGAAAAGAGGACAATGAATTGAATATAAATATAGACAGTTTGAAAAATAAAATTTTGTATAACCAAGATAATGAAATTTAGTGTTAACCAACAAGATCTTCAAAAGTCCTTAGGTTATTGCCAAGGTGTAATTGAAAAAAGAAGTACTCTTCCAATCTTATCAAATGTGCTGCTCGAAATAAACAGTGGGCATTTAACAATCACCGCAACAGATTTAGATTTAATTTTTATCCATAAAATTTCTAATGTTGAGATTTTAGAGGAAGGTAAAACAACTACTTCATCGTCAATTATGTATGATATTGTAAGAAAAATATCTTCAGGAAGCAAAATAAGTTTTTCAAATCCTAGTGAAAGTAAACTCCAACTTGAATCTGAAAAATCAATATTTAATTTAAACTGTATAAGTGCCTCTGAATTTCCCTTAACAGATGAAAATTTTAATAAAAATGAATTTTCAATGCATTCAAAAGATTTATTGAAGTTATTAAATAAATGTAAATTTTCAATATCTAACGACGAAACTAGGCATTATTTGAGTGGGATTTTTTTCCACCAGACACAAGTTGAAGACAAAGTTTACTTAACAGCTGCTGCAACAGACAGTCATCGTATGTCAGTATCAAAAATTAGATTAAACAATAAAATTGAATTTGATCCTGTAATTCTCCCAAAAAAAACTATTTTTCAACTCTGTTCTTTATTAGAAGATTTTGAGGGTGATGTAAAAATTTCAAATATAAAATCTAAAATAAAATTTGAATTAAACAATAGTATATTAATTTCGAAACTTATTGATGGAAAGTTTCCTAATTACATTCAGGTTATACCAAAAGAGAACCAGAAAAAATTAGAGATAGAACTCAAACCGTTCCTTAATTCAGTTGATAGAGTAGCATCAGTTTCTTTAGACAAAAAAGACGGAGTGAAATTTAATTTAAAGAAAAATATGCTCGATATGTCTGTAAACAATACGAATAGTGGAGATGGAAAAGAAAGTTTATCTGTTAAATTTGATCACGAATTAGATATTAGTTTTAATTCAAGATATCTAATTGATGTAGCTTCTCAGTTAGACGGGGATCAAATCGAGATTTATTTAAAAGATACTGGATCTCCTGCTTTAATTAGAGACCCAGCTGATTTTGACAGTATTTATGTAGTTATGCCAATGAAAGGCTAATCAATATTATCTAATTCAGAGTATATTTTTTTTTCAATTAAGTTAGTGAATTCTTTAGAATCTAGTCCTGGCTCAATAGCCTCTAGTATTGAAATTGTTATAGTTTTATTTTTAATTAAACTTCCCTTTTTTGGCCACACAGACCCAGAGTTTATTGCTATAGGCTGACACTTTATATTTAATTCACTATAAATTCTTCCAACACCTTTTTTAAATGGAACTCTTTCATCTGGTAATACCCTAGTCCCTTGAGGGAATATAATAATTGGTCTATCAGAATTAATTACAGCATTTTTAATTTTATCTATAAGACCAATGTTATCTTTAGATATTTTATTTCTGTTTACAGAAATTGATCCAATTTTACTTAAATACCAACCAAATACTGGTATTTTTAATAATTCATATTTAAGTATGAATTTTGGTGAGTTGAAAATAGTTTGTAAAAAAAAAGTTTCAAACATCGATTGATGAGATGAAGCAATGAAAAATTTTGTATCATTAATAATGTTTTCTTTTCCTTTGATATTAATTTTAGTATTCAAAAAAAATTTCAGACAAAAACTTGACCAATAACCAAATAATTTACCACCAAATAACACAATTTTTTGAGGAAACATTAGAGATGGAAGAAAGAGAATTGATATAACTACTATTCCAGTAAAGAAAAAAAATGAAAATAATGTATTCCTTATCATTTTGTCCAAAAATTAGATTATATCTTCTAATTTTTGTCTTTTTTTTAAAATAGTTATTTTGGATTTATTTATTAATATTTCGCTTGGTTTTGGCCTTAAATTATAATTTGAGCTTAAAGAAGAACCATATGCGCCTACATCACTTATAAAAATTAAATCTCTTTCTTTTAATTTATTAAAATTGCTTACAGATAGGAATTTATCTGTGGTTTCGCAAATTGGACCAACGAACTCATAACTCTTTTTTGATTTTTTTTTATTTTTAAAGGCAGGCAATATTTGATGTTTAGCACCATATAAAGCTGGTCTCATCATATCGTTCATTCCAGCATCTAAAATTACAAAAATTTTTTTACTAGTTTCCTTTAAATATATTACCCTAGATATCAAAATTGCAGTATTACCAATTATTGATCTACCAGGTTCAAAAATAAGTTTTGAATTATTTTTTCTTAAAAATTTTTCAATTGCTGATTTATATTTTTTATAATTCAGTTTTTTTTGATTTTTTTCATATGAAATGCCCATGCCACCGCCTAAATCAATATATTCAAAATTAAATTTGGCTTTATTGATTATTTTATCAACACTTTTAAGCATTTTTTCATATGGTTTGTGATCGGTAATTTGACTACCAATATGTACACTTAGGCATTTTAATTTGATATTTTTTGATGTTCTTAAAACAGAGACTAATTTTAAAAATGTTTTCTCATCCACTCCAAATTTATTTTCTTTTTTTCCAGTTGAAATTTGTTTCAAGGTATTTGCATCGGTATTTGGATTTAATCTAATTCCAATATTTACAACCACATTTTTTTTCTTAGCTATTTTTTCAATTATTTTTATCTCACTTTCAGACTCAGAATTTATCAGTAATATTTTTTTTTCTATTGCAAATTTGAGTTCACTCTCAGTTTTTCCAACTCCAGAAAATACTATCTTTTTTTTGTTAATCCCTGCCTTAAGCGCCAACATAAGTTCTCCTTTTGAAACTACATCTGCACCAAGTCCAAAATTTTTTATCTCTCTTATTAAATTAAGATTTGTATTTGATTTAATTGCAAAACAAACTAATGGAGAAAACTTTTTAAAATATGTAAAGAAATTTATAATGTTACTTTTTAATTTATTATATGAATAACAATATAATGGTGTGGAGTATTTTATTGCAAGTTTATCAAGACTTATATTCTCGATAAAATAATTATTATTTTTATACCTCATTAGATGTTATTAATGACAGTTCTAGTATCATTTGCTTGATACTCAGGATCTCCCTTTCTACCACATGCTGTCAGAACTACTAAGCAAATTAAAATTATTATTATTTTATTTTTCATTATTTTTTTTATATCTTCTTATCATCTTCTTTATATTACCAAAAGATGTTCCACCATGAGAAGTTTTCGAATTTATTGAGTAATTGAGATCAAATATTTTAAGAACATCACTTTTAAGTTTTGGTTCAACTTTGTTTATTTCATTTATTGTAAGATCACTTAGAGTTTTGCCATTTTTTTCCGCAAAGTTAATAATTTTTGCTGTTTGCAAATAGGATTTTCTAAAAGGATAGTTTAATTCTCTGACCATGTAATCTGCTAGATCTGTAGCTGTTAGGTAACCTTTATTTGCGAGACTAAGCATTTCTTTTTTATTAACTGAAAAATTTTTAAATATATCGTTTAAAAGATTTAAGGATATTTTGAGTTGATCATATGATTTAAAAACTAATTCTTTATCATCTTGTAAGTCTTTGAAGTAAGACAAAGGAAGGCCTTTTAAAATCGTGAGCATTGAAAAAAGATTCCCAAAAGATGATCCTGTCTTACCTCTTAAATATTCGAGTGGATCTGGGTTTTTTTTTTGAGGCATAATTGAAGATCCAGTTACAATTTTATCATTTAAATGAATTAGATTATAGGCATCTGAGTTCCAAATTATAAATTCTTCAGAAATTCTTGATATATGTATTGAACAGGCTGAACATGCATATAGAAAATCTAAAACAAAATCTCTATCAGAAACAGTATCTATAGAATTATCTGTTGGTTTTGAAAAGTTGAGCTTTTTTGTAGTGAAGTTTCTATCAATGTTAAATGAGGTTCCTGATAAAGCAGCTACACCAAGTGGATTTTCATTTAGAGCATCTAAATTATTCTTAAATCTTTTTTTATCTCTTTTGAACATTTCAACGTGAGCCATCATATAATGTGCAAATGAAATTGGTTGAGCATTTTTTAAATGAGTAAAACCAGGCATGACCGTTTTTATATTTTTATCTGCAACTTTCAGAATTGTACTTATAAGACCATCAAGTGTTTTAATTATTTCATAAGTTGATTTTTTTAACCATATTTTAAAATCAGTTATTACCTGATCATTTCTAGATCTTGCGGTATGTATAAATCCAGCATCCTCACCAATCAAATCAAACAATCTCTTTTCAATATTCATATGAATATCCTCAAGATTTTTATCAAAGGGAAATTTTTTTTTTATAATTTCATTTTTTATTCTATTCAAACCCCATACAATCTTATTTTTAATTTTAAAGTTTATTATTTTTTGCTTAAATAGCATTTCTGTGTGAACAATAGATGCAGATATATCTTCATTAAATAATCTTTTATCTATATCTAGTGATCCACCAACTTTTCTGAATAGGTTATAAGAGTTTTTTTTTGTTCTAGAACTCCAAATTGGCTGATTGTTTTTATTTTTAGTCATGATAATTAATCATTCTTATTAAATGAAATTTAAAAATTTTTATTATTTTACAATTTTTCTATACTTAATATCATCTGGGACCTTATATTCAATAGAGCAACCTGATATTAAAAACTTGATAATTCATAAAGAAAAAAAAATAATTAAAGAAGTTTACTTTTTTGACTCACTTAATAACAAAAAAACCCTAGAAGAATTTAAGAATAATATAAGTTTAATTAATTTTTGGGCAACTTGGTGTGCGCCTTGTAAAGAGGAAATGCCATCACTGAATAACATAAAAAATATCTCTGAGTTAAAAAAAATAAATATAATTCCAATAAATATTGGTGAAGAGGAATATGAAAAATCTAAAATTTTTTTTGATGAACTCGGCATAGACAATTTAGAAATATTTAGTGGCCCAAGTGGAGATCTTGCAAAAAAGTTTAAATTAAGAGGTGTGCCAACAACAATTATTATAGATAAAGAAGGACATGAGATATCGAGAATTATCGGATCAATTGATTTTTTAGATAAACAATTTTTAGATTGGTTGAAGAGTATAGTTAATTCTTAAAAAAATAAGCTAAACCTACTAAGACAATTATAGCAATGAACTGAAGTAAAACTCTTAATTGCATAAGTTTATTTGAATATTTTTTATCTTCATTTCCTTTAAATAAAGTTTTGATCCCCAAAATCAAAACAATTGCTACTGAAATGAGTAAAATGACTGCTACGATTTTTACTAAAATTTCTGAAACCATTATTTGATTGTAGTTTCTTTTTAAAATAAAAAAACATAATTAATTCTCTATGACATTTTGCCTAAATACAACAATTGTAAAACCAGAAGATGGTGAAGAAATTAAAAATGCAGTTATTTTACTTCATGGTTATGGTGGTGACGGTAAAGACATTAGTATGCTAACTCTCAATTGGAAAAGGTTTTTAAAAAATACTGTATTCTTATGCCCAGATGGTCACGAAACCTGCCCTATAAATCCTTTAGGTTTTCAGTGGTTTGATTTATCAAAAGATGATGAAAATTATGTTCTTAATGAAGCCCATAAAGCAGAAAATATAATAAATAAATTTATTGAAGAAATTAAGGATGAATATAATCTAAAAAATTCTCAAATTTGCATTTCCGGTTTTAGTCAAGGCTGCATGATGTCATTAAATATTGGACTAACATGTGAAGAAAGTTTCAATTGTGTAGTTGGTTTTTCAGGAAAAATTATTAGTAAAGACGATATATCATTAAGACTGAAATCAAAACCAAAAATTATGCTTATTCACGGAAATTTAGATGAAGTAGTATCTCCAAATTACTTATTAGATGCAAAAGACTTTTTAATTAGAAATAAATTAAATATTCAAACTTTAATGATAGAAAATTGTGGCCATCATATCCCAATTGAAGCATCAAGTGCGGCATTAAATTTTATAAAAAAAAATTTAAAAACATAATAAATTTTTTTTTATTAAACATACTGGATTGAAATATAAATTTATATAAGATAAAGTTTAGTATGGTTTTTAATTCTGATCAAAATCTATCATTAGAAAAATGTCCAGCATTAGTCTTAAATGCTGATTACCGACCTTTAAGTTACTATCCATTATCATTATGGAGTTGGCAAGATTCTATTAAGTCTGTTTTTTTAGATAGAGTTTCAATTGTAAGCTATTATGATCGAACTGTAAGAAGTCCCTCTTATAGTATGAAATTACCTAGTGTAATAGCATTGAAATCATTTATTAAACCCCAAGCAAATCCAAATTTTACAAGGTTTAACGTATTTTTAAGAGATAAGTTTAGTTGCCAATATTGTGGAAGCAAAAATGAACTAACCTTTGACCATTTGCTGCCAAGGTCTAAAGGTGGAAAAACTGATTGGAATAATGTGGTAACAGCATGCTCGTCATGCAATGTAAAGAAAGGAGGCAGACTACTTAAAAGTTCTGGAATGTCTCTTTTTCAATGGCCATACGAACCGACTACTGAAGATCTTCATAAAAATGGAAAAAATTTTCCGCCTAACTTTTTGCATAAAAGCTGGATGGATTATCTATACTGGGATGTAGAATTAGAGCCTTAATTAAATTTTTTCAGAAATTTTTATTGCAGCTTTAGAACCAGCCTTAATTATCATGTCCAATACGGAGTACAAACCTTTTTTGGTAGCTCCTTTTTCATAAGCAATATCTTTATGGTGAAGTTCATCCTGTCTAAATTTGATAATTTTATTTTTTAGCTCCTCTTCATCTGATTCAAGTTGATCAATTTGATCTTTATAATGTCCATCAATTACCTCTTCAACAGATGCAGTGCACAACATAGCAGCTTTTCTGCCTAAAATTGTTGATCCAAATCCTAAACCCACACCCAACAAATCCCAGAGCGGTAATAGTTTTGTAGGAGAAATATCTCTTTTTTTTATCTCAGCTTCAAAATAATTTTTATGCTCAAGTTCATGAACTTTCATTTCTTCAATTATTTTTTCAAGCTTGTTATCTTTACAGATTGTTTTTAAAGCTAAGAGTTGTCCTTCATAAATCTTTACTGCGCCTCTTTCTCCAGCATGATCTACACGAATGAACTCTTCTACTTTTTTTGAATTAGTTTTTTTCATAAACAAGGGTTCTTACTGAATAAATAAGAATTAATAAAGAGGACAAAAAGTTTAATCCTGCTAAAGATAAACCAAATAAAGTAAAGGATATATCTTTACAACTTGGTAACGTCTGGTTCAAACTTTTTAATAAATCAGCTTTATCTGTAATATTTAAAGAATTGTTACTGCAACCCTCAAATTCTTCAAAAATATTATTTTCGATACCAAAATGGTATCCAGAAATTATAATACTAACAGCAAATATTGTTATAAGTAAAATCAAAATATAGTCTTTTTTTGGAAAATTAATTCCAACAAAACTCACAAAAATTGACAAAACAAAAGGAACTCTCTGATAAAGACATAATTTACACGGCTGATAATTTAAATAATATTCTATGTATAAGGCATAGATAATTGCAATAATAGAATATCCTAAAATTACCAAATATAAATTTTTTCTGCTCAAAAAAATGTTCATTAACCTATAAAATTTTCTAAAAAATTGTATATTAATAAAGCGAAAACAATTATTACAATAGATGCAATTATTGAAACTTTTAACAATTTTTTTTCAATAATTTTACGCATAGCAGAGCCAAAATTTCCTATTAGAAAAGCAATTAAAAAAAATCTAGATCCTCTGGTTAATAAGGAAATAACAATAAAATAAAAAATATTAAAATGCACAAAACCACTTGTTATTGTTAATAGTTTGAAAGGGATCGGTGTGAACCCTGCAATAGCAAGTAAAGTCATCCATGCGATGACACCTCCTTCACTAGAAACCTTATCTTTTAAAAAAGATGCATTATCAACACCATACAATTCAAATATTTTTAAACCTATTTCGTTAAAAAAAACATAGCCAATTAGATAACCTAAACAAGCACCTAGTACTGATGATATTGTTGCGATCAGGGCTATTCTATACCATTCATGCCTTTTAGCTATTGTCATTGGAATGATTAATACATCTGGAGGTATTGGAAAAATAAAACTTTCTATAAATGATACAATAGCTAGAAAAAATTTTGAACTTTTATGTGCAGCTAATTCTATTGATTTCCTATATAGCTCTTTAAACATATTTTCTTTTATTATAATAAATGTTTTAATACTATTGTTAAAATCTATGCAGTCTTTAAACTGAGGGCGAATGGCGGAACTGGTAGACGCGTTGGACTCAAAATCCAATAGTAGCAATACTGTGAGAGTTCGATTCTCTCTTTGCCCACCAAAAATTTATGAAAGTAAGTGAAATAAATAATTTATTAGAACTCTTTTTTGAAAGATACAAATTACAAGATAAGAATAGTATTTTTTTAACACCTCTTAATAAGAACCAAAAATCTTTTACATGGGAGGAAACAAAAAATAACATTCTAAAACTCTCAAAAGAGATAAGTGATATTAATCAAAAGGGAGATAGATGCTTACTTATTTCTGAAAATAGACCAGAGTGGATGATTTCTGATCTTTCGATAATGTTATCTGGTTCAATTACAGTTCCAGCCTACACTACATATGTTGAGAAAGATTACGAATATATTATTAACAATTGTCAGCCAAAAGTTTTAATTATTTCTAATCAAGATCAATATTCTAAACTTGAAAACATACTTAAAAATAATAATACAATTAAAAAAATTATTTCATTTGAAGAACTTAAAATTGATAAAGATAAATATCTTAATTTTAAAAATTTAAATTTAAGTAATAATGTTTCTAACTCTCCTCTATTTAAAATAAATATTGAAAGAAAAGATCCTGCTTGCATAATTTATACTTCTGGAACACAAGGAAATCCAAAAGGAGTCATTTTAAGTCATGGTGGAATACTTAACAATTGTGAGGGAGCGATAGAAATATTGGAGCCTATTATTTCAAAAAATTCAAGGTTCTTAACATGGTTGCCTTTATCACATTCTTATGAGCATGCAGTTCAATTTGTTCAAATTTGTGTAGGTGCAAAAGTATTCTATGCCGAAAGTATTGAGAAATTAATTAAAAATATGAATGATTGTAAACCACATATAATGACAGCTGTCCCAAGATTTTATCAAAACCTATATCAAAAAATTATCTCGGCCTTTAAGAAAGCAACAGGCTTGAAAAAAAAATTAATTTCTAAAATGTTACAAATTGGAAAAAAGAAAATCAATAAACAACAACTCTCGTTAGTCGATAATGTTTTTGATTTTATCCTAGAAATTATTGTTAGAAAAAAAATAAAGTCTCAGTTTGGAGGAAATCTAAAAGCTTTTGTTTCTGGAGGAGGTCCTTTAGATAAAGATGTTGGAACATTTCTAAATGCCATTGGACTACCAACATTACAAGGTTATGGATTAACAGAAACCTCTCCAGTCGTGAGCTGTAATCCATTTCACGATATTAGGGTAGATACCGTAGGACCACCTTTTAAAGGAAATAAAGTAAAAATTGCTGAAGATGGAGAGATATTAGTTAAAGGAGAGAACGTAATGCTCGGGTACTGGAACAACAAAGAAGAGACGGACAAAGTGCTAAAAGACGGTTGGCTACACACAGGAGATATTGGTTTATTTGAGAATGATTATCTAAAGATTACTGATAGAAAGAAAGATATATTAGTTACACCTGGAGGAGATAACATTTCTCCTTTAAAAATTGAAAATGAATTAGTAAATTCAGAACTAATCGATCAAGCAATTGTTTATGGAGATAATAAACCTTATTTGGTCTCAATGCTAGTTCTCAGTGAAGAAAAAAAAAATATCGATGAAGAAGAAATTTACAAAGAAATAGAAAAAATAAACAAAAATCTTACAAAAGTAGAAAAAATTAAAAAATTTTTTATTTCAGAAGAAAAATTTTCAATTGAAAATGGAATGCAAACACCAACAATGAAGTTAAAAAGATATAAAATAATTCAAAAATTTAAAAATAAATTTGAAGGTTTATATTAATACAAAATTATATTGTTTATTTATCGCAATTTACTTAACTTTTTTTAAATAAAATTTAAAAAAAAATTTCCAAAGTTTAGTTTTTTTATAAAACAAATAAAGATTTGACATAACTATTCAAAAAAAATAAAAAAAGAGTAATTAAACGAATCAAAAAGATTCGTAAAAAAAAGGGAGCTAAAGATGGCTAAAAGAAGAAAAAAAGCTGCTAAAAAGAAAACTAAGAAAAAAGCTAAGAAAAAAGCTAAGAAGAGAAGAAGAAAATAGTTTAGTATTCTTTTTAATTGATTACGCTTCTCATGGCGCTTGCGTGGGAAGCGTTTTTTTTTATTCCGCTATAACTTCTTCTGGAATAACCTCTGTTTCAGGTTTGGCTTCTACTTTTTGAATCTGTTTCTCCAAATTTCTTTTGAGAGCTTTATCAAGTTTTTTTTGAGTATCTTCTAAACTAGTTCCCATTACAATTTGAAATTCTGTAAGTAGCCTGTCGTAAGCTTTTTCAAAAAGTTGTCTTTCGCTATATGATTGATCTATCATCAAATCGTCCCCTTTATTCAAGTCCCTTACAACTTCTGCAAGTTCATAAATTTTACCTGATGAAATTTTTGCTTCGTATTCCTGTGCTCTTCTGCTCCACATTGACCTTTTGATTTTAGGTTTACTTTTTAAAATACTAATACATTTGTTTACTTGATTTATTGTGGCAAGCGGCCTCAAATGCGATTGTTTATTTACTGGGACCATTCCACTAGCTTTATCTTTCTCAAATTTTAAAATGTATGTTTCAACATCAATTCCACCGATATTAATCTTTTTGAATTCAGTAATCTGACCAACACCGTGTTTCGGGTAAACCACATAATCTTTAACTTTATACTCCCTTTTTTCAGTCTCTTGTTTTTTTACTTTTTTAATTTCTGGTTTTTGCTCATTATTTTTTGGAATCCTCAAAGCTTCAGTTTTTACCTGGGCTTTTTCTACTTTTTTTGGTTTAGATAAATTTTTAGATATTTTACTTGTTTTAGTTTTTTTAAGAACTTTTTTAATTTTTGGAATTTTTTTTGTTTTTGCTAATTTTGTTTTTTTTTTAACTACTTTTTTTGTTTTTACTTTAGTTTTCTTATTGGATGTTTTCTTTAAAATATTTTTCAAATTTATCATCTTCGTTTTTAAATTTTTCATGATCCTCAGGGGGATCTTTCTTTTCGTTTATGTTAGGCCAAATTTCAGAGTACTTTGTATTCATTTCAAGCCATTTTTCACTTCCAGGCTCTGTATCTGAAACTATAGCGTCGACCGGACACTCTGGCTCACAAACGCCACAATCTATACACTCATCCGGTTTAATTACAAGCATATTTTTGCCTTCATAAAAACAATCAACTGGACAAACTTCAACACAATCCATCAATTTACACTTAATACATTTTTCATTTACAAGATATGTCATTATAGACTTTGTTTAACTTTTTCTTTGATATCACCTACTACTTTATTATCTAAATACAACAAGCCTGATAAACGTCTCATTAGATTTGTTTCATAAACATCTGCATTTTCATCAGAGTAAATAATCTTCCATAACGCTTCTATTATAATTTTTTTTTCGTCTTCACTTATGTTTTTAACCTTTTTTGTAAAATCTAATATTTGATTTGAGTCTTGTTCTTTTGTTTCAGCTTCTCTAATTATCTCCTCCAAATTTTCATCTTTTGCTCCCATTTCAATTAATGCTTTGATTATTATGTTTTTTTCCTTTTCTGTGTAGTTTTCATCAATTTTTGCTGAATGAATTAATAAAGAGCAAACGGCAATTAAAGAAACATCATTTTCTTTAGTATCCTCATTTTTTTTAAAAAGGTTAAACATTAATCTAAATTAAGTTGCTTCAAAACTTGAAAAGGATTGTCTTTAATTTCTTTATTTACATTCTTTTTCTTAAATACTTTTTTAGATGGTAAATACTTGAAGTAAAGATCTTTTTCTTTTTCAAAAGTTTTATAATTCATTTTATTTAATAATTTTATAAAATTTTCCTTATTACAACCTAATAAATTTAACATGTCAGGTATCAGTTTTATCTCTGTGTCATTATTTTTATTTTTTGAGTTAAAAATCATAAGAAAAAGCCTTTCTAGAATATCAATTCTTACATAAAACCTGTCAAATTTTTCAAATCCACATAAAAGCATAAACTCTCTATTCGATGGTTTATCTTGCTCCAAAAAGTTTAATCCAAACGTTGGAGGTTCTAATTGTTCATTTTTTTCATGATAATTTTTCCACAATAGAGTTCTCAAAAAGACTGTGCTTGGTTTAAATAATTTAAATAAAAAAATATGATAACGTCCAAATCTTACTCCTAAATTTCTAAGCTTTTTCCTCTCATTTTGATCAAGCTTTTTAAGATAAGATAAAACATCTTCTCTCTTCACAACCCCATTGTTTTCATATAGGTGATACGCTAAAGCTCTAAGATCTGAGTTTTTTTCTTGAATATTTTTTAAATCAACCAAGCTTTTTAATTCTGTATTTATTTTTTTTTGTATCCATCCTTGAATAAATAAATCAAGTTTACTTCTCTCGTCATTTTCAATCATATCGTCTATAAGGAGATGTATTTTTGGATTCAAATAATCTTCACCTGGTAATAATTTAGCTATTTGATTATTTTTCCAATAAATTTTAAAATCTTTTTTTAATTCTACTAATCCAGTGTCAATTATCTGCTTTATTCTTTTGATTATTTCTGGACTTACATTTTGTCTAGCTGCTTTTTTAAGAGATTTTATATCGGCATCTAGAGCATCAACCTTTAAATCTAAATGCAATTTTAAACCTTTTAAATTCCCAATATATTGATTATTAATCATCACTTTTTCATCTTCTATAATTTCAGTGCTAAAAGTGATATCTTGTTTTAAACCTCTAGCAAGCACACTTGCTCTTTTATCAATAAAAGTTTTTGTTAGTTCTTCATGTAATCTATCAGAAAGTTTATCTTCAAGATTTTTTGCTCTTTCGACCCAATAATCCTGATTTTCTACCCAATTTGCTTTGTTTGCGACGTAAGACCATGTTCTAACATTTGCAATTCTATTTGATATAGAGTCAACATTTCCCTCAATTTTATCTAACGAAGCTAGTTGTTCTTTCATATATTGATTTGGAATTCTTTTATTTTTATTGGTTAGGAATTTAAAAACTTTACTAATAATTTCTAAATGATTTCCATATGTTTTCTTTACAAAATCAGGAATTTGGCAGCATTCCCATAAAATTTTTAAATCATATGAATTCTCCAGAATTTGAAAGTCAGTTGCATCTTTTAAAAAATATTTTAAGGCTTTTTCATCTTCACATTCATAAATTCTTCTAAGCCATTCTTTATCTGGCTTCTCTTCAAGAGATTTAATTAAATTTAATTTACTACTAAAGTTTAATTTTGAATTCCTCCAAAATATTTGCTGTATTTCAGGAAATTTATGTTGTTCTAATGCTTCAATTTCTTCAGGACTAATCTCACCACATTCACCAGTTATTCCAAAAGATCCATCGTTTAAGTATCTTCCAGCTCGTCCTGCAATCTGCCCTATTTCAGAAATATTAAGTCTTCTTAATTTTTTACCATCAAATTTCTTAATATTTGAAAAAAAAACTTGATCTAAGTCCATATTTATACCCATTCCTATTGCATCGGTTGCAACTAAATAATCTACGTCCCCAGATTGATACAAACTAACTTGAGCATTACGTGTCTTTGGACTTAGTGAACCCATAACAATAGCAGCCCCACCTTTTTGTCTTCTAATGAGCTCAGCTATTGCATAAACTTCTTCAGCTGAAAAAGCTATTACAGCACTTTTTCTCTCTATTCTTGATATTTTTTTATGTCCCCCGAATGAAAGTTTTGAGAATCTTTCTTTATTAATAAATTCAATATCATCACTCAGTTTTTGTAAAATGGGTTTTATTGTATTAGATCCCATTAGCATTGTTAACTTTTCTCCTCGGAGATTTAATAATCTATCTGTAAAAATATGACCTCTTTCATTATCGCTACACATTTGAATTTCATCAACACCCACAAACTCAAGATTTTTATCAATGGGCATTGATTCTACTGTGCAAAGAAAATATTTTGCATTAATTGGGATAATCTTTTCCTCTCCAGTTATTAGAGCTACTTTTGATGGATCAATATTTTTTATAATTTTGTCATAGACCTCTCTTGCTAATAATCTCAATGGGAAACCAATCATTCCTGATTCAAAAGAAAGCATAGTTTCTAATGCTAGAAAGGTTTTTCCAGTATTTGTTGGACCAAGAACTGCTGTAACTTTATTTTTTGACATTTCTACTTTTAGTATGATCTTTTTTTTGCCTACTATATTTTGTTGCCTGAAAAGAACAAAGATAGTCTAAAACTAGTCCGAATCAGAGGTGAAAAAGTTCTCATTTTAAATTATTATTGGATAAAGTTATCACAATTAATAAAAATTCAATATATTTTTTTCGATGCAGAAAAAATTATGGGAAGCCACTATATCCCAAAAAGAAAACTCAAACTTACGTAGTTTTGAAAAATTTTTAAATAATAAATATAATCTTAAAAGTAATAAAAATTATAAAAAGCTTCTTAAATGGAGTTTACAAAACCCAAGTTCTTTCTGGAGTGATATTTGGGACTTTGCAAAAGTTAAAGGGGTTAAATCATTAAAAAACAAATTTCATAAAAAATTTACTAAAAATCAATTTTTAGTAAACTCAAAATTAAATTTTGCTGAAAATCTCCTAGTAAAAAACAATAATAAAAAAGCTATTACTTTTATTAGCGAAAATGGTTTTAAAGAAACTAGATCTTGGAATGACCTTAAAAAGAATGTTGAAGATTTAGCTACGTTTTTTAAAAAACACAAAATAAAAAAAGGTGTCCGTGTTGCTGCCTATATGCCAAATCAAATTGAGACGATTGAGTGTTTCTTAGCAACTGCAGCTATTGGCGCTATCTGGTCATCTTGCTCACCTGATTTTGGAACACCAGGACTAATTGAGAGATTTTCACAAATTAAGCCAAAAATTTTAATTCTAACTGACAGGTATTATTATAATGGGAAAGAAATAAGTATTTTAGAAAGATTGCCATCAATTGTTCATAAAATAAAATCCATAAAATATGTACTTATATTTTCATACCCTGGAAAAAAATTAACTCAAATTAGTAATTTAAAAAATGTAAATATTTTTACAAAAAAAAATATTGTTCATTCAAAAAATAAAATTTTTAAGTATGAAAAGTTCGATTTTAATGATGATTTAGCTATTTTATATTCAAGTGGAACAACAGGAAAACCAAAGTGTATTTGCCACCGACTTGGAGGAGTGTTACTTCAACACTTGAAAGAACATAAACTTCATTGTGAAATTAAGCCAGGAGATAACATATTTTATTTTACTACTTGTGGATGGATGATGTGGAATTGGCTTGTAAGTGTACTGGCCAGCGAAGCTTCGATTGTTTTATTTGATGGTTTTCCAATGCATAAAAATAAAGATCTTTTATTTAAAATAGCTGAAAAAGAAAAAATATCACTATTAGGTGTTAGTGCAAAATTTATTGATCAACTTAAAAAATTAAAATTAAATATTAAGTCTAAATTTAAACTAAAATATCTTAAAACTATATGTTCAACTGGTTCACCATTATCATCTGAAGGTTTTGAATATATTTATAGAAATGTAAAAAAAAATGTTCATTTATCTTCCATTTCTGGGGGAACAGATATTGTATCGTGTTTTGTTTTAGGAAATATATTTTCTCCAGTTTTTAGTGGCGAGATCCAAAATAATGGACTTGGTATGGATGTTGATGTTTTTTCAGAAAGAGGAGAATCAATTCTTAATCAAAAAGGTGAACTTGTGTGCAAATCTCCATTTCCATCGATGCCAAACAAATTTTGGAATGATCCAGGAGGTAAAAAATATCAAAGTGCATACTTCTTAAAATATAAAAACATTTGGTATCATGGAGACTATGCTGAGCGAAAAAAAAATGGAGGCTATATAATTTATGGTCGATCAGACGCAACACTCAATCCTGGAGGGGTTAGACTAGGTACTGCTGAGATATATTCAGTTATAGAAAATTTTAAAGAAGTTAAAGAGTCTATAGTTGTAGGACAAAAATGGGATAATGACGTAAGAATAATTCTCTTTGTAGTTATGAGCAAATCTTTTTCTTTAAATGACGATATAATTTCAAGGTTAAAAAAAAGAATAAGAAGTGAGGCATCACCACGACATGTTCCATCAAAAATAATTCAAGTTTCAGATATACCTCGAACAAAGAATGGTAAGATTGTTGAATTAGCAGTAAAAAATACAATTGAAGGAAGTAAAATAAAAAATGTCCAAGCTTTAGCAAATCCAAATGTTTTAAATGAGTTTAAAAATCTAAAGCAGCTTAAATTTTAAATTTCTTTTTATAACTTTTTATTTAATTTTTTCCACACTCCTGAGGCTATAGCAATTTTATTTTTTTTTGATTTCAATTCACAATTCATAAAAACTAATGTGTTAGTTATTTTTTGAATTTTGACATCACCTATAATTTCATCACCAATCTTTGAGGAACCAATATATTTAATGTCTAATGAAATAGTTACACAGACTTTATTTCCCGCAGATCGATATACTGCTGTACCTGCACCAGCATCAATTATTGATGCAATATATCCACCGTGAGTAATTCCAACTTTATTAATATGATTTTTTTTTACTTTTGTTTTAAATTGATATTTATCTTTTGTTAAATCTCTGAAAAATAAACCACCGTTATGTTTCATAAAACCAGGTTTTTTACTTATTTGGTGATAAATTTTACTCATTAAATAAATACACTAATTATAAAAAGAATAACTATCACAATTAAAAAAAAATAAATAACTGATTTTTGAAGCGACAAATTAATTCCTTTCCAATTTTGGTGCGCCTGCTAGGAGTTGAACCCAGAACCTCCTGGTCCGTAGCCAAGCGCTCTATCCAATTGAGCTACAGGCGCGACTTATTAAAGTATTTTTGTTTAATTTTTAATCTATATTTATGATTATTCAAATATTGATTATTTATTTTTGGAAATAATCATCTATTTTAGAAAAAAAGATATATATAATATTTCAAAATGAACTTAGAATTGTTAGTCCCAGATATTGGAGATTTTGATCAAGTAGAAGTAATAGAAGTACTTGTCAAAAAAGGTGATAATTTAAAAAAAAATGATGCAGTAATTACTCTTGAGAGTGATAAATCTAGTGTAGAGGTTCCATCAACAATTGAAGGTTCAATAAAAGATATAATTGTTAAAGTTGGTGATAAAGTTTCAAAAGGAGATGTAATTTTGTCGGTAGTTGGGATTGAAAATAAAGATGAAAAAATACCTCCACTTACTGAAAAAATTATTGAAGAGGCTGAAAATACAATTCAATACAAGGACCATTTAAATCAAATAAAAAAACCTGACCCAATTGAGAATATAAAAAAAAACAATATAGAGTTTGTCTCTAATAAAGATGATATTGATCCTGTAGAAACTAAAGAGTGGGTGGAGTCACTTACAGCTGTTGTTCAACAAGAAGGATCTGAGAGAGCAAATTTTTTAATTAAGCAACTAATTGACCATGCATACAGACAGGGTTCAAAAATTCCTTACACCCAAAGCACTCCGTATATAAATACAATTCCTCCAGAGGAAGAAACGAAATCTCCCGGTGACCAAAATATTGAGAGGAGGTTAAGATCATTAATTAGATGGAATGCAGCAGCAATGGTTGTCAGAGCTAACAAAAAATTTCCTGAATTAGGTGGCCACATAGGAACTTTTGCATCAGCTGCAACCTTATATGATGTTGGGATGAATCACTTTTGGAGAGCAAAAAGTGATAATTTTGGAGGGGACTTAATCTATTTTCAAGGTCACAGCGCTCCAGGCATGTATGCAAGAGCTTTTCTAGAGGGTAGACTAAAAGAAAAACAATTAGACAGTTTTAGACAAGAAGTTAATAAAGGTGGACTGTCTTCATACCCTCACCCTTGGCTAATGCCTAATTTTTGGCAATTCCCAACTGTTTCAATGGGACTAGGTCCTATGCTAGCAATATATCAAGCTCGTTTTATGAAATATCTAATTAATAGAGGTTTAATCAAAGACGAAGGGAGAAAAGTTTGGGCTTTTCTTGGTGATGGTGAAATGGATGAACCAGAATCATTAGGTGCAATTGGTTTAGCAGCTCGAGAAAAATTAGATAACTTAATATTCGTAGTGAATTGTAATCTTCAAAGACTTGACGGACCAGTCAGAGGAAACGGTAAAATTATCCAAGAGCTAGAAGGAATATTTAGAGGTGCAGGCTGGAATGTTATTAAAGTTATCTGGGGATCTTATTGGGACTCTTTATTAGCCAATGATAAATCTGGTCATCTTGTAAAATTAATGAATGAAACTGTTGATGGCGAATATCAGGCATTTAAGGCAAGAGATGGTTTGTATGTAAGAGAGAAATTTTTTGGAAAATTTCCAGAGACTTTTCAAATGGTATCTGCAATGTCAGATAAAGATATTTGGAGACTAAACAGAGGTGGTCACGATCCCCATAAAGTTTATGCAGCTTACGATAAAGCTGTAAAAAATATAGGCAGCCCAACTGTTATTATTGCAAAAACAATAAAAGGATATGGGATGGGTAAATCTGGTGAAAGTGTAAATACTACACATCAACAAAAAAAATTAGATGTTGATGACTTAATGTATTACAGAGATAGGTTTGACGTCCCTTTAAGCGATCAACAGGTTAAAAATATAGAATATTTTAAACCTGACGAAAATTCACCTGAAATAAAATACTTAAAACAGCGTAGATATGACTTAGGAGGCTTTATCCCAGAGAGAACAACTTTTTCTAAACCAATTAAAACGCCAGAAAAAAATATTTTTGACACTATGACAAAATCAACTGGAGAAAAAGAAATGTCCACCACAATGGCATTAGTCAGAATGTTAACGAGTTTATTAAGAGATAAACATGTTGCAAAAAAATTAGTTCCAATAATTCCTGATGAAGCAAGAACGTTTGGAATGGAAGGGTTCTTTCAAAAAATTGGTATCTATGCACACGAAGGCCAAAAATATGAACCAGAAGATGCAGCTCAATTGAGCTCTTATAGAGAGGAAAAAAGTGGTCAAGTGCTAGAGGAAGGTATTAATGAGGCAGGTGCTATGTCTTCATGGATAGCAGCAGGAACATCTTACACAAATCATGATATTGAGATGATCCCAATATATCTATTCTATTCAATGTTTGGATTTCAGAGAACTGGAGATTTTGCTTGGGCAGCTGGAGATAGTCAGGCTAGAGGATTTTTAATTGGTGCTACAGCAGGTAGAACAACCTTAGCTGGTGAAGGTTTGCAGCATCAAGATGGACACAGTCATTTATTGGCTTCCACTATTCCCAACTGTATTTCATATGACCCAACATTTCATTATGAGTTAGCAGTCATATTTAGAGAAGGCCTTAAAAGAATGCATGAAAATAATGAGAATATTTTTTATTACATAACTACTATGAATGAAAATTATTCTCATCCTGAAATGCCAAAAGGGTGTGAAGATGGAATTTTAAAAGGTATGTATAGGATAAAGGATTTTTCAAAACACAAAAAAAATAAAATTCAACTTCTCGGTTCTGGAGCTATTTTAAGAGAAATGATTTCTGCTGCAGAAATTCTTCAAAATGATTACGAAATAGACAGTGAAATTTGGAGTGTTACTAGTTTTAATGAACTTAGAAGAGATGGATTAGAGGTAGAAAGATATAATTTGTTGAACCCTGATAAAGAAAAAAAAATAACCTATCTTGAAAAGTGTCTTGGTAAAACCGAAGGACCTATACTTGCGGCTTCAGATTATATGAGGATGAATTCTGATCAAATCAGACCTTATGTATCGAAAAGCTTTTACTCACTCGGCACAGATGGGTTTGGAAGAAGCGATACGAGAAAAAATTTAAGAAAATTTTTTGAAGTAGATAAAGAACATATAGTTACATATGGATTAAGCATTTTAGCTAATGAGCAATTAATTGCATCAAAATACGTCAAGGATGCAATTAAAAAATATAAAATTGATCAGGCAAAACCAATGCCAACCAAATTATAATGGAAGATAAAAACCTTATAGTTCCAAATATTGGAGAATTCAAAGATGTTGAGGTAATTGAAGTCCTAGTAAATGAAGGTGACTTTATAAACAAAAATGATCCTTTGATCACAATTGAAAGTGATAAATCAAGTGTTGAGATACCCAGTTTACTTTCAGGCAAAATTCAAAAATTAAATGTGAAAATCGGAGATAAAGTATCAGAAGGAAGTTTAATAGCTATTATCGCGTCTGAAGAAGAAAAACAAAAAACAATTAAAAATATTTCTGAAATTAAAAATGAAAATAAAAAAGAAACAAAACCTCCTATAAAAATAAATAAAAGTGAAGAGGTAAATATTTCCTCAAATAATCAAAACCCAGCAACTCTTGCCAGTCCAAAAGCAAGAAAATTTGCCCGTGAATTAGGAGTAGATGTATCAGAAATTAAGGGGTCAGAGAGATTAGGCAGAGTTGTAGAAAGTGATGTTAAAAAATTTGTTGCTGATAGAATTAGCAAGCCTACTAAATTTGAAAAGTACGAAAAAAGAGGTGAGATTATAGATGAATATAAACATTCAGAATTTGGAGCTGTAGAGACAAAATATCTTTCCAGGATAAAAAAAATAGCAGCTCCACATTTAACAAATTCTTGGAATAAAATACCTCATGTAACGAACCACGATGAAGCTGATATAACTGAAATGGATGAATTCAGGGAGTCTTTAACAGATATTTACACAGGTAAAAAAAAGAAAATAACACCATTAGCATTCATCATAAAAGCTTTGGTTTCTACACTAAAAAAGTTTCCAAATTTTAATGCCTCTATAGACAATATTGAGGAAGGAAAAATTACACTTAAAAAATATTTTCATATAGGTATTGCAGTAGATACCCCTAATGGGCTTATGGTTCCAAAAATTAGAAATGCTGACATAAAGAATATTGCACAGCTAGGGGATGAATTAAAAAAAGTAAGTAATGATTGCAGAGAATTAAAAATTAATAAAAAAGAATTTTTTGGAGGATCTATGACAATCACGAGCCTTGGAGGAATAGGAGGATCTTTTTTTACTCCTATAATCAATTTGCCAGAGGTAGCTATTCTAGGTATTGGTAGATCTTATAAGAAACAAATATATATTAATAATAAATTTATGACCAGAACTGTTTTACCTTTATCTTTATCTTATGATCATAGAATAATTGATGGGGCAGAAGCTGCAAGATTTAATAACGAACTGAAGGATAATTTAGGGAAAAATTTTGCTTACAAATTGGCGATTTAATATAAAAGAAAATGATTAAAAATTTCAAATTAAAAAAAAATAATGTTGAAATTTTTTTTGTGAACAGAAAATCAAAAATATATCCCAATATATGGTTGCGTGATCATATCAAAAATACTGAAAATTGGGGATTTTAGAACAAACCAAAGAAAGACTTTTACAGCTAATTTAGCGCCAGATTTGAAGGCAGTTAAGGGCAAAATTTTAGAAAATGGAAAACTTTTAAGTATAACTTGGTCAGATTCATCTTCGCCAGCAAAATATTCGCATAAGTTTCTGTTGAATTATTCAGAGAAAAAGCAATTAAAGAAAAATATTAAACCATGGATAGCTCGTGATATCAAAAACCAGATTTATATTGATTACAATAAAATAGACAAAAATAAAAATTTCTTAAACTTGCTTGAGAGTTTACATAAATACGGTTTTGCAGTTATAAAAAATTGTAAGCCAAATCTTAAATCAGTAAATAAAATCGCTAATAAAATAGGTTATGTAAGAAATTCAATTTTTGGTGGTTTATGGACATTTGAGTCAGATAATAAAAAAGCTGACAGCGCATATTCACAGGAGGAATTAAGACCACATACAGACTCAACATACAGTAATGATGCGCCTGGATTGCAATTACTACTTTGTTGTAAGTATAATGCAAAAGGAGGGGCATCAATTATGGTTGATGGTTTATCTATAGCAAGAGAATTAAAAAAAAATCATCAAAAATTATTTAAAACTCTCACAGAAATAAAAGTAAAAGGTAAATATTTAGGAGATGGTGTTGATCTTGAGGCGGAGAGACCAATTTTTAGATTAAATAATCATAAAGAAATTGTACAAGTTAGTTTTAATAATTATGATAGAGCTCCCATCGACTTACCATATAAATCAACATTAGAATTTTATAATGCGATAAAAAAATTCGACCAATTAGCTAATAGTAAAAAATATCAGTGGAGACATATATTACGACCAGGAGAACTTTTGATATTTAATAATTGGAGAGTAATGCATGGAAGAGGGTCATTTAGTGGAAAGAGAAAAATGGCTGGCTGTTATATCAACAAGGAAGACTTTGATAGCTGTTGTAGAATGAACAGCATAATTAATTAAATTTAAATCAAAATGAGTAAATCAGCATCATTAATTTGTGCTCTAATAACGACCTTTATTTGGGGAACAGCTTTTATTGCACAAGATACTGGAATGGATAACATTGGTCCACTGACTTTTAACTCTGCTAGGTTTTTTGTTGGTTTTCTTTTTATGCTTCCAGTTGCTTTAATAATTGAGAAAAAAAAAATAATCCCTGAAATTAATTCAAACAAAAAACTTTTTTTTAAATATTATATGTTTATGGGAGTATCTCTATTTTTGGGTACTTCGCTCCAACAAGCTGCTTTACAATATACCAATATTGCTAATGCAGCATTTTTTACAATTTTCTACGTCCCAATTGTTCCAATATTGTTATTTTTTTTTTATAAAATCAAAGTTCACTGGAGTATCTGGCCCTCAATAGCAATGTGTATAATCGGGGTTTATTTACTAAGTAATTTTTCAGACTCACAAATAATGTTAGGCGATGCATTGGTAATTCTGTGCTCTTTATTTTGGGCACTGCACATAATTTTTGCGGGAAAATTTATGAAAAAATTTGATTTACCTATATTTTATGCATCCTTACAGTCTATTTTTGTTTTTTCACTTTCTATAATAGCTGCTTATGTATTTGAGGAAATAGATATTCAAAAAATACTTTTAGAATACAGTTCTATACTTTATGCTGGAATTCTATCAGGTGGTGTTGCTTTTACTCTTCAGATGTATGCACAAAAAAATATTGATGAAGCTCCTGCAGCTATAATATACTCATTAGAAGGTGTTTTTGCGGCACTCGCAGGCTGGATAATCCTTAATCAAATTTTAAATTTGGATAATATTATTGGATGCTTCCTAATATTGTTTGCAGTGATTTTATCACAGATTGCTCCTTCAGCCTTTAAGAAAGTTTAAAGGTAAATAAGTGCAAATAAAATAATACTTAGAAAAATTCTATAATAAACGAACAAGTTTAAACTAAATTTACTTACAAAAATAAGAAAATATTTAATTGTTAAATAAGAAATTATAAATGATAAAAGTATAGATAATAAAAAAACGAAATCAAATTTGATTTCATCACTTATTAAATCACTTATACCAAGAACACTTGCTCCTGCAAGGGCAGGGATAGATAAGTAAAAGGCGATTTTGGCGGAATCAATTCTATCAAAATTTAAAAAACGTGAGGCTGTTATGATCACACCTGATCTACTTACACCAGGTATAACAGCTAAGGCTTGAAATAAACCAATTATAATTACATTTTTTAAATTAAGATCTAAATCAATTTTTTTTTTAATAGTCTGTTTGTCAGCAAAAAAAAGAAGTAATCCAAAAAGCAAAGTTGTCCACGCAATAACTTCTATAGATCTTAATTTTTCTATAATACCAGTTGAGTGTAAAATAAAACCAACTAAAATTAGCGGAATTGATCCTAATAATATTAAAACAGCTAAAGATTTGTTTTCAAATATGTTTATTAAGTCTTTTCTAAAATAAAAAATTATTGCTAATAAAGAACCAAGATGAAGACAAATATCTAATTGTAGTGAAGCTGTCTGAAAATCATTAATCTTTGTAACTAAAATTAAGTGTGCAGAAGAACTCACTGGAATAAATTCAAAGAAACCTTGAATTATTGCTAATATGGAAGTTTCTATGTATTTTGAAATCATCAAGAAATTAATAAATAATCAAATTCTAACCAAAATAAAGCAATTACAAAATTGCATATCAAGTATGTTGAAAGTGAAAAAATCGCGAAATTTATAATAAAATGGAAATTATTAGTCAGTAAATATGACCTATATTTTCTTTATCCTCCTTTAACAATAGTATATACCTCCCCTCCAATGTCAGAAAAAATGTTAAAGTTTGTTGAGATAGGTCAACAAAACCCACCTAAAAGAGACAAAAACTCTAGAAAAGAGGATTTTAACGAAATTTATTCAGAATTTATTAAAGGAAAAGCAAATGAGCAATCAAGCAGATGTTCACAATGTGGAGTCCCGTTTTGTCAAGTTCACTGTCCATTAAGCAACAATATACCTGATTGGCTTAAGTTAACAGCTGAAGGCAGACATGAAGAGGCTTATCAACTATCACAAAGCACTAACAACATGCCAGAGGTATGTGGGAGAATATGTCCCCAAGATAGGTTGTGCGAGGGCAATTGTGTTATTGAGCAATCAGGACACGGTACTGTAACTATTGGATCAATTGAAAAATATATTACAGAGACTGCTTGGGAAAATGGTTGGGTAAAGCCAATAAAAGTAATCAATGAGATTAATCAAAGTATCGGTATTATTGGGGCTGGACCTGCAGGACTTGCTTGTGGAGAGGAATTAAGAAAAAAAGGTTATCAAGTTACAATTTATGATCGTTATGATCGATCTGGTGGACTATTGATTTATGGTATCCCTAATTTTAAACTAGAAAAGCATATTGTAGAGAGAAGAATTAAACTTTTAAAAGAAGGTGGAATTCAATTCGTAAACAACTTTGAGGTAGGTAAAGATGCTACTTTAAAAGAGTTGAATGAAAAACATGATGCAATTTTAATTGCTACTGGAGTTTATAAAGCAAGAGAAGTAAATCTTCCAGGAAACGATCTTAGTAATATATTTCCTGCGATGGAATTTTTGACTGCCTCGAATAAAAAAGGATTAGGAGATAAAGTTGAACTTTTTGATGATGGAACATTAAATGCTAAAGATAAAGATGTAGTTGTAATTGGTGGTGGAGATACTGCTATGGACTGTGTTAGAACCTCAATTAGACAAGATGCAAAATCTGTTAAATGTTTGTACAGAAGAGATAAAGTGAATATGCCAGGATCTGCAAGAGAAGTTGCTAATGCAGAAGAAGAAGGAGTTGAGTTTGTTTGGCTAAGTAGTCCAAAAAAATTTAAAGGAACAAATAAAGTAGAAAGTTTGCTGGTAGACAAGATAGAACTAGGAGATCCAGATGAAAGTGGAAGAAGAAAACCAATTATAAAAGAAAATTCAGAATTTGAAATCAAAGCCGACCTAGTAATAAAAGCATTAGGGTTTGATCCTGAGGAGTTGCCTAAATTATTCCAAGAGGAAAGATTACAAGTCACAAAATGGGGTACAATTAAAGCTGATTTTGATACCATGGAAACAAATATTCCAGGTATTTTTGCAGCTGGTGATATTGTGCGAGGAGCTTCGTTAGTTGTTTGGGCAATTAAAGATGGTAGGGACGCAGCTTTATCAATTTCAAATTATCTTCAATTAAAACAAAACCAAAAAGTTGCTTAATGAACATTTATAAAAAAAATCTGAACCAGTTAAAGCAAAATTTCGTTTATAACGAGACTATGGAGCATGATGCTTGTGGTGTAGGACTTGTAGCATCAACAGAGGGAGTAAAGTCTAGAAAAGTTGTCGAGTATGGAATCCAAGCTCTAAAAGCCGTATGGCATCGAGGAGCTATAGATGCAGATGGTAAAACTGGTGATGGAGCAGGAATACATATTGAGATTCCAAAAGATTTTTTCATCGAAAAAATTGAAATAACTGGCCACAGACATGACGACTCTGATTTGTGTGTTGGAATGATTTTTTTGCCAAGAAATGATTATCAAGGTCAGGAGCAATGTAGAATAATTGTAGAAAGTGAATTAACAAAAAAAAACTTCAATATTTATGGTTGGCGTCAGGTTCCTGTAAATCCTTCTGTGCTCGGTGAAAAAGCTGAAAATACAAGACCTGAGATTACACAAGTTTTATTCAAACATAATGATAAAAAAGTAATTGGTAAAAATTTAGAGAGAGTTCTATATGAAACAAGAAGAAAAATTGAGAAGGAAGCTCTAAACAACCAGCTAAATGGCTTTTATATTTGTTCGTTTAGTTCTAAATCAATTATTTATAAAGGAATGTTTCTTGCTGAGGCTTTGTCAGATTTTTATACTGATCTTAAAGATGAGAGATTTATTTCAAGATTTGCAATTTTTCATCAAAGATTTTCTACTAACACAGCACCCAGTTGGGATTTAGCACAACCTTTTAGAGCAATAGCTCATAACGGTGAGATAAATACTCTAAAAGGAAATGTTAATTGGATGAAGGTTCATGAGCAAGAAATGCATAGCCCATTGTTTGATGATATGGAAAATTTAAAACCTGTAATCCCATCTGGAAACTCAGACTCTGCATCGCTAGATAATGTATTTGAATTACTAAATATTTCAGGACAACCTGCACCTTTAGCTAAATTACTTTTAATACCTGATGCATGGTCAAAAAAAAGTAAAGTTCTTCCAAAGGATCATCTTCAACTATTTAATTTTCTGAACAGCACAATGGAGCCCTGGGATGGACCTGCTGCTATAGCAGCGACAGACAATGAATGGGTAATTGCAGCTACTGATAGAAATGGTCTAAGGCCAATGAGATATACTGTTACAAGAGATAGATTATTATTTGCTGGATCAGAAACTGGAATGGTCGATCTTAATGAAAAAAAAATTGTAACCAAAGGAAGATTAGGACCTGGAGAAATAATTGGTGTAAGAATTGAAAAAGGTAAAGTATTCACAAACAGCGATATTAAAAATTACTTAGCAAAAGAGTACAAACATTTTAATAATCAAATAATTGATCTAGATAAAAAGTTTCCAATCGAGAACGAAAAAAATATATTTCTTAATGAAGAGTTAAGAACTAAACAGCATTGTTTTGGATATAGTTTAGAAGATTTAGAATTAATTTTACATCCAATGGCAGAGGATGCAAAAGAAGCAACTGGATCTATGGGTGATGATACTCCATTAGCAGTACTTTCTGACAAATATAGACCTTTGTATCACTACTTTAGACAAAATTTTAGTCAAGTAACCAATCCACCGATCGACTCTTTAAGAGAAAATAAGGTGATGAGTTTAAAAACAAGATTTGGGAATCTTGGTAACATATTAGATTTTGACAATCTTACTGAGGAAAATATTTACGTTTTAGATAGCCCAGTTCTATCGAATTCTCAGTTTGATAAGTTCATAGATTTTTTTGGAAAAAATCAAAGAATTTTAGAGTGTTTATTTGATAAAAATTCAGATTTAGAAGGCGCTTTAGAGAATCTAAAAAATCAAGCAGAGCAAGCAGCAAGAGAGGGAATTACGCAGCTTGTTTTAACTGATAAAAATATTTCAAATGAAAAGCTACCAATGCCAATGCTACTTTGTATTGGTGCTGTTAATACTCATCTAATAAAATTAGGTTTAAGAGGATACGTTTCAATAAACGTCCAAACTGGAGATGCTCTTGATACACATTCATTCGCAACTTTAATTGGTGTAGGAGCAACGACTGTTAATCCTTATTTGGCGTTTGACAGTTTATTTGAAAGATATTCAAAAAAATTATTTGGAAATCTAAGTTTTGACGAGTGCGTTTCCAGATTTATCAAATCTGTTAATTTAGGTTTATTAAAAATTATGTCAAAAATGGGAATTTCTGTTCTTAGTTCTTACAGAGGAGGGTGTAATTTTGAAACAGTAGGTCTTAGTAGAACAATTGTTAAAGACTTTTTTCCTGGCGTTCTATCTAAAATCTCTGGAATTGGTCTAACAGGTATTGAAAAAAAAATTAGAAGTATTCACAAACAAGCATTCGAAAACCAATCTAATATATTACCAATTGGAGGAATATACCGTTACAGGAAAAATGGCGAGACGCATCAATACCAAGGTAAATTAATTCATCTTTTACAAACTGCAGTTACTGAAAATTCTTTTGAGGTTTATAAGAAATATACTAAAGGAATTTATAACCTACAGCCAATCAGCTTAAGAGACTTAATAGATTTTAAATCGAAAAATCCAATCAAGATTGATGAAGTAGAAAATGTGCAAGAGATTATGAAAAGATTTGGTAGTGGAAGCATGTCTCATGGCGCTTTATCCAAAGAAGCACACGAAACATTAGCGATTGGCATGAATAGAATAAAGGGTGCCTCATGTAGTGGAGAAGGAGGCGAAGATGAAGACAGATTTAAAATTAGAGAAAACGGAGATAGTGCGAATTCAAGAGTAAAACAAATAGCTTCAGCTAGGTTTGGGGTAACAATAAATTATTTAAATAATTGTAACGAGATAGAAATCAAAATTGCCCAAGGTGCAAAACCTGGTGAAGGTGGTCAATTACCAGGCTTCAAAGTTACTAATGAAATTGCAAGATTAAGACACTCTACACCTGGAGTTACATTAATTTCACCACCACCACATCATGACATCTATTCCATAGAAGATTTGGCCCAACTAATTTATGATCTTAAACAAATAAATCCGAAAGCAAGAGTAGGTGTTAAGTTGGTAGCTTCATCAGGTATCGGAACAATTGCAGCTGGAGTAGCAAAAGCTAAAGCAGATATAATTTTAATTTCTGGTCACTCAGGAGGAACTGGGGCTACCCCTCAAACAAGTGTAAAATATGTTGGAATACCTTGGGAAATGGGACTTACAGAAGCAAATCAAGTTCTAACTTTAAACAACTTAAGACATCAAGTTACACTTAGAACTGATGGAGGAATTAAAACAGGTCGTGATGTGGTAATAGCAGCGATGATGGGAGCAGAGGAATTTGGAGTAGCAACTACAGCTTTAGTTGCTATGGGTTGCATAATGGTTAGACAGTGTCACTCAAATACATGTCCAGTTGGAGTTTGCACCCAAGACGAAAAATTAAGAGAAAAATTTACAGGCACACCAGATAAAGTTGTTAACTTATTCACTTTTATTGCAGAAGAGGTAAGACAAATTCTATCTGAACTAGGATTTAGATCATTGAATGAAGTTATTGGTAGAACAGACTTATTAAGACAAGTTAGCAAAGGATCTCCAAATTTAGATGACTTAGACTTAAATCCACTTTTTGTTCAAGCAGATCCTGGAAAAAATAAAAGATATTGTGAACATCCAAAAATCAATGAGGTTCCAGACACCTTAGATCAAAAAATATGGCCAGACATAGAAAAATTAATTGATCAAAATAAAATAATTGAGACTGAATTTGAAATTAAAAACACTGATAGGGCTGTAGGTACAAGAATCTCTTATCACTTATATAAAAAATTTGGAAACAACAAACTAGATGAAAATTATTTATCACTGAATTTTAAAGGCTCGGCAGGTCAATCTTTTGGAGCCTTTGCAATTAAGGGATTAAAATTGAATTTGAAAGGTGATGCAAATGACTATGTAGGTAAAGGTCTTTCTGGTGGATATATTTCTATAAAACTACAGGACGAGAGTAATTTGATTTCAAATGAGAATACAATAATTGGAAATACAGTTTTGTATGGTGCTACCTCTGGAAAACTCTTTGCAGCTGGACAAGCAGGAGAAAGATTTGCTGTGAGAAACTCTGGTGCCACAGCCGTAGTTGAAGGTTGTGATTCAAATGGATGCGAGTATATGACAGGAGGAAATATTATTATTTTAGGAGATGTTGGAGATAATTTTGCTGCTGGTATGACTGGAGGTATGGCTTTTGTTTATGACAAAAATAATAATTTTGAGAAGCGTGTAAATTCTGAGAGTGTTATCTGGCAGATACCAGAAACGGATTACTGGAAAAATTACCTCAGGGAAATCATTTCAGAACACGTGAGCGAAACTCACTCGGAGTACGCAAAGAAAATTTTAGATAATTTTGAAAGTGAGATAAAAAACTTTTATCAAGTTTGTCCAAAAGAAATGCTTGATAAATTAGATAATCCTATAACATTAAAGCCAGTCAAAAGCTTTGCAAGCTAATTAGTACTGAGAAATTATTGATTTCAACTCTCTAATTATTTTTAATTGGTATTTTTTTGCAAAAAGGCTGTGATCACCATTTTTAATAATATTAAGTTTCTTATTTGCATTGTTAAAGATTTTAATAAGTTTCTTTGAGAAAATTACTGGAACTGCCTCATCTTTTGATCCATGAAAAAGAGTTACAGGTATTTTAGCATTAATTTTTTTGTTCAATACTAAATTTTTTCTTCCATCCTTAATAAGTTGGTAGGTGATTGGATATTCAAAACCACCATGTTTAAGGTTGTATACACCCTTATCTATGGTTTCTTTTTTCATTTTGACTGTAAATTTTTTCCACATTACCCTCTCTAAAAACTCTGGTGCTGATCCTATTCCTATAAAACCTTTAATCTGTTTTGAAAAAAACTTAAATTGATTGACAGATATCCATGAACCCATACTTGAACCAATAAGTATAAAATCTTCTTTTTTTAAAACTCTTTTAATTACTTTTTTGACTTGATTTGTCCACTTTGTTACGTTCCCTTTTGTAAACTCACCTGTTGATTTTCCGTGCCCAGAGTATTCAATTGCTAAAAAGCCTATTTTATTGTTTTTACAAAATCTTTTGAAAATCTTTGGTTTCTCACCATTTAAATCAGACATAAATCCATGAAGAAAAACAATATATAAATTATTATTTGAATTATGATGTAGATATCTAATTTTAATGCTTTTAGAAATTTGCAAAAATTTATACTTGTTCATAAAAGTTTATACGCTCTATTTATTAATATATAATAACAGTTAATGTCATCAAAATTAAAAGTTCTACAAGTAATACCAAAATTAGGTTATGGAGGGGCTGAGACAGGTTGTTTTGATATAGCACATTATCTATTTGAAAATAATTGTAGCTCATTTTTAATTACAAATGGTGGACCATTAACCAAATTTATAAATAAAAAAAAAGTAAAATACATAAGACTTCCTGTAAATTCTAAAAACCCCATTATAATGTTATTAAACACAATTTTGATTTCAGTCATTGTCTTTTTTTATAATATAGACATAATTCATGCTAGGAGTAGGGCTCCGGCATGGTCATGTTTTTTAGCTTCTAAAATTACTAGAAAAAAATTTGTAACAACTTTTCATGGTACATATAATTTTAAAAGTAAGATTAAAAAATTTTATAATTCTGTAATGTTAAGATCAGATTTAGTTATAGCTGGATCAAATTTTATATTTTCTCATATTAAAGAAAATTATAAGGAATATCTGAATAACTCCAAAAAATTTCTAGTAATTTTTAGAGGAATAAACATCGATTATTTTGATGCTTCAACAACTTTTACTGAAGACGAAGATAAACTGTTTAAATCTTGGAATCTTGAGGTTGAAAAAAAAACAATATTATTACCTGGAAGAATTACTGAGTGGAAAGGTCACGAAATGTTTATTGAAGCCATGAATAAAATAAATATTCAATTAGGTCATAAGTCGTTTAAAGCTGTGATACTTGGTAGCGATCAAGGAAGAGATTTGTATAAGAAAAAACTTGTTAGGTTAGTAGAACAGTATCGAATGAATGATCAAATAAAATTTGTTGATCATTGTGAAAATATGCCTTTAGCTTATAAAATTAGTGACTTGATAGTATCAACATCAATTGAACCCGAGGCATTTGGCAGAATAGCAGTGGAAGCACAATCAATGGAAAAACCCATCATTGCAAGTAATTTGGGTGGCTCGAAAGAAACTATTATTAATTATAAAACTGGTATCTTATTTGATGCTGGAGATTCAGATGATTTAAGCAAAAAAATAATTGAGCTTTTAAATTTTGATAAATCAACAATTAAACAGATGGGAAAAGAAGGTAGAAAAAATGTTTCTGCCAAGTTTAATGTTGAAAAAATGTGTTTTTCTACTTATTCAGAGTACAAAAAATTAATAAACTAAATGCCAAATATTACCCTACCAGATGGAAAACAATTAAGCTTTAGTGGAAGTGTAACTGGTTTTCAGCTTGCTGAAAAAATAAGTAAATCGTTATCAAAGCAAGCATTAATTATTAGTGTAGACGGTCAGCTTAAAGACCTAGATTTTAAAATTGAAAAAGACTCCAAAGTAAGAATATTTACGTCAAAAGATAAAGAAGGGCTCGAAACAATTAGGCATGATACCGCCCATATTTTAGCAATGGCAGTCCAAGAACTTTTTCCTGGAACGCAAGTGACAATAGGTCCAGTGATTGAAGATGGTTTTTATTATGACTTTGCAAGGAAAGAGCCATTCACGCAAGAAGATTTAGAAAAGATAGAGAACAAAATGAAAGATATTGTTGATAGGAATGAAAAAACTTATAGAGAAGTTTGGAAGAGAAATGATGCTATAAAACATTTCAAAAATAATGGAGAACATTACAAAGCCGAAATAATTAATTCTATTCCTGAAGATGAAGAGGTATCTATATATTTTCATGGAAAATGGCATGATTTGTGTAGAGGTCCGCACTTAAGTTCTACAGGCAAAATTGGAAAGTATTTTAAATTAACGAAAGTATCAGGTGCTTATTGGAGAGGAGACTCGAATAATGAGATGTTACAAAGAGTTTATGGCACCAGTTGGTCTACACAAAAAGAACTTGATGAATACTTAAATAGAATTGAAGAAGCTGAAAAACGAGATCACAGAAAGTTAGGAAAAGAAATGGACTTATTTCATTTTAGGGAAGAAAGCCCTGGCTCTGTATTTTGGCATGAAAAAGGATGGAACCTTTTTCAGAAATTAATCTCCTATATGCGAACTAAACAAGATCACGCAGGATATAAAGAAATAAATACACCAGAAATTCTTGATCGTTCATTATGGGAAAAATCTGGTCATTGGGAAAAATTTGGTGCAAATATGTATACATCTACAACACCTGACGAAAAAGTTTTTGCAATAAAACCAATGAACTGTCCAGGATGTGTTCAAGTGTTTAATCAAGGACTAAAAAGTTACAGACACTTACCATTAAAAATGTCGGAATTTGGAAAAGTTCATAGATATGAGCCATCTGGCGCATTGCATGGATTGTTAAGGGTAAGAGCATTCACCCAAGATGATGCACATATATTTTGTACTGAAGAGCAAATTACTCAAGAATGCCTATCAGTTACAAATTTAATTTTAGAAATTTATAAAGATTTGGGATTTGAAAATGTAATATTGAAATATTCAGACCGACCAGATCTGAGAGTTGGAGATGATGCTGTATGGGATAAATCAGAAGCTGCTCTTTTAGAGGCAATTAAAGAAACAAAACTAGAATACACTATAAATAAAGGCGAGGGTGCTTTTTATGGTCCAAAAATTGAGTTTGTTTTAAGGGATGCAATTGGAAGAGATTGGCAGTGTGGAACCTTACAAGTAGATTTAAATTTACCTGGAAGATTAGGAGCAACTTACGTTGAAAAAGATGGATCAAAGAAAATACCTGTAATGTTGCATAGAGCATTGTTTGGCTCCTTGGAGAGATTTATAGGAATCTTAATTGAAAATTATTCAGGTAAATTACCTTTTTGGCTAACACCATTACAAGTAGTTGTGATACCAATTTCAAGTGACTTTGATGATTATTCAAAAAAAGTTAATTATGAATTAAAAAAAGTTGGTATATCAAGCGAAGTTGATTTAAAAAATCATAACTTAAATTATAAAATTAGAGAACATTCATTGTTAAAAGTACCTTTATTACTTATTTGTGGGAAAAAAGAAGTTGACTCTAATACAGTAACTATTAGAAGGTTGGATTCTAATAAACAAGAAAATATGGATTTTAACGAGTTTATAAAAAAATACTCTGCTTTAAACAAAGCGCCTTCAATTTAAGTGCCAGACTTCAAACAAAACTATTTTCAGAAAAGAACAAAACCTAAAGGACCCAGATCAAACAACAGGATTACTTCACCTGAGATTCAGGTAATCGCAAGTGATGGTGAAAATCTGGGTATTTTAAATTTAAATGACGCAATTAATCGCGCTAAGGATGAGGGACTTGACCTAATTGAAATTGCACCAAATGCCAAACCTCCAGTATGTAAAATAATGGATATGGGTAAATATAAATATGATGCCCAGAAGAAAGCTAACAAAGCAAAAAAGAAACAAAAAAAAATTGAGCTAAAGGAAATAAAATTAAGACCTGTGACTGAGGTACATGACTATACTTTTAAAATAAAGAACGCTCAAAAATTTTTAGCAAAAGGGGATAAAGTAAAATTTACAATACGTTTTAAAGGCAGAGAACTGCAACACTCCAGTTTAGGAAATGAGTTAATGGATAAAATTAAGGAAGATATGCAAGATATTGGACGTGTAGAATTACAGCCTAAATTTGATGGCAAACAAATGATAATGGTTATTCAGCCATTATAAGTCATATTTCTAGTTGTAAATTAATATTAATATTTGTATAAGGCTCCAAAAATTATGCCTAAATTGAAAACAAAAAGCTCAGCAAAAAAAAGATTTAAAATTTCAGCTAAAGGAAAAGTGATTACTGCACAGGCTGGTAAAAGGCATGGAATGATAAAAAGAACTAATTCCCAAATAAGAAAACAAAGAGGCACAACTGTAATGGCAAAACAAGATGGAAAAATCGTGAAATCTTATATGCCTTATAGTTTAAGAGGATAATATAAAATGGCTAGAGTTAAAAGAGGTGTAACCAGCAGAGCAAAACATAAAAAAGTTCTTAAAGCTGTAAAAGGCCAATGGGGAAGAAGAAAGAATACCATTAGAGTCGCAAGACAAGCAATGGAAAAGGCTATGCAATATGCATATAGAGATAGAAGAAATAAAAAAAGAGATTTTAAATCTTTATGGATTCAAAGGATTAATGCAGGAGTAAGAGAAGAGGGTTTAACTTACTCTAAGTTTATAAATGGCCTAAGTAAATCAGGAATAAAATTAGATAGAAAAATTCTAGCAGAAATCGCATACGATAATCCGCAAGCATTTAAAACGATTGTAAAAAAAGCACAAGCAGCTCTAAATTAATCTTCGCTATTGTTTTTCTTAAGTTAACAAATATTCTATTAAAATGTCTGATATTAAAAAAATAAAAGACGAATATCTTAATAAACTAGATAAAGACCAAAATATAGAATCTATAAATCAAATAAAAACTGAATTATTTGGTAAAAATGGAATAGTCTCTAACGAGTTCAAAAAGTTAGGATCAGTCTCTCAAGAAGAGCGAAAAAAATTTGCATCAGACTTAAATTTTATAAAAGAAGAGCTACAAAATAAAATTACAAGCAAAATTGAGGAAATCGAAACAAAAGAGATAAACCTAAAGTTAGAAAATGAAAAAGTAGATGTCACTTTACCTGAAAGAGATTTTAAACAAGGAAAGATTCATCCAGTTTCACAAGTAATTGATGAAATTTCATCTATTTTTTCTGAAATAGGTTTTAGCGTTGAAGAGGGTCCAGATGTAGAAAATGAATATAATAATTTTACAGCACTTAATACGCCTGACAATCATCCAGCAAGAGATATGCATGACACATTTTACTTAGATGAAAAAAAAGAATTGTTATTAAGGACACATACCTCTCCTGTACAAGTTCGGACTATGTTAAAAGGCAAACCTCCATTCAAAATAATCGCACCTGGAAGAACTTACAGATCTGACAGTGACCAAACACATGCGCCTATGTTTCATCAAGTAGAAGGACTACATATAGATAAAGATATAAATATGGGACACCTTAAAGGTTGTCTAAATTATTTCATAAAAGAGTTCTTTGAAGTGGATCAATTGAAGATGAGATTTAGACCAAGTCACTTTCCATTTACAGAGCCGTCAGCTGAGGTTGATATAGGTTATGAAATTAAAGATGGAAAAATAATCATAGGTGAAGGAGACAAATGGTTAGAAATTTTAGGATGCGGAATGGTTCATCCAAACGTCCTAAAAAATGTAAATGTTGATCCATCGAAATTTCAGGGTTACGCCTTTGGAATTGGAATAGATAGACTGGGTATGCTCAAATATGGGATTAATGATTTAAGAGCTTTTTTTGAAACAGATTATAGATGGCTTAGCCATTTTGGGTTCGATCCTTTAGATGTACCATCAAGCTACAGAGGATTGAGTAGATGAAATTTACACTTGATTGGCTTAAACAACATTTAGATACAGATCTTAATGATAAAGAAATAATTAATAATTTAACGAACATTGGTCTTGAGGTTGAGAGTTTTGAAAATGCACCTTCCGAATTAGATGATTTTATTGTTGCAAAAATACTAAATACGCAACAACACCCTAATGCAGATAGATTAAGAGTTTGTGACGTTGACATTGGTAAAAGTGAAACTGTTAAAGTTGTGTGCGGAGCTCCCAATGCAAAAAAAGGTTTATTCACTGTATATGCAGGACCAGGTGCAATAATACCAAAAAATCAAATGAAACTATCAATCAGTAAAATAAGAGGTGTTACTTCTTATGGAATGTTGTGTTCTGAAGCTGAGCTTAAATTATCAAATGAAAGCGAGGGAATTACAGAGTTATCAGAAAAGTATAAGGAAAAAATTGGGAAAAAATATTTTGATACCACAACTCCTAAAGTTGTAGATTTATCTATAACACCAAATCGACCGGATTGCCTTGGTGTTAGAGGTATTGCAAGAGATCTTGCTGCAGCTGGAGTTGGTACTTTAAAAAAAATAAAAGATAGTAAATTAAATCAAAATTTTGATCAGGGTTTAAAAGTAACTATTAAAAAAGAAAAAAAACAAGGCTGCACAATTTTTGGTAGTTGTTTAATAAAGGGGGTTTCAAATAAAGAAAGTCCTCAGTGGTTAAAAGATAAAATTATTTCGTTAGGTCAAAAACCGATTTCTGCAATTGTAGATATAACAAACTATGTGATGATTGATTTAAATAGGCCACTTCACGCATATGATGCTGATAAAGTAAGTAAAGAAATTATAGTGAGAAATTCAAAAAAAGGTGAAACTTTTGAAGCATTAGACAATAAAAAATACTCCCTAGATGATGATATGTGTGTAATTTCTGACCAATCAGGAGTGTTAGGACTAGGTGGAATCATAGGTGGAACACGTTCAGGAACTGAACTAGAGACAAAAAATATATTACTAGAATCAGCGTATTTTTTACCAAGATCAATTAGAAAAACTTCAAAATTACTAAATATAGATACAGACGCAAAATTTAGATTTGAAAGAGGAATTGATCCAAAATCAATTGAAGCTGGGCTAATCAAAGCAGCTGATCTAATTAAAGAAGTATGTGGAGGCGAAGTAAGTAAATTTGATATTCAAAGATTGGAAGAAGAAAAAACAAATAAAGTAAAATTTGAAATTTCTTTGTTTGAAAAAATAACAGGATTTAAAATTGAAAAAAAAGAAATAATTAAAATAATTTCCAATCTTGGCTTTAAAATCAATGAGAATAACGAAAATTTAGATTTAGAAATTCCCTCATGGAGACCAGATATTACTCAACCAATAGACATTGTTGAAGAAATCGTTCGTATCAAAGGTTATGAACATATTCAAACATTAATACCAGAAAAATCTAGACTTAAACCAACTTTAAATAGGCAGCAAAAATTATTCCATTTCTTGCAACGTTCGGTGGCGTCCAAAGGTTTTTTCGAGACAGTTACTTGGTCATTTACAGACTCCAAAATTAATAATTTATTTAGAGAAAAATATAATGAAATAAAAATTGTTAACCCAATAAGTTCAGAGTTAAATGTTTTAAGAAATTCTATATTTCCAAATTTAGTTTTTTATTTGAAAAAAAATATAGATAGAGGATTTAAAGATTTATCTTTTTTTGAGATAGGGCCAGTTTTTTCAGGTACTAAGCCAGGTGAGCAACTAACAGTAATAGGTGCTTTACAAGCTGGAAAATATTTTAGACTAAATTGGCAAGAAACAGAGAGAAATGTTGATGTATTTGATGCAAAGAGAGATACTGTTCAAACTATAGTAGAGGCAGGATTTAGCAAAAATAAACTAATAATAAAAGATCAAGCCCCATCTTATTATCATCCAGGCAAATCAGGATCAGTTTTTTTAAGCACAGAAGAAGATAAGCCAATTGCTTTTTTTGGTGAAATACATCCAAATATTGTAAAAAAACTAGATATTAAAACTGAGGCTTTAATAGGATTTGAAATATATTTAGATTTTTTTAAAGAAACTAAGAAAAAACTTAAAGATCAAAAATCTCAATTTGAATATTCAGATTATCAAAAATCTGAGAGAGATTTTGCGTTTGTAATTGATAAAAAAATTAAAGCACAAGATTTGATAGATATAATTGTATCAATAGATAAAGATTTAATTAAAAATGTTAAGGTTTTTGATGTTTTTGAAGGCGAAAATATTCCAAAAGATAAAAAATCAATCGCACTTAATGTTACAGTACAATCATGTGAAAAAACTTTAGACGAAAAAGATTTAGAAAAAATAAATAATTTAATTATTTCTTCAGTTGAGAGTAAGTCTGGCGCTAAAATTAGATCCTAATAATGACAACTACAATTAATAATATAAGAAATTTTGCTATTATTGCGCATATAGATCACGGTAAATCAACTATAGCTGACAGAATAATTCACAAATGTGGTGGGCTTACGGATAGAGAAATGAAGGCACAAGTTTTAGACTCTATGGATATTGAAAGGGAAAGAGGAATTACAATTAAAGCACAAACTGTAAAATTAAACTATAAAGCAAAAGACGGAAAAAATTATGTTTTAAATATAATTGATACACCAGGACATGTTGATTTTAGTTATGAAGTTAGCAGGTCATTATATGCATGTGAAGGATCAATTTTAATCGTTGACAGTACTCAAGGTGTTGAAGCACAAACACTTGCAAATGTTTATCAAGCACTTGATATAAATCATGAAATAATACCTGTCTTAAATAAAATTGATTTACCCGCATCTGATATTGAAAGAACAAACAAACAAATTGAAGATGTTATAGGGATTGATACCACAGGAGCAGTTCCCTGCTCAGGAAAAACAGGAGAAGGTATAGAAGATATATTAGAGCAAATAATTAATGCACTTCCTGGTCCAAAAGGAGAGGCAAATAGTAAATTAAAATGTCTGTTAGTTGACAGTTGGTATGATACTTACCTTGGAGTGGTAATTTTGGTTAGAGTTATAGATGGAAAAATATCAAAAAATATGAAAATTAAAATGATGTCTACAAACCAAGATTATTTTATAGAAAAAGTTGGTGTTTTCACACCCAAACCTAAAGACATAAATGAGTTAAACGCAGGTGAAATTGGTTTTATAACAACTGGCATAAAAGTTTTATCTGATACAAAAGTTGGGGACACTATATGTGATGCAAATTATCCACTTAAAGAAGCTTTACCCGGTTTTAAACCAAGTAAACCAGTTGTATTTTGTGGTTTGTTTCCAGTAGATAGTTCAGAATATCAAAAATTAAAAGACGGTTTAGCCAAGTTACAATTAAATGATGCAAGTTTTTCTTATGAGCCAGAGTCTTCTTCTGCTTTAGGATTAGGTTTTAGATGTGGGTTTCTAGGTCTTCTTCATTTAGAAATTGTTACCGAAAGATTAGAAAGAGAATTTGATATTAATCTTCTTACAACAACTCCTGGTGTTGTTTATAAAATTCACATGAACAATGGCGATGTAAATGATTTACAGAATCCATCAAGCTTACCAGATCCTACACTAATCAATTTTATCGAGGAGCCATGGATTAAAGCGACTATTATCACACCTGATCAATATCTTGGTTCAATTATAAAAATATGCCAAGACAAAAGAGGAATACAAACAAATTTAAGCTATTCAGGAAATAGAGCAGTTGTAAACTATGAACTACCTTTAAATGAAGTTGTTTTTGATTTTAATGATAGATTAAAATCAATGACAAGCGGATACGCAAGTTTTGATTATGAAATAATAGGACACAGAGAAGGTGATTTAGTAAAAATGAGTATTTTAGTAAATTCAGAACCAGTAGACGCGCTTGCAATGATGATACATACAGACTTTGCTCAATCAACTGGAAGAGAAGTTTGTGAAAAATTAAAAGATTTAATTCCAAGACATAACTTTATGATACCTATACAGGCTGCTATTGGAGGTAAAATTATTGCAAGGGAAACCATAAAAGGCTTTAAAAAAGATGTATTGACAAAGATACATGGTGGAGGAGCACTAGATAGAAAAAGAAAACTTCTTGAAAAACAAAAAAAAGGAAAAGCAAGAGCTAAACAATTCGGAAAAGTTGAAATACCACAAGAGGCATTTATAGGTGTATTAAAAATTTCAAAAGAAAGTTGATTTTTTGGAGAGGTGGCCGAGCGGTTGAAGGCGCACGCTTGGAAAGCGTGTAAAGGGGAAACTCTTTCATGGGTTCGAATCCCATTCTCTCCGCCATATTAGAGTCAAAAATGCTGATTATTTCACTAAATTTAAAAAGAAGAAAAAAAAACTAAAAAACGTCAAAAAAGCTATGATTATCAACAGTTTTTGACTGTTAAATACCTTCTGAATTTTATTAAAAATTCCAAAAATGGTATAAATATCCTTTCCAAAAAAAATAAAAATGGCAAAAAATAATAGCACTTATCAGGCAGACTCCATCAAAGTCTTAAAAGGACTTGAAGCAGTAAGAAAAAGACCAGGCATGTATATAGGCGATACCGATGATGGCACGGGTCTTCATCATATGGTTTACGAAGTTGTCGACAATTCTATTGATGAGGCTTTAGCAGGACACTGTAAAAATATTTCAGTAGATATTAATCAAGATGGATCTGTAACAGTTAGGGATGATGGAAGAGGTGTTCCAGTTGATATTCATAAGGGTGAAAAAAAATCAGCAGCTGAAGTTATAATGACCCAGTTACATGCTGGTGGAAAGTTTGATCACGACTCATATAAAGTTTCAGGTGGTTTACATGGAGTTGGTGTTTCTGTAGTAAATGCATTATCTGAAAAACTTGAACTCACTATAGATAGAGACGGAAAAAAACATTTTATTGAATTTAAAAATGGTGATGCAAAATCACCTTTAAAAGTTGTTGGTAAATCAAAAAATACGGGTACAGAAATAAAATTTTTACCATCTAAAGAAATATTTTCCTTAAACAAATTTAGCTTTTTAACTTTGCAAAAAAGGATGAGAGAACTAGCTTTTTTAAATAAGGGAATTAAAATAATATTAACTGATCTAACTCAAAAAAAACCTAGAAGTGTTGAGTTTAAATTCGATGGTGGAATAGTTGAATTTGTTGAATTTCTTGACGAAAAAAGAGAAAAATTAAAAAACAAAAGCGATAATGATTTGTTTAGAAAACCAATTTATATTGAAGGTCTTAAAAACAAAATTGATGTTCAGTGTTCTTTAAAATGGAATGCTGGATATAATGAAGATGTATTCCCTTATACAAACAATATTTATCAAAAAGATGGTGGAACACATTTGTTAGGATTTAGAAGTGCATTAACTAGAGTTATAAATAAATATGCATCTGAACAAAATCTTTTAAAAAAAAATAAAGTTTCTTTATCAGGTGATGATGTTAAGGAAGGTTTAACCTGTGTGTTATCTGTAAAAATACCTGATCCAAAATTTTCGTCTCAAACTAAAGATAAGCTAGTATCATCTGAGGTAAGAAACATAGTAGAAACAATTATAAGTGAAAAACTTTCAATTTGGTTTGATCAAAACCCGTCTGTTGCTAAAATAGTTCTCACAAAAATTATACAGGCTGCCGTAGCTAGAGATGTTGCACGGAAAGCAAGAGAAAACGTTAGAAGAAAAGGATCGTTAGAATTAAGTGGTTTACCTGGTAAGTTGGCGGATTGTCAAAATTCAAAACAAGATGGCACTGAGCTTTTCATAGTCGAGGGTGATTCAGCTGGTGGATCAGCAAAACAAGGAAGAAATCGAGAAAATCAAGCAGTTTTACCTTTAAGAGGAAAAATTCTTAATACGTTTACAGAGTTAAATGGATCAAAAAAAAATGGACATACAAATGATCTCAGGACAAAGGCACTATCAAAAATGATGTCATCAAATGAAATAGTTACTTTGATAAATGCTTTAGGACTTGATCCTAAAAATGATGAGATTGATTTAAAAGATTTGAGATATGGAAAAATAATTATAATGACAGATGCTGACGTTGATGGATCACATATTAGAGCTTTATTACTTACATTTTTTAACAATAAACCATTTAATAAGTTAATTGAAAATGGTCATGTATATTTAGCCCAACCACCATTATTTAAAATTAATAAAGGATCAAAAGGAATTTATATCAAGGATGAGAAAGAATTAGAGGAATTCATAGTAAAAAATTCAAAAGATCTAAAAAAAATAAAAAAGGGATCCAAGGATTATGAAAAATCTATACAAGATGAAAAATCAAAATTGAATATTCAAAGATTTAAAGGCTTAGGAGAAATGAACCCAGAAGAATTATGGAGCACAACACTGGATCCTGAAACTAGAAATTTGCTGCAAGTACAATACTCAAAGAATTCGCAAAAAGACCAAGACCTTATTCAAACTTTAATGGGAAGCGATGTATCTTCAAGAAAAGATTTTATTGTTGATAACGCAATAAATGTTTCAAATTTAGACATTTAAAATGGAGTTTGGAAAAACTTCACAACTTTACTCCTTGAATAAGTCTACTTATATAAATTTAAGATGGATAGGGATCATTGGTCAATTTATAACGATCAATAGTGTTAGATTTATTTTTGATTTTGAATTCAATTATATTTTTGCCAATCTAATTATTTTGATTGGTGCCATAAGTAATTTATTTTTAATTTTTTTTTACAAGAAAACACACTTATCAAATAGATCAGCTTTTAATTATTTATTAATTGATATTATTCAATTAGCGGCTTTATTGTACTTATCAGGCGGAATATTAAATCCATTTGCTATATTTTTATTAATACCAAGTGTGTTTGCCTCATCCAGTTTAGATATTAAAACAAATATTATTCTTATAGGTTTTACTATTTTATGTATAATTTTACTAACTTTTTACCATGAGCATTTACCAGCACCGTTAGATCAATCAATCACGAACATTTATATTTATTATTCAATTCCTTTAGCATTAATTATAGCTTTATTATTTCTAAATTATTTTGCTTTATCATTTGGAAAAGTGTCTAATCTTAGAAAAGAAGCTTTAGATAAGATACAAGAGGAAATTTCTAAAGAACATGAGCTAATATCTTTAGGAGGTCAAGCTGCAGCAGCAGCACACTCATTAGGAACACCTCTTTCAACAATTAAGATAATATCACAAGAATTATTTGAACAATTTAAAAATGATAAGGATGTAAAAAAGGATATCGACCTTCTTGTAAGCCAAGTAGATAGGTGTAATGAGATATTAAAAAGATTAACATTAAATCCAATCGTAGAGGATGAGTTTATTGATAAAGACTTGAGTTTGCACGATTACGTCAAAGAAATAGTTACATCATTCCAAGAAATTTCCGATAAAAATTTCGATATTGATATCGAACAAAATGCTAACTCATTCAATGTTACAAAATCAATTGAGATTGTGTATGGGATTAGAAACTTTATTGGTAATGCGAATAAATTTGCTAAAAATAACATCTATATTGCAATTAAAAGTGATAGTGAGGTCTCTGAAATAACAATCGAAGATGATGGACCAGGATTTCCAAAAGATGTTCTTAGTAAAATTGGTGAACCCTATATTAAATCAATAAAATCAAAGGATAAAAGTAAGTCTGGCTTAGGTTTAGGGATATTTATTGGTAAAACTCTACTTGAGAAAAATGAAGCTAAACTAATATTTAGAAATTCAGAGACAAGAGGTGGTGCAGAAATTAAAATAGAATGGTTGAATAAAAATTTAGCAAATATTTAATGTAATTTTTTTTTATTCTCGAATAATCCACTTAATTGTCCAATCATCACATCTCCTAATTCTTGAACATCAGTTATTTTTATTGCTTTTTGATAATATCTAGAAACATCGTGTCCAATACCGATTGCTAAAATTTCAATATCACTTTTGTTCTCAATAAACTTAACAATTTTCTTTAAATGTTTCTCAAGAAAATCTCCAGAATTTACTGATAAAGTTGAATCGTCTACTGGTGCACCATCAGAAATTACCATCATAATTTTTCTTTCCTCTTTTCTTTTTTTAAGTCTGTTAAATGCCCAGGTAATAGCCTCTCCATCAATATTTTCTTTTAGAAGACCTTCTTTAAGCATAAGTCCTAAATTCTTCTTTGATTGTCTCCAATGTGTATCTGCTGATTTATAAATTATGTGCCTTAAATCATTTAATCTTCCAGGATTTTTTGTTTTACCGGATTTATTCCATTCCTCTCTAGACAATCCACCTTTCCAGTTTTTTGTTGTAAATCCAAGAATCTCAACTTTCACTGAGCATCTTTCCAAAGTTCTAGATAAAATATCAGCACATAGAGCGGCAATTGTAATTGGTCTACCTCTCATTGATCCAGAATTATCAATCAATAATGTTACAACGGTATCTTTAAAATCTAAGTCTTTCTCTTTTTTGAATGATAAGGAATTATACGGATCAATAATAATTCTAGGTAATTTAGAGCTATCCAATAAACCTTCCTCTAAATCAAATTCCCATGCTCTGTTTTGTTTTGCTAATAATTGACGTTGTAACTTATTTGCAAGTTTAGTTATAATATCTTGAAAACTTGTTAGCTGTTGGTCCAAATTTTTTCTGAGTTTAGAAATTTCTTCGGGGCTTTCAAGGCTTTCAGCTTTTGCAACTTCATCAAATTCGGTTGTAAATACTTTATAATCTTTATCTCCAACACCTAAATTTTTCTTCTGAACAACACTTTCAGATTGTTGGTTTTCATTTTCTTCACTGGTTGTCTGTTCATCAAGTCTAAATTCATTTATGTCGTCTAAACCATCTACTCCTTCATTTAAAGAGTCATCTTCTTTTTTATCTTCAGAACTATCTGAATCGTTATCATCTTGATTATTAGAGCTTGAGTTATCTTGGTTATTATCTTCTTGAGTCTCTTTTTTTTCATCATTTTCCTCATTATCAAAAATTTCCATATTCTCTAATATTTCTGAAAATTTTGAATTGTAGATCTCTTGATTTTCTAAGTTTTTATTTAAATAAGTAATATGTTTATCAAAAGTATCCATCAACTCTTTCTCCCAAAAACTTAAAATTTTTTGAGCCTCTGGCTGAATTTGTACTTTTAAAAATTTGTCTAACATATAAATTTCAAATGCATCTGAAATATTTACATCGTCTTTTTTTTTAATTTTTGTAAGATCAATTTTTTTTAATTTATTTGAATAGTTATTTTGGAAATTCTTTGAAATTCCCATTAACATTTCCGATCCTAACATTTCATATCTAATTTTTTCAGACAATTTATATAACGATTGGCAACCATGATTGGATGGCATATTTTTTTCAAAGATTGATTTATTTGAAAATTTTCTTTTTAAAGCTTCAGAATCATTTTCTGCTCTTATCTTTATAAATTCGTTTTTATCTTTGATATTTTCAATGTTATTTACCTTAAAGTTTTCCTCATTTAATTGTTTCTTATTTTTGGAATTTGAAAAGTCATCCTCAGAGATTACTTTTACGGTTGATAATATTGCCTGCTTAAATTTTTCTTTGAAACTATCTTCTTTGTTCATTTAAACTTGAACATTTATCATTGACTCGGGTAAATCTTCTCCAAAACATCTTTGATAGTATTCAGCAATAATATTTTTTTCTACATCATCACATTTATTTAAAAATGTAACCCTAAATGCATATCCAGTATCTTTAAATATTTCTGAATTTTCTGCCCAATGCAAAACAGTACGTGGGCTCATAACGGTTGAAATATCACCAGCCATAAAACCTTTTCTCGTAAGTGTTGCTACTTTAATCATATTAGAGACTTTTTCTTTACCTTTAGCATTATTAAGATTTTTGTTTTTGCTTAAAATGATTTCCATTTCCTTCTCTAAACCTAGATAGTTTAGTGTGGTAACTATATTCCATCTATCCATTTGGCCTTGATTTATCTGTTGTGTTCCATGATATAATCCAGTTGTATCGCCCAAACCAACAGTATTTGACGTTGCAAATAATCTAAAAAATTTATTTTGCTTTATTACTTTATTTTTATCTAATAATGTAAAATTACCTTCTGCTTCTAACACTCTTTGAATTACAAACATTACATCTGGTCTACCAGCATCATACTCATCAAAAACAAGAGCAACTGGATTTTGAATAGACCAAGGAAGGATTCCTTCTTTAAACTCTGTGACTTGCTTCCCGTCTTTAATTACAATTGAATCTTTACCAATTAAATCTATCCTACTAACATGACTATCTAAATTAATTCTAATACATGGCCAATTTAATCTCGCAGCTATTTGCTCAATATGTGTGGATTTTCCAGTACCATGATAGCCTTGAACCAAAACTCTTTTATTAAAAGCAAAACCACTTAAGACTGCTAAAGTTGTTTCTTTATCAAATTTATAGCTTTTATCTATTTCAGGCACATATTCTGACTTTTCAGAAAATGCATCAACTTCCATATCGCTTTCAAAGCCAAAAGTTTGGTTAACTGATAATTTTATATCTGGAGTTTTTTCAATATTAGGTGTCAATTCTATCCTTATAAGTATTTTTAAGTTGAGTATAAGCTAAAGTTATTACTTTAAGTTTATCTTCAAATTTTTTATTTCCAGAATTCATATCAGGGTGAAATTTTTTAACAAGTTTTTTAAATTTTTCCTGAATTTTTTCCCATTTTAGTCCTACCGATACTCCAAGTATTCCAAATGCTTTAATATCATTACTATTAAACTTAAATTTGTTCATATGGTTAAATTCATTATCAAATTTCATTTTATCCATTTCATCTTTTAGTGCGTTATTCCATAAAACTTTAAAAAAATTATCTGATGAACTAAAGCTCTGCGTCGGTTTGTGCCAGGTTAAATCTGATCTCAAAAAATCCATTATCTGCTGATCATTCATACCAGAGAAATAATTCCAATTTTTATTGAATTCTTTTACATGTTCTAAACATAGTAATCTAAAATTTTTACTATTATCTCTTTCTTTGGGTGCTTTATACAACCCTTCCTCAAAACAATTGTTCCAATCACAGATATTTTTCATGTAGTATAATATTTATTTAAATGGATATTAATCAACTTTCAGAAATAGTAAAAAAAAAAATCTTAGAAAATCAATCAGTCGAAGAAATTTATCTAGAAGATAAATCCTTCTTACATAAAAATCATAAAAATAATGATCCTAAAAAATTTCATATAAAATTAAAAATTAAGTCAGAAAAACTAAAAAAAATGAATAAAGTGCAATCTAATAGACTAATTTTTAAAATATTAGAGAATGAAATGAGAGAATATATACATTCGTTACAGATTTTAATTACTTAGCTGCGAATTTAAAAATTTTTTTAAAGAAAATTCAGTGATTTGAAAATCGGTTTTTATTTTCCCAAAATTTTTAAATAGTATTAAATTAATTTTTTTTGAACTATTTTTTTTGTCAGATTTCATAAAGGATATAATTTTATTTATATCTTTTTTCTTAAATAATGATTTAAAACTTTTATTTAATGGTATTTTATTTATATGATTTTTTATAAACTTATAAGATTTGTTATTTATTAAACTTTGCTTTTTACTAAATTCGATTGAATTCTTAATTCCAATTATAACTGCCTCACCATGATTTAGTTTTTTTGAAAATCCTAGACAACTTTCATAAGCATGTGCAAATGTATGTCCTAGATTTAAAACTTTTCTTAAATTTTTCTCTGTCTCATCCCTTTGAACTATTTTTTTTTTTAAATTACAACTTTTGAGAATAGCACTGTTTATAAATGGCTCTTTAAGCTTTAAAATATCTTTAATATTTTTGTCTAAGTAGTTAAAACTTTGATAGCTGTCTAATAGACTACTTTTTAATATTTCAGCATATCCACAAATAATTTCCCTGGTATTTAATGATTTTAGTAAATTTATATCTGATACCACAGCGTCAGGTTGATAGAAACTTCCAATTAGGTTTTTGCCATATGAATTATTAATACCTGTTTTTCCACCTACAGAGGAATCTACTTGAGCCAACAGAGTTGTGGGAATGTTAACAAATTTAATACCTCTTTTATATGTGCTTGCAGAATATGCAGCAACATCTCCAGTGATACCCCCTCCAAATGCAATTAAACAATCATCCCTATTAAATCTATTCTTAAAAAGAATGTTTTGAATAATTTCTACAGTTTTTTGACTTTTGTTCTTTTCACTAGGGTTAAATACATGAATCTTTTTCAGGTCAGTTTTTATATTACTGATTAATTTTTTTTTAAATTTAATAGGAACATTCTTGTCCACTACAATTAAAATTTTAGAAAATGATAATTTTTGTGATGTAAAAATTCTGTTTATATTTGAGATTAAATTTGAACCAATAAAAATAGAATATTTTTTTGTTTTAGTATTAATACTTAGATTATGAGCCTTCATATATATCTTTTATTTTTTTTACAATTTCAAATTTATCAAGCTTATCACAATTAATTTTATAATCAGACGAAATATATATTTTTGATCTTTCATCTATTAATTTCTTTATCTCATTTATTTTTAAATTTAAAACTAAAGGTCTTTTTTTATTATCTTTAATTCTTTTTATTAGTGTAGATGAGTTCCAGTTTAACCAAAAACTAGTTGATTTAGCTAAAGTTTGTTTTCTGATATTTCTATTTAAATATGCACCTCCACCTAAGGCAATCACTTGATTAGTATTTTTTAATTTTTCTATTGAAATCTTTTCCTCTAAATCTCTAAAATACTTTTCACCATTTATTCTAAATATTTCTACAATAGTTTTTTCTTCTTTTTCTTCTATCAATTTATCGATATCAACAAAATCAAATCCAATTTTCTTGGATAATAATTTTCCAATTGAGGATTTTCCAGCTCCCATCATACCGACTAAAACGATGTTTTTTTTTGATTTCATAGGTTTCTATATTGAAAAAACACAAATATGTCTTATTCTGAAATTACTTAAACTATATGCAATTCACAAAAAAAACAAGCACAGGTGGAATATTTGCAATAGGTAAATTTTTAATTAAACTTATTTTAGTAGTAATTGTTCTTTTTATTGGAATTGTTCTTATTGCCAAAGTTGATTTTCCAGCACCAAATAAAAAAATTGAAAAAGTAATACCTAATGAAAATTTTAAAACAATTAAGTAGTTTCTTTTTTGTATTTTTAGTTTGTAATCCAATAAATAATATAAAAGCCAATGAGCCAGTAGACATTTGGAATATTGAAAAAAAGGAAATCCCCGAAGATCAATCTATAATTCAAAATAAAAATGAAGATAGTACTAATGTTATTCAAGGAATAAAAATTGAACAACAAAACGAAAAAATATTAGTAAACAACTCCTTAAGTGTATCAGACATTAAACTAGCTGGTTTATATGATCCTGAAGAAAATGGACTATCAATAGATATGTGGTCAAATAGCAATGGAGAAGATATCAAAAGCATTTTAAAAAATTTAACTTCAAAGGATTTGTCAAAATTTTCAGAAAAGATTCTTGATATTGCATTATTAACAAACTCTTACATTCCAAATACAAATATTTCCTCAAAAGAATTTTTGGACTTTAAGTTTGATTATTTAATTAAAAAAGAAAATTTCGATTTAATAAAAGAATTTTTAATTAAAAACCCAAATTTAATTGAGGGTGAAAAATTAATTAAATTTTATACGGACCATTATTTGTCAAACTCTCAGTTAGATAAATCATGTGAAATATTTGAGATAACAAATTTAATTTCTAGCGATTACCTCACAAATTTTAAAATGTATTGTTTAATACATCAAGATAGGAGAGACGAAGCACAATTATTGTTCGATCTTAAAACTGAACTTGGAGATCTAGATAAATTTTTCGTAAATAAATTTAATATTTTAATGGGTTATAAAAAATCAAATGAAGAACTATCAGAAAAAAATATTCTTTATTTTCATTTATCCCACAAAACTATCAAGAATTTTGAGTATGAACCCAAAATTGAAACTCCTAAATTCATATGGAACTATTTAGCGACATCCAATTTACTTAAAAATGCAGAGTTTGTTGATATAGATAATGAAGAACAAATTAAATTAATTGAGATAGCAACTAACGATGAAGTTTACAAAGAAGAAGATTTGTTTAAATTATATATGAGATTTCAATTTGATATCAATCAACTACTAAATTATAGAAATGCATATAAACTGCTTGAAGATTACGAAGCAAGAGCATTATTATATCAAAGATTATTATTGACCAGCGAAATCCCTAAGAAATTAAATTTGCTTTCTTTAATAAAAAAATCATTTGATCAATCAAATCTACCTAATGCTTTTGATGAAAAACTTGCAAGTCTTTTAAAAAATATCCCAGAGGATGAAATACCCTCAAATTACACAACTTTTTTTATGAAAAATAAAGAGCCAGAGAAACTTGCTGAGCTCAAAATTAAATTGAATAATAAAGTTTTTCATCAATCAAAAGTTTTGAACTATTTTCAAAATAAAACAAGCCTTCCCCAGGTAGAAAAGGAGACCAATGATTTACTCAAAAAAATAAAAAAAAACAAAAAATATGTTTTTTCTTTAAAGGATATAATTGCAGTAGAGTCACTAAAATCAGACGGAGTTCAAATATTGAGAAAATATCAAAAGTTGTATGATTACAACAATAATTTACCATCTGAAATAAATACCATGATTGTAAATGGAGAAACTGGATTAGTACTTTTAAAAATTTCTGAAATTATTGGAGAAGATAATTTAGAAGATCTTGGCATAGAATCTGTAGATTACATTGTAAGTATTTTGAATGAATTAAAACTGGTAGATTTGAGGAATGAAATTTTACTAAAAGTTCTGCCTTTAAAAGTCTAAAATTTGTTATAAAATTAGTTATGTCAATTAAAACGATAATCACAGAACCTAATAAAATATTAAGGCAAAAATCCAAAGATGTAATTTCGGTTGGTAGAGATGAACAGAAATTGATGGATGATATGCTAGACACAATGTACGCTGCAAATGGAATAGGGTTAGCCGCAATTCAAATAGGTATACCAAAGAGGATTATTGTTATGGATATTTCTAAAGGTGAAGAAAAAAAAAATCCTTTGTACTTTGTAAATCCAGTTATCAAAAATAAAAATACTGAACTTTCAACATATGAAGAAGGTTGCTTATCAGTTCCAAATTATTTTGCAGAAATTGATCGCCCAAAAAAATGTGATGTTGAATATTTAGATTATAACGGTAAAAAAAAAGTTTTGAATGCAGAGGGTTTGTTGGCAACATGTATCCAACATGAAATGGATCATTTAGAGGGAATACTATTTATAGATTATTTATCAAAATTAAAAAAAACAATGATTATCAAAAAGCTTTCAAAACATAAAGAGAAGCCCGATAGAATTATTGTTTGATAAATGGATAAAAAAATAGCTTTCTTAGGGACCCCTAATTTTGCAGTTCCTATCTTAAAATCTATTCATCAAAGTAATTTCAAAATATCTTGCGTATTCAGTCAACCTCCAAGAAAGTCTAATAGAGGACATAAATTAAATAAATCTCCTATACATCTATTATCTGAAGAATTAGGCATTGAAATAAAAACACCTGAAAATATTGAAAAAGAAATTGATTACATAAAATCTTTAAATTTAGATTTAGCAATTGTAGTTGCTTATGGACAAATTCTTTCAAAGGATATTTTAAGTTTAAGCAAAAATGGTTTTATAAATATTCATGCATCTTTGCTACCTAAGTGGAGGGGAGCAGCACCCATACAAAGATCGTTAATCAATATGGACAAAATTACAGGCTTAAGTATTATGAAAATAAATCCAAAGTTGGATGAGGGTCCAGTTTGTAACAAATATCCTTTAGATATATTGGAAAATGAAAATGCTAAGGGTTTGGCTGATAGGCTTTCAAATTTGGCTGCCGAAAAAATATTAACTAATATTGAAAATATTTTACAACAAAAAGCTAATTTTGAAGAGCAAGATTCTTCAATGGCTACATATGCAAAAAAAATTCAAAAAATCGAAGGTAAAATCAACTGGAATAATGGAGCTGATGAAATTTTGGCAAAGATAAATGGATTGTATCCAAAACCTGGTGCTTGGTTTAGTTTCGATAATAATAGGCACAAAATATTAAGAGCTACTTTATCAAAAACTACTATGAGACCTGGATTAATAATTGACGATGAACTAACGATCTCTTGTGGGAATAAATCAATTAAAGTAACTGAAATTCAGAGAGAAGGAAAAAAGCCACAAAAAACTGGAGATTTTCTTTTAGGTAGCAAACTAAAAAAAGGGATCATCTTAAAAAATGAATAGATATCAAATACTCATAGAATACGTTGGTACCTCATATATTGGTTGGCAAACCCAGAAAAAGGGAAATTCAATTCAAAAAACAATTCAAAATGTTATTTCAAAACTATTAAAGGAAAATATTAAACTTCACGGATCTGGAAGAACCGATAAGGGTGTTCATGCTTTAGAACAATCAGCCCACTTTGACTGTCAAAATAAATTAAAAGATATTAATAAATTAGTTAAATCTCTTAATTTTTTTCTAAATAAAAAAAATATTTCAATTCTTAAAATTAATTTAAAAAAAAATAATTTTCATTCAAGATTTTCTGCAAAAGAGAGAACTTATTTATATATAATTAGAAATGATCAATCTCCGTCAACAATAAATTATAATAGAGAATGGAATATCCGAAATAAATTAGATCTTAATTTGATGAAAAAAGGTGCTAAAAAATTAGTTGGAACACACAATTTCTCTACCTTCAGAGCTGCAAACTGTGGTGCGAAAAGTCCTATAAGAACTATAAAAAAAATACAAATTTTAAAATCAAAAAAACAAATTAAAATAAGAATAAAATCCCAGTCCTTTTTAAAAAGCCAGGTAAGATCAATGGTAGGGTCATTAAAATATTTATCTGAAAATAAATGGAATTTAAAAAAATTTGAAGATGTCTTTAATTCAAAAGATAGAAAAAATTGTGCACCACTAGCCCCAGCACATGGGCTTTATTTAGAGAAGGTTAGCTATTAACTTTTTTATTACTCATTGCAAATTTTTTATTTATTCTCCATCTTGACTCTGCTCTAACTATGTAACCACAACAATTTTTTGATCTACATTTACAAGGAAACTGCCTGTAATCTTTGTCATATCCGAACCCATAGTCACAAGTCAGCTCTTCACCTTTTTTAATATCTTTGATAGCGGTAACCCATATTTTCAAACCTTTTCCCTCATATTCACAATTATTTTCACATGAATGATTTATTAATCCTGCAATGTTCCAAGAGAAATCTCCATCCAGAGTATATCTCTTGTTTAGAGTGAAAAGATAAATGGGCTTTGAATTATCATATTTATCTGACTCATCGATTTGTTTATTGGTAACTATTTTTCCTATGTAATCTATTATTTTTGTTCCAGCTTTAATATTCTTTGATGCATAAAGACCTTTACCTTTTTTATCGATGTCAGATTTTTTAATTTTGTACAATTTCATTAAGTTTCTATTTAGATATATGAATTAATTAATCAATTAAATTCGATAAGTGCATCTACATGACGTTGAGTACTTTTTTGAAGGGCCCTAAGGTCATATCCACCTTCGAGTATAGATACAATATTTCCGTTACAAAAAGGTTTTGAAACTTCCAATGTTCTTTTTGTAATCTTATAAAAGTCCTCTGAACTTAATCTTAATTGAGCAAGTGGATCATCAATATGTGCATCAAATCCTGCTGAAAATAGTAAAAATTCTGGTTTAAACTCTTTTAATTTATCTAAAACTTTTTCGTAAGCATTAAGATACTCATTCCCAGTAGTGCCCGCTTCTAGAGGAATATTAAGAACATTATTATATTTTCCATTTTCTTTCTCTGAGCCAGAACCTGGATAGTAGGGATACTGATGGGTGGATATATATAAAACATTTTTGTCATTATAAAAAATATCTTGAGTACCGTTTCCATGATGTACATCAAAATCAATGATAGCAATTTTTTTATATTTGTATTTCTCTATTAAGTAATTTGCTCCAACTGCAACATTATTAAATATACAAAATCCCATGGCTTTCTCTTTTTCAGCATGATGTCCAGGAGGCCTTACACAGCAAAAAGCGTTTTTAAATTCTTTTCTTTCAACACCATCTATTGCTGATATGATTGATCCTACCGCATCTTTTGTTGCATCTTTACTACCTGGAGAGACAACTGTATCACCGTCAAGAAATTTTAAACCACTTTGAGGAAAAGATAAGTTAACTTGTTTAATATAATCCTTTGTATGAGTTTTAATTAAAATGGACTGATCAAAATTTGATGGTTTTTTCCAAACAAGGTTTTTGTTATTTAATTTTTTAAAATTTTCTATTACACCCGTAACACGATCTATTTTTTCTGGATGTCCTTCTCCAGTGTTATGATTTTGATAAGTATCTGAAGTAATTAGACCAGTTTTCACTTAAAATAATTTTCTAAAATATTTGAGTATATTAAAGTTAATTTTTTTAAATCTTTTAGCGCAACAACTTCATCCACTTTGTGCATTGTTTTTCCCACTAAACCAAATTCTAAGCATGGAGAAATCTTTCGAATAAATCTTGCATCAGATGTACCACCAGTTGTTGATAGCTTAGGTTTAATTTTTGTTATTTTTTTTATTGTATTTTGAATCATATAGGTAGTCTCATTTGGACTGGTTAAAAAAGCTTCACCAGAAACATTATATTCAATTTTATATTTTGATTTATTTTTATTACAAATTTTTTTAACAATTTTATTAATTTTACTCTTCAACGTATTAGATGAATGTTTATTATTAAATCTAATATTGAAGCTAGCGTATGCTAAACCAGGAATTACATTGTCAGCCAAATTATCAATATTAATTTTAGTTATTTCTAAGTTTGTAGGTTGAAAATCTTTTGTTCCTTTATCAAATTTAATTCCTTTTAATTCTTTAAGAATTTGAACTAGAGCTGTTGATGGATTATTTGCTCTGTTTGGATAAGCGACATGACCTTGTATCCCAATGACAGTTAGTTTCCCAGTTATACTACCTCTTCGACCGATTTTAATCATCTCTCCAAGTTTATTTGGATTAGTTGGCTCGCCAACTAAACAAAAATTTATTTTTTCTTTTTTCTTTTTTAAATATTCTACAACTTTTTTAGTTCCATTAATTGCAACACCTTCTTCATCTCCAGTAATCAGCAGACTAATGGAGCCATTAAATTTTTTATTTTTTTGAATAAATTTACTTACAGCTGTAACAAATGCTGCAATAGAGCTTTTCATATCATTGGCACCTCTACCGATTAAATGACCGTTTTTAATAGATGGTTTGAACGGATTTACCGTCCAATCATTTAAATTTCCAGCTGGAACCACATCCAAATGGCCTGCATAGCAAAAATTTGGACTTTTGTTTCCAAGTCTTGCGTAAAGATTTTTTACAGGTTTTGTATTTTTTTCCTTAAATTCAAGTATTTTTGTTTTAAATCCAAGTTTTTTTAATTTTTTTTCAAGAAAACTCATTACACCTGCATCAACTGGCGTTACAGAAGGAAATCTAATTAGCTCCTTAGCTAATTGAAGTTCATTTAGTCTTAACATTTTATTCTCTTAAAAGATCGTTGATAGATGTTTTTGATCTTGTTTTTTCATCAACCTGTTTAATTATCACCGCACAATATAATGAGGGTGCTGAAGCATTATTTTTATCTGGTAATGAGCCCGGGACAACTACTGAATAAGGTGGAATTTTTCCATATGTTATTTCACCAGTTTTTCTATTCACTATTTTAGTAGATTGACCTATATACATCCCCATACTTAAAACTGAACCCTCACCTACAATAACTCCTTCGACCACTTCTGACATTGCACCTAAGAAAACATTATCCTCAATAATTGTTGGTAATGCTTGTGCTGGTTCTAGTACACCACCAACGCCACTACCTGCTGAGATATGACAATTTTTTCCTATCTGACAACAGCTTCCAGCTCTTGCAAAAGTATCTATCATTGTGCCTTCATCAATATAAGCTCCAATGTTAACATAGCATGGCATCAAAACTGCATTCTTTCCAACAAAAGAACCTTTTCTTACTGGAGAATTAGGTACCATTCTAAATCCAGCTTTCTCATGATCTTCTTTTGTCCAGCCAGCTGTCTTTCCTTTTAATAAGTGGGCTTTATCATACCAACTACTGTATGGGCCATTTAAGTTTTCCATTGGATACATTCTGAAACTTAGCATAATAGCTTTTTTAATATGTTGATGTGTAACCCATTCACCATTTATTTTTTCAGCTACTCTTACTTTTCCACTATCTAGATCATCAATAATTTGATTAACCGTATCTTTTAAATTTTGATCAGAGTCTTGATTTACTTGATCTCTTTTCTCCCAAGCTTCATTTATAATGTTTTCTATACTCATAATTTTATGAGTTTTTTAATAACCTTATTTCTTTTAAAAATAAAGAGAGATTTTCAATTTTGTAATCAATATAATCTTTTTCAGACTCTTTTTTACCCCAGTATTCATCGTTGATTAACCATGCTGTAATTGTTCCTCTTTCTTTTCCAATGGACAAATTTTTTGCAATATCTTCTATATACAGAGTTTCATTTGGATCAATTTTGAATTTTTGAACCATAAGATCAAATGCTTTTGCTTCTGGCTTTGGATGGTATTCTGCATCCACTATATCAAATACTCCGTCGAATTGGTCATCTATTCCAAGATGTGTGGTTATATTTTTAACATGCTCTTTACTTCCATTTGTAAAAACAAATTTATTTAATTTTATATTTTCTAATTCATACCTTAAAGTTTTATCTTTTTCTAAAAACGACAGATCTATATCATGAACATAATCTAAAAATTCTCTAGGGGGAATATCATGATGTATCATCAGGCCATTTAGACTTGTATTGTATTTATGAAAATAATTCGTTTGAAGTTCTTTTGCTTTTATTAAATCAATATTTAATTTTTTAGAAATATACTCTGTCATTTTTTTGCTGACTTGACCAAAAACTGCCTCTAAATCTTGGTATAAAACACCATCACAATCAAATAATATATTTTTAATATTAGCTAAATTTTTCATTTTCTTATTAAAGTGCCAGCTCCTTTATCTGAGAAGATTTCAAATAATATAGAATGTTGTTTTCTGCCATCGACAATGACAACACCAGTAACACCATTATTTACAGCGTCTAAACATGTTTTTATCTTAGGTATCATTCCACCTTCGATCGTTTTATTTTCAAGCATTTCATTTGCCATTGAAGAATTTATTTCAGAAATTAGATTTTTGCTTTTGTCTAATACACCTTCAACATCGGTCATTAATAATAACCTTCTGGCATTTAACTCCTTTGCAATTGCGCCAGCTGCTACATCTGCATTGATATTATAAATATTGTTGTCTTCACCAATTCCCATCGGAACAATTAAAGGAATTTTCTTTTCATTTATAATTTCTAGAATTGTATTTTTCTTGATTTCACTAGGCGTTCCTACAAAACCAAGTTCTTTTCTCTCAGGTATTACTCTTATGACATTGTTTTTTTTTGGACTGATTGATACAGAATTAGCGTGGTGATTGCTTATCTCACTTAAAATTTCAAAATTAAGTTCCAGCAAAGCTTCTTCTACAATTTTAATAGTTTTTTCATCAGTTACTCTCAATCCATCGATAAATACAGATTTTAAATTATGCTCATCAAGTTTTTTTTGAATATTTTTTCCACCACCATGAACTACAACCACAGAAAGACCTAATTTATTAATTACCGAGATATCTTCAATGAATTGATTAAATAAATTCTTCTCTAAAAGTACAGATCCCCCACATTTTATAACAATGATGTCGTTTGAGTATTTAGTTGTATATTTTTTTACTTCATCAATGGAAGGTCCATTGTTAGGTAGAATTTTTTCTAATTCCATCTATTGAGCAGTTTTTACAGTAGTTCTTTTTATTATGACGTACTGCTGTGCCATAGTAAGTATGTTGTTAATTGTCCAATAAATTACCAAGCCTGACGGGAAAGGTGCTAAAATAACTGTAAGAAACAAAGGAAAGAATGCAAATATTTTTGCCTGAATTGGATCAGGAGGAGTTGGATTTAGTTTTTGTTGAAGATACATACTCAGACCCATTAAACACGGCCATACACCAATAAGTAAAAATGATGGTGGGTCCCATGGGATAAGTCCAAATAAATTAAATATTGAAGTTGGATCACGTTCGCTTAAGTCTTTTATCCATCCATAAAATGGCTGATGTCTCATTTCTAAAGTTACAAACAAAACTTTATAAATTGCAAAGAAGAAAGGTATCTGTATAAAAATTGGAAGGCATCCACTCACAGGATTTACTTTTTCCTTTTTATACAATGCCATCATTTCTTGCTGGAGTTTCATTTTATCTTCCTTATGAAGTTCTTTTAGTCGTGTCATTTCAGGTTGTAGAACTTTCATTTTTGCCATTGATTTAAATGAGTAATTTGCAAGTGGAAAAAATACTATTCTAATACAAATAGTTATTAGAATGATTGCTATACCAAAATTACCAGTTAGTTTGAAAAAATAGTCTATTAAGAAGAAAAGTGGTTTAACTAAGAAATAAAACCAACCCCAATCAATCGCTAGGTCATATTTGCTTATATTGAGATTTTCAGCGTATCCATCAATAATATCAACCTCTTTTGCTGCTATTATAATCTTAATTTCATTAGATTTTGTTTCATTCGCTCCAATTTCTGTTGCACTTGTCTCAATAAAGTTTGCTCTAAACTTATTTTTATAATCAAAGTCAGTTCTAAATTTTCTATTTTCTTGTGGTATTAAACTTGTAATCCAGTACTTGTCAGTAATTCCCAACCATCCTTTATCAGCATTAATTGAAAATTTTTTTTCTTCTATATCATCATAGTCTTCCTCCACTAATTGATCATCAAACACTCCTATAAGACCTTCATGTAGAATAAAAAAATCAATTATTTCCGGTGCTAGGTTTCTTATAATTTGGCCATAGGGGTAAAAATTATAAGTTTTTTCTGAATTATTAATTATTGTTTGGTTTACTTTAAATAAATATTGATCATCAATACTAATATCTTTTATAAATTTAATATTTTGATCATTTGTCCATGAGAGCTTTATTGGAGAATTAGGGGTTAATTTATTATTTCCTTCAATTGTCCAAATTGTTTTAGAATTAGGAAGATTAATATTTTTGTTTGCTGTTGCCCACCCGGTTTCAATATAATAACCATCCTCTACCTTTTTTGGATTTAACAAAATAACGTTATCATCACCATTTAGAGTATTAGTGTACTTTTTAAATGTTAAATCATCTATTGATCCACCAACTAAAGAAATTGATCCAATTACTGTACTATTTTCAAATTGAACTCTATCTTCATTTTCAATAGCCTCATTTCGAGAAATTTTTGAAACCTCGACATTTTGATCTAATGATGGTGCTTCACTTGTCGATTCAACAATATTATTTTTTTCATTATTGATTTTTTTTGGATCCGGAGGTGGGGGAGCAAAAAATAATCCATAAATTATTATTACTGCTGCACTCAATGAAATTGCTGATATGACATTTTTAGAGTCCAATTTTTTTACCTCTTATCTTTTCAACAGGATCATGCCCTCCATGACCAAACCATGGATTGCATCTTAAAATTCTTAGAAACGACTTATATATTGCTTTAATAAAATTGTATTTTTCAAAACATTCTAAACAATAACTGCTACAAGTTGGATGGAATTTACATGAATTATAAAAAAAGGGACTTAATAAAAATTTGTAAGCCTTAATTAGAAAAATAAAAATATAATTAATAACTCTCATTATTTTATTTTTTCAAAATCTTGAAAAACTTTCTCTTTTATAATTTTATAATTGTCATCCAAAACAGATTTTCGAGAGATCAAAAGATATGAATAATTAAAGTTTATATTAATTGATTTCACAGCATCATTCATAATATTTTTAAGTCTTCTTTTTATTTTGTTTCTACTAACAGCGTTACCAATTTTCTTTTTAGTTACAAAGCTAATATTTAATTTTTTGTTGTTCTTACCAGATAATCTCTTAAAAAAAATTGTTAAATATTTATTGGATATTTTTTTTCCACTAAGGATTGATTTAAATTCTTCGTTTTTAGAAAGGCTTACTATTTTGCTTTTCATTAAGCATTAGTTAACTTTTTTCTACCTTTAGCTCTTCTTCTTTTAAGAACTTTTCTTCCACCTTTGGTTTTCATTTTAGCCCTGAACCCCACAGATTTTTTACGAACTCGATTACTTGGTTGATATGTACGTTTCATGGTTAGTCAATTTATTGTTAAATTCACGTACTTATACAAATAAATATATATAAGTACAGCGATTTTTAATAAATTAGAGCTCAATGAATAAGGAAAAAAAAATTAAATTATTTTTAGGTTCTGCTTATATTTTGATTGTATCTATTTTTTTATGGTTCTTTTTTAGCAAATTTTCATTTCAGGATTTCTCAAGTTACGAATTAATCAGAGACAATAGAGATACATTAGAGCAAGTTAAAAATAGTAATATTTTTATATCAAGTATTTTATTTCTATTAGGAACAATTATTTGGGTCTTATTATTAGGATTTGGATCTCCAGTTTTTTTGGTAGGGGGTTTTATCTTTGGTAAATGGCTAGGTACTTTAATAATTGTTTTTGGATTATCAATTGGTGCAACATTTTTGTATATGTTTGCTAATTATTTTTTAAAAGATTTAATTGAAGAAAAGTTTTCATCTCGTTTTAATAATTTAACTGAAAAATTTAAAGAGAATGAATTTACATTTTTTTTAATTTATAGATTTATAGGTGGTATACCTTTTTTCATATCAAATATTTTACCTACAATTTTTAATGTTAAGATAAGAAATTTCTTTCTAGGTTCAGTAATTGGAATGACGCCCCAATTGTTTGTAGGAGCTTCTCTAGGCGCTGGCCTAAATAAAATTTTGGAGGAAAATTCTGAGGCACCTAGTCTTTTACAATTACTTTTGACACCAGATATCTATTTACCAATTATAGGAATTATAACTTTAGTTTTGATTGGATTTCTTTTAAGAAAAAAATTTTACTCAAAATAATTCTGGTGCCCCCACCCAGAATTGAACTGGAAACTCATCCTTACCATGGATGTGTTATACCATTTAACTATAGGGGCTAATTCTATTTTAAATTTAGTGTATAAAATTAATTTTTTCAAATTATTGCCTTAATTTTTTCCGAAAATGAGTTATACCTACTTTTAAGGAAATGCTATGGGAATTCACTACGACTATAAATCTACTCGAGGAGCAAAAGCTATGGAGAAGCAAGCTAAAAGAGAAAAGAAGCTTGCTGAAAAAAGAGCTAAAAAACAAGCAAAGCATGGAGAAGTAAAAAAAGAAGAAGATAAAACAATTCCTATAGATCAAGTTATAACTTTAGATCATCTTACAAATCCTGATAAAAAGTAATTCAATGAATTCTAAGAAGGATAAGCTTAGTAAACTTGAAATTGCATTAAAAAAGAATTTAAAAAAGAGAAAAATTTTTCAAAAGAAACAAAAGAAAAATAATAAATAGATATGTCCATTCAACCCGATACTTGGATTAAGAAAATGTGTAAAGAACACAATATGATCGAACCGTTTTTAGATCATCAAGTTTCTGAGGGAAAAATATCTTATGGATTAAGTAGCATGGGTTATGATGTTAGAATTTCAGATGAATATAGAATTTTTACAAATGTAAATAGTTCTTTAGTAGACCCTAAAAACTTTTCTGATGATAATTTTATTGAAAGAAAAGGCCCTTACTGCATAATTCCACCTAATTCTTTTGTTTTGGCAAAAACAGTTGAATATTTTAGAATTCCAAAAGATGTCCTTTGTATTTGTGTTGGAAAAAGTACTTACGCTAGGACTGGCATTATTTGCAATGTAACTCCAATTGAAAATGAGTTTGAAGGCAATATTGTCATAGAGCTAAGTAATACAACACCTAATCCTGCGAAAATTTATTCTAATGAAGGAATAGCTCAGTTTTTATTTTTTAAATCAGAGACAGAACCAGAAACTACATATAAATCTAAGAACGGAAAATATCAGGGTCAAACAACCATTCAGGTCGCAAAAATAAAATAAAATGGACAAGTTTTTGATTACGGGCCCTTGTAAAGTCAAGGGACAAGTCTCAATCAGTGGTTCAAAAAATGCAGCATTACCAATTTTAGCTTCAACATTATTATTTGATAAACCAGTGGTTATAGAAAATCTTCCAAGGGTTAGAGATATAGATACAATGTTAAATCTTATAAAGTCTCTTGGCTCAAAAATTAAATTTTCAAAAAATAAAAAAACTGTAAAAATTTACAAAACAAAAAAACAAAATTATTTTGCTTCTTACTCACTAGTCAAAACAATGCGAGCAGGGATACTGGTTTTGGGACCTTTAATTTCAAAATATCATAAATCCATAACATCACTCCCAGGCGGTTGTCTGATCGGGGCAAGACCAGTTAATTATCATCTAAATGCACTTAAAAAACTTGGAATGAAATATGAAATTAAAAAAGGGTATATTCATGCAAGCTCAAAAGGAAAACTAAAGGGTACTATGATTAAATTTTCGAAAATTAGTGTTGGAGCAACAGAAAATTCAATTATTGCAGCCACCCTAGCACAAGGAAAAACTACCTTAAAAAATTGTGCGATCGAACCTGAAATAAAGGACCTAACAAATTTTCTTAAATCAGCAGGTGCAAATATAAAATGGATTGGAAAAAGGACTTGTCAAATAATTGGTGTAAATTCTTTGAAGCCAACCACTTATTCTGTAATGGGAGATAGAATAGAAACAGGAACTTTTTGTGTTGCAGCAACTTTAACAAAAGGTGATCTGACAATTAAAAACTTTAATCCAAAATTAATCCAGACAGAATTAAATTTATTAAAAAGATCTGGTGCAAAAATAAAGATGAATAAAAACGAAATAAAGATTAAAGGGCCACAAAAAATTAAAAGTATAAAAAGTATTGTTACAAAAGAATATCCAAATTTTCCAACTGATTTACAAGCACAGTTCATGGTTTTGATGTGTAAAGCAAATGGAAGGAGTACGATCACAGAAAGTATTTTCGAAAATAGATTTATGCATGTTGCTGAGTTAAGAAGATTAGGCGCAAAAATAGTTATAAAAGATAATAAAGCTACTATTGAGGGTAATACAGAATTAATAGGAGCAGAACTAATGTCTAGCGACTTAAGAGCTTCAGTTGCTTTAGTTTTAGCTGCAATTATTTCAAAGGGGCGGTCAGTAATTAATAGAATATATCATTTAGATAGAGGGTATGAAAAGATTGAAAATAAACTGAAAAAAATTGGAGTTAAAATCAAAAGACTATCTTAATGGATAAAAAGTTTTTAAAAAAAATTATTGCTCAATCTCCAGAAGACCTTCAAATGATATCTGCGTGTTGCTCAGAAGGTAAAGTTAAAATATCAGATATTAAATACCTTCCTTCAAATAAAATATTTCTAATTTCAATTTTAAGAAAAGATAGAGAAAATGAAGATGACAACAAAATAATAAATAGCATTATAAAGTTTGAATTTGTTCAATCCGCTAAATCAAAAAACATTGATAAAAATGAACCAGAAACAGAACTTGAATTGTTAGCAATAGATTTATTTAAAAGAGAACATAATTTTGAAATAACCCTATTATTTTCAAAAAATAGATTTATAACACTCACTTCTGAAATTATAGAAGCAGTATTGGAAGATCAAAAAATAGAGAATGATAAAAATAATTAATTGTAAGAAAAAAAATTATAAACGAGAATTAATATCTTTTTTAGATAAAAGAAGATCTGGAAAAGAGGTAGATACTTCAATAGTACCGAAAATTATAAAAGACATAAGAAAAAATGGGAAAAAGGCTCTTTTAAAGTATGAGAAAAAATTTAGTAAAAATACAGAGATTGTACCTTCAAAGGATAAAGTAAACAAAGCAATAAGGGCATTAAACCCAAAGATTAAAAAAAGTATCGATTTAGCCTATAATAGAATTTTTACGTTTCATTCACTACAAAAACCAAAAGACATTAAGTATGTAGATAATTTAAAAAATAAACTTGAATATAAGCATGTGCCTTTACAGTCAGTGGGAATTTATGTTCCAGCTAATTTACCATCTACATTATTAATGAATGCAGTGCCTGCAAAAATTTCAGGTGTTAAGAGAATTGTATTAGCTAATCCAAAACTTGATGGAAAACTTAACTCCGCTGTTCTTTATGCTGCTAAAAAAGTTGGAATTAAGGAAATTTATTCAATGGGTGGAGCACAAGCTATAGCAAGCTTAGCATACATTCAAAAAGTGAATAAAATTGTTGGGCCTGGAAATATATATGTTGCAAGAAGCAAACGTGAAGTTTTTGGTGATGTTGGTACAGAGGGAATGGTAGCTGGGCCTAGTGAGATTTGTGTATTAGCAGATGGAAAAACTGATCTAAATCAAGTTATAACATCTATGCTTGGTCAAGCAGAGCATGACGTTAACTCACAATGTATTTTAATTACAAAAGATAAAAAATTAGTAAATAAATTTAATATTGAAATTAAAGGAAGGATACAAAAAGTTCAGAGAAATAGTGTTGTTTTAAAAAGTTTGAAAAATAATGGCTTAATTGTATTTGCTCAAACTGATAAGCAAATAATAGAAGCAATTAACGAAGTAGCTCCCGAACACTTAGAAATTAACGTGTCTAATTATAAAAAGTATTTAAATCAAATTTATAATGCAGGAAGTATTATGATTGGAAAATATTCTCCAATGGCTGTTTCAGATTATAATGTTGGTACTAACCATGTTTTACCAACTTTAGGCTCTGCAAAGTTTTCATCTGGATTAAACTCAAGTGAGTTTTATAAAAAAATTAGCCATATAACTCTTACAAAAAAAGGTATTGAGAAATTAGGAGAATCCGCTACACATCTCGCTGAGTATGAAGATCTAGATAATCATGCTCAAAGTATTAGATCTAGAATGAAAGGTAAATAATTGGGAAAACAAGATACGTTAGAATTTGAAGGCGTCGTAACTGACCTGCTTCCAAATGCAATGTTTAGAGTAAAGCTAGACAATGGGCACAACGTAACCGCTCATACTGCAGGTAAACTTAGAAAAAATCGTATCCGTGTATTACAAGGAGATCGGGTTAAACTCGAGGTAAGTCCCTACGATTTATCAAAAGGACGAATTATATTTAGATCTTAATGTTGGCTTCGTAGCTCAGGTGGTAGAGCAGAGCCCTGAAAAGGCTTGTGTCGCTGGTTCGAGTCCCGCCGAAGCCACCACTTCCTGGTGGTTTATTTAACTGTTTTTGCATTATTTATCATCTTGCTATATCTAAAAAATTCTTATACTCAGTCCGTTCTAAATTGATCTAAGCATAAATCTATTTAGAGAATAACTAACAATAAGAAAGAGTAAATAAGTATGAGTACATTAAAAGGAAAAGTTAAGTGGTTCAATGGAAAAAAAGGCTATGGTTTCATTGAAAGAGAAGACGGTGAAAAGGACTGTTTCGTGCATGCATCAGCGGTACGTGAAGCTGGTCTAAGATTCCTTAACGAAAATGACGCTATTGAATTTGAGATTCAAGATGGCGACAAAGGTCCTAGCGCAGTAAATTTAAAAAAAATATCTTAAATTTACCATAACCTTTTTTGTTTAGGGGTATTTACCACTTAACGATAAGTATAAGTTTCAAGTATTTATCCCTACACAAAACTTGCATTCACATTAAAAAGTGCTACAAGGCAGCATGATTTATAAATTTGAAACATCTAGATCGACACATAGACTACATATTCATGCAAGCTAAGCTTGCTATTATTTAATTTTTATAAATTTAATTTTTTCCACAATTAGTATAAAACAACACTAGGAAGCTCGGGTAGCTCAGTTGGTTAGAGCAGCGGTTTGTGGAACCGAAGGTCGCGCGTTCGAGTCGCGCCCCGAGTACCAAAAAATGAATAAAGAAAAAAAACTTCAAGCCTCTTTACCTAAGGGTTTCAAAGATAGATGGGGTGATGAATTAGCTCTTAAGAATAAATTAGTAGATACTATAAAAGAAGTATTTATTAAGTATAGTTTTGAGCAATTAGAAACTCCAGAATTTGAAAAAAGTGAAAACATAGGTTCATTTCTAGCTGAGGATGAAAGTAATCCTATGAGCGATGTATTTTCATTCGTAAATGAAAAAGAATCTTTAACTTTAAGATATGATTTAAGTGCCCCGCTTGCTCGTTTTTGTGCAGAGAATTTTAGAGATTTAGTTTTTCCATATAAAAGATTTGCTTATGGTAATGTGTTCAGGCAGGAAAAGGCGGATTCTGCAAGGTACCGTGCCTTCGGGCAGCTTGATGCAGATATAATTGGTGATGCAAATCAATCTCAAGCAGATGCAGAAATATGCAATATAATTGGAGAGTCTTTTAAAAAAATTGGTCTAACCAAAGACCAGTTTACAATAAATGTTTCAAACAAAAAAATTCTACAAGGTTTAATTAATGAATTGAAAATTGAGGAAGATAGACAATATAAAGTACTCAAATCAATTGACAAGTTAGATAGACTAGGAACGAAGGGCGTAGAGGAATTATTAAAACAGGGTAGAAAAGATCAGTCAGGAGCATTCACTCAAGGATGCGAACTATCAGATAATCAAGCATCTGAGATAATAAATTTTCTAAATTTAAAAGGAATTAACGATTTAAAGGCTAATTTAAAAAACCCATTATCTTTAGAAGGAATAAATGAGTTAGAAGAATTATTTGAAGTATTATCATATGGAAATAATCAAGACTCTGTAAAAATTGATGTTACTAAAATAAGAGGACTCAGTTATTACACAGGGTTCTTAGTTGAAACTAACCTTAATTTCAAAGTTACAAATGCAAAAGGTAAAGAAATAAATATTGGCAGCGTCGCATCGGGGGGTCGTTATGATAACCTAATTGCAAGGTTTAAAGGTGCTGACTACAAAGGTACAGGAATGTCTATAGGTGTAGATAGACTATTATATGCTGTAAACCAACTAGGTCAGATTAAAGTAAATAAAAATAAACCAGTTTTAGTTTGTATTTTAGATAAAAGCTTTATTCAAAAATATTATGAAATAGTTAATGAACTTAGAGCAAATAATATAGCATCTGAAATATATCTAGACCAAAATAAAAATTTAAAAAAACAACTCCAATACGCAGATAGAAAGAAATTAAATCTTGCAATCATTTGTGGTGAAAATGAATTTAAAGAAGAAAAATTAACTATTAAAAAACTAAACTCATCTAAAGAAAATGATCAATTAGTGATTAATAGAAAAGATCTTGTTAATGAAATCTCAAAATTACAATAAAATAATTAAAACCTTGAAAACAAAAGGTTTTAAGAAAATAGAACTAGACCCAGTTTTAGAGTCTAAATTTATATTACAAAGATCAGGTGAAAATTTCAGAAAATATTTATTTTCATTCTATAACTCAGATGCACAAGAGCTAACCTTAATACCCGATCTATCGATCTCAAGTATTTTAAGATATGCACAAAGCAAAAAAAATTCTAAAGAAAAAGTTTTTTATACAGGAAGTGCATTCAGAAAATCTTATAATAAAAATAAAGTTGTAATTAGACAATTAGGATTAGAGATTTTCTCATCTCAAAATGAAAATAAAGATGATAAAGAAATCATTGATACTTCAATAACTATTCTTAAAAATGCTGGAATAAAAAGTGCAAAAGTTAAAATAGGTAATTTTAAATTATTCGAATTATTGATCCAAAAACTCTCAATACCTGAAAGATGGAAAAAAAGGTTAATTAAATTTTACTGGAATAGTAACTATTTTTCAGAACTACTTAAGAGACTTGAGAGCAACTTAGATATAGATCCATTTGTCGTTGCAGGAGATCATAAAACCTATCTTAAAATGAAAAAACAAAACCCAAATAAAATTATTGCTGGAAGAAGCTATAAAGAAATACTTGATAGATATGAGAAGAAAATAAACGATCCACGTATTACCAGAACAGGAAAACAAAGTTGTAAAATTATTAAAGAATTTTTGAAGATTAAATGTCCTCTTAAAAGTGCACCAGAAAAATTAAATAAATTTTATAAAAAATATAATTTGAATATTTCGGTTGGTAAAGAATTTTTTCCAATAACAAATTTTAAACAAAAAAATTTAAAGTTTGAATTTTCTACAGACAATGGCAGAGGAAGAGAAATTGAGTATTACAGCTCATTTATATTTTCAATTGATATTAAAATTAAAAATAAACAAAAGACTTTTATATCAGGCGGAAGATTTAATGATCTTACATCAAAAAATCTCGGTTTACGTAAAATACCTGCAGTTGGTTGTGCAATTAATCTTGGAGTTTATGAGTAAAGAAAAGATAAACATAGGAATTGTATCTAAGGGTAGATTGAAAGAACAATCTGAAAAAGTATTCCTTAAAAAGAAGCTTAAGATTTTCTTTGATAGAGGTGAAAGAGAATTAATAGGCAAAGTTAAAGGTAGACCTGATATTTCAATTCTATTTTTACATGCAAGAGAAGTTTTAGAACAATTATCAATTGGAAATTTAGATGTTGGGATCAGTGGGTTGGATCTTTTAAAAGAGTCTGAAGTAAATATTCAAAAAAATATTAAATTAGAAAAGAAACTCAATTTTGGCCATGCAACTTTAATTTTGGCATGCAGAAATGAATTTATAGATTTGTTTACAACATTGGATTTAGATGAAGTTGCAGATGAATATAAAAAAAAGAACAAATCATTATTAAAAATTGGGACCAAATATCCAAATCTTACAAGAGAATTCCTGTATTCAAGAGGGGTAACCAACTTTACAATAGTGAAATCATTAGGCAGTACAGAACTGATGTGTGCTATGAATACTGCTCAGCTCATATCTGACATAACAAGTACAGGCACAACACTTAAACAAAATAACCTTAGAATATTAAATGATGGAGAAATATTAAAATCTCAAGCTTGTATTTTTAGTTCTAGAAAAAATTTGAAGAAAAAAGGTTTAAAGAAACTAATTAATTTACTTATCAAGTAAATTAGATGCCACTCTTACGTATCTACCAGTACTCGCGTTTTCAGCTCTATTTAATTTAAATTTTTTATTAATAATTCTCTGTGTTTCCATTTTAGTATGTCCTGATTTTAAAAGTTGTTTCGCAGTTTTAACTTTTTTATTAAATTCTTTTTTTTGATTAATTGTAACTTCATGATCTTCACCAAATCTTACTCCAATACTTCCTAAATTAGGGTTTCTGTTATTACCAATCATATCTTTAGATTTTTTTAATTTAAGTTTTTCTGATAATTCTAATCTATCCTTTAAAGCTAAATCAGCCTCAGATTTTGTAGTATAATACTGAACACCTTGAAATTTTTTAGGTATATTAGAATTTTCGTTAGGTTTTGGTTTATAGAAAACAATTTTATATTTTGCATCTTTGGGTGCTTTTTTTCTTCTTGGGTCATCTGCAAAATCATAAACTGATACTTCTCTTATTTCGTTTAGTATTTTTCTTTTTTTTAGTTTTTTTGCCATAAAGATTGAAATACTTTTATTTTTTCATTTGTTATACTTTTAAATACCCAAACTTTTCTTTTATAAATTATTTGTTCAAATTCAATTTTCGACTGATTTAAACATTTAATAAAAAATAATCCCTTTTTTTTTCTACCTTCAGCTCTTTTATCATAATTTTTTAATGGTTCACGAGCTCTCTTTAAGAGCATACTCACATACTCTTTACTCCCAATATTGGTTAGTGTTGCAAATTGTTCTGTGCTTGTATGACCTTTTTGAAGAGAGGCATCATTTTTATGTTCGTAATTTCCTTTACCAATAAAATTATTCTCTTTTATTTGTTTAAGCTCATTTATAGTTTTTGCTTTAAAAATTTTCTCCGTAGATGTTTGTTTCCAGCACCATAATTGTTCAGTTGAGTTGAAATAAAAGCTATCTTCTGTATATCCTTTATAGTCACCATCCGTACGTCTTTGATATAAGTTTTTATCTTTCATCTTTTTTTTACAATTTCCAAAGGTTATACTGTATTGTCTTGTTTGGTCATTTAATTGAATTATAATTATTAATTATGGAAAAAAAAGATCGTAATAAATGGACAAAAAAATTTAGAGAACTAGGTAAGAAAAAGGGTTTACGTAAAGATTTTGTTAAACTTTATAAAGAAATGAAAAGTTTTAAAGATCAAAATAAGAGAGAGTTAAATCAAGAAGATGAAAATAATTAATGTTGAATCAAATAATAATTTAATAAAATGTCCAAAATGTTTTTTAATAAATATTGATGAAAATGGTATTAAAGATATTTGTGATCATTTAGTCTTCGTAGGCACAAGTCATACCGATGAACCAGAATTAGACAAAGAGAATTTAAATTCTAAATATGATCCAGATAAATTCGACGATGTTGTTGAATATTTAAAATCAGAACTAGATGACAATTATTCAATACTAATAGACTCCAGTACAAGACAGATAGATGCTTACCTAGTGTATAAAAATATTTAAAATTTTATAATTAAAAAAAGCTTATGCAAAATATTCAAATATAGTGGAAGGCAGTATTCGTAGATATGTGCAGAGTAAGATTTAATTCTAAATTGTTGAATCCAACTATTGGTGCTATTCTTATAGCACAATGTCTTCAAAAGAACCTGATGCAAGAATACGAATAGATAAAATGCTAATTGAGGCAGGTTGGAAACTGCCAGGTTGGTCTAAAGATGAAGAAATCAATGTCAAAACAGAAATAGATAATAAGTCTGGTGAAGCAGATTATGTTTTATTAAGTTCAAAAGAAAATCATCTTTGTACAGTTGAAGCGAAGAAAACTTTACTCTCACCTCTTGTTGGTAAAGAACAAGCAAGAGGTTATGCAAAATCATTAAATTGTAGATTTATAATTTTATCAAATGGTCTTCTTCATTATCTCTGGGATTTAGAACAAGGTAATCCTGTAAAAATTGAGAAGTTTCCATCTCAAGAAGATTTAGAGATGAAAACTACATTTAATCCACCAAGAGATGAAGATGAAGATAATGGAATTGATGAAGATTATTTAGCACTAACTCAATTTCCACAATTCAAAGATAGTCCTGATTTTAAAAATGAGGATAAAAGAAAAGAGTTTCTTAAAAAGAATAATTTAAGATTTTTGAGAAAATATCAATTAGATGCAATCAAAGCAATTCAATCAAAAATAAAAAAAGGCGGTGATAGATTTTTACTAGAGATGGCAACAGGTACAGGTAAAACAACAACCTCTGCTGCTATCATCAAAATGTTTTTAAGATTATATAAAGTAAATAGAGTTTTATTTTTAGTAGATAGACTTGAATTAGAAACGCAGGCAAAGAAGGAAATAAATGACATTCTTTCAAATGATTTTGAAACAGCAATTTGGAAAGAAAATAAAGACGACTGGAGAAGGGCAAATATCGTAATCTCTACTGTTCAATCATTTACAAAAAATAACAAGTATAAAAGAATATTTAAACCCAATAGTTTTGATTTAGTAATATCAGATGAAGCACATAGAAGTTTAGGTGCAAGTAGTAGAAATGTTTTTGAATACTTTATTGGATTTAAGTTAGGTCTTACAGCAACACCAAGAGATTTTTTAAAGTCAGTTAATGAAGACGATATGTCTATGACTGACCCTAAAGAACTTGAAAGAAGATTGATGTTAGATACTTATTCTATTTTTGGATGTGATGATGGTGAACCAACATTCAGATATTCATTACTCAACGGTGTTGAAGATGGTTTCTTAATTAATCCTACTGTTGTTGATGTAGAAACAGGTCTGTCAGCAGACATTATGAGTAAAGAAGGTTTAACTTTCAAGGGAGTAGATGCAGAAGGTAAAGATGTAGATGAACAAACATTCTTTAAAAAAGATTTTGAAAGAAAATTTAAATCTGATGAAACAAATTTATCATTTTGTAATGCATTTATTCAAAATGCTTTAAGAGACCCATACACAAATGAAATTGGAAAGACTTTAGTATTTTGTGTTTCACAAAAACACGCAGTTAAGATTACAACAATTTTAAATGAACTTGCTGAGAAATACTTTCCTAATCAATATCAATCAGACTTTGCAATTCAAGTTACATCAAGTGTTACTAGTCCTGACCCACAACAAATGACCATTGATTTTAAAAACAATAATTTAAATGGAAATTCACCATTAAATGAACTTTACAAAACATCAAAAGCAAGAGTGTGTGTAACAGTTGGAATGATGACTACAGGGTATGATTGTAAAGACTTATTAAATATTTGTTTATTCAGACCAGTGTTTTCACCAACAGAATTTATTCAGATGAAAGGAAGAGGAACAAGATTATTTGATTTTAAAGAATGTTGGATAGATCAGAAAGAAATACCAAAGACAGTTAATTCTATTAAGTCCTCATTTAAACTTTTTGATTACTTTAAAAACTATCAATATTTCGAAGAAGAATTTGATTATGACCAGAAATTAAAATTACCTTCTGAAGGTTCTGATGGTAACCCCCCTATTGATCCAAAAAAAGTAGATGAAGTTTTTAATAAAAAAGTTGACCCTGTTCAAAAGACAGAAGAAATAAACATTCCTCAGGTAGGTATGAGAATTGATAGAGATTTATATAAATCTTTTAAAGAAGAATTTTTTAAAGATAAACAATCATTTAATTCTCTCAAACAAATGATTGAAAATCAGAATTTTAATGATGCAGAAGAATACTTTAAAGAAAAGTATCTTAAAAAATCATATTCACTTGAAAGATTAAGAGAAGCGTTAGGACTTGATGTTAATATCACAATTAAAGAACTTCTTTTATATACTTTTGGTTACATTTCAAACTTAAAGAGAAAAGATGAAATACTAGAAGAAGAGTTTGAGAAATTTGATGATAAATTTAAACCAGATGAAAGTTCATTTAATGCAGTTAAACAAGTCTTTGAAGCATATGCGACTGATAAAGATTTTAGAGATAAAGTTGATAGTGGCAAATATGCAGAACTAAATGTTCATCCATCAGGAGATTACTTCTTTAAATTGCCAGAAGATTTAAGAAATAAGATACCAACCTATATTAAAGAAAATATTAATTTAGAAAGATTTATTAATGCTTGATGATGTAACCAAAAAAAGAATTAATACTTTAAGACAAATATTAGTTGGAAAGTTGCCAGACCCAAAAGCACAAGTTGAACAAATCACAAATGGTCTAATTTATAAGTTTATGAATGATATGGATGAACAATCTGTATCAATGGGCGGCAAATCAACTTACTTCTCAGGTAAATTTCAAAAGTACTCTTGGAGGAATTTAATGGACACTAAAACAAGTGGTGTTGAAAAAGTTAAACTTTACGAAGATGCGGTTGAACAAATGTATACTAATGAAAATCTACCTGAGTTATTTAGAGAGATATTTAAAAACTCATTTCTACCATTTAAAGACCCATCAACACTTAATATGTTTTTAAAAGAAATTAATGAATTTCATTATTCGAATTCTGAAAAACTAGGTGATGCATTTGAATACTTATTGTCTTTTATGGGTTCACAAGGTGATGCAGGTCAATTCAGAACACCAAGACACATTATTGATTTTATAACTGAAATAGTAAATCCACAAAAAAATGAGACTGTATTAGACCCTGCTTGCGGTACTGCAGGATTTTTAATTAGTTCTTACAAACATATCTTAAAACAAAATACTAAGAAAAATTTAGGTGATGGTCTTAATGCGTCAGATAGAAAAAAAATTGGTGAAAACTTAAATGGTTATGACATTTCTCCCGATATGGTGAAAATGTCTTTGGTAAATATGTACTTACACAAATTTACTAATCCAAAAATTAATGAGTACGATACACTTTCAAGTGAAGAAAGGTGGAATGAATACTATGATGTAATACTTGCAAATCCACCGTTCTTTTCTCCTAAAGGAGGAATAACTCCTCACAACAGATTTGGAGTTAAATCGACAAAAGCAGAAGTTTTGTTTATTGATTACATTAATGAACATTTAAAACCCAAAGGTCGTGCAGGCATCATTGTTCCTGAAGGAATTATATTTCAAACTGGAAATGCTTATAAACAATTAAGAAAAAAACTTATTGAAACATCTCTTGTTGGTGTTGTCTCTTTACCGGCAGGTGTGTTTAATCCTTATTCTGGTGTAAAAACATCAATACTAATCTTAGATAAAGAGAATTCAAAATTAAGTAAAAGTATTTTTTATTATGAAGTCAAACATGATGGTTTTGATTTAGGTTCAAATAGAAAAGAAATATCCAAAAATGATTTACCAAACGCCTTAGAGGGAATTAATTGTTTTTTTAATGATAAAAAAAATCTAATTAATACTATTAATAAAAAAGATTTACTTAGGAACAAAAACTTTGAACTAAAACCTTTGTTAGATGAAGTAGAATATAATTCAAATTTTGAAATTAAAGAAATTGGAAATTATATTAAAATTCAATCGGGTTTTGCATTTGACTCCAAAAAATTCAATGAAGAAGATGGTTTTCCTTTAATTAGAATAAGAGATATTAAAAAAAATAATACCAAAACAAAATATAACGGTGATTACAATAAAGATTATATTGTAAATAATGGATGCCTTCTTATCGGAATGGATGGTGAATTTAATAGATGTATCTGGACTGGTGGAGAAGCGCTTTTAAATCAAAGAGTTTGTAATATCAAAACACAAAATGACAATCTAAATTTAAAGTACCTTTATTACTTAATTCAAAAACCCCTTAAAGATATTGAAAAAGATACTTTCGCAATAACCGTAAAACATATTTCAGCAAAACAAATTTCAAAAATTAAAATTCCATTTCCATCTATCGAAAAGCAGAATCAAATAGCAGGAGAATTAGATGGTTATCAAAAAATTATTGAAGGATGTAGACAAGTTATAGAAAACCACAAACCTTCAATAGATATTGACCAAAATTGGGAGATGGTTGAATTAAATCAAGTTGCTAATTTTAAAAGAGGTCCATTTGGTGGTTCTTTAAAAAAAGAAATATTTAAAACGAAAGGTTATTTAGTTTATGAACAATATCACGCAATAAATGATGATTATTCAAAAGAAAGATATTTTATTGATGAAAATAAATTTGAAGAAATGAAAGGATTTGCAGTAAAAGAAAATGATCTGATTATAAGTTGTTCAGGTACAATGGGTAAGATTTCTATAATTCCAAAAAATTTTAAAAAAGGAATAATTAATCAAGCATTACTAAAATTAACCCCAAATAATAAACTAGTTGACCCTTATTTTTTAAAATATTATTTACAATCTCCACCTATTCAAAATAGATTTTTTACTGACCAGAGTGGTTCAGTAATACAAAATGTTTCCTCGGTGCAAGTATTAAAAAAAATACCTTTTCCTAAAATTGATATGAACTTACAGAATGAAATTGTAAAAAAAATAAACGAAGAATTAAATATTATTGAACTAAATAAAAATTTAGTTAAAACTTACAATTCAAAAATACAAGAAACTATAAGTAAAGTTTGGTCTAATTAGTTATTCTTGCAAATGTGCCTATAACATAGTGTTCAAATAATTTTTGGTTCTAGAATTGTTCTATTTACAAGATATTTTATTTCGTTAAGAGTATCTATTCATGGTAAGTTTCATGCGGCCTTAAATAATGCCTTTTAGGTGAGCCTTTAAAATCAATAAATCAAATTTTGTAGAGATAATTCTACAAACAATTTAAAGGAGACCTTATGGCAACAATTAAACAGATCAATGCTAATAGAAAAAATGCATTATTATCTAGAGGACCAACGTCTAAACTAGGAAAGCTCAATTCATCTAAAAATTCATTAAAACATGGTCTAACCGCTAAGCAATTAGTTATTGGTGAAAATTTAAAGGAATTTGAAAAATACAGAGATCAAATGATAGATGCTTTAAAACCAGAGGGGATCTTAGAAGAACAAGTAGCATTTAAGATCATTGATGTAGGTTTTCGACTTCAAAGAATAGGTGGAATCGAGGCTGGTATTTATAATCAGGAGATTCTCCACCACGAGGCAGATGAATATAAACATAAAATAGCTGAAAAAATTGAATTCAAAGAGGAAGGGGAATTGGTTCAGACTTCAGATAAACCAACTAATTTAAAGGGTTTAGCCTTCTGTAGAGACAGTAAGTATGGAAGTGCTATTTTAAAGCTTAATACGATTGAGGATAAGCTTATGAATAAATATTACAGATTATTAGATATTTTAAAAATGATGCAGGGGACAAGATGAGTTGGAGAAGTAAAAGAGATCACTTTACCAATTATACCTGTAAGTGGAGAAGTACCAATCTTGGAAAAACGAAGCCAAATCATCGTTATTTTATGAGAGAAATTAATAGAGTTGTGCATGAACATCTTGATACTCATGGAGAGGAAATGAAAAAAAATACACCTGAAATTTATTACTCTATGAAAAATAGTAAACTTCCAAAAAAATATCAAAAAAAGAGTGTAAAAAATTTACAACCAGTAAATGCCTTTTTACCTAATAAACCTACGAGTGATAATAAAGCAAATAACAATAACTTAATAAAAAAACCTAAGAAGAGAATGATTAATGAAAGTATATATATTCGATGGGTCAATCCACATGAGCCGATTAATAAAAATAAACTCGGTTCATCTCAAGCTTGGAGAAAAGAAAAGAAATACGAATATTATTGATTTAATCAAGTGTCTCAAATATTAAACAAATATGGAGTGGAATAGAAAATTTAATTATCCAACCTCAACTAGGGCTCTTTACAATGGTAAACGTCTTTATGATGTTAATAATGAAAAATTACCATCTGTCACAACTATACTTGCAGCCACAAAGCCACAAGAAGAAATAGATTCTTTAAATAGATGGCGCGATAAAGTAGGCCATAAACAAGCTGATATAATTTCAAGAGAAGCAACTGAGCGTGGGTCTAGCATGCATGATTACATTGAAAAATTCTTGTTAGGAAAACTTAATCTTGATTTATTAGGTGATAACACAAGAGAAAGAATGATGGCAGATCAGATAATTGAGAATGGTTTGAGAAATAGACTTCAAGAAATATGGGGGTGCGAATCAACCTTATATTATCCAGGAAAATATGCTGGAGCTGCAGATTGTATTGGTGTTTATGAAAATTATGAAACCCTAATTGACTTCAAACAATCAAACAAACCTCGAAAACATGAATGGAATACTACTTATTATATGCAATTGGGGGCTTATTCTCTTGCTCATAATACTGTTTATGGAACCAATATAAATCAAGGAGTTATATTAGTTTGCACTAAAGATAATACTTTTCAAAGATTCGTAATTTATGGTGATGAGCTTAAAGAATATCAAAATAAGTTCTTAGAAAGAGTTGAACAATATTACTCACAAAAAAAAATTTAAATTTTTTATTGACTTTAAAAACTAACTAATATATTGTTTTTTTACTAAATAAATTAGTACTTGTTTAGATCTAGTGAGATTTAGTCCTTTCTTTTCATTCAATCTAAACAACCTGATTTATTTAAAACGAAGGTACTAGTTTAGATCCTGAGTTAATCCTTTCTACTCGCTTTCTAAGCTCATATTTAAACTAGTCTTCGTTAACTAAAAAAGAGGAAAAGATGTTTGAATATTTAATAATTGGTGGTTTAGCTGTTGTAGCGATCTTTGCTTTTTTGATTTATCAAAAAATAGGCTCAAAAAACAAGGAAAATACTGATGAAATTGGTCTTAGCGATATCAAAGAAAGACTAGGTAATATTGAAAATGCTCAACAAGCAATCGAGAAATTAAACGAAAAAATCATAGATTTTGAAAATATTTTTAACAATAAGACTAAAAGAGGTAAACTTGGAGAGGAGTATTTAGAAGAAATTGTTAAAGATACATTAGCTGCAAAGCACTATTCATTTCAACACACTTTATCAAATAATAAACGAGTAGACTGTTTATTAACTTTTGATTCAACAAATGAAAAAATTTGTATCGATTCTAAGTTTGTTTGGGATAATTATGAAAAATATTTTAAAGAAACTGACGAGGATAAAAAACACCAACATCTTAAAGAATTTCAAAAAGATTTAAATAATCATATTAAAGCAATATCAGAAAAGTACATTATAACAGGAGAAACTGCTCAATTAGCAATTATGTTTATTGGTTCTGAAGGTGTTTTTAGAGCTATTGAAGATATATCTGAAGATTTTATTAAGGAGGCACGTAAGAAAAATGTCATTATTACTTCACCAAATACACTATGGGCTTTTTTAAGAACTTACAAATTACTTATTCAAAATAGAGAAATGTATGAGCAAACCCACGTTATACAAAAAGAAGTTTCAGAGTTATCAAAAGTCATTGATGCTTTTGAAAAAGGTTTTAAAGATTTAGAAAATAGACACAATAAAAATTCTGAAACAATCTTAGATATAAAAAATTCAGTAAGTAAAATTACAAATACTTCACAGAAAATACAAAATCTTGATTTAGAAAATAAAAAAATAGGAGAGCAGAAATAATGAATTATGTAATATGGGACGTAGAAACAGATAGTGCTGATACTAATTATGCAACTATAATTGAAATTGGTGCATTACTTTTAGACGAAAACTTTAAAGAAAAAGAAAGATTTAGCGCAAGATGTAGACTACCTCAGGATCGAGTTCCTTCAGCAACGGCATTATGTGTAAACCGTTCAAGTATTGATTTACTTACAAAACAAAATCTTAGCCACTACCAAATGCTTAATCAAATTGAGGCTAAATTCAAAGAATGGTCTCCTGCAACTTTCCTAGGCTACAGTTCAATTAATTTTGACGATGAAGTGATCAGGAAAGAATTTTTCAAAACATTGAGAGAACCATATATTACAAATACAAAAGGAAATGTCAGACATGATGCCTTAAATATTGTTAGAGCTGCCTTTGCTGTTAATCCAGAAATTTTAAAAACTGAATTAAATGCAAAAGGAAATGTATCAATGAAATTAGAGTCTCTTGGAAGAATGAATGGATATGATACAGAGGCAGCCCACTCAGCCTTATTTGATAGTGAGCTTTGTGGTAAAATACTTTCAGAGATTAAAGAAAAGCAAACTAATCTTTGGGACGAGTACTTAAGAACGAGCAGCAAGCAATCTGTTGAAGAAATAATCAAAAACGAAACAATTTTAACAATCAATGAATACTTCTATTCACGTAGCAGACTTTATTTAATTGCACCACTTCATCCAAGCAATTGCATACATCCAGTTTATAAATGGGGCCAGGGTGTAGACATTAGAATAGACGTGGAACCATTATTTAAACTTTCTTATCAAGAACTTAAAAAAGAAATGCAAAAGACGCCAAAATTTTTGAGGACGATCCGATCCAACAAAGCGCCAATTATAATTGATGCAAGTTATGGAATGAAAGTTGAACCTTATAGTGCAATTGGTCCTGAATTATTAAGAAAGAGGGCGGAAATGGTAAAATCAAATGCTAAGTTTGCTCAGGATGTTTGCAATATTTTAAAAGAAAATGCAGAGGAAAAAATGCAAACATCATCTCAAGAAGACATAGAACCAGAGGAGAGCATCTATACTGGATTTGCGACTGATAATGATAAATTTTTATTTCCAAAATTTCATGCAGCAGATTGGAAAGAAAAATTTTCAATGCTGGAGAAATTTGAAGATCAAAGAATGAAATATTTTGGTGAAAAATTAATATTTAATGAAGCTCCAGAAATTCTTCCTGATACCACACAGAAAAAAATAAAAAAACAAATTAAAGATAGATTGTTTTCTATGAATAAAGAGAAATGGCTTACACTTCCAGCAGCAGAAAATGAAATCGATAATTTGAGAGAAAAAAAAGAATTATTTTCATTTAAGTCAGAAGGTGAAAAATTAAATTTTTTAGAAGATGTAGATAAATACTATAAATTTTTAAGAGATAAATATGAGAGTGCTTAAATATGATTAAAAAGATTTTAAAATTATTTAAAAATAGAAAAAAATCTAAAACAAAAGCTGCAAAAGAAATTAAAAAAAATAACAAAGCTGAAGTAATTAATTTTATTAATAAGTCTAAAAGAAATAACAAAATTCAAACAAGTGCTGATGAAGCGAGGAAAATGGATAATCTTGCTAAAGAATTGGTAGAAAACTACTTACGAGCTTCTAGAAAAAGCTTTTTAGATATGGGATACTGTTTTTACTTATTTTTATTCAGGGTTTTACAAAGAATGATTTTTCAATTTAGTTACCCAGTTTACAGACACTACCTAAAATCAACTTCTAAAGAAATTTTAAACAATCACAAAGAATGGCTTCATGAGTTTGAAGAATGGGATCAAGCACCTACAGAGGGTAATCTTATTGGAGAGAAAAAAAAAGATAGTGACAATGATACTTTACATTAAAATATGAAAAAAAATAAAGATCCATATCCTATCACGGACGTTTACCATGTCACAGATACTTTAGTAGATGGTGCTACAGTAGTTGTAACTGATCTTTGTGATAACCTTTCAAATCATATTGATACTTACTGTGAGGAGATTATAAGCGATATAAAAAAAAAGAATTCAAAAAAATTTAATTCCATTTCAGTTTCAAATGGTGCAGATGGTGCATATCCTGTTTGGTTAGGAGTTGATAAAAATAATAAAGTAAGAAAAATATTTGCTGAAACATCTGGCGGAAGTTTTGCATGGGGTGAAAAACATAAAACTCTTGTTTCCTGGAGTTGGAACAAAGAAGATATGAATGATCAATTTTTCACTAAAGGAAAGATTGATAAAAAAAGCAAAAGAGAAAAGCTTTTTGATATGAAAGTAACTTCAGGCGCAATAGCAGTTGCTGACCATGGTGGAAATTTCAGATTTGAACATCATGATATTTTAAAAGAGTCTTTAGATGATAAATATTTTAAAAAAGAAAATATTTTTCAAAATAATTATCCTATTGGATTATTTAAATTTAAATATGGTGCTGAAGCTAAATCAGAAACCTCATCGTTTGCAACTTCATCTATTCATGATGATAAAGTTGTACATTTAAGTGAATACAGAAATAGAACTTATGTAGAGTTTTTAAGCAATCTATTAGATGATACTTGCTATCCTACTAAATACATTTTCGAAGACTATCTTGAAGAAGAATTGGGATATAGAGATATTGTTGAGGTAAAAGTAAATGATAAAAAAATTTCAGCAAACTATTTATCAGATAGGCTTCCAAAGGCATTACAAATTTTAAGAAAACAAACAAAAATATTATTTAAAGAAAACTTCAAAGAAGTTTACGATATTAGAAAAACTCAATTTGAAAATCTAATATTTTCAATAATAAGAGATATTGAACCTCAGGAATTAGAACTACCAACTTTTGGTAGGAAAAAGTTAAAAAAAAAAGAGAAAAAGATTGAAAATAAACTAACTGTTGAAACAGGTGGTCTACCTTACATTCAAGAAACTCTTTACGATGGTTTTAAACTTAAAGAAGAACCAAATTTAGATAACTCAGTTACAATTCCAATTAAAAACGGAAATTATCCCTGCTATGTACATACATATCCAGATAAAAGTGATGATGAATATGATTTTAATTATGTAAAAATTGTAGTCGAGGGAATTGAAGGTTGTTATTTAAGCAGGGATCAAAAAGGAAAATTGGTTTTTAATAAAAGACAAAAAGAGAGCTCTCTTATTAAAGAACATATAAAAAATAAATCAAAAACTATATCATTAGACCAAATCGTTCTTCGAAATTCAGAAAATTTAGACGAATTAAGCAAAATTGATTTTGTAGAAGAATTAGAATTGCATGGATTAAAAAATATTAAAAACTGGAATGGTCTATCTAAGTTAAAAAATCTTAGAACTTTAAAATTGATTTCATGTGATATCCATAGGGATCAAAGTGAAAATTTTTTCAAGAATCTTTACTCTTTAAAGAATATAATAAAATTTTCAATTGATGATAGCTGTTCCTTGTCATTACCTAAAAAGAAATTAACTAATAATTTATATTTTAAGAAACTAAAATTATTTGAAATTGATTTCAGAAAAGATTGGAAAAAAAATACTAGTGAGGCAAAGCCAGAACACCAAGGGTATGGCGACGAAAATTTATATTTCTTAAATTATCATCTTTTAAATATTTTTGATTTTCCAAATTTTGAAAAATTTAAAAGTTTAGAAAGAATAAACCTTTATAATCTTTTCGATGAAGACGAACCAAATGGGAATTTATTTAGCTATAGATATGGACTAAGAACATTTGAAAAGATTGGGAAAGTAATAAAAAACTCAAAAAATTGTAAAGATGTTTATTTGCATGGATTTAAATTTCAAGGCAATGTAAATGAATATTCTGATTATATTTCAAAATGTTTAAATTCATTAGCAGTTAAAAAAAATCTCTTAATTAATGGAAAAAAAATAAAGAAATCAGAAATTAATTTTAAAGGTCTTAATTCATTAGAGTTAATAAGTAGAATTGAGTACTCTGGACCTAAGATAATTTCATCTGAAAAAAATAAACTTTCTGTAGGTTATTTTTCAATATTAGCAGACGAAAAAAAAGAATACCTAAAAAAAATTTTTAATCAAAATCCTGAGGAAATAATTATCAATCCAACCTATCAATTTATTAGAAGTGAAATGATGTATGGAGATACTCTAGAACCGTTTAAAAAACATGTTTCAAATAACAAAAAATTAAAAAGAATTATTTTTAAATTTGACAACAAAATTGTCGATGAAGACTGGGGAGACCTTGCTGGATCTTGGTCTGAATGGGAATGCAAAAGATTTTGTCGATGTTTAAACGATTTACTTCAATTAAGTAAAAAATTAAAAATTTTTATAGATATTCCAAATCTTAATGAGGAATTAAAAGATCTTAAAAATATCTCAAAATATATTTTGTTGTTTGAGTATTCTACAATTTTAAGTGAGAAAAAAGAGACGCGTAATAAGTTAATATTTAAGCAATTACTAAATAAAGAAGTTAAACAAATAATTGATAAATACTTATTAGAAGCAGTAGATACTTTAGTTGTAATTGACGATAATTGTGGATGGAACGACTCTACAAACGTCAGAGATATTGAATATTTAAGCAGAATACAGTTTGAGGACCCTAGTCCATTTGAAATTAATATAAACACTAAACCAATTAAACTTAGTTATGATGGAGAGAAGCCGTTTATAAAAGAAAGCAAATTTTTAAACGATATGTTTGATAGCGAAGACTTCTGGACTTATTCAGATGAAAAATTTTATCACTTTCTAAATGATAAAATCGAGGGAAATAGCTATGACAAACCAATAATTTTGGTTAAACAAAAATATCTAGATAAATTAAAAACAACAATTTTTAAAAACATTAAACACTACTTTTACTTTGCAAAAGTTGACTATCACTTTGATGATTATGACAACGTTCATTACAAAAAATTTTGGAAAGAAAATGAAGTATTTTCATTACCTCAATCTATAAATTTTAAAAACTTGGAAACTATCAATATTTTAGGTGGTAGAGATGTGGATTTAAAAAAGTTATCTGAAAAAATAGATTTTACAAAAATTAAACAAATAATCTTAGAGTCTTGTGTAGGATCGGTTAGAGACTTTCCATATTGTCCAGAATTAAAGACTCTAGTCATAACTGATAGACATTGTGAAAAAGCAGAAAATTATTCTAATTTTAAAAATTTACCTTCTCTAGAACATTTAGAATTCAAAAGCTTATTTAACTATAATGATGATAGCTCTAGATGGTGTACGACAGAGTTTGATTTCACAGATATTTATAAATTATCTAAATTAACATTCTTAAAATTGAATGAATTAAACCCTGAGTATTTACCACCCTTAAAAACTCTAAAAAATCTGGAACACATAAATTTATCTTTTAAAATAATAACTGGTGATATGGGATCCGATGATGGAATAATTAATGATAACGTAAGAGATAAGGACTTTGAGTTTTTGAAAAATTTAAATAATTTAAAATCATTAAAAATTGAATTACCACTAGATCATTCGAGTGTAAAAGGTGAGCAATTAATTTCCTATATTAATCCTAATATTGAAGTTTTAAATTTAAGAGCTGATTACGATGATGGTGAAATTCATCTAGCTTACCAAACTATAAATAAAATCATCAAAAAGTTTAAAAATCTTAAAAAAATAAATTTAAGATTTAGTAGAAATAACAACTTTGAATCTAGCGATAAAGAAAAGCTAATATACTTTAGAAAAACAGGAGAAAGATGGAAAGAAGGAAATAGTCCAAGACCATTTATATTGGATTTCAATCATTTCTGTAAATTAAAAAATTTAACAGATATTACTTTTAGTCAAAATTATAGAGATGAAATGGGATTTGAAATTAAAAATCCAAGATCAATAACAAAAATGAAAAATATAAAAAAAATAAATATAGAAAATAAAAAAATTAATACTGAAGATTTACAATATATAAGATCTATTACTTTAAATCCTAGAGATAAGTTTTTAAAAGAATGCCAGAAAAAAGATAAATCAATTAAAAGTGAATATGATTTAAATGAAAAAGATAAGCAAAAATATGATAAATTAAATAGAGAAATTAAATTTGATACTCCTTATAGGTCCGAATGGAGCTGGTCAGGTGATACAATTGACGAAATATTAAAAGAAAGAAAAAAGAAAAAAAGTGAAACAACAAATTAAGTGTCCGCATTGCAACAAATTCTTTCCTCTTGAAGAAAGTTTAAAGCAAGAAACTGAGGAACTGAGAAAGAAACTAAGAGTGGAAGAGCAAGAAAAATCCAAGGTAAGAGAAAAAGAGCTTGAGGGAAAACTTAATCTTAAACTTGAAAAACAACAGTTAGAACATGAAAAACAACTTAAAAAAATAAAGTTAGAGGAAGAAAAAAAGATAAAAGATGAAGCAAAAAAACAAGCAGATCTAGATATAAAAAGAATTAAAAAAGAAGCTGAAGATAAAGCTAAAGAAGCAAAACTAGAAGTAGAGAGAAAAGCACAAAAAGATAATGCTGATTTAAAAGAACAACTTCTTAAACAAAAATTGGCTCACCAAAAAGATATTGAGAGACTAAGAACTAAAGCAGAAGATGCTGCTCGTGCAGCTAGCCAATCACCTGTTGAAAGAAAAGGTGAGGTCCAAGAAGATATATTAGAGGATTATTTAAAGAAAGAGTTTCCTTATGACAATTTTGAACCTGTAAAAAAAGGGAAAAGGGGAGCAGATGTAATCCAATTCGTTCAAAATAAAAATAATGAAACTGTTGGTAAAATACTTCATGAAAGTAAAGATGTTTTAAACTTTGATGAAAAGTGGGTAAGTAAATTGCTAGATGATATGACCAATGAGAATGCAACAATTGGTATTATTTACACCAAGGCAATGCCAAAAAAATCAAATGGTTTAGTTGAGGAGAGAGAAGGAGGAAGAATTCTTATTTGTGCAGAACTTCCAATACTAAGACAAATGGTTTCTATACACAGAAAACTAATAGAACAGATACAGCAAAATAAACTAACCAAAGGGGATGCAACTTCAAAGTTACAAAACCTTTACAATTATTTAAACGGCAACGAATTTAAACTTCAATATAGAAAAACAATGAATGGACTTCGAAAAGAAGGATTGCAGATTGATAAAGATGAAAGATCATACACTACCCAAATCAAGACTAGAAAATTAAATTTTGAGGACAATAAAAAAAATATAAATTCAATTATCACTTCAATTCTATCTAATAGTGAATTATCAGATGATTTATTAGATGGCGGAGATGATCCGATGTTGGAATAGTCTCTGTATAGATGTTATCAGTTTCAGGAAGAGATTGGCAAGAAATAAAAATTGATGATAGAAAAGTTGAAAAATATTCCCAAAAATACAATCTATCAAACTTTATCTCTAAATTATTAATTAATAATAAATTTGATGAAGATGAAATTTATTATTTAAATCAAAAACCTGAGATTGATAATACATATAAAAATCTTAAAGATTTTAAATTAGCAGAAAAATTAATTGATGAGCATATAGAACAAAATAAAAAAATACTTTTATTTGGTGACTATGATGTTGATGGAGGATGCTCAGTTGCACTAATTGCAAAATACTTAAAATTTAGGAAAGCAAATTTCGATTTTTTTATTCCAGATCGATTTAAAGATGGTTATGGGCCTAATTTATCTTTAATGAAAAAATTTTCTAAAGAAAAAATAAATTTAATTATATTTGTAGATTGTGGAACTAATTCATTTGATGAAATAAATTTTTTAAACTCAAATGATATTAAATCGATTATTATTGACCATCATAAAATTGATAATTTCAAAATTAATCCATCAGTCTTTATAAATCCTTTTAAAAGTTTAGATTATAAGAAATATAATTTTTTTTGTTCAACAAACTTAGTTTTTTTTCTTTTGAGGTTTATTCTTTTTAAGAATAAAGAAAATATAAAATTTAATTTAAGTAAATATTTAATCTATGCAGCATTAGGAACAATATGTGATGTCATGCCTTTAAGAGGTATAAATAGATATTTAAGTATTGAGGCAATAAACAGTTTTGACTTAAATGAAGACAATCCATTTTCCTATATTCTTAAAATAAAAAAAATTAATAGAAAATTAACAATAGATGACCTTGGTTATTTAATTGGACCTGTGCTAAATTCAGGAGGTAGATTAGGGAGATCAAAATTAGCAACAAAACTTCTCATATCTGAAGATAAAAAAGAAGTTCAAAAAATATCTACAGATCTACTCTATACAAATGAAAAACGTAAAATTATTGAGGATAGAACACTACAAAAAATTGAAAAAAAGATTGTTTTAAATAAAAATTATATTTTTCATGTTGAAGAAAGTATTAGCGAAGGAATTTTAGGAATTTTAGCTGCAAGACTAGCTGAAAAATATAATAGACCGGTTGTTTTAGCTACATATTCAGGAACCATTATCAAAGGATCTGCAAGATCAATTGAGGAGATAGATATTGGGAAAATTCTATTAAATTTAAAACAAAAAAATATCCTTATTAAAGGAGGAGGTCATGCAATGGCTGGAGGATTTTCCCTATTTAAAAAAAACATAAAAAAAATAGACGAATATCTTCAAAAACAAATTAAAAATAATAAAAATAATAATATTTATACATACCTTTCAAAACATTCACTTAGTTTGTTAAATAATTCATTGCTTAAAGATTTAAGAAAAATTGCTCCATTTGGAAGCAAAAATCCTTCTCCAATACTTTTATTTAATAAGATCAAAATAATAAAAACCAAAATCATTAACAAAAAACATATTTTTTTTGTTGCCAAATCAGGTGCTAAATCTTGCGATGGGATGGCATTTAACTCAGTCGACAGTCAAATAGGGAATATACTTTTGTATAATAAAAGAGAAATTTCAATAGTTTCAGAAGTAAAAGAGAGCACTTATAAAAATAAAACGAAATTGCAACTCATTTTAAAAGATATAATTTGTTAATTTCAATTGTGGAAAAATTTAATTTTAATAATTGAATTAATAACAGAATCATCTATATCAGTTTTATGGCAACCATAAATACAACTGATGAAAAATTTGATGAACAAGTTTTAAAAAATGAAAAACCTGTTCTCGTAGATTTCTGGGCGGAATGGTGCGGACCATGTAAGATGGTAGGACCGATTTTAGAGGAAATCTCAGATGAGATGTCTAACGATATTGTAATTGCAAAACATAACATAGATTCTGAGCCGAACGCACCCACAAAGTATGGTGTCAGAGGAATTCCAACCATGCTTTTGTTTAAAGGTGGAGAGCTGAAGGCAACAAAAGTTGGTGCAACGCCAAAATCAGATATTGTTTCTTTTATAAAAGAAAATATCTAATTTAAATTTAAAACTTCCCCAGCAAGATAAAGAGATCCTGTGATAAGTATGATGTCATCTTTGTCAGTAGAAATTTTCTTTAAAGCATCTTCAATCGATTTTTCATAATTTAGATTAGGAAATTTATCTAACTTATTTTTCAGATCCTTACCTTTAATTGAGTTAGGTTGATTTGGAATATCAATTGTTGTTAATGAAGAAATATTCTTAAAATTGCTTATGTATTCTTCATGATCTTTATTAGCCATCATACCTAAAATTATATGTTTTTTACATTTCAGTGTTTGTAAATAATCATTTAATACTTTTGCTCCCAAAGGATTATGAGATCCATCAACAAATAGTTGATTATTTTTACATAAATTCTTTAATTTACCTGATTTAATTTCTTGAAGTCTTGCAATACTTTTAATTTTTGTAATTCCAGATTTAATATTTTCATCAGTTATATTTAAATTTAGATTTCTAGCAGCTGCAACTGCTGTTGCTGAATTATCAATTTGAAATTGTCCCATTAAATTTGGTTGAGGTAATTTTATTCCTCCGAACTCATCTTCAAAATAAATAAATTCATTTTCATTAATTGAATAACTAAAATTATCATTAAATATGATCTTTTTTGCTTCATTTGAGGATAAAGATTGTTTTATTAATTCTAGTGTATCATCACTACTTTGTTTGGCGACAACAATTTTTGAATTTAATAAAGCTGATGTTTTTTCGTAAATAATTTTTTTAATGGTTTGTTCGCTTTTAGGAAGCCAATCTAAATGATCTAAGCCTATAGCAGTAACAATACTTAATATATTTTTATCAATTATATTAGTTGCATCAAATCTGTGAAATAATCCGCTTTCAATTATATTTATATTTTCACTATATTTGCTTGCATGAAAAAAATAGGCTGCAGTTAAAATTTCAAAATAAGTAATTTCCTCCCCGTTGTTCACTTCTTCAACTTTTACTAATAAATCTGAAAGATCAGAGTCTGAAATTTCCTCATCATTAAATATAAATCTTTCATTAATTCTTTGAATATGGGGGCTAGTATAAATATTACATTTAATGTTGGCTTCTTTTAAAATTGCTCTTAGCGCCTGAATTGTCGAATACTTTCCGTTTGTTCCAACAACAGAAATATATTTTAAATCTTTTTGAGGATTACCAAGTTTTTTACAAAGATTCTTAACTCTATCTAAACTTAAATCTATTTCTTTAGGATGCAGCTTTTGTAAGCGGTTCAATATTGTCTGAAGAGTCATTTAATTTTTCTGAATTTAACTCAGTTTCTCTCTTAAGCAATATTGATAAAAGGGTGCTGATTTCTTTTTTTATATCTTTCCTTTGAATAACTCTGTCAACAAATCCATGTTTTTCGACGAACTCTGACGTTTGAAAGTCTGCGCTCAATTCCTCTTTAACTGTTGCTTGAATTACTCTTTTACCAGCAAATGCAATCAAGCATCCAGGTTCAGCAAAATGAATATCACCTAACATTGCAAATGATGCTGTGATACCTCCTGCAGTTGGATCAGTAAAACAAACTAAGTAAGGTAAATTATTTTTCTTTAATTCATTAATTGCCAAGGTTGTTCTAGTCATATTTGCTAGTGCAATAGGCGACTCGAACATTCTTTGGCCGCCCCCACAAGGAAAGAAAACATATGGAGTTTGATTGTCAATCGCATGTTGAACACCGTAAATAATAGCTTCTCCTTCCGCTGCTCCCACTGATCCACCAATAAAATCAAAATTAATTGCACCTGCAGTGATTTCAATTCCATCAACTTTTCCTCTTGCAATCATTACAGCACAGTTCTGATTAGTTTTCTTTCTAGCGGCCTTTAACCTATCTTTATAAGATTTTGTATCGACCCAATTTAAAGGATCTTCAGCTGGTATAGGCGTTTCAAGAATTTCATAAGCATTCTTACCAAATAAAATGTCAAATCTTTGTCTACAACTTATTCGATGGTGTTTACCACAAGAACCACATACCCATAAATTATCTTCAAGTTCTTTTTTTAAAACAGGACCTTTGCAACAACTCGTCCAATCTGAATTCTCAATATCTTCTTTTGAAGGTCTTTTCTTTAAAACCTTTTTTATTTTTTCACCAAATTTAATTGCTTTTGTTAACCAGTTCATGAAATTTTATTTCTTAATTTAGCCACCAATTTACTTACATTTGTGACAGGATTTTGTCTATTGTTTAAACTCCTTGTTATTTCATTGCAAATAGCACTTCCAACTACCAATCCGTCAGCAGATCTTAACTTTGCAATAGTTTTTTCGGTTATTCCAAAGCCAATTACACAATTCTTTTTTGGATCAATTTTTTTTATTTTATTATAATTATTTAAAATTTGTTTTGGAGATACTTTAAGCTTCCCACCTGTAGTTGATAACATACTTATATAGTAAATCATATCATGAGAATCTTTTATTATATTTTTTAGTCTTTCTTTAGATGTAGTAGGAGATAGTAATTGTACAAAGCTAATAGTTTTTGCTTTACACTTTTTTGCAAATTCTTTATTTTCTGGCCAAGGTAAATCAACAACAATTAATCCATTTACTCCAGAACTTTTACATTTTTTTATAAAATTATTTTCCCCATATTGATAAATCATATTGTAATAACCCATTAATATTACTGGTTTTGAATTTTTTGATTTTCTAAAGTCTCTAACTATTTGAAATACATCGGAAATTTTTAATCCATTTTTCAGTGCTCTATATGCACTTGTCTGAATTTGACCTCCATCAGCTATGGGTGTGTTGTGAGGAAATCCGACTTCACAAATATCAACATCCTTAGAAATTGATTTTAATATTTCTAAAGATTTCTTTTTAGTGTTATCGCCTGCTACTGTATAGGTTAATAAAGCTGGTCTTTTTTTTTCTTTTGCATTTTTAAACGCTAAGTTAATTGGGTTAATCATATTCTTTTGCCTAATCTTCTTTTTAAAATATCTCTATCTTTCTTGGCGTCCCCACATGAATTTACAATTATGACTGTATCTTTATTTAACATCGGGCAAATTCTAATTGCCTCAGCAAATGCATGACTGGGTTCTAAACTTGGATTAAGTTTTTCGAATTTTGTTACAAGTTTATAAGCATTCAATGCATCTTCATCTGTTGCATATGTGTATCTTGCTCTTTTTGTATCTTTTAGAAAACAATGTATTGGACTTACCCCAGGATAATCCAATCCAGCACTTATCGATTCAGTCTCATTTATTTGTCCTTCATTATTTTGACAAACGTATGAAGCTGCTCCATGCAGCACACCTAATTTTGCACCTCTGCTTAATGGGGCGGCATGTAATTTTGAGTTTTTTGGACCTCCTGCTTCAACCCCTATTAATTCAATTTGTGACTTTGGAAAATCGACAAATTCGCTCCAGAAGCCATAAGCTGAACTCCCGCCACCAACACAATTAATCAATTTAATTTTTTTTGGAATTTTTTTAAATTGAGTTTTTATTTGTCTTTTTAATTCTCTTGAAATTTGTGCTGTGCTCCAGCCACAAATTTTAACAAATATATTTGGACCAACTGTAGAACCTACACACATATGAGTAGTATCACAATTCGATACCCAGTATCTCATGCATTCACTAACTGCATCCACTAAAGTTTGACTTCCAGTTGTAACTGGAACAATCTCAGCACCATTTTTTTTCATGGCATCACAATTTGGCTTTTGACGTTTAATGTCTTTAGCCCCCATAAATATTTTACATTTAAGTCCAAACTTTTTTGCTGCCATGCTTAACATCTTGCCCGCGTATCCTGCTCCAGTATCACCAACAATGTATTTTTTTCCCATATTTTTACAAAGCAAAGCATGAACAGTAGCATTATATATTTTGTGAGCACCACCATTTGCGTCAGAAACTACTTTAGCCCAAATTTGAGCACCACCTAAATGCTTAGAAAGATTTTCTAATTTAATAAAACGAGTAGGTGCACCAATGTAATTATTGAAATAAAAGTCCCTTTTTTTTATAAAGCTTTTATTGTTTCTTAATTTAGAGAATTCTTTTGTAAGATCATCTATAGGTTTTTTTAATGTTTCAGGGATATAACTTCCGCCAAATTTACCGCCCCAGAAACCAAATTTATCATGTTGATCAATAAGCGGAATTTTTTTTTTAAGTTTCATTATTTAATTTTTTTATATTATTTAAAAAAATGTTTATTTTAGAAATATCTTTTTCTCCAGAGGTTTCCAAGCTTCCTGAAATATCAATAATATCTGTTATTTTAATATATTTATCAAGCTTATCATTATACTTAATGTTGCCAGCTAACATTTTATTTATTGATTTGGGCACCTCATTTAGCAGTTCATGATTAAAGCCAACAGATTTTTCATAACCTTTACTATCAAATAAAATTATATCTGAAATTTTCTCATATTGTTTATAAATTAAAACATCATTTATATCTTCGATTGTAAGAGCAGTTATTATTTTTATGTTATATGTTTCTTTTATTTTTTTTGTCCTATTTGGTGAAACTTTATAGAGTTGGAGATAATCAAAACTTAACTTATTTATTTTTTCAAGCAATTCATTATCAGGATCGACTAACACACAAACAAAATTGATATTTTTTTTATCAACATTTAAAATATTTTTGAGTTTGTTAAATTCTAAATACCTTTTTGATTTTGGATAATTAGCAATAAACCCAATAAACTTTGGGGGGTAATTATGATTAATTATGTAGTCTAAGGTTTTTGGATCTTTGACACCACAAATCTTTGCATCCATTTTAATTTAAGTGTTTTATTAATGTTTGGATATTTTTTCTAATATTTCCTTTTGTAATGGGTCTTCCTATAACTAGCCAATCACTCCCATCTTTAAATGCTTGTTTTGGAGTTAAAGTTCTTTTTTGATCATTTGTATTTGAACTAAATCTTATCCCAGGAGTTATTATTTCTTTTTTAAATACTTTTTTAACTATTCTTACTTCTTGGGCACTACACACTATTGCATCAAGTTTAGCTTTACTTGCTAATCTCGCTTTGTAAAGAACTACTTTTTTTAGATCTTTACTAAATCCAATTTCTTTCAAAGCTTTATTATCTAATGAAGTTAAAATTGTTACACCAATTAATTTAATTTTCCCTGATACTTTTTTGGCAGCTCTAAGAGCATCTAAACCAGAACTTATATGCATTGTTAAATAATCCACTTTTAAATCTTTTATTGCTTTAATTGTAGATGCGCAGGTATTCGGTATGTCATGGAGTTTTAGGTCAGCAAAAACAGTTTTATTTTTTATTTTTGAAACAAAAGTTCTTCCGTTTTTTGAATTTAAAAACTCAAGACCAAATTTATATCCAACTTTTAAATTAGAAATTTGAGTTTTATTAATTATTTCTTTAATCTTTTTAATATTTGTAGTGTCGCAAGCAACGAATATCTTATTCTTTTTCATTAATTTTGTTGGCCCATTCTTTTGACATTTTAAACAAAATACTCTTTTTTTCATTAACGAATACTTTTTCACCAGTTTTTGGATTTCGCCTTATGCTCTCTTTTTGAATCTTAGGATCTAAAGTAAAAATATCTCTTAATTCAACCCTTTCTCCACGCTTTAATGAATTTTGTATTTCGTAAAGAATTATATCTATTAATTTTGATAAATCTCGACGAAGCATTCCTGGATAATTATCTGAGAGTTCTTTAATTAAGTCTGATTTTACTACTGACAATTTAGTTTTTATTCAGTTTTCTTTTTCTTTTTATCATCTAATTTCTCAGAAAGCGATGAAAATGGAAGGTTTTTTCCTGAAAGGGGTGAACTGAATTTGTCAACTGCTTCTTTGTTTTGAAGCTCTTCAAGTAATTTAATACTTAAGCTTACTTTTCTTTTTTCAAAATTTATTTCCGAAATAGCCGAGTCTATTCGCTCTTGACCTACAAAACGCGAAGGCCGGGCATCTGCTGCGTTAACTGCAATTTGAGATTTTTTTATTAGGAATTCTAAATCACATCCTTCTGGTTTAACTATTAAACCTTTGTTATCGGATGATACAACTTTAACAGTTATGATATCATTAACTTTCTTTTCTTTAAAGAAATCAAATGGGTCTTTCTCTAACTGTTTCAATCCGACTCTAACTTTTTGATCCTCTTTTTTTATTTCTAAAACTTTAACTTTTAGCTTATCCCCTTTTTTATGTTTTTTTAATTCATCCTCAGGTTTTCCAGAATAAGAGAGGTCATTTGAATGTAAGAAACCATCAATATCGAAATCACCAAGTTTCACATATAAAGCATACTCATTTGCACTCATTACAATTCCCTCGATATCTGAGCCAACAGGGTATTTATTTTCTAGAGTAGTATATGGATTTTCGGTAGTTAACCTATGTGAAATTGCAACTCTTCTTTTGTCTTTGTCTATATCTGTGATTATACATTGGATCATATCACCGACTTTAAAAAGTTTTTTTGGCAGTATATTTTTCTTTGTCCAACTAATTTCACTACTATGTAACAATGTGCTTAAACCTGGTTCTAGTTCACAAAAACAACCATAATCTGTGATTTTAACAACTTTAACTTTATATGGTTTTCCAATTTCATAATTTGAAATATGTTCAAAAGGATCTGGGGATAATTGTTTAATAGAGCAACCGATCTGAAGTTTATCCATATCAATCGAAATTACTTTCAAATCGTGTTTTTCGCCAATATTAAATATCTCATCAGGATGATTTACTCTGGAATATGAAATTTCCTGAAGATGAACTAATACATCAATTTCGTTGTTAACCTCAAAAAAACATCCAAAAGATGAGTATCCTTTTACTATTGCATCTTTAATGATATCACCTACTTTAAATTTTTCTATTATTTTAGCTTTGTCCTCTTTTTTATGGGAAGACACAATTTGCCTTCTTGATACACATGCATTTCCTCTAATTTTATCTAATTTAATAATTGCAAATTTTTGTTCTACACCGATTAAATGATCGATATTTTTCATTGGTTTGTCAGAAATTTGTGATCCAGGACAAAACATTAATGATCCTGTCTCTAAATGTTCGACTATAACACCACCTTTACATTTAGATGTAATTTTCCCATTAATTGCTTCATTATCTTCATAAGCCTTTTCTAACTCATACCAACCTTTTATTTTTTGAGCTTTCTGTGCTGAAACTAATACGTCACCATTTTTGTCCTCAATCTTTTCAAGAAGAACAGATATTGTTGCACCTTCCACAACTTTATCTTGCATGCCAATCATTTTCATTTCATTGATATCAATAACAGGTTCACTTTTAAGTCCAGGTATAAATAAAAATATATATTTATCAGTAATTTTGGTAATTTTTCCCTCAATGATCTTACCCTCTTCAATTTTGTTTTTTGATAATTGACTGTTTAATAATTTTTCAAATTGTTTAGTGGCTGGTGAATTTAGATCTTTATAAATTTCCATATTTTTTTTTAATAGAATTCTTTACTAAATTAATAAGTTTTGCCTCCATTTGCTTTATTGTTAATTTAGTGGTGTCGACTAATACAGCATTTTTGGTCATAATCAAGGGACTTATTTTTCTTTTAGTGTCCTCATTATCCCTTTGAATCAGGGCTTTTTCGACTTGTTTTAAAGTTATCTTTTTATCCAGACTTTGAAACTCTTTAAGTCTTCTTTTTGCTTTTTCTTTTGTAGAACAGGTAAAGAAAAGTTTTAGGTCTGCGGTTGGCATTATTTTTGAGCCTATATCTCGTCCTTCAATAACAACTAATCTAGATTTTTTAATAAAATTTTTTTGAAAATTTCGTAGAGCTTTCCTAACATAGGATTTTTTTGCAATAATTGAAGATAATCTTGTAACTTCAGGGTTATAAAGTTTTTTATTACGTAATTTTTTTAAAGTAATGGAATTAGCGATTTTATTTATATACCTTACATCATATTTATTTTTATTATCTAGGATTTTAAGTGCACAAAATCTATATAGATTACCGCTGGAAAGGAATTTCATTTGTAATTTTTTTGCAATTAATTTTCCACCTGTCGTCTTACCAGAAGCACTACCTCCATCAGCTGCAATTTTAAATTCAATATTTCTACCAAGATTTCTCAATTTATTCTTGCTCCCAATTTTTTTAAAATTTTAAGAAATATTGGAAATGATGTATTAATTGAGTCTTTGTCATTTATTTTCCATTTGCCACCAAAGGATAATGCAGCGATACAAGACATCATAAAAACTCTATGATCTTTTAAATAATTTTTAATGTGAATATTCTTATTTAGCTCAAGATTAGGATTTCCAAAAATTTTAATATCATCCTTTTTTCTCTCAACTCTAACCCCAATATTCTTAAGAAAACTAGTAGCAATATCTAATCTTGGACTTTCTTTTTTGTTCAACTCACCCAAATTTTTAAAACTAGAAATACCCTTAGCTTTTGCTGCAATTAAAAAAATTACTAAGAACTCATCTATTGCTGCACTATTTAAATACGAAGGACAATTGATACCTTTTATATTTTTTGAACTTTTAACAACAATGTCAGATGTTTCTTCACCTTTATAAATTTTTTTATTTTTTAAACTAATTTTGCAATTCATTTTTTTTAAAATTGTGATTATTCCTATTCTGCTTTTATTTACATTAACGTTTTTAATTCTAATTTTTGAATTCTTTGAAAGAGCTGTTAAAACTATAAAAAAAGCACATGAGCTAATATCTCCCGGTACAACATAATTAAATGCATCAAACTGTTTTAGTCCAGTAATTTCTATAAAATCAAAATCCTTATTTGATTTTATTTTAATAGGTAATTTTAAATATTTAAATAAAAGTTCAGTATGATTTCTTGATTTTTTTGCTTTAATAATTGTTGTTCCAGGAGTGTTTAAGGCTGCGAGCATTACAGTACTTTTACATTGCGCGCTTCCTCTTGTTTCAAAATATTTTATTGGTCTTAAAAAGTTAGTACCTAATATTTCAATTGGTAAAGAGCTTGTTTGTGATTTTATATTTGTTCCAAATTTTTTTAGTGGATCTGTAACTCTCGAAAAGTCCCTTTTTGAAAGACTTTTATCTCCAATAATTTTTACAGTTTTTTCTGATTTAACCAATAAACCCAGTATCAACCTCGCAAGTGTTCCCGAGTTTCCTGCATATATTGTTATTTTTTTTTTTATATCAAAGCTGTTTAAACCATATCCAAGAATTTTATATTTATTTTTTATTTTCTTGCATTTGATACCAAGTTTTTTTATGCATCTAATTGAATTTAACACGTCCTCAGACTCCAATAAATTTGATATTGTAGAGACTCCAATAGCTTGGCTTGCTAATAAAATTACCCTTATAGATAGACTTTTGTCTGATGATACTTCTATAACTTTATTATATGATTTAATTTTGTTAAAAATTTTTATTTGGTTTGGCATTTATGAATTAATTTATTTTAAATTCATCACCAAAATAAGCTAATCTTGCATTTTTATCATTGATTATTTCATTAGGACTCCCAGATGCAATAATTTTTCCATTCGATAATACTATTGCTCTATCAACACAGCTTAAAAGATCTCTTGCCTGGTGATCACACACAACTACTGTAATTCTCTCCATTGATTGTAAATTTACAATTATCTCTTGCAGCATCTTAATCGTCAATATATCTAAAGCTGCAAATGGTTCATCTAGTAATAAAATATTTGGATCATTTATTAAAGCCATTGCAATGACTAATTTTTTCTTTTGACCTCCTGACAGATGTTTTGCTTTAATTTTTAAAAGTGAATCAAACTCAAACTGAGAAACAATTTTCTCAATTTTTGTTTGTCTAAGATCTTTTTCTTTAACATGAATTTCAGCAACAAGTTTTAAATTTTCATGTAAAGTTAAATCTTGAATAAAGCCACCATATTGTGGAACATATCCAAGTTTAAATCTTGTTGCTCTTTCGTAAATTGGGATGTTTGTACAATCAACATTATTTATTAACACTTTTCCATAGCTAGGATCTTTCAATCCTGTAATTATGTGAAAAATTGTAGATTTCCCAACGCCATTTGGACCAAGCATTCCCAATACCTCGTTTCTATTAATCTTTAGATTAAGATCATTTAATATTTGTAATTTGTTGTAAAACATCGAGACTTTATTTAACTCAACAAGTGTTTCCTGTTCTTTAAAGCTTTTAATTCTAAATTTTTTTATAATTGCCATTATTGTTTAGTATTTATTTGTATTTTACTTTTTTCACTTCTCTCAGGATTAATATCTATTTCTTTAGTTTCTATATTTAAAGCTATTTTTCCTGCTTTCATAGTTGATTTAGGATCAGTTACTACAACATTATTATAAGCTATAGCAATATTTGTATCCATATTTATATCAAAATTTTCACAAGTTATTTGTTTATCTTCATAATTTATCACCACATTTTTGTAAAATTTTGAACCAAGAGTCGATGAATTATATTCAGCAAAGTCAGAAACTATGTATATTGTTGATCTTTCATCAGAGGTAATCTCACCCTTAACATTATCAAGATCTAAGATATTTTTATCGTCCTGATTAGTTCTACCAGATGTTGCTAGAATTTTATATTTATTACCATTTTTATCCGCCGTTAAGTACTCAACATCTTTTACAATATTAAATATATCATTATCATTTTTATTTGAGCTTGATTTTGTATTTTTTTTTTCTATTTTTTCCTTAGATTTTTCTAGATCTATTTTATTTGTTTCAGTTTTTTTTTCTTTTTTTGATTTATCTAAATTAGTTAAATTATCAACCTCGATTTCATCTTTATTTTCATTCTTATCTTGAGTATCTGTAATTATTTCTTTCTCAGTTTGC